>NZ_LMNZ01000025.1:1773-1912 GCF_001423445.1 Rhizobium sp. Leaf311 | reverse complement strand
GGTTGCTTTGCAAGCATCAGGTCGTCGGTTCGATCCCGACTGGCTCCACCAAAGGCGCCGCCTTAGGGTTTACCCTGGGGCTTGAGCTGCCGCTGGGCGTTGGGGATATCCGGAAGACACAGGTTTTGCTGCGCGTGCA
>NZ_LMNZ01000025.1:647-1644 GCF_001423445.1 Rhizobium sp. Leaf311 | reverse complement strand
GCGGTCATGTTCGGCAAGCATAAGGTCATCGTTCTCGAAAGGGGATGGTGACCGGTCTTTTTGTGACCGTGACGTGACCGTGGCCGCTTGATGCGGCTTCCGGTCAGCGAACATCGATCATGAGAGCGATCAAGTGCCTTAAGAGCATTCGGTGGATGCCTTGGCGCTGAGAGGCGATGAAGGACGTGGTACGCTGCGATAAGCCTTGGGGAGCTGCGAACGAGCTTTGATCCAGGGATTTCCGAATGGGGAAACCCACCTTCGACCTTTTGTATTGTGGTCGCAGATTTTGGTCTGCGGCTTCACTACAATTGGTCAGATGAAGGTATCAAATCCTGAATCCATAGGGGTTTGAAGCGAACCCGGGGAACTGAAACATCTAAGTACCCGGAGGAAAGGACATCAACGAGACTCCGTCAGTAGTGGCGAGCGAACGCGGATCAGGCCAGTGCCTGGCTTTAGTTTACCGGAACGGTCTGGAATGGCCGGCGAGATGGGTGACAGCCCCGTACGGGACGGACGATTGCCAGGACTCGAGTAGGGCGGGACACGTGAAATCCTGTCTGAACATGGGGGGACCACCCTCCAAGCCTAAGTACTCCTCAGCGACCGATAGCGAACAAGTACCGTGAGGGAAAGGTGAAAAGCACCCCGACGAGGGGAGTGAAACAGTTCCTGAAACCGGATGCTTACAAACAGTGGGAGCTCAAGGTTCGTCCTGAGTGACCGCGTACCTTTTGTATAATGGGTCAGCGACTTAAAGTAACGAGCAAGCTTAAGCCGGTAGGTGTAGGCACAGCGAAAGCGAGTCTGAACAGGGCGTTCAGTTCGTTGCTTTAGACCCGAAACCGAGTGATCTAGCCATGTGCAGGATGAAGGTGGGGTAACACCCACTGGAGGTCCGAACCAGTGCCCGTTGAAAAGGTCTTGGATGACGTGTGGCTAGGGGTGAAAGGCCAATCAAACTCGGAAATAGCTGGTTCTCCGCGAAAGCTAT
>NZ_LMNZ01000025.1:343-530 GCF_001423445.1 Rhizobium sp. Leaf311 | reverse complement strand
TACTGCTCGGGAGACACACGGCGGGTGCTAACGTCCGTCGTGGAGAGGGAAACAACCCTGACCAACAGCTAAGGCCCCCAATTCGTGGCTAAGTGGGAAAGGATGTGGGAATCCCAAAACAACCAGGAGGTTGGCTTAGAAGCAGCCATCCTTTAAAGAAAGCGTAACAGCTCACTGGTCTAAACAA
>NZ_LMNZ01000025.1:0-197 GCF_001423445.1 Rhizobium sp. Leaf311 | reverse complement strand
GTGATCTGCAAGGATCACGCGGTAGCGGAGCGTTCCGTAGGCCTGTGAAGGGATATCCGTGAGGGGTCCTGGAGGTATCGGAAGTGCGAATGCTGACATGAGTAACGACAAAGAGTGTGAAAGACACTCTCGCCGAAAGTCCAAGGGTTCCTGCGTAAAGTTAATCTGCGCAGGGTTAGCCGGCCCCTAAGGCGAGG
>NZ_LMNZ01000024.1:131561-264638 GCF_001423445.1 Rhizobium sp. Leaf311 | reverse complement strand
CGTCTGGGCAGCAACGCGGCCCGAACTCGACGGTATCGGCGGTGTCTACTGCGAAGATTGCGAGGTCGCCCTGCCGCAGGCGGAAACGGATGGCAGCAAAGGCGTGGCGCCTTGGGCCATGGACCCACAGGCAGCTGAACGGCTCTGGCTGCTTTCGGAGCAATTGACCGGCCTGTCACTGGGTGATCGTTTGGACTGAGCCTATAAAGCACGCAGGCAATGGACGGCGATTCCTCTCGGGATAGCCGTCCATACAGCACCGGGCCGCATTTACAGGCATTCAAGATAGGGATACCATGTATCCTTAATTGCAATCCGAGGTCCCCGTCGCATGATACTCAAAAGCCAAGTCGAATGGGCACTCCACTGTTGCGCGATTCTCGCAGGCCTGCCTGACGGGCGATATCTGTCGACCAAGGCGCTGGCAGAGCTGCATGGGCTTCCGAAGGAATATCTTTCAAAGGCACTTCAGAGCCTGTCACAGGCAGGCCTTGTTCATACGACGCTTGGCCCTTCGGGCGGCTATCGCCTGGCAAGGGCACCGGCAGAGCTGACATTTCTTGATGTCGTCGAAGCAGTGGAAGGGAGCGGTCGGACCTTCGTCTGTCAGAACATCCGCGCCAACAACCCGTGCCGACCCAAGGGCTTCTGTGACAGCGGTTCGTGTGCGATTGCACGGATCATGTGGGAAGCTGACGAAGCGTGGCGGACGGCGCTCCGGAAGGCTACGTTTGCCGACCTTGGGAAAACGCTGGAGCAGGAGATCGACCCGGGCATCTGGGCCGGAACCTTCGACTGGGTGCTAAAGCGCGCAGGGTAGGCCGCCGACCGATCCAGATTTCTCCATCTTGTCGCCAAGGCTGGGCACGACGAGATAGGCTTGTGCCGGCATTGCAAAGCCAAGACCCTGGGTCGCGCATTGTTGGCTGACGACGTCGATGATCTCGTTGCGCGCCGGCACTCGGTTGGCAGGGCTGGTCACGCGGAACAGCAATTCGACATCGATTGCGATCGCATCAATGCCCTTGAACGCCACGACGGGCTTGGGCTCCTGAACAATGAACCGGCAATCCTCCAGTGCAGACACCAAAATTGCTTCAATGGCGGATGGCTGTCGGTCGGCTGCAATGCGGATGGCCAATACGACGAGGTGCGATTCATCCGGTCGCGTCAGGTTGGTGAGACTGAGTTTGGCGAGTGCGCTGTTGGGGAGAACAACAACATTATGTGCCGGCGTCAGGATCTGTGTCGAGCGCCAGTTGTTCTGGATGACGCGTCCCTCTGTGCCGTCGCCTAGCTGGATCCAGTCGCCGATCGTAAACGGGCGACCCAATGTGAGGGCCACGCCGGAGAACAGGTCGCCCAAGGTGTTCTGGAGAGCAAGCCCGAGGATGATGGCAACCACGCCGGAGGTGGCGACGAGCGTTCCGATCGGTGCGCCGAACACGAAGCCGATAATGGAAAGCGCCACGCCCAGATAAACACCGGCGACAATCAGATCCTGTATCAATCGTGCCTCCTGCGGCCGGCGGTCGAGCGCAATGTAGAGGCGTACAAAGCCGATCGTTGCCCAGGCGAGGTGGACCCACCAGAGAACGCGCGCGGATTTGCCGAGATAGGCGGTTAGCCCTTCAATCTCAGCTGTTGTCACGCGAAACGGAAGGATCCCCTGCGACAAAAACGTCGCGGTCATTGTCGCAAAGAACAGGATCTGGACGATAAGGCGCGCCGTCGGTCGATGCTTGCCCTGAACATGCCAGACAAGGATGCCGAGCACCCCCACAATATCGACGATTGCGAACGCCAACGCGGACAGGTCAAGGGCCATGGCAGGTCACTCCAGACTTAGAACTCAAAGGGACCGGATGCGCAGACTGCATCCGGTCCATGGCTGAAACTCTACTTCTTCATAGGGTAGGTCAGTTCCTTTTGATCGGTGTCGACCACGAAGACGGCGAGAAGCTTGGCGGGTTTCGTGTCGCTGCCATTCTTGCTGACACCGTGGCGGTCGCCCGGCAGTTCGGAGAAGTGTTCTCCAGCCTTGTATTCCTTGACCGGATCGTCATTGACCTGGCTGAGGATCGATCCTTCCAGCACGGTGGCGTAGATGAAGGCGCTGTCAGGATGCGTATGCGCGTCGGAGTACCCACCTGGGCCGTATTCTACCAGGACGCCCTTGATGCTTTTGCCCGGCACATTCGGCAGCTCGTGTTCATAGACGAGGGTGACCTTCGATGCTGAACCGCCACCCGGTGCGTCATGTGCAGTCGCGGTTCCCGAGGCAAAGATTGCGATTACCATTCCTGCAATTGTGTGTCTGATCATGATGTTGTCTTTCATATCCGCGGAGAGGTAAATTACTTGCGAGGAGCGGTGGCGAACCACTGTTCGAAACCGATCTTGCCGAGCCGCGGATTGTTGTCGGAAACCAGCGTGCGGTCTTCCAGTCGGGCGCCGAAGTATTCGGCCTCGGGATCGGCAACGACCTGTCGGGTGTCACCCGTTGCTTCCAGATAGCGGGCGACCAGTTCATTGAGCCGGAAACGCTCTGGTCCAGCGATCTCGATCAAACCGTTGACCGGGGGGCCAAGCGCCACGTCGGCCATCGCATCCGCGACATCGTCGGAAGCGATGGGCTGCACGAAGGCCGACGACAAATGAACCTTGTCCTCAACCAGGGCGGACTGCGCGATGCCGCCGAGGAACTCCATGAACTGAGTTGAGTGGACGATCGTGTAGGGAATACCGGCCTCGCGGATCAGCTTTTCCTGCGCCAGCTTGGCGCGGAAATATCCGCTTTCCTGGAGCTTGTCCGTTCCGACGACGGAGAGCGCGATGTGGTGCTTCACGCCAGCCGCCTTTTCCGCGGCGAGCAGATTGCGGCCGGAGGTCTCGAAGAACTCCATAACGACCTTGTCCTCAAAGGATGGGGAATTGGCGAGATCGAGAACCACATCCGTTCCCGCCAGCGCTTCGGCCAGCCCCTCGCCGGTGATCGTGTTGACGCCGGTATTGGGAGAGGCGGCGATCACTTCAATGCCTTTTGACCGAAGGCGTTCGGTGGTCTTCGAACCGATCAGGCCGGTTCCGCCGATGATGACGATTTTCATGCTCGTTCCTCCGTCAGCCGTGCTGACATCGTGTGGTTGTCGGTGAAATGCGGGTGTCTTTCGGACCTCAGTTGAGGCCGGCCTTGTCGAGACCGTAGAGTTTGTCTGCCGAGCCGGGCACGGACTTGAAGGCGATGCTGACACGGTTCCAGGCATTGATGGTCATGATCGAGAAGGTGAGGTCGGAGACTTCCTTCTCCGAGAGCTGGCCGCGGACACGCTCGTAAAGCTCGTCCGGAATGCCGCCTTCGGGCAGTTCGGTAACGGCTTCCGTCCAGGCAAGGGCTGCGCGTTCACGGGGAACGAACAGGTTGGATTCTCGCCAGATCGAAACATGATAGAGGCGAAGTTCGCTCTCGCCGTGGATCTTGGCTTCCTTCACATGCATGTCGAGGCAGAAGGCGCATCCATTGATCTGCGAGGCACGGATATTGACGAGATCGCGGATCGGCTGCTCGATGACACTGTCTTTCAGCGACATGCTGAGCTCAGATATCTTCTTGAAAAATTCGGGGGACTGGGCTGCGTAGTTGAGGCGCTGTGTCATGGCTTTCTCCGTTATTAAGGACTCAACATATCCTTATGGACATCTAATATCCTTAATAACTGGACAGGCAACCAAAACCGGCCTAAGCTTTCGGCATAACGCTTATTCCAAATGGTATGGGCAGAGGGGGAGCAAGATGGACGTCGTTTCAGCGCTGAGGACATTCTTGCGCGTGGCCGAGACAGGGTCATTCTCTGCGGCGGCGCTGGATCGCGGCCTGACCCAGCCGGCGGTGTCGCGGCAGGTCTCGTCGCTTGAGGAACACTATAGCACACGGCTGTTCCATCGCTCGACCAACGCCCTTTCCCTCACCGTCGAGGGCGAGCAGATGATTTCGATGGCGCAGACAGTTATCGACGCGGTGGATGCGCTGGGCGAAGCCGCGTCGGCTGATGGCATGGCTTTCGGAAAAGTCAGGATTAGCCTGCCGGCGGCGCTCGGTCTCTACATCAGCGATCGGCTTCCCGCCTTCTTGGCGAGCCGTCCCGGTCTGTCCGTCGATATCGTCTTTTGCGAACAGTCTTCGGACCTGGTCGGCGAGGGGATCGATCTCGAAGTGCGCCTCGGCGAGGTGTCCGATAGCAGTCTGATCTGTCGCCGGATCGGCTGGACGACAGGCTTCCTTGTTGCCGCGTCCAGCTACATCCAGAGGCGGGGTATGCCCAGCCATCTGCTTGAGATCCCCGACCATGATTGCATCTGCTACAATCGTGGCGGCGAGGAGCGGTCCTGGAGTTTTTTGAATGGCACTAACATCGAAAGGGTCAAGGTCGCCCCGAGGATGATCTTCAACAATACCGGAGCGGTGCATCGCGCCGTTCTCGCCGGCGGTGGACTGGCGGTGCTGTCTCACATTCTCGGCGGCGATGACATCGCTGCGGGACGCTTGGTCAAGGTGATGCCGGCCTTTCCGCCCGTGCGGTTGCCGATCACCATTGTCTACGCCTCACGCCGCAATCTTCCGATGCGTGTCCGTGCTGTTCTGGATTTCCTGGTCGATGCCGTTGGTGAGGATGTATTGATGGGTAAGGCCGAGGCGTCTGCTTGACCTCACGGCAGACCGGTCAAGGCTGACTAACCGCGATGTGGGATCAGCTTGACGGCGGGCCGTGGCGATACGTTTTTCCAAGACGGAGTACGAAAATCGCCGAAGCCGAGTCTCTACCCGCGCGATGGCTCTGGCACAAAAGATGCGCCGAAGATGAGAGCGTGGAATTCTCCTTGAAATCGCCTCGAACGGAGGGTCGCCGCTTCAGGTTCCTTCAAAAGCAATGAACAAAGTTTCCGACATCATGCCGCAGAGGCAATCACTGCTCTGTCCCATCAAGATATCGAGATTTTGGTCACAGACATAGACTTGCGGGATGAGTCCGGGTTTCAGCTTTCCGCCAAAGCCAGAGAAATTCGACCAGATCTCAAGGTGGTGGTGACACGCTCGGCCGAGAGAACGGCCAAGATCGCGGGCGACCTTTGCGAAGACGGTCCGCTGGATCATCCCTATCACCCCAACAGCTTGTCGAGCGCATCAAGCGATTGCGACGATCCTGACGGGGCAAGTGCCATAGCGTCAAATCTGCTAATGAATATGGTCTTGGTCGCTCCATTCCGTGTCGAGCGGTGCGGCGATCATGCAGTGTACTCCTAAAACATCGTAGTTGAGATCGGCGTGACCCCGAAGATGACCAGTTGACAGGGCTTCGATCAACCGGGACCCAAAGCCTTTGCGGCTCGGAGGCTGGACCTGTGGCCCCCCGGTTTCTTTCCACGACAGAGCAAGTTGCTCCTCGGTTGCCGAGACGTCCCATGACACTGTCACTTTTCCGGAATCCACGCCCAAGGCACCGTATTTTGCGGCATTCGTGGCAAGCTCGTGCAATATCAGCGTAAGGGCGACCACGGCCTTGGGCGATACGTCGACATCCGGGCCGCTGATCTCGAACTGTTCGGGCGGATAGGGAGCCAGCGCCCCGGTAACCGCCGCGCGAAGGCTGGCGGCTTCCCAACTTCCTCTCGTCAGCAGGTCGTGCGCTCTGGCCAGGCTTTGCAAGCGGGCGTCAAATGCTGCCCTCGCGGGTTCGATGTCCGGCACGCCGGCAAACGTTTGACGAGCGATCGCGGCGACCGTCGCAAGGACGTTCTTGACGCGATGGTTCAGCTCTCCGATCAGTAGATCCTGCACGCGCTCAGTTTCTTTTCGGGCTGTGATATCGCGGGCAATCTTTGAAGCTCCGACGATCCTGCCGTCTGCGTCATGGATGGGTGAGACAGTCAAAGACACGTCCAGGAGCCGTCCGCTGCGATGACGCCTAACAGTCTCATGGGTTTCCACCCGCTCTCCTGTTGTAATGCGGGCGATGATGTGGCCTTCCTCGTCGATCCGGTCATCTGGAACGAGGAGCGTCACCGACTTGCCCACGATTTCCTCGGCGCAAAATCCATAGAGCTTTTCGGCGCCACTGTTCCAATCGGTAACCGTCATGGCGAGGTCAATACCGAGGATCGCATCTTCCGACGAGGCAATGATTGACGCCAGGCGCTTGAGTTTTGCCTCGTAGCTAACCCGTTCCGTGGTTTCATTGACGATGCAGAGCACGGCGAGCACCTGACCGTGTTCGTCGGAAACGGGCGAATAGGAAATGTCGAAGTAAACTGTTTCCGGCACGCCGTGTCGTTCGATGTAGAAGGGCCTATCCTTGGCAACGATCGTCTCGCCACCTTCCCGAACTTTCAGCAAAAGCGGTTCCAAGTCGTCCCAAAGCTCGGCCCAGTTTTCTTTCGCCGGTCTCCCTAGCGCGTTCGGGTGTTTGGCGCCGATGGTCGGGGCGTAGGCATCATTATAGATGGCAGTGAAATCATGACCGCAAAACATAACGATCTGGGCACCCGACGGAATGGCAATGTCAACCGCACACTTCAATTGGGGCGGCCACGACGACATGGGTCCGAGACTGGTGCTTGCCCAGTCGTGGTTGCGAATAATGTCAGTCATCGAGCCGTGATTGGGGGTGGCCGGACCGTGATTGTGCATTGAAAGCCCTCTCGCCCGCTATTTATTTGAAAGCTTCCGATCAGCAAGTCAACGCATTTCACGACAAATTTTTTTGGCAGTTTCGAGCGTAAATCCCATTTGCTACATGGTGTTAGCTCAACAGACCGTCCGGGTGACGGATCGGGGATTGGATTACGCTCAGGCCATGGGTTGGATGGAGAACACTCGGCTCGCGAACCACATCCCTCAACACTCCTCGTCCGAAAACAATGGCGCAGGCACGCGCAATATTCTCGTCAGACAGAAAACAGGCCGCGGAGGTTATTCGCGGGCGCTACAGCGCTTTAGACCCGATCGTATGTGAACGATGTCATGAGGCTTGTGACGAAATTGCTCGCCTTCTCTTTGACGAAAACCTCGGCCCACTCGTCGGTTCCCCGCAACATCAGCCCGGTGTAGATACTGTCGACGGCAGCCTAGCCGGGACGCCGGCACAACGATCGCGCTTTACCTGCACGAGCTGATCACGAACGCCATATAGTATGGCGCGCTTTCGCACCCGGATGGGCACGTTGCACTTCTGTGGTCTTTTGCTACAAACTGCAATTCCGAGTTCTCTCTGAGCTGGACGGAAGTCGGGGGACCGTCTGTCCAAGAACCGACGCGGCAGGGTTATGGTACGCGATATGTGCGCTCCGCCCTGGGATCACTATTCGGCACGGTTCCGGAAATTATCTTCGCGCCAGGTGGCTTTCGTTTGTCGGTGAGCGGGTCGCTGACTTCCGTTATAGCACGACAACAGTTTGCGAGATCCGTCAATCATGGATTGAAATCGCCCTTACGTAACACCTTGAGAGATAAAACAGTTCTCTTTGGATCGATCTGTCTTTCTGCGCGTTCATCAGGTTCGCTTATTAAAAAAAGACACATGCGCGAGCGTCAATTGCGGAGAGTGTGAAGGATGACGCAAAAGGGGACCACGGTCATTGTTGTCGAGGACGAGACCCTCGTCCGGCTGGATATCGTCATGTCGCTCGAGAACGAAGGGTTCATCGTGCTCGAGGCCTCAAATGCCGACGACGCCATCGACATTCTCAACGCCCATTCCGAGATTCGATTGATGTTCACCGATATCGACATGCCGGGCAGCATGGACGGCCTGAAGCTGGCTGCTGCTGTTCGCGACAGGTGGCCCCCGGTCAAGATCATCGTGGCTTCTGGCCACCGTCAATTGAGCGACAAGCTTTTACCGGCTGAGGGAAAATTTTTCAGCAAACCGTACGATCACGGCCGCGTCATTGCGACCATGAGGGAAATGCTAGCCACAGCCTAAGCCTCACTTCAGGAGAGTTTGGCCTTCTCGAGGCTTTTACAGATGAATGCCTGAAACTGCCCGCCGGATCCTCGTTTTTATGAATAGATGAATGAAATTGACTGGCCGTCTGTTCGAAACCTTTCAAGGCGTACGTTTCCGTTTCTGGAAACCTATTCTGTTACAGCAGGCCATTGTTTAATCGGCAGACGATTATTGTCCGGCGCAGCACCAAGCTGTGATCTATCCAGGCGCTTGGGCCGTGGCCGTTCCTGTCTTGCTCCCTCTGAAAGTACTAGCCCATGGCCGGGCCTGTCGGGGGCGTAAGCGTAATCATCGCGAATTTCGATGGGTATTTCCACCAGATGATCGAAATTCTGGAAGGAATATTCCAGCCACTCGACCTCAGGGAGAGCAGTCGCCATATGGACGCCGACTTCGAGGAAGGTGTTGCTCATTTCTGCGGCAAGCCATCCGATGCGCATGACATCTGTCACTTGTCCATGGACATTGAGGAGATCCGTTCCGTGGTATTTGAGAAGGATGCGCTTTCCGGGCATATCGAGATATTCGCCACTGTTGATCTGGGTCCATTTGAGCGCGTGACACAACGTGCGCAGGCCTTCAGAGGTAGTTGCAGAGATTGCCAGTAAAGTGCGTTCGCTTTGATCGAATTGATGATCTGATTGGAAATTTCGCGGCCCATTTCCAACGACCGGGACTGCTCTCAACTCTCATCGTTTGCGGATTGTTTATAAGTTTAGCCGAAGATGCCGCCAGTTTTCAGGGGTGGGTCAATGAAAAAACTTTTTAGTACGGTTTCGGGCAAACTCATTTTGGCGACGGGAACCGCCATTACGGGTATCCTTATCGCTTATACGGCGTTCAATATTGTCGCCGTCAAATCTGCGACAGAACGCGACGTGATGGCCTTGGCGAACGAAAAGGCCGGTTTGGTAAGCCAGCATGTAGCAACGGATATTTCCGAAGCAACATCAGCGGGCGCAACTCTTGCTGCGACGATCACAGGCATTATTGGCGATGGCTCTCGCAGCCGCTCGGATATAATAGCCATGATTAAGTCGGTTGCGCCACAATATCCAAACGTGTTCGGGGCTTGGATGTGCGAGCTGATCGATGGCAGCAGCCCAAAGCCTACAGTCGGTACTGATGGATTGAACAAGGAAGGTATCTTCACGCCCTACTGGACGAAAGGAAACAGCGGCCAGATGGAGTTTTCCACCTGGACCATCAAACCGGGAGATGAATACTATAGTGGTGTGCTAAAGAGCGGAAACGCCATCATCACCTCGCCTTATCTTACCAATATGTCAAAGCTCGTCACGTCGGTGTCAGTGCCAGTCAAGATCGGCGGCAAGGTCGTCGGCATGGCGGGCGTCGATATCAAGCTCGACGATCTAACGGCGAGTCTGGCACGGATGAAGCCGTTTGAAGGCGGTAGCGTCATGCTGCTTGCCAGCAACGGCAAGTGGCTAACCCATCCGAACTCAGATAATCTTATGAAGGATTATTCTGACGTTGGTGCCGCAGACGTCAAACAGTCGTTGTCAGATGGCAAGATGCGGGTCGTGACCGGCCTTCCGAACGGTTCGGTGCGCCTCATCTATCCATTCACCGCATCCGGCATGAACACCACGTGGGCGACTGTGCTCGACGTCCCATCAACGGTTTTTTCCGCGCCGGTCTGGCATCAGGTCTACAGCACCCTGATTGGCGGGTTACTTATTCTGGGTGTCACGCTTGGGGTCATTCTACTAGCGAGCCAGATCCTGATCAAAAAGCCCTTAACGGCGGTTCTGGACGCTGTTGGCAAGATGGCAGATGGCAATTACGGGGATCCGGTCAGTCAGACTGCCAAGAAGGATGAGCTCGGCAGCCTGACGGCCGCGCTGGAGACGTTTCGATTAGCCTTGGCCCGGGGCGAAGAAATGCAGGCGGAGCAGGAGCAACTCCAGCGCCAGATCGAAAGCGACCGGAAGCGCCAGAACGCGATCGACAGCGACAAGGCTGAAGACCTTCGTCGCTTTGTTGAAATGGTCCAGAGCAGTTTCAATTCCCTTGCTGCAGGAGATTTGACGGTGCGCATGAATGAGCGAGTTGCACCCGAATTTGATGCGATCCGGCAGAACTTCAATGTATCTGTTTGTTCGCTTGAAGAAACGATCAGCAACGTCGTTCACGCAGTCTATACGATACGCTCCGGTCTCTCCGAGATATCCACTGCGTCAAATGACTTGGCGCGGCGTACCGAGCAACAGGCTGCCTCGCTTGAGGAGACCGTCGCGGCTCTGGGTGAAGTAACTCGTGGCGTAAATGATACCGCAGATGGCGCATCGACTGCGCAAAAAACTGTGAATGTCGCTCGTGGCGATGCCGAGAAGGGTGGCGAAGTCGTCGCCCGGGCGATTGCGGCGATGACGGAAATTCAGGGGTCCTCCAGCAAAATTGGCAATATCATCAGCGTCATTGATGAGATTGCTTTCCAGACCAACCTCCTCGCACTGAATGCAGGCGTCGAGGCTGCACGGGCAGGTGAGGCGGGCAAGGGCTTTGCGGTCGTGGCGCAGGAGGTGCGTGAACTTGCACAGCGCTCTGCCAAGGCTGCAAAGGAAATCAAGGAACTGATTTCCTTGTCATCAAACCAGGTCGAGGCTGGGGTTCAACTGGTCGAGGAAACCGGCTCATCTCTGGGCAAGATTGTCGAACAGGTTTTGGGAATGAGCCAGACCGTCCATCAGATTGCTGCAAATGCGAGTGAACAGGCGGTTAGCTTGCGGGAGGTGTCGTCCGCAGCTGATCAGATGGATAAAGTCACACAGCAGAACGCGGCCATGGTGGAGGAAACAACGGCCGCCGCTCAGAGCCTTTCACAGGAAACCGAAAATCTGGCTGCAATCATCGGTCGCTTCAAAGTAACGGGAAATCAAACGCGGACCCATGATTACGAATTTCAATATAAAGCGGCTAGCTGATGTAAAGACTTAGACATCCAAGGTTAGAGAACGAACAACATTTCTCTAAAAGTACTCATCTACACGGCGATTGACCGAGTTATTGAATGACGGGCGGCTGTCGGGCAAGGCAGATCCGCAGTCTTGGTAAAGAGTTCGTCCACCTGCTGAGCTTTGACGAATGGTTTGACGGCCCCGGCCGAAGACTTTTCGAGTCGCCACAAAACGCTAATGCCATGTCCTTCTTGGCCGCAGCCTTGTTTGGTGGCTCAAACCGAGGATCGGCAAAGGCGAAACCAATCAGGCAAGACGTTTTTCACGTCGCATTTCTTACACGTTGAGACCTGCCGGAGGAGAACGTCGGCGCCCGGCGACTCCTCCGGCAACAGTACTCCACGAACGATTGTCCAGCTTTGTCGGCCATGGTGCGAACAGCCTTTAATAAGGAGTGCTCTATCTCGCGCAGGGCATCGTTATACGGTGAAGATAAGAAATGACTGCTATAGAAAACGGTACGATTACACCAAGGTAACGCCTCAAAAAGGCGACCAGTGTTAGAACATTAAGTGCGCGAATAGGGTGACATAAGTTAAACTCCGTTCAAGGCGTGGGTATTGGTGTTTCGGAGGCATGCACTTAGAAGTCACGCGCGCGCCCTCAAAAGCTCCACGCGAAAATTCAAATGATCGATACAACGCGCCTGTCGATCCCGGATCCCAGCGTTACCGTCTCTTCGCTGAGGGGCGGGGCGGGGCGCTTTCCAGCTTTTACCTAAGCGGGACGACGCAAGTTCATCCTCCGTAGTCAGCCAATTGCAGTCACGGTACGTGCCGCAAAGGCCGACCAGTGTTGCTAAATTTCGACTACTCGGAAATCAACTCGAAAAGTAACGCGTTGGCGTTGTACCCAATGCCTTCTTGAACATGACGATAAAAGCGGTAGGCGATTCATATCCCAAGTCGCTCGACACCCTCTGGACCGTCGCGCCGCTGGCCAGTTCGCGCAACGCGACGACCAGATGCAGTTGCCGCCGCCATCGGCCGAAGGTCAGTCCCGTTTCCTGGACCATCAGCCGCTTTAAGGATCGCTCGCTCATAGCAACGTGTGCCGCCCAATCCACGAGCGTGCGCCGGTCGCTCGGCTCCGCCATCAGTGCATCCGTGATCGCGGCGATTTTGGGATGGCTGGAGGCGGGCAAATCCAGCCCTTGTATCGGCATTTGCGCGAGTTCGTCTAGCAAGACCCGCACCATGCGGCGGGTATGATCGTCTGGAGCGGAATTGACCGGTACATCTGCTAGTCGAAGGATCATTTCACGGAGCATTGGCGACACCGACAGAGTACAGCACTCCTGCGGCAGCTTGGCCGCGCCTGGCTGAACAAACAGGTAGGCAAGACGTGCATTGGATGTGGCTTGGTTGCTGTGGGGCACACCGCCCGGTATCCAGACCCCGCAGTCTGGTGGGACAATCCAGATGCCATTTTCCGTCCTGCATGTGACGGCCCCGTGGAGGGCCAAAATGAGCTGCCCTTGCTCATGCTGGTGTCGCGGCACCTCGGCTTCGTACTCACTGAAGTTGAGGCGGACCGAAACAGCTGGGCTATCCGGCCGGTCGAGATTGATGTCGTCATAGCAGGGACGCAGCGGTTTTGCGATTTGGCCCGATTTTGAGATCATTTGGCATTATCTCCAAATTCGTACTCACAGCAGTAGTCTACTAATCGGCGATCAACAACCAAAAGGAGACTGTCATGCGAATTTCTGTCGTCGGTGCCACGGGACGGGTTGGCGCTAAACTTACCCGGAACTTACTGAAGGCCGGGCATCAGGTCAGGGCGTTGTCGCGAGGTGGCCAACCGCTCGACGAACTGGTCGAGCTCGGAGCAGAGCCATTTATCGGAAGCTTCGACACAGGTGCGGGAGACCTTGACCAATTTTTCCAGGGTGCAGACGCCGCATTCCTGATGGTGAAGACCGATTGGAACAACATCGAGGGACACTACCCTGCTGTTGCCCAGCGCTTTGTCGACGCGCTCGAAAATTCCTCTGTAAAACGGGCGGTAAGCCTGACGGCCATGGGTTCGGACGTGAAGGGAAAAACGGGTCATTTCGAGTGCTTTCACGATCTGGACGAAAAGCTCAACGAACTCGGCAATATCGATTTGGTCCACCTGCGCGCCGCGTGGTTTATGGAAGACGTGGCTGCGTGGATGGGGCCGGTTGCCAAATATGGTCGAATCGCCTGGTTCTGCAAACCCGATTTAAAGATGCCCTGGGTGGCGACAGATGACATCGCATGGCTGGCGGCGAAGGAACTCACCAATCCAGCGGGTAGACACCGCGTCTATCTCGAAGTGGGCTCTGAAGATGTTTCGATGAACGAGCTTGCCGTGATGATCGGCAATACAATCGGCAGGCCGGTGGAGTACCGATACATCGAGACGTCTCGCGAAGATGTAAAAGCCGAATTCCTGGCGCGGTTCGGAACGCCGGAGAAGTGGCAGGACGACACCCTAAGTGCCGACGCTTTAAACGATGGCATCGTCAGGTTTAATGGGAAGCACGAAGATCGTCCCAACTTGCCCACGACGATGCAAGCGTTCATTAGCGATGTTTGGAAACCGCGTTACTTGGAGGCGGTCAGAACGAGAGACGAACGCGAGACGTTTTCCAAGTGGGCCGCCAGGGACTAGCTGGTTGTCAGGCTAGATTTTTTGCCCCCAGCAATCTCGAGTCCTTGATGGAGGCTACGGCAAATTGTCACTTGCGGTAGCCTCCGAACGGCATGCGCAGCAACACCATCAAACCGAGATAGCACCACGGCACCACGGATCAGTATTCATCTTCGATTACAGCTCCCGTATAAGATCAATGAGTTACGTCAGATGATTTCTGGTTGGGACCCTGACTGCTGACTGTCACTGCTGAGGATTTCACCGATCTGGTCATAGCCGTAGAGCGTGGCGAGGCTCAGTGGTGTCATCCCCGAGTGAGTTTTTAAATCACGGCGAGCACCGGCGCGGACCAGGGACGCAACAGCATCTACGTATCCATGCCACACAGCATCGTGCAACGCGGTCATGCCGTTGTAAGGACCCTGCGCATCAAGCTCAACCTGTGTGTATCCTTGCTTTGTTGGTGAGGTCAGAATATCGATGTGATCGGCCTTTCCAAAATAGGCAGCATCGTGAAGTGGCGAACCACGCATGAGACCGATGGTGCGGCGAGGATCTGCCCCAGCATCCAGCAATAGGCGCACTATTTCGGCATGACCTTCGCGAACTGCGAGACCGAGAGGCGTGTAGTCGTCATCGAACGTCCCGGTTATCGGCACCCGAACCTCGAAATCCGCGCCATCTGCGATCAGCCGCTTCACCTCTTTAATATTTCCGGCTTTGACTGATGAGACGATCGACAAGTCGGCGATGTGCTTTACATCTGCCTCATCTCGTTCCTCAATCAGCGCTGCGATTGCTTTCAGGTCGTCATACTTGGCGATGTCGAGCGCGGTCTGTTGCCAGTAATTCCGTATGGTGGTCCGCGTTCGCCGCGACAGCAAAACTCGCACAACAGCTTCGTGCTTGTGAAGCACGGCATCCATCAAGGCGGTATTGCCGAGAACAGGCGATTGTTGATCGATGAAGGCTCCATGGTCCAAGAGCATCCCTATCACATCGGCGCTGCCGGACTGTGCTGCCTTGTGGATTGCCGTTGCGCCCATTCGAGGTTCCGCCGCCAGCACGTCCGCCCCGGCAGTGAGGAGCAAAGCAACAGCTTGTGCTTGCCCAAGCGCAGACGCGATCATCAACGGCGTGAGACCATCGGGGCCTCGAGCATTGACATCGGCCCCGGCGTCAATAGCGCCTTTGACCGAAGCAAGATCGCCTGTACGAAGTGCGTGAGAAAGTGTCATTATCGTATGTTCCTCGATCGATTAGGCAGTTGCTGAAACGGTGGCATTCAGGCCGTTCAGGAATTTGATGATTTCCGCATTCACGCGTTCGCGGGCCTCATGATGAGGCCAGTGACCTACACCTTCCAGGCGCACGATATCGACGAGCCCTGGCGCTGTCTCGCGCATCTCTTCCACCGTCGGTGGGACCGGGTGGAACAATCGGCACAACCCATCTGCATCGCCCCAAATATAAAGCGATTTCTGTTTGATAAGCACATCTTTGTAGGCGGCGAGATGCTCAAACGTCGCCTGCACGCCACGGTAATGGTTCAGACCGCCTCGGAATCCCGTTCGCTGAAACGTTTCGATGTTGTGCTTCACATAGGCTGGATCGGCCCAGCTAGGCAGCGCTTCAGGGGCAGGTCGAAACATATTCCGCTTTGCGTCAATGGGATCCCAGCCTGTTCCTTCACCGGGCTCGCCCGAGAGCCAGTAAAGTGCACTGGGAATAGTCTTGCTCGCATCACGGATCCGGTCATCCGTCTCCGGCTTCATCATGTCGAAAGCATAATAAAGATTGCCGAGGCCGCGACTGCGTAACCTGTCCCAGGTACTCAACTCGCCACGCGGCAGGAATGGAATACTGAGCGTTATGATCCCGTCGAAACGATCTGGTCGCATGACCATTGCCCGTTGGCCGTGATCCGCTCCCCAATCATGCGATACGATCGTTGCGGTCGGTACCTGCAACGCATCAAGAATGCCAATCAGGTCGCCAACAATTAGGGCCCCACTGTAAAGTGTGGGATCGTCCGGGGAATAGCTGTCGCCAAAACCCCTCATGTCGAGCGCGATCGCGCGGTATCCGTTTTCTGCGACGACCTGCATCTGGCTACGCCACGTTTCCACCGTATCCGGAAATCCGTGCAAGAAGAGCACGACTGGACCGCGGCCTTGTTCAACCACATGGAAAGAGGCACCGTTGGCCTCGATTTTCGAATCGTGTACGGGATGATCCGCGGCGGCTGATACTTTACGAGTGTGGTTCATTTTCTGCTCCAATTAATGCTTGATCCGAGCCTTGCAGCGCGTGTTGGATCGGCTTCAATTCAATGACTTCTCCACCTGAGGCGCGAAGCCGCTTGAAGTATGTGGCGTGGTCGATAAGCTGGGCTGGGAAGTAGAGGCCCGGTCGGGGCGTATCGCCTGCGAGACCAGCCAGGCGTTCGAGAACGAGCGCGACACCCAATCCCGTGAGCGGCATCTGCCCACCGGGGTGAACGATCGCGTGACGTTTCCGAAGCGGCTGTCCGGCGTGATCCAGGCCCGAAAGGTTTATTATGATTTCAGTTGATACCGGTCCGCCATTTCGGCGGCTGGAGCTCATTCCAATGGCCAAGTCGAACCGAACTTCAGGTGCGCCGGTTGCGTTTCCCAGCAACAAGACATCGTTCGGCGAAAACACGTTCGCGTCCAACTCGGTACCGTCGATTGCGCGAACCGTGGACCTCGTTTCGTCACCACGGCACCACCGCCATGCGCCAGCCCTTCTCATAAGTGCAGCAGCACCCGCATACATCTGGCGCTCAAGGTCTGCATTTGCTGCGGGGCCGAATGCATCCTGTTCGTCGAGCACCGCCTCGATGTGAATATTTTCCAGAAGGCCAAATTCTTGGGCGAACAAGAGCGACGGTACGCTTGTCGCACCAACCAGCCACTCTGTACCCAGAACGACGGGCGCGGCGGCAGGTTTTTGCATGAATGTCGCGGTTTCCAGGCCGAGTTCGCTGATGCTTGGTGAGATGTTGACATGCCCTACGCCCACTCGCTGTGCCCAGCGGAGAGCTGCCCCAGTCTCATCGGTAAAAAGCGTTGCGACTGCCGAGACACGCCGCTCGCCTAAGCCCAGGTCGGACGCAGTGAGGTCCACGACCACCGCAGAGGCACCGTCGATAGTTGCGGTTGCTCGTATCGCGCGTTGTTCGTCGCGACCGCCAATGAGGATTGGTACGTCAGAATGTTGCTCACGCAAGAAGCGTGTAGCCCAGCGCCCGACCTCACCGGCCCCGCCGATAATGAGTATTGGATCGTGGAGACTTCCAGAAGCTTGTAACATTGCGATACCTATGTTTTACTGGTTCCTACATATGGTAGGTTACTAAAAGTAGGTATGCAAGTGGAAAAACCAAAAGTCGCTGTCGACAACAGGATTGTAGGCCGTCTTTCAAAGCTCGAGCGGCGGCGGCAACTCCTCGAGACTGCGCGCTTGATCGTGCGAGAGGAAGGTGCTGATCGACTGACACTCGGCCATCTGGCAGTGCGTGCGGGCGTTTCCAAGCCTGTGACCTACGAGCACTTCGAGACCAGAACCGGTCTTTTGATTGACCTCTATCGTTGGATAGACACCGAACGCATCGCCGCGTTTCGCACGCTTATGGCTCAAGAAAAACGATCGACGAGAGAGACTATCGCGGCATTGGCCAAAACCTATCTGGCCTGCGGAACCGACCAAGGTGACGAATTTCATGCTGTCGGTGCAGCGCTTGCAGGAAGCGAGGAGAAAGCTGGCGTCTACCAAGAGCTAGTCGACGCCGTGATCGAAATGTTTGTGGAAGTTCTACGGCCTCACTCGAGCTTTCGGTTGGAATCGCTCGCTCTCGCCAGCGCGGCATTGGTTTCGGCAGGAGACGCGTTGACAAGCGCCATTACGCGCGGGAATTGCTCTGCTTCTGAGGCAGAGGAGGTGTTTTCGAATCTAATTGGAGCGGTGGTTTAGTGGAACGGGTAGGCGGAGGTGCGGCTCCCATTGGCTTGGGGGATACCAGGGTTGAGGGTGGAGCCCGCAAGCCCCAACACAACGCCGGCCGCCCGCCAGATCGTTGCCTTTTCCGACAGAAGGAGGAAGCCCGCTGTGCTCGTGAACGTCGGCGACAGATATGTCAGCAGCGTCGCCTCGGCTAGTGGAAGCCGGGCAATAGAAGCGAATGACGCGAACATTGCAGCGGCGCCCAAGCTTGACCGCAGCCGGTGCCCGAGGGGCCTGCGTGTTGCCAGTCCGCATGGAAACTCCGCTCGCATCCACAGGAAGATCACCAGTGGAATAAGCGCGAAGGCCGAGCGAAAAAAGACGATCTGGCCGACCGCTATTTCGGCTGCAACCGACTTGATGCAAATTGACATTCCTGCGAACAGAATTCTGGAGAGGATCCGCAGCAATATTCCAGTTCTTGGATTTTCGATCATTGCTTTCTCTGGGGCCACGATGTCCCACAAACTGGCGGTAGTCCGGTCAGGCAGGCGCATTATTTCAAAAAGTGTATATGTGGCTTGGAATGGTAGGCCGAGTTCTCAACCCTCGCATCGACCGAAAACACCTCCCGCAGCAAGGACTGTGTTATCACGGTTTCCAGCGAGCCTGAGGCAATAATTCTTCCAGACTCCATGACAATCAGTTCGTCGCAGAACATTGCTGCGTGATTGAGGTCATGCAGAGCGATGATGCTTGTGATTGGCAAGGTTGAGACCAATCGCATCAAGTTGATCTGGTGGTGGATGTCGAGATGGTTTGTCGGCTCGTCGAGGATCAGTTCCTTAGGCGACTACTATCATGTTTAGCGGTGTTCTTGACTTTTTCACACGCCCGTCAAAGTTGTAAATGTGCTGAGCAATGGGAACCAAACGTGCACTGGACCGCGCCGTCTATTCCGATCCCTTTGAGAGCCTGGAAATCATTTTTCTAGGTCAGGATGCCGTAGTGCCGGTCTGATAGCACCTCGATCAAAAATCTCGGTTTGCTGAGATCGTCCCCCGAGATAAGAGGCTCACGCTAGAGATCCCGCTCTCTCTGACCACCACGTCTGTCCGGACGGCGGCAACCTGGGTAAGAATCGGCAACCTGGGTAAGTATCGACGACCCGATATTACGCAGCATTATTCATTCCGAGAATGAAGATTACAAAAAACATTCATTTGTTAAATTTTACTGGCCGTCGATAATCAAAAAACAAACATGACGACGTTTCGTCAAAAAAAAGGGAACTGAACAAATGATAAAACAAGTAATTGTTCTAGCTGCCATTGCCAGCGCCGTCGCTTACCCGGTCCTTGCGAAGGATCTCACGATTGGCCTTAGCGGCACTGTCACGTCAATCGATCCGCATTTTTACAACGCTTCGCCCAACAACTCGATTGCGATGCAGATTTTCGACAGGCTGACTGAGCGCACTGCCGACGGACAGCTGGTCGAGGGTCTTGCGACGAAATGGGAATCTGTCTCTGAGACCAAATGGCGCTTTACGCTTCGCGAGGGTGTGAAGTGGCACGATGGCAAACCCTTCACATCAGATGATGTGGTTTTCACGCTGGGGCGCGCCGGAAACGTGGCGAACAGTCCGGGCGGTTTCGGCGGTTTCATGCGTAATATTGCGAGCGTCGAAGCAGACGGCGACACCGCCGTCATTATAAATACCAAGGCGCCCGCACCGACGCTTCCGGGCGAGCTTGCAAACATCGCAATCGTGTCGCGCCATGCGGGCGAGGGTGCTGACACCGCCGACTATAATTCCGGCAAGGCGGCGATCGGCACTGGCGCTTTTCGGTTTGCGGCGTTCAAACAGGGTATTGAGGTCGCGCTGGAGCGCAATGTCGATTGGTGGGGAAAAAAGGTTGCCTGGGATCACGCGACCTACCGCATGATTTCGAGCGCGAGCGCCCGGACCACAGCGGCTCTGGCAGGTGACGTCGATGTTATCGACGCGCCGGCAGCGACAGATATCAAGCGCTTTCAAACCACAGCCAGCCTTTCCTTCGTCAGTACCCCGGGCCTGCGGGTTATCTATCTTGCGCCGTCGACCTCCGGCGACGCGTGGAAAGCGAACGTCAAGGGACCCAAGGGAGAAGCGTTAGAGACAAATCCTCTTGCTGATCCACGCGTCCGCAACGCGCTCTCCGAGGCAATCAATCGTGAGGGCATTGTCGACAAGATCATGGAAGCTACAGCAACGGCGTCTGGCCAATGGCTTCCAAAGGGCGCTTTCTCCTATGCGTCCGATATTGAAGTACCGAAGCCAGATGCTGCGGGTGCAAAGAAGTTGCTGGCGGAGGCCGGATATCCAGAAGGGTTTCAACTGACGGTTCACGTGCCAAACGACCGTTATCCAAATGCCCCCGCCGTGGTGCAGGCTGTTGCGCAGATGTGGACAAGAATTGGCGTGAAGACGAATGTTGAAGCTCTTCCCTGGACGACGTTTTCGTCACGCAAGTCGGAATTCGCCATGAAGCTGCTGGGCCTTGGCAATGCCACCTATGATGCCAGCTCCATGCTGGT
This sequence comes from Rhizobium sp. Leaf311, assembly GCF_001423445.1. Lineage (NCBI taxonomy): Bacteria > Pseudomonadati > Pseudomonadota > Alphaproteobacteria > Hyphomicrobiales > Rhizobiaceae > Rhizobium > Rhizobium sp. Leaf311. The sequence continues at coordinate 244,486 of NZ_LMNZ01000024.1, read as the reverse complement.
CAACGTACTGGGAACTGTCGATCCCAAGCGCGGACTGGGTGCTGCCAATGACAGTGGTTATTCCAATCCGGCGCTTGATGACCTCGTTTCCAAGGCAATGACGATCTATGATGACAAGGCGCGTGATGCAGCCCTCGTCGAGGCGGTGAAGGTCGCAGTGAATGATGGAGCGATCATTCCTCTTTATCAGCAGAGCAATGCCTGGGTCATGCGCAAAGGTCTTTCTTATGCGCCGCGCATCGACGAGCGTACCCTTGCCAAGGATATCTCGGAATAGTGTAGGGCCGAGCAGCAGGGGGGCATCGGCCACAGCCGCTCTCTTCTTAAGCTGGTCGGCGACGCATCTCACCGAGGCGCTGGTTACAATGCGCTTCCTAGGATTACGCTCGTAACCGGCGTGACCAGCTCTTCATCAGCAATAACACGAGGGTATCATGCCCCTATGGATTATCCAGCGTCTGTCGCAAGCGGTTCTCGTTGCTCTGGCAATGGCCCTGATCGTCTTCATCGGACTTCACTTGATCGGCAGTCCGATCGAAACGCTGCTGCCTCCTGAGGCAACCCATGAGGACCGCCTCAGATTGATAGCGGATCTCGGTCTCGATAGACCCCTTTATGAGCAGTTCTTTCTGTTCCTCAAGGGGCTTTTACAGGGTAATCTTGGTGTCAGTTACGTCTATAAAGAGCCGGCGGTTGAACTGATCATGTCCCGGTTGCCGGCAACGCTGGAACTGGCATTCGCGGCGGTTTTACTCTCATTAATCGTTGGTGTGCCGCTCGGATTGGCCGCAGGATGGCAGCCGGACAGTGTTTTCGCTCGGGTGGTCATGATTGGCTCCATCTTCGGCTTCAGTCTGCCGATTTTCTGGATCGCGATCCTGCTCATCATGATCTTTAGCGTTCAGCTTGGCTGGCTTCCAAGTTCGGGGCGAGGAGCAACGGAAATCCTGTTTGGGATACCATGGTCTTTCGTGACCGTCGATGGGCTTCGTCACATGCTTTTGCCGGCGGTCAGCCTCTCTCTCTTCAACATCTCGATGGTGACGCGTTTGACCGAAGCGGGTGTGCGTGAGGCCATGTCCAGCGAATATGTACGATTTGCCCGAGCGAAAGGCCTGTCGCCACGGCGTATCCTTGGTGTCCATGTGCTGAAAAATGTGATGATCCCCGTCGTCACCGTGGTGGGTCTAGATATTGGTCAGACGATTGCATTTTCTGTGGTTACCGAAACCATTTTCGCCTGGCCAGGCGTCGGCAAGATCATCATCGACAGCATTGCTGCGCTCGATCGTCCCGTCATCGTGGCCTACCTCATGCTGGTGGTGATCATGTTCGTCATCATCAACCTCGTCGTGGATATCATTTACAGGCTGCTCGATCCACGCATCCGGCTGCAGGGAGAATGACGTGCAAGCGGTCATGAAATCCTCGAAAATTCGGACGGGCCTGCAGTTTGCACGGCAGTTTTCACGCTCGCCCCTTGCCGTCATCGGTCTAGTGCTGATCACTCTGATCGTTCTTATGGCCGTGTTTGCGCCATATCTTTCCCCGCAGAATCCTTACGACCTGATGCAGCTGGACATCATGGATGGGCGAATGGCGCCGGGTTCGGAATCCGCGACAGGCTTCACGTTCCTGTTCGGCTCAGACGATCAGGGCCGGGACATGCTATCGGCCATTCTCTATGGCTTGCGAATAAGCCTGATCGTGGGACTAGGTTCGGCCGCCCTCGCTTTTATCATTGGTACAGCATTTGGCCTGACGGCTGCCTATGTAGGTGGACGGATCGAAAACGCAATGATGCGGCTTGTCGATCTCCAACTTTCCTTTCCGACGATCCTTTCAGCGCTGCTGATCCTCGCGCTTCTTGGCAAAAGCGTTGGCAATGTGGTGTTTGCCATCGTTCTGGTGGAATGGGCGACGTACGCCCGCACGGCCCGTGGTGCTGCCTTGACCGAACTTCGTCGGGAATATGTCGAGGCCGCACGGTCGCTTCGCCTGCCGCATCGCAACATCCTGTTTCACCAGTTGCTGCCGAACTGTCTATCGCCGCTTGTCGTGCTGCTGACGATGCAAGTCGCACGCGCCATTACGCTTGAGGCAACGCTGAGCTTCCTTGGCCTGGGGGTCCCTGTAACCGAGCCGTCGTTGGGGCTTCTGATCGCCAGCGGATACGAGTTCATGCTGTCGGGTACCTACTGGATCGCGTTGTTTCCCGGCATCGCGCTCTTGGTTACGATCTTTGCCATAAACCTTGTTGGCGATCGCCTGCGCCAATTGTTTGACCCGAAAGCATCACGGAGATGAGTCCTATGCTTGAAATCAAAGGCTTGAAAACCGAGGTCGTCACCGAACACGGCAACCTCACTCTCATCGAGGACATCAATCTGAGCCTTGCCGCTGGCGAAGTCATGGGTCTAGTCGGGGAGTCCGGATCCGGTAAATCCGTGACGGGGCTTTCTATCATGGGGCTGCTTGACAAGCCCGTAGAGGTGACCGCCGGACAAATTCTGTTCAAAGGGCAAGACCTGCGTAAGTCCTCGCAAAAAGAGCTTCGATCCATTCGCGGCAATCGTATTGCTATGATCTTCCAGGATCCGATGTCGACGCTTAACCCGGTTTTGCGGGTGGATACGCAGATGATGGAGGTCGTGCACGCCCACGAGTCCGTCAGCAAGAAGGCAGCATGGGAGCGGGCTCGCGATGCTTTGGGCATGGTCGGCATTCCGAGCCCCGAAGAACGCCTGAGTGCTTATCCACACCAGTTCTCCGGCGGCATGAGGCAGAGAGTGGCAATCGCTATCGCGCTTCTCATGTCACCCGACCTCATCATTGCAGACGAGCCGACGACTGCACTCGACGTCACGATTCAGGCGCAAATACTTTCGATCGTTCAGAAACTTGCACGCGAGAAAGGCACTGCGCTGATCTGGGTCACGCATGACCTCTCAGTCGTTGCCGGGTTGGCCGAAAGACTGTCGGTTATGTATGCCGGACGGGTCGTAGAGCAGGGCTCTACACCTGAGTTGCTCAGACGGCCTTTGCATCCTTACACCAACGGCCTGATTGCAAGCCTGCCTGCGCATAACCAGCGTGGCCTGAGATTGAAGCAGATATCCGGTACGACCCCGTCTGTCGCCAATATGCCCAAGGGATGTGCATTCCATCCGCGCTGTTCGTCGGCGACGGAGATTTGTCTTATGCATCCAGCACTTGAGCCAGTCGGGCAGCGTCTGCTCCGCTGTTTTTACCCCGTGATGGAAGGAGCGCCATCGTGAGCAATCGATTAGAAGTTCACAATGTCAGCAAGAGATTCAGCCGCAAATCCGGTATCTTAGAACGCGGTGCCGAAATGATGGGACTCAAGGCCCCAAATCCCGTCGTCCGCGCTCTCGATGACGTCAGCTTTACCGTGGCCGAACGTGAGGTCGTTGGTATCGTAGGAGAATCGGGCTGTGGAAAATCGACCCTGGGCCGCGTGGTGGCCGGTCTTTTGCAGGCTTCCGAAGGCTCCGTCCTGTTTCGCGGAAAGCAACTGGCAGAGTTGCCGGGCAACGAAGCGGAGCAGGCGCGTCTAAGAGTCCAGATGATCTTTCAGGATCCGTCGTCGTCGCTTAACCCGCGCCAGCGTGTTCGCGAGATTATCGGGGCAGCTCCCCTTCATCATGGAATGACCACGGCCCGTGAACTGGATGACTATGTCAGCCAGCAGATGGAGCGCTCGGGGCTCGATCCATCAATGGTCAACCGTTTTCCGCATCAGTTCAGCGGAGGGCAGCGTCAACGCATCGGTATAGCGCGCGCACTTGCGGTCCAGCCCGATATGTTGATCTGCGACGAATCCGTTGCAGCGCTTGATGTCTCCATACAAGCGCAGATCCTCAATCTTTTTCTTGATCTGAGAGAGCAACTGAATCTCACCTACCTTTTCATCAGTCACGATCTCTCGGTGGTCGAACACATATCCGACCGCGTCGTGGTCATGTATCTGGGACGTGTGGTGGAGGAAGCGCCCGTCGGCGAAGTCTTTTCGCACCCAAACCACCCTTACACGCGCGCGCTTCTTCAGGAGCGACCGAGCCTCGATCCCGTCCAGCGGCGCTTTTCAGCGATCGAAGGAGAAATCCCAAGCCCCCTGTCGCCGCCACCGGGATGTCATTTCCATCCTCGCTGTCCTTCTGCGATGGAGCGTTGTCGTGTCGAAAGACCGGAGCTTCGGGCCATCGGCTCAGGGCACAAAAGTGCCTGCCATCTGAACGATTGACCTCCCACAATCGATAAACCTGAACGTTAAAAGGATGCAACATGTCTGTTTCAGCACCTCTGGAACGCCAGCCTCAACCTGTCAGCAACGAGTTTCCCGCCAAGGAGTGGGCGATGGTCGGCTCTCCTGAAGAGCACGGTCTCTCCACCGACGTTCGAGAAAATGTCGGCGCCATGCTCGATGCCCTGCCCACCACCTCTTTCATGGTGGTCGCTGGTGGGCGGACCCTTTACTCCTATGGCGATGTCTCCGAAGTCAGCTATCTCGCTTCGACCAGAAAAAGCATTCTCTCCATGCTCTTCGGCAGCGCTGTCGCTGAAGGGAAAATCGATCTCGATCTGACCATGGCGGATCTGAATATCGATGAGGACCACGGCCTCCTCCCGATCGAAAAGACGGCGACGCTTCGCGATCTTTTGATCAGCAGTTCAGGTGTCTATCACCGGCCAGGCAGCCCCGGCAGCAATATGAAGAACATTCCCGAGCGTGGCTCGAAAAAGCCCGGTGACCATTTTCATTATAATAACTGGGACTTCAACGTCCTGGGTGCGGCTTTCGAGCAGTTGACCGGTCGCAGCGTATTCACGGCGTTCAAGGAAGATTTCGCTGGTCCGATGGGCATGCAGGATTTCGATCCCTCGCGCCAGCGTATGATGGGTTATGAAGGGGCCTCCCGCTATCTCGCCTATCACTTCTTCCTGTCGGCAAGGGACATGGCAAGGGTTGGTCTGACGATGGTGCGGAACGGGCGTTGGCGTGACGAGCAAATCGTACCGGCCAGTTGGGTAGCGGAAAGCACGCGCATCCATGTCCCTGCAGGCAAGATGAACGAGAGTGAAAAATCCCGGATTGCCGGCTACAGTTACCTGTGGTGGATACCAGTCGTTACCAAGGACACGCCTGAATGGGAAGGCGCTTGTGTCGCGGCGGGGCATTTCGGGCAGTTTATTCTGTGCCTGCCTGCGCTGGATATGGTGTTTGTGAACCGGCGCTCCATTCCTGACGATCTTGCAATCGCGCGCAACGATGGAAGCTTCAAGGAAGAATTGTCGTCGGTCACTATGGAAAATTTCCTTTGCGTCGCCGATCAATTTATCGCGGCGAAACTTAGGGCCCGATAACCCAACCGTTTAGGCAGCCATGCCTGTTATGAGAGATCGTCTCTAAAAACAGGCCGAAATCTGCTCTCGCAACCAGAAGCTTGCCGGATCACGCTCCTTTTCGGCAAGCCAGATCATGCTGGTAGATTGTTTTTCCTCCGCAAAAGGCGATTCCAGCAACAATAGCTCGTGTGAGCGCTCGAAAAGTTTTGCAACGCTTTCCGGCATGATGGCGACGAGATCGCTGCGTGAGACGATAGCGACCGCAGCGGAGAAATGTGGGACCACAGCCACGACCCGGCGCTCGAGACCCATCGCATCCAGACGCTCATCGATCCAGCCGCGACGGCTCGGCGCAGACGTGACTTTTACATGGCCGAGAGACAGCAATGCATCCAGTGTCAGCGGTTTCCTTGCCGCCGGGTTCTGCGCGGACATGATGCACACTCTTCGCTCGGTAAACAGTGACGTGCAGCGATAGCGAGCCGGAAAATTGTCTGCCGTCATGACGGCGACATCAATCGTGCCCTCATCAAGCTGTTCCTGAACGACGGGCAGGAAACTGCGATTGTTGGCGACCCCTGTGCGTGGCATGTGAATGACTTCCAAAACGCAATGTTCTGCCGCAGAGCGAACGCGCTCCACGAGACGCGGCATTAGAACCACGGAGAAGTAATCGTTCATCCCGATCCTGAATGCATGATGGGACGTTGTGGGATCAAAGCTCTGTTTCGATAACATAACCGCTTCCGTGTCTTCGATTATGCGCCGGACCGCCGGAAATATCTCCGTACAATAACGGGTCATCACGAAGCCACCCGACGTTTTCTTGAAAAGATCGTCGCCGGTTATGGCGCGGACGCGTTTCAGCGCATGGCTCATTGCTGGCTGGGAGAGACCGATATATTGGCCGGCGGCTGTCATATTGCCCTTCACGACCAAGGCATAGATAACCTTTAGAAGGTTGAGATCTATCGACCCCAATTGAAACCGCTGCATGCGAACCCTGCCTACTTCCTTGAAGCCTACCGTGATCATAATGGCACGGACGTCACTCCGAAAAGATAGGAACTCGCCTGCAAGCACAATACTTAAGCGGAACTTGCTGCGGCAGGGAGACGAAACAGGCACCCGGAATGCGCACGCGTAACTCGTGAGCGAATCCAACAAAGTCCGGAGGCCGCAGCTTATGCTATGTTCTGGCAGCGACGACAGTTTCGGCGATTTTAAGAAAATCGCCAGCTGTGACCTTCGTCGGCTCGTAGGTGGTCTTACCCAGATTTCGCGCGACTGCAAATTCGTCCGTGACGGCGCGGCGGTGGACGATGACCGTATCGATGGCAGGAAGGCACAGAACGAACTGCCCAAAATTGCCATTCATCAGGTAGGAGCCTTTGAATGCAGGATCGCTGGATGTTGGTATCCACCAGAGATAACCGTATCCAAGGCCTTCCTTGCTCTTGGTCTGTTCCGGCGTAAACCGCATTTTGGTGCTCTCGGTGATCCAAGTCTCCGGCACGATCGTCTTACCGCCCCACTTTCCGCCTTGGAGCATTAGTTGCCCCAGGCGCGCCATGTCGCGAGCGGAGAGGAACAAGTGGTAGGCGAGGTAACGAGACTGGTTTTCATAGCCCATCATTCGCTGTCTATCTATTTCGAAATCCTCAAAGCCCAGCGGTTCGGCGATATCTTCCTTTAGCGCCTGGAAAACTGTTTTGCTGGTCCGTTTTTCGAAAACGGCACCGAGAACATTGAAATCCCAATTGTTGTATAGAAAGACGGAGCCAGGTTCGGTCTTGCCTCGTTCCGGCGTGTTCTCGTTACCACCGGGACTACCCGCCGCATGATAGACGCCGGAACTCGATGTCAGCAGATCCTTGACTCTTGCGGTTTTTTCCAAAGGCAGAAGACCGTCATCCTCCTCGATACCGACATCTCCTATCGTCATGTTCAGGTCGATCTTGCCCTCGGCCACATAACGTCCGAACAGCATCGACAAGACGCTTTTTCTGGCTGATGCAAGGTAGCTGACATCGGAAATATTCCCGTAACGATAGACGATCTCACCGCCCTGCAAGACCATCATCGATGTGGTGGGTAGCGGGTAGAGTTCCGCTTCCATCTGCGCAAGTTTCTCTCGCGACCAACCAGCCGATTCAACGTCCTTGACGGTCTTCCATGGTTTGTCCGATGCAGGACCAGCACATGAGATTGGATCTGCTGCTGATGCTGTCTGTTTGATCAGGCCGACAGCGGTGAAAGTAGAGACTGCCGATGCTGCAAGAACAGAGCGTCTCGATAGTTTGGGACCAAAAGCCATTGATATCCTCCCGCAGGGTATTAATTGATTGTCAGTTGGTTGCGCAAGTAAAGCTGGAGGCCATCGCAACGTCACCTTCGCCCTTATATTTCGGCCAAGACGGATATTCGCAAAGCGGACGGGTGCGTCCCTTTGTGGAGGATTTGGTGGCGTCCAGAACGAGTGGACGCACAGGCGGAACGTCATTTTCCACCCAGTTATCCAAAGCCGTCAGATTGTCCCAGGTTGGTGAGAAGCGACCGCCTCCATGGGCAAGACCGGGAACAAGGTAGAAGCGCAGGAATTCGCTTACTTTTTCCTTGCCCATTTTTGCGACGATCGACTCGAATAGTTTGGCATTGCCGAGGGGACTTACGCTCGGATCGTCATCGCCCTGAAGCCAGATGATTTTGCCACCGCGGGCGCTGAAAGCAGACCAGTCGGTACGTGTTGCGCCGATAATGTCCGAAAGTTCGACGATCCTTTCCTGGAGCTTACCCGGCTCGCGAATATCGAAAGATAAGAGATGGAGTGGCTGGTCACGCGAAACGAAATTTTGCAGAAATTCGAAGGAGCGGCTGGAATGATGGGCATTCGGACCGGACACCGGAGGATTACGGATTTGAGGCTCCGACCCCAGTTGCATCATAATGCCTTCCAAGCTGTTATAGCCGGAATAGGTATCGATGCCATCAGCCAGCTTGTAGGGCAGCGAGTAGCCTTCGTGATAGATATTCAGCGTACGGTCGATCTGCGCTTTCGTGAGGCAGTCTTCGGGCTTTCCAACTGTGTCACCTTGGCAAGAGAGGCGCTCGACTAAGGCTTTAGACTGAGCGCGGCATGCTTGCATGTTGCTGATCAAGCCGTCTTCGACACCATCCAGCCCATCACAAGACTTTAAGGCCTCTTTTGAAATCGCCTCTACCAGCTTTGGTGGGATCCATCCGGCTGAACTATCATCATAGACCGCACGCGCAAGTCCTGCGCCCCATAGTCTGAGACCGACAAAGTTGGCGGTGGGATAATTTGTGAGAATACCATCGTAGGCATCCGGCCAGCGGGATGCTGCCGTCAACCCTTCGCGACCACCTGTAGAGCCGCCTTGGAAATATACTCTGGATATCGGTTTATTGTATCTTTTTTGGACGAGAACTTTGGCGACATCGAGCGTCTTTTTGATGTGCATATAGCCGTAATTCAACATGGCTTCGTCATTTTTGGCAAATGAAGCATCATCCGCATTGGGTGCCTGATGTCCTGAATCGCTTCCGAATGTGACGTATCCTTGCGCCAGCGGAGTGGGCGCAACGTCGAGGCCAAGTGTTGTCTTGTCCGTGGTTGGCGGCACGCTGCCATTATATCCGCCGCCCCCATATTGCAGCAGCTTGCCATTCCAAGCGGTTGGGAGATTGACCTGCCAGACGATAGCAGGTGCTTTTGGATCGACCGGATTTGTCTTTCCAATGATCTTGCAATATTCACCGTTTTGATTGGATTCATCTGAAGCTTTGATCAGAATGGTAGACATCACTTCCGCGCCCGCAGTCGGGAGTGTGATTTTGGATGCCGAAATATCTACTTTCTCCAACGCGGAACACCATGCAGACGCTTCTTGCTCGACCGCTCTCGCAGGTGAACAGCAAGTATAGGCGAGCGAGATCGACATCACGCCAAGTGATGCTGCCTTATGCAGAAATGTCATGTTTTCCTCCCAACCGCTCAGCCATTCCAAGGCCAGCGGAATATCCTCTTTGAGGACAGTAGCGGAAGAAACGCCATTATGTGAAATGCAAATAATAGACCGATTATTGCGATCGACGCATGACCGCTGTTGCGGTTCTAATAAATGCGGCGAGGTGTTGAATATCGTTCTCGAGGTGTAACAAGGACGCCGATATGAAAAGGGGCGATCAATCGACCGCCCCTTTGAAATGCCAATATCGCTTACTTATGCAGGCCGCTCTTCCCCCGCATTGGGTCGCCAGGTGATCAATTTCTTCTCGACAAAATCGAGCACGAGATCGATGACGAGGACAAACATTGCCAGGATAATGATACCTGCAAATACGCCCACCGCATCGAAGTTGCCTTCAGAGCGAGCGATCAGGTAGCCGAGGCCAGCGGAAGCGCCGAGATATTCACCTATGATCGCGCCGACGACGGCAAAACCAACCGATGTGCGAAGCGAGGACAAGATCCAGCTTGCGGCAGCAGGGAAGTAGACGTGGCGCAGAAGGTCGGAACGTTTCGCGCCCAGAATACGAGCGTTTGATAGAACGACGGGGTTCACTTCCTTTACACCCTGCATGGCATTGAAGAAGGTGACGAAGAATACGAGCGTAACGGCGAGAGCCACCTTCGACCAGAGGCCCAATCCCAACCAGAGAACGAAAATCGGAGCAAGAACAACGCGTGGAATCGCATTGACCGCTTTAATGAAGGGATCCAGCACGCGTGCGACGAATGGGCTTAGTCCAAGCCATACGCCTGCCGCGACGCCGAGGCCTGTGCCAATGAGATAGCCGAGAACCGTCTCGCTCAACGTAATGCCGACGTGCTTGTAGAAACCAGCGTCAGCTATCCATGTGACGACTTGTTTGACGATGTCGAATGGGGCGGGGAAGAAAAAGCGATCGATCACGCCCGTGGAAACGCCGAGTTGCCAACCACCAAGGATGACAACGAGAAGTGCTATCTGAATGAGGCGGATATTAATGGCGTGCATAGCTTTTCTCCACTTCGCCGCGCAAGGATGCCCAAATATCGCGGTACAGAGTCATGAATTTTGGGTCGAGTTTGATTTCCGCCACGTTGCGCGGACGCTCCAGATCGACGGGGAAGCTCTCGATAACACGGCTTTTCGGACCGGCTGCGAGCACGACGACACGATCGCCCAGAGCAATGGCCTCTTCGAGATCATGCGTGATCATGACGACTGCTCTGCGGTCTTCCTGCCAAAGCCTCAAAAGTTCGTTTTGCATGAGGTGTCTGGTGTGGATGTCGAGCGCCGAGAACGGCTCGTCCATTAAGATGACCTTGGGCTCAGTGATAAGCGCCTGCGCCATCTGCACACGCTTGCGCTGACCACCTGATAGCTGGTGAGGGAAGCGTGCCTCGAAACCTTTCAGGCCAACTTTTTCAAGCCACGTCAGCACCTTGCCGCGTCGCTCTGCCTCTGGCACGCCCCTGAACATGAGGCCTAACTCGACATTTTGATACGCAGTTTTCCACGGAAGAAGAGCGTCCTGCTGGAACAGGTAGCCGATGTTGTTCTGAACGCCGTTGACAGCAACGCCGTCAATAGCAACGGCGCCTTTCGCTGGCTTCAACAAACCGGCTATAGCGTTGAGGATCGTCGATTTGCCGCAGCCGGTCGGCCCGACAATGGAGAGAAACTCTCCATCGCCGACGTTAAGATTGACGTCCTGAACGGCAACAAAAGAACCAAACGCCATCGTGACGTCATCAATTGTTACCATCGGCTTGGCTTGAACATCTGCCACGGGCGTTAACTTTCTGATTGTCGAAGACATAGGCAAGCCCTCACTGTGCAGGCTTCGAAGCCGTGGCCTCGACGAACTTGTTGGTATAGGTGGTGTTGAGATCGATTGTGGCCTTCGCGACCGCCTCGTTGAAGCTCTTCAGAACCGCCAATGGAGTTTCCAGATCACCTGGGACAAACTTGCCATTTTCGGAGAAGATCGCCTTTGCCGCTTCCACAGCTTTGATGTAAGTTTGCTTGTCGCCAGATACGAAGTCGTCAGGGAGCTTCTCGACAATCTCTTCGGCTGAATGCGCCTTCATCCAGTGCAAAGCCTTGACGGTGGCGTTGGTCACTTTCTGAATTACCTCGGGATGTGCGTCGATGTACTCTTGCGTGGCATAGAGAACGGACGTTGGATAGATGCCGCCGTAGACGTCCTTGGCACCTTGGTCGCTGCGCGCATCGATCAGAATCTTACCCAATCCACGCTCAACGACAATCGTAGCCGCTGGATCATAGTTGACCAGAAGGTCGATTTTCCCCTGCTGCAAAGCGGCTACGGCTGCAGCACCCGACCCAACGCCAATGATGGAAATGTCTTCTTCACTCAGATTGTGTTGTTTCAGATAATAGCGAATAAAAAAGTCCGACGACGAGCCGGGTGAGGTGATGCCGACTTTCTTACCCTTGATCGTCTCAGGCTTTGCTGGGTCGAAGTCCGTATCGTTGGTTCCAGCAAGAACCAGTCCGGAGTTGCGCGCCAGCATCACGAAGCCGACGACGTGCTTGTTCTGCGACTGCATCTGGATTGTGTGGTCGTAGAAGCCGACGGCGACATCCGTTGAACCGGCAACAAGTGCCTGAAGCACCTTGGAGCCGCCCTGGGCAAAGTTCTCGGTCGTTACGTCCAGACCTTCGTCCTTGTAGTAACCGAGGCTTGCAGCCACTGGGAAGGGCAGGTTGTTCAGGTTATACGATCCGACACTCATTCTGACGGACTCGGCATTCGCGGATGCTGCAAGTGCACAAAGCGCTGTCGCTGCTAGTAAGTATTTACGCATATGGGTCTCCTCCCGGTTATCTTCATTGTTTTGCCAATGTGGCGTCTTCTAAGCTGCGTTTTCAATCGACGTCGTGGGTTTTGCGAAAACGTATCCTTCGAAAAGTCGGCGGGCGGTCCTCACGAGACCGGCCGTTATCGCACCATTTCTCATCTCCAGTTGAACATCGAGACGGCCTGCCGGATGCTCGATCTGGACCTGGGTCGGTACAGCGCGTTTGCCCGTGTCTTCGAATACGACGGTTCCATCCGTCACCGCTGCCGTGGCGATGCCAACAGCGCCGGTGGTCGCCAATGCCGGGTGGCATTCGTTGGGCATGAAGTACCGCACCGACAGAGTTCCGCCTTTGCGGGCGGGGGATATCAGAACCGGCTTGGGGATGACCATGTCGGTCACATCACCCATGCCCATGAGTTCACCTGCCTTGACGCGTATGCGGGTCAAGCGTTCGATTAACTCATGGTTTGCGGTCAGCGCTTCAGGATCTTCATAGCCCGTCAAGCCCAGATCTGCAGCGCGCATGAGCACCATGGGCATCGCGCAGTCTATTGCCGTCACGGCAACGCCATCAATGATGTCGACAGGCTTACCGGTGGGCAACAACTTGCCGGTTTTGGCGCCGGAAGCATCCATGAACGTCAGCGCAATCGGAGCAGCCAAACCAGGGACGCCATCGATCGACGCATCACCGAGATAGATGACATCATTTCCATGTGTCGGAACCTTGGCTTCAATCAATTTCCCCGTGTTCACATTGTGGATACGGACTAGGGTATCGTTTCCCTGTCCCTGAACGAGCCCGGCTTCGATTGCAAAGGGTCCTACGGCAGCAAGCATGTTGCCGCAGTTAGGTGAGTAGTCGACATATTGCCGGTCTGTGCGGACTTGGGCAAAAAGGTAGTCGATGTCGGCTCCCTTCACCTTGGAGGGGCCAATGATCGCGACCTTCGAGGTGACCGGATTTCCGCCGCCTATGCCATCAATTTGAAGGGGATGTCCGGAACCCATAATCGATAAAAGGGCGGCATCTTTCTCAGCTTGGTCACGCGGAAGATCCGATGCCAAAAAAAACGGTCCGCGCGATGTTCCGCCGCGCATTAGCACACAAGGTATCTTTTGAAGGTCGTTCATATTCGCCCCAATCTTGCATTTGATGGATCAATCCATCGAGTTGTTGCAATATGGGCAAGACAGCGTTATTTGTTAAATGCAATGTTTTGGAGGTTTATTGCGATATGAGCATCAATTGTGAAATTCTTGATTTACGTGCTTTTCAAGCGGTGGTTGAGTTGGAAAGTTTCCACAGAGCCGCTGATGCTCTACACATTTCACAGCCCGCACTAACCCGGCGCATCCAAAAACTTGAACAGTCCATCGGGGCACCCTTGCTGGAGCGGACCACGCGTCATGTCGCTCCGACAGCTATGGGTCAGGAAGTCATGCCGCTCGTCCGGCGAATGCTCGAAGAGTTCGATGGCTCGTTGTTTGCTATGAAGGATGGCACGCAAAGGCGCGGGCTGATCACCATGGCCTGTGTCCCAACGGCAGCTTTCTATTTTCTTCCAATCGTCATAAGGATTTTCAGCGAACAATATCCTCACATTCGCCTTCGAATTCGTGACCTTACCGCGAACGAAGGTCTTCAAGCAGTGGCACGGGGTGAGGTGGAGTTTGGCATTAACCTCATGGGGAACTCAGACCCAGATCTTTCCTTCGAGCCACTCATCGATGACCCATTCGTTCTCGCCATGAGGAAAGATCATCCGCTCGCCCAATTCGAAACGATCCAGTGGAACCAGTTGGAGGAATACCCGCTTGTGGTCGTAGATCGATCTAGCGGGAACAGGACGCTTCTCGATGGCGCTCTCGCGAGACACAATCTAAAGCTGAATTGGTCCTATGAAGTAACCCATCTCAATACATCCCTTGGACTTGTAGAGGCGGGACTAGGAATATCAGTATTGCCCCGATTGGCAACTCCGCAAGAGGATCACCCTTTTCTGGTATCACGCCCGATCGTTGAGCCGGTTGTCTCGAGAACCATAGGAATTGTCCAAAGAAGAAGCAGCGTTCTATCCCCGGCGGCTGAAAAATTCGTTGCGATGCTGTTGAAAACCTGGAAAACGCCTTAGCGTAAGTTTAAACTTCGTATGCTGACCCCTTTCAAGAGCATATATGACGCTGACACGAAACGCCTGTTTATTTTGTCAGCCTACAGCTCTGTCTCTGGATCTGGCATCGTCTTCTGTGGTCTGAGCAGCCGATGTCCGACAGCCGCCCCGTTCATCGCGGCGTCATCTCTCTGCTGGACATAGAGTTTAAATATCGATCATTTTTCAAGAATTGCCGATGCCCGCGCCATCCTACTGATAGCCTCTTCAAGCAGCGCACGGGGGCAGCCGAAATTGACTCGCAGGTGGTCGGAATAATTCGCTCCGAATTCGGACCCTGCACTGAAGCCGACTTTGCCGTGTTCCAGGTAAAAGCTTTGTGGATCGGTCGGGAGGTTGAGTGCAGAGCAGTCGAGCCAGGCCAAAAAAGTCGCCTCAGGCTCGATCATCCGAATCTGTGGGAAGCGTGTGGCTATTTCTCGCGAGAGGAAATCGCGGTTGGCCTCGATATAGGCCAACATTTCCGTTTTCCAGACATCCGCGTGACGATAGGCTGCCAAGGTAGCCTCGAGGCCGAGTATGTTGACGCTGTCGACCATGCCCAGGCGATATTGCACGTATTTTTCGCGCATCTCTCTATTTTGAACGATGGCAAAGGCAGTCTTCAAGCCAGCGATATTATAAGTCTTCGCTGCTGACATGAGCGTGATCGTCCGGCTTGCTGCATCGGACGAAAGGGATGCGACGGGAACATGCTTCCTCCCGTCAAAAAGCAGATCGCAATGAATTTCGTCGGAGATGATCACTGTGCCACTGCTTTCGCAAAGCCGGGCAATTGCTTCTATTTCATCACGCGTGAAGGCTTTGCCCGTGGGGTTCTGCGGATTGCAAAACAAGAAGGCTTTGGACCGCTTGAGCTTGGCGGAAAAATCGTCCAGATCGATCTTGTAACCACCGTCGGTGGCGACCAGCGGCGCATCAATTCGCTTCATGTCCCAATGGCCGGGTGCGTTGAGGATCGGGCGATACACTGGTGTCTGCACCAGCACGCCATCGCCCGGCGAAAGCATGGCCTTCAGCGCCATATTGAAGCCTGGCTCTACGCCCGGCAGGAAGACGATGTCGTCAGGCGTGATCGTCCAATCATATTTGGTTTGCAGATCGGCCACGATGCAGGCGCGTAACTCGTCACGCGCAATGCCGTAACCGAGACAAGGATGTTCCAAGCGGGATTTAATGGCATCGACAATTTCATGGGCAGATGGAAAATCCATGTCGGCCACCCACATGGGCAGGATATCCGGTCCGTATTTGCTCCATTTGGAGCTTCCGGTCTCGCGACGCTCAACAACTTTGTCGAAGTCTACCATTCTGATCAGAACCCCTTGATCATGCCGCCGTCCACCCGGATGGCCGAACCTGTTACATAGCTGGCCTGCGCGCTGGCAAGAAAGACCGCGACTGCAGCAAATTCTTCCGGCTTTCCGTAACGGCCCGCCGGGATTTCGGCGCGAGAGGCTTCCTGCACGGCTTCAACCGTCTTTGATGTTTTCTCGGCCTTGCCTGCATCTAGTTCACGCACGCGGTCGGTATCGATCCGCCCGGGCAGGATCATGTTGACGGTGATGCCATGGCACGCAACCTCGCCAGCCAGTGTTTTCGACCAGCCGGATACTGCCGAGCGAATGCCGTTGGAAAGGGCTAGATTGGGAATAGGCTGTACGACACCGGAGGAGCCAATGGTGATGATGCGACCCCATTTGCGAGCGATCATTCCTTCCAGCATGGCGTCGGTCACTGTAAAGATGGATGTTGCCATGCTGTCGAAGGCGCTGGCCCAGCTTTCTTTCGATTGACCGGCGGCTGGACCGGCCTTGGGGCCACCGGAGTTGTTGACCAGAATATCGACGCCACCCGCTGCCATCACGGTTGCGATCATCGCAGCGACGGATGTCGCGTCCGAAAGATCGACGGTGAGTGGCGTGATGTTTTCGGTTTTTTCTATTGTGCCCACGTTACGCGCAGCGGCGAAAACCTTGACACCTTCTGCGGCCAATCCCTTAGCGATGGCGGCACCCAGGCCGCGGCTTGCACCCAGAACGAGGGCGGTTTTGCCGGAAATCAAAAAATCCATTATTTCAAAGCCTCGAGTTTAAGGGTCTGGCGCTCGATCAGTCGTTCGACCTCAGTGATTGCCTGTGCGTTGAGAGTTGAGCCCGGACGGCGCTGGGCAGCGCTGGCAATTGCGCCGCGCTTGGCCAGTACATATTTGCGGATGGCGAGGCCCAGGCCCGGTTGTTGTTCATAACGCATCAGCGGTAGATAGGCGTCGAACAGGTCCTGTGCAGCGTCATAGCGCCCCTCATTGCTCAGGCGGCAGACCTCTACCATCATTTCGGGATAGGCAAAGCCGGTCATTGCGCCATCGGCTCCGCGCTGCATCTCTTCCGGCAGGAACACACCGGCATTGCCACACAGGATCGAGGTCCGGCGGCGACCCGTGGCTTCGGCATTGCGCAGATCGGTGATCTTTTGCAGGCCCGGCCAATCCTCGTGCTTGAGCATGACGATGCTGGGATGCGCTTCGAAGATGGTGCCGAGCGTTTTCGAGGAAATCTGCACGCCAGTAACGAGCGGGAAATCCTGCAGGACGACCGGAACGTCGGTGCCTACTGTCTCAACGACGTTGCGGTAATAGCCGATAATCTGCTCATCGGTGCGCAGGCTGGATGGCGGTGCGACCATGACGCCGGCGGCGCCCATGTCCATAACGGCCTTCGTCAATTCGCCAATGGCAGCCAGACCTGTTGCGGAGACACCGACGACCACGGGCTTTTCGCCCGAGCGTGCCAGCGTCTGGCGGGTGATGGCGATGGACTCGGCTTGCGTCAGCTTCGGGGCTTCGCCCATCATGCCAAGGATCGTAAGACCGTCCGCGCCCTTGTCGTAATAGAAATCCACCATGCTATCGATGCTGGTCACATCGATTGCTCCGTCATCGGTAAAGGGGGTGCAGGCAATGACGAAAACGCCCGATGTCTGGTTGTTGATCAATGGCATCTCGTTCTCCTTTAAGCTTCAAACCAGCTGGATGTGCCGCGAGAGACGTACTGCCCGTCACCGGCTGCATTGACGATGTCGGCACCATCCCAAGCCAGCTTGCCGCCGACATAGGTGCGCACGACGCCAACCGAAAATTCGCGTCCGTCGAAGGGGCTCCAGCACAGTTCATCATGGGCTTTCGACGAGTCCCAGATCTGCCGTTCAGCCTTCAGAATGGTGATGTCAGCATCGGCTCCGACTCGTAGCGAGCCTTTCTCGGGCCAGAGGCCGAAGAATTTGGCGGGCCGTTCGCAGAGGTGCTCGATCGTCATCATTGCAGCATCGTAACCGCGTATTTCCGCGCCGGTATAGAAAGCCGGAAGCAGGGTTTCGAGACCCGGCACACCGGCGCCCGCCTCGAAAATGGACGGGGTGAATTTGTTATCGACCGGCCAGCTGGAGTGGTCGGAACTGACGAAGGCGACACGACCATCCGCCACGTCTTCCCACAGCGCCTCGATCTGCCCGGGGCGGATGGGTGGGTTGACCTTCATCTTCGCGCCAAGCTTTGGCCCGTCGATTTCAGGGTCTAGCCACAGATAGTGCACGCAGAGCTCACCCGTGGCTCGGAAGCCGTCCAGCAGGTAGTTTTCCACGATGTCGAAGCCGCGCGTGGTCGTGAGGTGGACGATATGCGCATGCGCGCCTGCGGCGGCACCCAGTTCCAGAAACTGTGCCGTCGCCGCCATTTCAGCCGCTGGCGGCCTGCTTTCGGAATGCGCCTCGATGCCATCGCGACCGGCGGCCTTGGAGGCGGCGATGTGTGCGCGCACGATTTCCTGATCTTCATTGTGCACGCCAAGCGGAATATCCGTATCGGCGAGGGCTGAGAAGATTTCCAAGGTTTGGTTGGAGGAGATGCGGGGGAAGCGCGTCGGGCTGCTTTCGAAGGTCGAGATTTTAAACGCCACCACGCCCCGTGCAATCAGACCCTCGATTTCTTCGGTGGACTGGTCGGGCGTAACCGTGGCGTAAAGCGCGACGTTGGAATGGGCATGTTTATTGATTGCGTCGATCTTGGCATTCAGTCTTGCGACAGAATTCAGCGGATCGGGATTGTCATAGGGCATATCCACGATGGTGGTGATACCGCCAGCCACCGCCGAGCGCGTTGTCGATGCGATGCCGGGCAGGCCGCCATAGCTGCAAGCATGGGTCTGGCCATCTATGACGCCGGGAATGATCAGGTCTTGGCCTGCGTCGAACCTCTCGCCTGCGTCTGGAAGATCACCGCTGCCGATGGCGGCAATCTTTCCACCACTTATGGCAATCCAGCCGTTTTCCAGCGGACCATCCGGCAGAACCACGGTGCCGGTTATCACGATATCATAGCTCATGATGCATGCCTTCCATATTGCAGGTCCAGTGTTGTACATGCCAGTGCCACGCCTGCCTGAACCGGATCGATGACGGGAAGCCCGAGTGTCTCTTCGAGCGCGCGGCGATATCCGCCGAGGCCCGCACAGCCGAGGATGATGACATCGGCACCGTCCTCAGCCTGCAATACTTTCGCTGTGCGTGAGACGATGTCCACAACGTTTCCTGCCATCAACTCCATCACCGTCTTGTCGATGGAGCGGTCTCCAGCAAGGCGACCGTCAAAGCCGAGATGTTTCAGATAGCGCAGATGCCGGTCAATAGAGGATTGACCGAGCGAGATGATGCCGAAGCGCTCTCCAAGACCAAGGGCTGCAAGGTAAGCCGCTTCGGCAATGCCGACCACGGGTCGTGTCGTCGCCTTTCTGACCGTTGCAATGCCGGGGTCCGAGAAACAGGCGAGCACGAAGGCATCCGCTGATGCCTCGCTCACGGCTTCGATAATGTTGGGGATGACCTCACCGACATGTGCGTCCGTCTCGATACCGGGCGGGGATTTGGCGAGTTCCGTACAGCGGATGCTGTGGCGGGTGGCGTCGCGGACGAGACCGAGGCAGGCCTCCATGGAGCTCGTGACGGAGACGGAACTATTGGGATTGATGACCAGAATTTCTGACAAGGCGATACCTGCGGCGTGGACGGATGCGAGGATTGTATCTGTAAAATATATTACGTAGTATATCAGTGCGTCGCCGGTTGTCAAAGTTCTGTTGGTGATTAGGCCATGGCGCAATCGGTGCATAGCAATGCCCGGACGACTGACCTATGTTGACCCTGCGGGCATAAGCGCATGGCGTAGACGCAAAACTGGAGATTGGCTTTGAACAAAGCGGATGGATCGGGGGATAAGCGCAGCAAGTCTCTGACGGAGAAGGCTTACGCCATCTTGCGGGAGCGCATCATCACCGGAGAACTGGCGCCGGGCATGGATGTGTCCGAGCCGGAGCTTGCCGAGCAGCTTTCGGTCAGCAAGACGCCGGTGCGCGAAGCGTTGGCACGGCTTTGCGTCGAGGGTTTTATGGAAGCCTATCCGCGCCGAGGCTACCGTGTCACGCCTGTCACCGTGAAGGATATGAACGACCTCTTCGCCATTCGTGGCATGCTGGAAGGGACCGCGGCAGCGCTTGCGGCCAAGAACCTTTCCAGTGAAGACCTCGATGCGCTCGATCAGCTGGCGGATGTCAGCTACGTGATCGGCGAGGAGATCAGCACGAAAACCTTCGTGGATTCCAACCAGGAATTCCATTCCGCCATTGCCCGTGGTTCCCGCAATCCTCGCCTGTATTCGCTGGTGATGAGCCATCTGGAGGAATGTGCGCGGCTTTTCTACATGGGCGCGCGCGTTCGCGACATCAACCCGGAAACCAATGTCGATCATCACCGGATCGTGGCGGCCTTGCGAAAGCGTGATTCTGATCTGGCGCGGCAGGTCATTGTGGAGCACAACGAGAATACCCGCAGCGGCATCCTCGGTGCACTGATCGCGACCGGGCAGGGCGGGTTGACGCTTTAAGTCTCCGCTCTCACGCAGTTCCTGGCGCATGCGCTGACCTCTCAGGCAACCTTGACCAGATGGCCGGGCGCTGGCTCCGCATAGCGCGCGGCCACCGGCACGTAATCCACCGGGCGCACAGCGCTGCCGATCTCCCCGCCCTCCGCCACTTTCCGCAAATGGCGCCTTGCGGGATCGGCAATCGGAACGGCACTGAGCAGTCTCTTCGTATAGGGATGCTGCGGATTGCCGAATATCTGCGCGCGGGTGCCGATCTCGACGATCTCACCCAGATACATGACTGCGACCCGATGGCTGACGCGCTCTACCACGGCCATGTCATGGCTGATGAAGAGGTAGGCGATTTTCAGCTGCTCTTGCAGTTCCATCATCAGGTTCACAACCTGCGCCTTGATCGAAACATCAAGCGCGGAGACGGCTTCGTCCGCAACGATGAGACGCGGATTGAGCGTTAGTGCGCGCGCGATGCTGATGCGCTGTCTCTGTCCGCCGGAGAATTCATGTGGAAAGCGCTTTGCCATATCCGCCTGCAAGCCTACGCGGACGAGCAGGTCCGTGGCCCTGTCTCGTGCATCCTTTGGCGAAGCCAAACCATGCGACAACAGCGGTTCCATTATGGCCTCACCCACGCGCATCCGCGGATTGAGACTGGAGAAGGGGTCCTGAAAAATCATCTGCATATGTTGGCGTTGCTTGGATAAAGCCGCTGGCGTGAGGGAGTGAACATCCTGTCCATTGATGCGGATGGAACCACTGACCGGCTCAACCAGACGGAGCACAGACCGCCCGGTGGTGGACTTGCCGCAGCCGGATTCGCCGACGAGCGCCAGCGTTTCACCCTCATGCAGATCAAACGATATATTCTCGACCGCATGCACCCGCCCGCTGACGCGCCCGAAGACACCGGATTTGATATCGAACCGGGTGATTAGGTTTCGCACTTCCAGGATGGGTGACTTTCCTGCCGGTATTGTTCCCGCGATCTCGCGCTCCGCAGCGGAAACGCCGGTATCCGTATTGGTCAGCGCAAATGTGGCCGGACAGTCGTGGCCTTCCATCGAACCCAGCCTTGGCACGGCAGAGAGCAGAGCCTTGGTATAGACATTGGCGGGTTCGGCGAAAATCTGTTCGGTCTTGCCGGTTTCGAGCGCGCGGGAGCGGAACATAACCACGGTCCTGTCGGCAATCTCGGCCACAACACCCATGTCATGGGTGATGAAGAGGACGGCCATGTTTTCCTCATCCTGCAAGGATTTGATCAGTTGCAGGATTTCGGCTTGAACAGTGACGTCGAGCGCCGTGGTCGGCTCATCGGCGATGAGCAGTTTCGGACGACAGGCGAGCGCCATGGCAATCATGATGCGCTGAAGCATGCCGCCGGAAAGCTGGTGTGGATATTCATCGAAACGGCTGGATGCGGCGGGTATGCGCACCCGCTCGAGAAGCCTCACCGTCTCCGCCCGCGCCTCGGTCTTAGAGATGCCGCGATGCCGGATGATCGATTCGGCAATCTGGCGGCCTACGGAGAGGACGGGGTTGAGCGAGGTCATCGGCTCCTGGAAAATCATGGCAATGTCATTGCCGCGAAAGTCCTGCATCTGCTGTTCAGGAAGCGACAGCAGCTCGGTTTCGCCCAGCCTGACGGTGCCGGTCACGCGCGATGTGCGCTCCGGCAATAGCCGCATGATCGACATAGCCGTGACGCTTTTGCCGGAACCGGACTCGCCGACAATCGCCACCGTTTCTCCAGCGTCGATGCTGAAACTTACATTGTTGACCACGGAGTTCCAGGTGCCGTGTCGGCGAAATGCGGTTGTCAGATTTTCGACCGAAAGAACTGTCAATTTTCGATACTCCGGCTCTTGAGAACCGCATTGCAGCCTGCGGAGGGGTGAATGTCAATAAAAAATATCTCGTAGAATATTACGTGAGATATTTATTGCTTGTCATCGGTTATGAGATGGTTGATTTTACCATGACAAGAGAGGAACACCTCTTCCCGCCCGTATATCTGGAGATCACCATGACTGACACAACGCGCATCTCGGTTCTTTTGACGCCAGTTCAGTTGCAGGACATGTTGTCCTCTGGTGCGGATGTTACTGTCATCTCCGTGCATTCCATCAACCCCTATACGGGCCAGAACTCGTTCAACGGGCAGCGGATCAAAGGCGCGATAGATACGCAAGCCTATACTGATTTTCAGTCCCCCGCGAGCGTAGAAGGCGGGCAGAGACCCCTGCCAGACATTGCAGAGCTTCAGGCCAAGGCACGCAGCTGGGGTCTACGGCCTGCCAGTACGATCGTCATCTACGATGCTGACCGCAGCATGACGGCGGCACGTGCGTGGTGGGTCTTGCGTTGGGCAGGCCTGCCGGATGTGCGGGTGCTGGATGGCGGTTTTCCGGCGTGGATTGCTGCGGATATGCCGGTGACAGATGAGATTACGACACCAGCGCCGAGCGACATCGTTCTGTCGCCGGGACATATGGTCGAGCTTGGTGCCGACGATGCATTGAAGCTGGCGATCGATGGGGTTCTTCTCGATGCGCGCATCCGGCCAAATTACATTGGCGGGAAAGTCGCGCCAGGCCAGCCGCCACGCGGGCATATTCCCCATGCATTGAGCGCACCAGCGCTGGACAATGTGACGGACTACGGAAACTTCACTGATGGAGAAACCTTGCGGGAAATGTATCGGGCGCTGGGCGCCGATGGCAGGAAGCCTGTCGGGGTCTATTGCGGCGCGGGAATGTCTGCGGCACATACGGTCCTCGCGCTCGCCTCCATTGGCATCGGTGCCGCGATGTATCCCGGATCATGGTCGGCCTGGGTCAGCGATCCCACGCGACCTGTCGTCACCGGTGCAGATCCGGTCTGAGGAGATTTGACGCTCAGATTTTGCTCAAAACCCTCCGCAGATAATATAAATTTTCCTCTTTTGCACAAAGAATAAGCAATAATAGCTATTTGTTCAAATTGCTTGCAGATCACCTTTACAGTCTCACAAGCGATGATATATTTCGTGGAATATCAGAGGCGCTAGCCGCGATTATATTGACAGCATGAAGCCGAGCTGAGGCTGCCCAACGCCTCGATCACACCGCGAAAGGGTCGTGCCCATGAAACTCTTTAAAGGACTAGCCGCCGCAGCTTTCGTTGCTGTTCCGCTATTTGCAGGCGCGGTCAACGCGCAAAACGATGACCAGTTGAAAACACTCGTCATCGCCGTTCCATCCGATCCCGTTAGTCTGGAGCCAGGCACCAACAAGGCCGAGCCTGTTGGCAGCGAGATCATTCTCAATGTTTTCGATACGCTGGTTGCCTGGACGGCGCCGGACTTTAAGGAGCTGGAAGGCCGATTGGCGTCAAGCTGGACCGTGTCTGCTGACGGCAAGGAGTTCGATTTCAAAATCCGAGAAGGCGTCAAGTTTCAGGACGGCACGTCCTTTGATGCTGCTGCGGTAAAATTCTCGCTGGAGCGCACCAAGGCCACCAACTCTTATGTTAAGGCAACCTTCGGTCTGATCAAGGACATTGCGGTCATTTCACCCACGGAAGTCAAGATCAGTCTCACAGAGCCTTATCCCGCGTTTCTTTCCATTCTGGCGCAGCCGCAATCGGCCATTGTCAGCCCTGCTGCCGTCGAGAAGTTCGGTGACAAATTCGCTTCTAATCCGGTCGGCACTGGGCCGTTTTCGTTCAAGAGCGCGCAGGCGGACACCAATGTGGTGTTGGAGGCCAACCCGGATTATTTCCGTGGCGCGCCAAAGCTTTCACGCATCATCTACCGTGTCATCCCGGAAGCCTCGACCCGTCGTCTCGAGCTAGAAAGCGGTGGCGTGGATGTCGTGCAGCAGCAAGGCCAGCTTTCCGCCATTGCGGCTGAAGACATCGCGGCACTCAAGTCCAATGCCGATGTGAAGATCCTTGAGGCTCCCAGCCAGATCATTCGCCAGCTGGAATTCAACAACAGAAAGAAAGACGGCCCGTTTGCGGATATCCGTGTGCGTCAGGCCGTGGCTCATGCCATTGATTATGATGGACTGTTGAACGGTGTCTTCGGCGGAACCGCAGAACGTGTCTATGGTCCATTGACCACCAACAGCTGGGCTTTCGATCCTAAGATCAAGGATCTGGCGCCGAACTATGATCCTGAAACATCGAAAAAGCTGCTTGCGGAAGCAAAAGTCGATCCCTCAACAATCCAGCTGAAGCTCTACAGCTTCCAGGGTCCGCTCTGGGCAGCAGTTGCCACCTATGTGCAGGCCAATCTGGCCGATATCGGCATCAATGCAACCATCGAACAGACAGAGTTTCCGGCCTACCGCGCTCTTCAGACCGCTGGCCAGTTCGATGCAGCACTTGACGGCCGCCAGCCATGGTACAACGATCCGGATGCGCATATCACGATCGGTTATCTGTCGTCGCTTGCCAACTCTGCCATGACGTTCCGTATGCCGGAAGACAAGGTGCTGGACGATCTGATCCTCAAGGCGCAGCAGACTGTGGATGTACCGGCCCGCACGGCTCTGTATCATCAGGTGCAGGAAGAAATCGTCAAGCGCGTTCCCGGTGTCTATCTCTTCAGTCCCAAGCTCATCGTATTTCAGCGTGCCAATGTCGAAGGTCTCGTCGTCAACAGTGCACCGCCGCTCAATGAATATTGGGGCGTTTTCAAGAAGTAAGTCTTTCCGGGCGCGCATCCAGCGCGCCCTTTGATCCGATCTGCAGCGGGGAACCGGTGCAGATCATTTTTCGATGATATGAGTAGGCAGGGAATGGCCAGTTTTATTCTACGCCGGTTGATCGCCTTGATACCCGTCATGTGTATCGTGCTGGTCATCGTGTTCTCGCTGGTACGGTTCATTCCCGGCGATCCGGCGGTGACCCTGCTCGGTCCCGGTGCGACGCAGGAGCAAATCGATGCGCTGCGGGCGCAGCTGGATCTGGATCAGGCTTTTCCCGTTCAGTTTTTCAACTATGTCACGGGGCTGTTGCAGGGCGATTTCGGCGTATCCTTAAAAACCGGACAGCCGGTGGCGCATGAAATTATCACACGCCTGCCTGCCACGATCGAGCTTTCGGTCCTGGCCGTCATCGTTGCCATCATCATCGGCATTCCCATTGGCGTTTTATCCGCCACGCGCCCAAATTCTACATTCGACCACATCACCCGCGTCGTGTCACTGGTGGGCGTTTCGATGCCTGCCTTTCTTCTGGCGTTGATCCTGCAACTTTTGTTCGCCACCTATCTCGGTTGGCTGCCGGTCTCGGGCCGCATGAGTTCCTTCATTGTTGCTGAACCGGTGACGGGATTTGCCATTCTGGATGGCATCGTCACCGGCAATTGGGCCGCCGCCTGGAGCGCCCTGCAACACCTCATCCTGCCCACCGCCGTGCTGGCTGCCTTTCTCGGGGCTACGCTTGGTCGCTTCGTGCGCAACACCATGCTGGAAGTGATGGGCGAGGATTTCATTCGCACGGCCAAAGCCAAGGGTCTGCGCCGGGCCGATGTCATTTTGGGCCACGGATTGCGCAATTCCCTGCTGCCGGCCATCACTGTCGTCGGTCTGAAATTTGCGGAAATGCTTGGCGGCGCGATCCTGACCGAAACGATTTTCGCATGGCCCGGCATTGGCCGTTACATGTTCGAGGCGATCAAGAACCGGGATTATCCTGTCATTCAGGGCACGACTTTAGTGTTTGCGCTGCTGTTCGTCTTCACCTCCATCGTGGTCGATGTTCTCTACGGCGTTCTGGACCCGCGTGTCCGCAAGAAGATGAAGTGAGCCCGATGTCAGAGTTTTTCAACTTCCTGCGCAAAAATACGCTGGCTCTGGCCGGCAGTATCATCCTGTTACTGCTCATCTGCGTCATCGTGTTCGGGCCGATGATTTCGCCCTATTCGCCAACCAAGCTGGATGTGCTCCACAAGCTGGCCGCGCCGAGCTTCGAGCATTGGCTTGGCACAGATGCCTTTGGGCGCGATATCTTCACCCGCATCATGTATGGCGGTCGCGCCACCTTGGCCATTGGCGTGGGCGTTGTGGCCATCGCTTTTGTCGTTGGCGTGACTATCGGCATGCTGGCAGGTTTTCTTGGTGGCTGGTTCGATAGTATCGTCATGCGTATCGTGGATGCCATTCTGGCGTTTCCTGCTCTTGTGCTGGCCATCGCGCTGGCCGCTGCTTTCGGCCCAAGCCTTGAGAATGCGATGCTGGCCGTTGCGATCACGCTCGCCCCGCAATTTGCCCGCGTTGCCCGTAGCCAGGCGCTCAGCATTTCCGTCAAACCCTATGTCGAGGCAGCAATTTCACTTGGGCTACCGATGCCGCGCATCCTGTTTCGATATGTTTTCGTCAACGGGCTCGGGCCGCTGCTGGTGCAATCCACGTTGGCGCTGGGCAGTGCCATTCTGCAAACGGCAAGTCTCGGTTTTCTAGGGCTTGGTGCGCAGCCGCCTATGGCGGAGTGGGGTGCGGATGTATCCGCCAATCTGCAATTCGTGCGCAGTGCCGCCTGGGTTGCGCTGTCCCCCGGCACGGCGATCTTGCTTGCGGTGCTCTCCTTCAATCTGATCGGCGATTCTCTTGCTGACTGGTTCAACCCGCGCCGCCGGAACGAACTCGACTGAGGCCATCCATGTCCACTTTGACCATAGCCCTCGAAAAAGTCGATTTCCTGCCGCCAACGCGGGTGACGGATGACACTAGCGTTCTGACGCTGAAAAATCTGGTTTTCGAACCGCTGCTGAAATGGAATGATGGCCAGGTTCTGCCCGCTCTGTTTTCGCACTGGACGCACAGCCCGGATGGACGGGAATGGCGCTTCGTCATTCGCAAAGGCGCTGTTTTCCATGACGGCAAGCCCTGTGTCGCTTCTGATATCCTCGACTTCATCGATGGTATTCTGGAGGCCGTGGATACGTTCGGAAGGAAATGGTCCTATGCCCGTTATCTTGCGGATACCAGGATTGTGGCGGATGGTGAGGGAGCAATTGTGGTGCGCAACCCGCATCCCATCGCCGATATTCTCGATATCTTCTCGGAGTTTTACATCTGCCGCTTCGCGCCTGATGGTACTCCCGTTCTGGGAACAGGGCCGTTCCGCGTTCTGAATTTCGAACCCAAACTCCGCGCGGAGCTGGCGCGTGTCTCCGGCAGTGCAGAATTGCAACGCATCATCGCGCTTTGCGAGCCTTCCGCCGACAAACGTTATGCGATGCTGAAATCAGGCGATGTCGATGCCGCGCTCAATCTTGAGCGTGTCGAGGGCAAGCTAGAGTTCGATAATGCCTTTCAATGGGGCAAAGCCGTCAATACGCTGTCGGTCATGTATTACCTCAATTGCAGCGAGGGCATTTTCCGATCGCCGCAGGCGCGGCGTGCCGCCAATCACGCAGTGAATACCGCGGCCATATGCCACGAGATATTCGGCGATCTTGCAGTGCCATCTTCCAGCATCGTCAGTCCCTTTCATCTCGGTATGAAAACGGCCGGACTGTTACCCATCGCTTACGATCCCGACCGCGCACGTGCCTTGCTGGCCGAGGTCGATGGAGACCGCAGGATTACGCTGCGGACACCCACTTTCATGCCGGAGCGTGCGCTGGAGATCAGCCGGCTCGTCGCCGAGGCACTTGAGGCAGTCTGCTTCGAGGTTGAGATCGAGATCGAAACCGACCGGCCGGAATATGCCCGCCAGATTGGCCGCAAGGAGATGGGTGATCTGGCGATCTTCGATTCCTCACCGCACAGCACCTACCGCATTCTCAATGACAAGATATCAAGCGCCACGAAAGCCGTGTGGTGGCAGGGTTTTGACGATCCTGAAGCCGAACGGTTGATCGCGGCGGCCAATTCGGCAGTGGAGCCGGAAGCGCGTGAGCGCGCCTATGCCGCCTGCCTGACCTATCTCAACGCTAACCCGCCCTGGCTTTACCTTGTGCATCCAGTCGATGTTTTCGCGGCGCGCAAGGAAGTTCCCGGGCTTTCGATCGATCACAAGGGTACGCTGACAATCGCCTGAACGTGAGGATATACAGAATGAAAAAAGACTATTCGATAACCTTCTTCTATTACGACGATATCCACGCGGTCGTGCCATTCTATGAAGAGGTTCTGGGCTTCGAACTGGTGCTCGATCAGAACATGGCGCGCATCTACCGCATTGCTGAAAACTGCTATTTCGGCATTGTCGATGGCAATCGCGGTCATCTGAAACACCAGGAAAAAAGCGCCGTGCTGCTGACCATCGTCTCTCAAGATGTGGAAGGCTGGCACAAGCGGTTGAAGGAAGCAGGCGTTGCCGGTCAGTCGGAGATGCTGCGCGGGACGTTCTGCGAGCATTTCTTCTTTGAAGATCCTGCCGGCTATGCCATCGAGATCCAGAGATTTCATAACCCAGATGTGGCGAAGCTTTTTCAATGAATATTGACGATATAGACGCGGCGGACAACCTGATGTCGCAGGCACTCGAGTTCGGTGCCGCGCAGCTTTTTGCCCTGCCGGATGCCTCGATCGTTGATCTGGCGACGGGTTATATTCCGCTACTCGTCAACTTCACATTCGAGGACAAGGCGGCCAAGGGGCTGCGCAAGCTGACCGATCAGGCAGAGCCGGAACCCGCCGTCTATTTCTCGGCGCTCGAAATGGTGCGCGATCATCCGGCCGTCGTGCTGACCGGAGAGACCGGAAGCGGCAAGACCACGTTTGCGAAGCATCTGGCGTTCTCACTCGCACAAGGTGGCTTTACGCCGCGCGCCATTCCGCGCAACGATCTCGGCGCAATGCATGATGTACACTGGACGCTGGAAGGCGTCGTGCCACTCTACCTTACCGCTGAGCCCTCAAAAACTTTCGATGCGTTGCTTGCATCTTCCCTAGATGTTTTGCGCCATGCGGACCGTGGGCTTTTACTGATAGTGGATGGCGTAGAGGTGGCTGGCGACGCAGGGCGCCAACTGCTTGCCGATGCGCAGGCGTTCCAGAGCCGCCATCCGGCTGTGAAGATTCTGGCACTCGGCGAAGTCTCTGTCGTCAAGAGCTGGGTGCTTCCCGCGGGCTATGTGCGCTATGATCTGTTACCGCTTCTGAAAAGCCAACGCAGTGAAGTGGCTGCGCGACTGGCTGGCCTCGATCTCGGCGCGACAGGAATTGCTCTTGGCGCTGCCGCTGCCAATCCCGCGCAGTTCGTCATGGCCATGCATGGCGGCGATGTGGGTGAAAGCGCCGAGGTCATCACCGACAGCTGGCTTGCAAAGATTTCCGGTGATGCCCAGACGAGCGAACTCTTTTGCGGTCTGGCGTTCGATGCGCTGACAGCCGAGGTCGATGACCCTACTATCATGCCCATCACCCGCGTGAGGCAATTACTGGCGGCGATACATCTGGCCTCCAAGTCCGCTGATCTGGCCGTTTCGCACTTTCGCAAGAAACCGAGCCTTTGGGCACCGGTTATGACAAGCCTTGCTGCGCGCCTTTCCGGCACGGATGCAGCCAGCGCCTTGATTACAGCGCTGATCGAGGGCGAGGGTGACGCGGTTCTGCGAGGTGCGCTGCTCGCGGCAGACATGGTAACGGACGCAGGGCCGTTGCGTGATCGCATTGCTGCGCATTTGCTGACGATTGTGAGCGACGGAGCGCTGTCTGCACTGGAGCGCGAGATCGCGGGCCGCAAGCTATCGCTCTGGGGTGATCCGCGCGAACTCGATGCATTGGCAGATGTTGCAGGTGGGGAATTCACCTTCGGCTCTCTCAGCCATCCCAATTCAGAACCGCCTCATCCAGTTGCAGTCGACGCCTTTCGTATCGGCCTTTATCCGGTGACAAACGGGGCCTATGGTGCGTTCGTGCGCGACACGAACCGGCTGTGGCGCAGCCCGGACGGGTTTTCGGATGACCGACGCAATGCTCCAGCGACCGACCTGACATGGCACGACGCACGAGCCTATTGTGACTGGTTGACAAATCGCTGGCGTGCACAAGGGCGTATTTCGGCAGACGAATTCGTGCGACTGCCGACGGAACCGGAATGGGAGCGCGCTGCGCGTGGCGACCAGCCGGATATACAGCCGGATGTCCTCAGCTACCCTTGGGGACATGCGTGGATTGACCAGGCGGCGAATTCCGAGGAAACAGGGTTCAATACTACCTGCACGGTTGGCTTGTTTCCAAAGGGACGTTCTCCCTACGGCTGCTACGACATGGTCGGTCAGGTCTGGGAATGGTGCACGACGCTATGGGGCGACGATATGGCGACGCCCGACTTCAAATATCCCTACTCGAACGATGGGCGTGAAGCGGTTGATACCGCACCGTCGATCCGGCGCGTTCTACGTGGGGGCTGTTTTTCAAGCGGTAAACTCAAAGCCTGCTGCACATACCGGGGAAGCCTCGAACCCGATGGCTTCTGGCGCGGCAATGGATTTCGGATCGTGGTCTCGCGGTAGCGTTGTTTCAATTTCAAAGTGCATCTGGCGATTCAGCCACAAAATGGCCAGCAAGGGATAATCCACGCGCGTTTGAGAGATACTATGGTCAAAGCACATCAGACGGCCCACTACTAACATCACAGCCGAAATATCTTGTCCCCTAGGATCAGCGATCATCACGCTGTCTCTGTCATCAGAAGCGTTTTGCGCCACATGGAAATGCTTAGCGATACGAGCCGATCTTTGCATGGATTTGCCTAATGTTGTTTTAGGAACCTGGCATGAACCCATTCATTTTGATCCATCTCTTTGACCATGACCAAGAGCCAACCAGTGTGTTCGGCGACCTGAAGGGCAGGGGTCTCCACCGGAAGAATTCTGTCGATGCATCGATGAGCGTCCGGGTTTCATATCGGTCGATGATGCCAAAGTCTGGAATATGGGTGCCGGGTCCGAAATCCAGCGCCTGGGGGAGGCCCAATTGTCATGGAGATCAAGTTCATGCACCGAGGGGCCGATGACCTTGACTCCTCGCTTGCTCCATTCGAGATGAAGCCGGGCAACTTCTCCTAGTTCGGTAGTGCAAACCGGTGTGAAGTTGCGAGGATGACTGAACAGGGTTGCCCATGATCCCTCAATCCATTTGTGAAATTCGATGGGCACCTCGGTACTTTCCTGAAGAAAATTGGGTGCCGTTTGACCAATTTGTAACATTTAATAGTCCTTCCGCTTGGTGGCCGGGGATCGATAACTGCGCGGATCTATTGCTCCGTTTCAACTCAGCCCATCCTAATTGCATCTGTCATGGGGATATTTAGAAATCTCCGCCCCCGTGAGTCCTGGACCGGCAGGCGGCCGCCATTGATGTTGATTTGCAGGGCGATCAGCATCAGGTTAGGAAGAGGAAGTGAAGCATCTCGATCCTTCCGCCGCCCTATGAACCCTTTTTTTCCTCGACCACCTAGGTGCACATTGGTGCTTTAAGCTCGAATGTTCGTCTGGCCGCATGGACTCTGGACTTCGGACGGATAGTCGTGGCCGACAAACGGATGGGTATGATCTGGCAAGGTGAGAAGTGACCTAAAGGTCTGCCACAGCTCGCGGGCACTGGCACCCGGAAAGTCTGCTCTGGCGGTGCCAACGTCGGGCATGATTAAGGTGTCATTGACGAATGCTAGCTCCCCACCAGTACGATCGATGCTGCGGTGTGTCCGGCGCGTACATGACCGACAACTTCGAGTCCCCAAATTCCACAGTATCGCCGTCGCGAAGTAGCCGACTGCATCGGCGGCCATCGATATGCAGATCGCCCAGGTCATCTCTCCGTTAGTCCAAGCGCACCGCCCTACGGCCTGAGACTGTCTCGACATGAACGCCATAGAAGACATGAGGTGATTGTCGCACAAGGGGCAGCTTATAGGGCTTACTCGCGCCGATTTCCCACCAGTCAGAGTGCTTCTGAAGAAGCGACCATGCGTGGAACCGCTGGCTGTCAGGAGATTCACTATAGGGGAATTCCTCAAAGCTGCCGTCGATCACAACGCTCGTCCATTCGCCCTCGGCAAACTTCTCCTCGGCATGCAGACAAACCCTGTTATTTTCTCTCATCC
The DNA here is from genome assembly GCF_001423445.1 of Rhizobium sp. Leaf311. NCBI lineage: Bacteria > Pseudomonadati > Pseudomonadota > Alphaproteobacteria > Hyphomicrobiales > Rhizobiaceae > Rhizobium > Rhizobium sp. Leaf311. The sequence continues at coordinate 212,130 of NZ_LMNZ01000024.1, read as the reverse complement.
AGTCGAGCTTCTTGCCAGGCATCGTAAAGCTGTACGCGATGCTTCCCTCGAATGCGAAGTAGACAGACGCGATATAGGGTTGGCCGTTGCGGCAACATGACAGGTGACCGTAGCGAGCACGTGCCAACATGCGGTAGCACTCTACAGGGCTTATGTCTGTAAGTTTGATGGTCATCGCTTTCACTCCACGTGTTGAATGACATGATTATAGACGTATCGTAGTCGTGCGCATTGATCAGGAACAATGTGAGGAAGCTGACTTTAGCCCATGATCTCGGAAAACCTGAAGGAGACTGCCATGAAATCGCAATACCATCTTCCATTGTCGACCTATCCGGATCCGAGTTCTTACAACATCATCGACAACGCGATCGATTTCGCTCATCAGAATGGTGCCGAACTGTTCGTTGGACTTCTTCGAGTGAGGATACCCGCGATCAACCAACCGTTTCCAACTGCGATAGACTTCGACGCATGGCGGAATGAGGCTGAGAACTACAGCCACGATCAAGGGAGCCTCTTGAAAAAGCACGTCTTTCGTCATGCTTCGGAACGCAGCCTTGCCGTTCGAATTCACGAATTCGATGCCCGGCAGCCTTTTTTGTTGGAGCCAGTAGCAGCGATGGCCAGATGCTTCGACCTTTCATTGATCGAGGCAAACAGCATCACGAGACAACTTTCTGAGGCACTACTTTTCGATAGCGGCCGTCCTTTAGTGCTCTTTCCCTCCAGTAAAGTTAGCAGACCAGTGGAGACCGTTGCTATTGGTTGGGACGGGAGTTCTTCAATGGCTCGATCCGTAGCCTGTTCCGGCAGCCTTCTCGCTGCCGCGACAAAGGTGTTCGTGATATCCATCACCGACGACAAGGAAATCAATCTTGCAGACCGCGAGCTTTTCGCGAGTTCGCTTCGTTGGGCCGGGCTCGAGGTGGAAGTGATTACGGTGCAAGCCGGACACGAAACGGCGGCCGTTGCGCTTCAAACTGTTTCTTTGGAACACCGTGCAGACCTGCTCATCGCAGGTGGCTTCGGTCATTCACGCCTGCGGGAATTTGTGCTCGGAGGGGTCACTCGAGAACTTCTGACTATGACTGGAATGCCCGTGTTGATGGCTCACTAAAGCGCACGCAGAGCATTGAGGACGACTGCGACGTCGATGACCTCTTGAAGAATGGCGCCCGTCACAGGAGGGAGATAGCCAGAAGCAGCAAAGCCCATGGCAACAATTGATAGGCCTAGGCCCGCATAAACGCTCTGCAAGGCAATTGTCTTGGTGCTCCTTGCAATCTCGATGCTTTGCGGAATCAATCTCAAGTCGTTCTTGAGTAGCACGGCATCGGCCGCCTGGGCGGCAGCCGCAAGATTATGATTACCAACGGCTAGGCCGACGCTCGCAACTGCAAGAGCAGGCGCGTCGTTGACGCCGTCGCCAATCATAAGGACGTTGCCCGCGGCGGATTCCGCGACGACTGTCTGAACCTTCTCCGCTGGAGTAAGCCGTGGTCGAACCTCGGTCAGCGAGAGCGCATCACCGACAAATTGCGAAGCTGGAGCAGCGTCTCCGGATGCAAGCACCAATCGATTGATTCCAATGCTTCGGAGGTGTTGGACAAATTCTGCAGCATCCGGCCGGAGCTGATCTTTCAGGAATATGTCTCCAAGCCAATTTCCATTTACCATGACCTGAACGGTAAGTTCATTCTCCTGAGGTTTCTGTCTCTGAGCGCTCTCGAGCTGATCGTTTAAGCCTCCAATTTGAACCTGAAGGCCATCAACTCCACCAGAAATCCCGGCGCCGGCATCCTCAACGACGTCTTCAGGTCGAAAGAGGACAATTCCCCGACTTCGGGCCTCGTCAACAAGCGCCCTTCCAACGACGTGGCTGGACGCCTGGTCGAGAGATGCAGCTAGCTGGAGGATGCGATCGGCTGACTGCAAACCGTAAATCTTGAATACTACCGGCCGCCCTGACGTCAGCGTACCTGTCTTGTCCATCACAACGATAGAAATTTCTGATAGTGCCTCGAGAGGTCCAGCTCCCTTCACCAAAACGCCCAGATTAGCTGCTTTGGATGAGCCCGCAGCGAACGCCACGGGTACGGCCAGGATAAGAGGACAAGGCGTGGCAACAACGAGAACTGCGACAATACGAGAGATGTCGCCAGAGAGGAAGACAGCAAAACCACCAACGCAAAGTGTCAGAACTAGAAACCAAACGGCAAAACGATCCGCAAAGCGCATCAGTCTCGCCTTGGATTTTCTGGAGGCCTCGACAAGTCTCACGATGCCCGAGTAAGTGCTGTCAGATGCGATATTAAGCACTTTGAGTTCAATTGCCTCACCCGAATTACTCGCACCGCTAGGAATGAAAGCGCCTCTCAACACTCGCTGAGGGAGTGGCTCGCCTGTCATAACGGACTTGTCGATGACCGCGAACTCGCTCACCAATCTGCCATCCGCCGGGACCACGTCACCCTTTCTGACAAGAACACTATCACCGACCGCAACCTGTTCTATGGGTACGGACTCCAATCCGTCCACTCTAAAACGGAGCGCTTTGCGAGGCACTCGCTGCAATAAGGCCGACATACCTTTTTCCGCCCGCCCATAAGCGAAGTCCTCCAGGAACTGTCCGCCTGCGTACATGATCCCGACGATCGTCCCTGCAAGGTATTCACCGAACACGATCGACGATCCCATCGCTAACGCAGCTACGAGATCTAGCCCATATTCTCCATGGCTGATCTTCCGAACTATCTCGATCAAGAGAAAGGCGAGCAAAATGCAGGTCGTGCAGAGAAGCAGGACGCGAGAGATCGTTTCATACTCAGCGGCCTTCAGGATGAGAGAACATCCTAACCCAATAGTTGATATCAGCAGCACAATTTTGCCGTAGGAGAAGGCGGTTGGAAGCTCTTCGGTATCGACGTCCGTCTCCTCTGCACCTATCACAAATGTTGTATTTTCTGACATGTCTTCTCCGCATTATGAATTTAACGTGGAGCATGAGATGCAGTAAGACGTGTATGGAATAGCTAAAAGTCGTTGCTTCTGTATCGAACCCCCGCACTGAACACACTGGCCATAGGTACCGTTGGCCACCCTATCGAGCGCTGCTTTTATTGCTTGCAATTCTTTGCGACCTTCTATGGTCATGCATTTAAGAACCTCGTCATTCTCCACTTGAAGCGCACGGTCCTCCGCATCAGCGTCTAATGGCTGAGAGAGGTCGGTATCGATCGCTTTCAAACGCCGACTGACAATTTCTTTCAGGGCCTGTAGTTCGAGCTTTGCAGCATTGAGTTCCATGCTTTTTCCCCGTCGAAAAGATGGGTCATCGCCTGGAAGAATTTGTTCTCCGCAGGAAGCCCCAAGTAAAGTTGCGACGTCAAAATTAGAGAAATCAAATTCATTAGCATTGATCTAGCGCAATTAACGACCTTTGAAAGCGGCGAAGGCGCTCACGAGCTTTGATAGAGATCAATGACGAAAGCAACCTTTCGATCCATTATCGGGACACCCAACGGAGATTAGAAAGATGGCAATCCGAACAGTGCTGTGCATTCTCCCGGTTAAGGGCTACGACAAAGATCTGGCTGTCGCCTTGGAATTCTGTAGGAAGGCCGACGCCCATCTCAGTCTTGTACCCGTCTGCATGAACTCCTTCCCCATAATGGGAGACTACAATGCATTGTCTTCCGTCTGGCTTGAAGATCGGCAACAGGAAGTCGAAGACCTCGGACGAACTGTCGAGGACATAAAAAAACATATCCTCGATTCGGATATTTCGTTCGATGTTTCTGGAGTGCATACCGAAGTAGGCCTAGCTAGAAGAGAAATCGGACGGCGTGCGCTTTACGCCGACGTGGTCCTGTTGGGTCGAAATGCTATGCGCGATCAAGAGGTCAGGAGGCAGGTGCTCGACGGCGTCCTGTTCGGTACGTCCAGTCCATTGGTCATTAACCGGCTCAATCGTGCCTTTTCGCCTGCTCCGAAGAAAATTGTACTTGCTTGGGATTCAAGCAATGAGGCTGCGCGCGCTGCTCGAGAAGCGCTTAGCCTTATCAAGGCGGCGGAGAACGTGTTTGTCACGATGGTGGATCCTGTCGCTCAAGAGGATTACAATGGCGAAGAGCCCGGAGCTGATGTGGCAACATTCCTGACGCGGCACGGTGTGAAGGTTCAGGTCGACAGACTACCAAGCGGCGCCGGAAGGGTGGATGAGGTTCTGATCCAACACGCCACAGATATTGATGCAGATCTGATCGTAATGGGAGCATATAATCATCCTCGATGGCAGCAAAGCATATTGGGCGGAGCGACGCGCAATATGATTGACGCGTGTCCATTTCCTCTTTTGCTCGCGCATTAAACATCGCAGATGCGAGCCAGCATCTTCAAATTCGCGCTCGGGGTTAGGGCCAATTCTCAGAAAAGAATTACAAACTTCATAATCTCTAGGCTCAGGACTCGTTAAATCAAAGCCAGAAGATGAGGGTGGCTGCGATGCATATGCTTGAGAAAAAAGTGTGGGCGCAGCGATCGTATCTGGTGTGAATTCGCCGCCAGTCTTTGAGCCTGCCGAACATGTTTTCAATCTTGTGGCGCTTTTTGTAGAGCGTGGGATCATGCGGGATAACGACCTTGCGGCTTGCTCTTGAAGGAATGCAGGCGGTAATCTTGCGCTGCGCCAGAGCCTCTCGAAACCAATCGGCGTCGTAACCCTTGTCCGCCAGTAAGGTCTTGGCCTTTGGAAAGGCTTCGATCATCCGTGCGGCACCTTTGTAATCGCTCATCTGCCCCTCGCTCAAAAGCAGGATCATCGGCCGACCGTGACCATCGCAGACAGCATGCAGCTTGGAGTTCAGGCCGCCCTTGGTTCGTCCGATACGTCGGGGAACATCCGCTTTTTTAGCAGACTGGCTGCGGTGCGATGGGCTTTCAAATGTGTAGCATCGATCATCAACTGCTCCGGCTTGCCGCGTCTGGCAGTCAGTTCAGCCAAAATCCGATTGAATACGCCGAGCCTGCTCCAGCGGATGAAGCGGTTATAGATCGTCTTGTGCGGACCATACTCTCTTGGCACATCGCGCCATCTCAGCCCATTGCGCAAAACGAAAATGATGCCGCTCAAAATCAACCGATCATCAACGCGTGGCACGCCGTGCGACAATGGAAAATACGGCTCAATGCGGCGCATCTGCGCCTCTGACAGAAGCATCAAATCACTCATAACAGCGTCTCTTTTCGATCACAATGAATCAACAAGGGGACGCCTGCGCAAGCTATTTAATAGGTCCTGAGCCTAACAAAATTTTTGCAGAAAAGCGGATAGGATCGAGTTTACGACCATCGACGAACGGACCTTATACTATACGCATCCGCTTGGTGTTAGCCGCGGACGGGCTTCGCCGAGGGTGGTAACGGCTCAGGCTTTTGATTTTAAAACAACTATCAGAGATGGCGGAGCGTGCGTGTAGAATTAGTGATCGCCGGTTCGATCCCTTTCAAGAGCTACAAGAGGTTTGCCGCTTGCCTCAGTTCAGCAGACCCGAGGTTGTTCTGAGCGCTTCCGACCAAACCGCATATCCTGCTCCATTTAGATGAACCAGATCTGGCAAATAATAACGGAACATGGGCAGTCCGTTTTCCCCGATGAGGCCGACGTTCGGGTCAAACCACGTCGTGTGTTCGCAACTGTTACACCAGTCGCGCGCCTCTTGGTTAAAGAGATCGAATTCATGGCGGTAAATCCAGCGCGCTGGACTTTGCTTGATCGCCAGAACAACCACATCCGCGCGTGGTAACGCTTGAGAGATGCGATCACGCAAATCCTGCAGGTGCCGAAGGGTTGTTTCAGCCTTGAGGCCATCGCTAGCAATATCGTTCTCACCGAAATAAAGCAGCACTTTGGCTGGCTTCAGTGGAACAAGGACTTGGTGCAGGTAGTGGCTGGCAGAAAGGTACGTGCCGCCGCCAAATCCGAGATTGACGATATCCAGCGAGCCAAGATCCTCGGCGACTGAGCTCCAGATCCGAAATGAGGAGGATCCATACAAGGCGATCGGGTTGTCTGGAAGACCGATGCGCTGAAGGCGGGCAAGAATGGCAATGATATCGTTTTCGTGTCGACTGGTGCCGATATTAGCTGGGAAGTCGTGCATGGCAGTCCTGAAACATCTAGCTTGAAAGACGAATGACGCAATCTGGGGCTCGGCGGAAAATCGAGGTTAAGATAGTGTTTGCTTAAGGATAGCCAGCGCCCCTTTCGTCAGGGTGTCATCCACAGCCACGGATGTCTTGAGACCGAATATATCTGCGGCAACCACGTAGAGATCGTTGAGCCCGTCATTACCGACGATAGCTGCGTCTTCTCCTTCAGCATACCATCCGGCTTCTCGGGCTTGCCGAAACTCCTGCCCGATGACCAGTCCCCGCACATAGGAACGCAGCTGCTTCGACGATAGGTGGCCGACAAGGCCGCCGGTTCGCGATGAAAACAGCAGCGACAGCATGGCGGCAGATTGCTTTGCCTCTCTCAAACCCCAGCGATAGGCTTCCGGATCATCGACCGGCGGCTGCGCGGAACCTCGCGCAATGAAGGAGTGATTGATGAGAAGGTTGAAAATTTCACCAGTCACGAATGTCTGAAAGCCATCGATTCGTCCCCCCTTAATGCGCGCCCACTTGCTGTGGGTGCCGGGGACGATAAGGGTGGCGTCTCCGCCAAGGCCGTGGCCAACGATCTGGGTTTCCTCACCGCGCATCACGTCCGGGAAGGGCTGGCGCGCGGGGTCGTTCAAACCGGGCAGGAAAACGAGATCGGACCCGTTCGGCAGCAAGCCTCGCACCGTGCCGGCGGCAAGTTCTGCAGGGCCTGCCGGGCACGGAACATAAGCGACCTCTACCCAGCCATTGCGGCTGGTGATCATACCGAGTGCGGCAACGGGCAAGGCCCCGTGAAGTGAGAACCAGGGTGCAAGCGCAGCCATCAGCGCCGCCTCATGCTTACCCTTATCAAGGCTTGTAATGCCGTCGGCAGTTTCAAGATGATCGAGCTCTTCGCCGCCTTCACCAGCCAGCGTCGCTCGTAGTGATGTCGTACCCCAGTCAACGATGATCGATGTCGGCAGTGCTGCCATGTCTTGACCTCCTCATTCATTTCATTTGTGGGCTTGTCATAAGTCGGAAGACTAGATAGTGTCAATTAGTGAATTCAAGGTGCCAATATATGATACTAATTTTGGAGGATAAGATGGTGGTTGACCTCAGGGGGATTTTGCCGGTTCTGCCCACGCCGTTTCTGGCTGATGGCGGCATTGACGAAGCAGGCATGAAGCGGCTTGTGGTCTTTGCGCTCGACAAGGGCGTGGATGGAATCGTCTTTCCCGGTTTCGCTAGCGAAGTGGAGACTTTGAGCGCCGCCGAGCGCGCAACCCTGCTGAAGATCGTCGTGGATGCTGCGGCTGGGCGGGTGCCGGTCGTCGCCGGTGCCAGTGCTGCCGACTGGCGTGACGTGGTCGAGCATGGACGGGCGGCATCGGCGCTTGGCATTCATCACCTGATGGTCCAGCCGCCCAAATCGGTCGGCACGGATGTACCGGCGCTGACCGAATTCCTTGGCAGGGTTGTCGAAGCACTTCCCGAAGTTGAAATCATCCTGCAGAACGCGCCTGCGCCGCGCGGCTCCGACCTCTCGCCGCAGGCGATCGTGGAGATCGTGCGTGCCTTGCCTAAGGTCACCTATGTAAAGGAAGAGACGCTCCCCGCTGGCCCCGCCATCAGCCACATCATTGCCCAAGCGCCCGCGACGCTGAAGGGCGTCATCGGCGGTGGTGGCGCGCGCTACATTCTCGACGAATATGCACGTGGTGCCACGGCGGCCATGCCGGCGCTGGAGATCGCTGAGCAACATGTGGCCATCGACCGGGCACTTGTCGCGGGGCGACGGGAGGAGGCTCGCAAGATCTATGTCCGCACCTTGCCGCTTCTGGTGTTACAGGCGGTTTATCGCATGCGGTTGACCAAATATGTGCTGGCGCGTCGTGGCGTAATCGAAGGCGTGAGTGTGCGTGCGCCGACACCCGAGCTTGATGCGGCGGCCATTGCCGATATCGACGCCAATCTGGTTGAGCTGGGCCTTGCGGCCCCGGAGGCCGCATGAACAGCCCTGTCGCAACCGTCGAGGTCTTTACGCTGACACAGCCACGTAAGGTTCCGTATCTTGGCGCACTCAGGGAAGGCGAGGTCGTCAATCCAAACGGTTATATCGTGCGCAAGGGCAATCGAACGGTCTATCCTACCTTTGACCGCAGCGTGCTGGTGCGGATGACGACCAAGGCCGGCGTTGTCGGCTGGGGCGAGACCTATGGTATCGTCGCGCCCGGTGCGGTGGCGGCAATCATCAACGATCTGCTGGCCGGTTTCGTGATCGGCCGCGACGCCTCCGATCCCTCTGCGATCTATGACGATCTTTACGACATGATGCGCGTGCGCGGTTACACCGGGGGCTTTTACGTTGATGCGCTCGCCGCACTCGATATTGCGCTCTGGGATATCGCCGGCCAGGAAGCCGGAAAATCGGTTCGCGACCTTCTCGGCGGCGGCCTGGACAGCTTCTCGGCCTATGTTTCCGGGCTGCCGGAAAAGACGTTGAGAGAGCGGGGGGAGTTGGCTAAATACTGGCAGGACCGTGGTTTCAACGCCTTCAAATTCGCAACGCCGGTGGCTGACGATGGCCCGGCGGCGGAAATCGCCAATCTTCGGCACGTCCTTGGCCCACAGGCAAAAATTGCCGCCGACATGCACTGGAACCAGACGCCTGAACGCGCGCTGGAACTGATTGCCGAGATGAAATTGTTCGATCCGTGGTTCGCTGAGGCGCCGGTCTGGACGGAGGATATTGCCGGATTGGAAAAGGTATCGAAAGGAACAGATGTACCGATCGCCGTTGGCGAGGAGTGGCGCACCCATTGGGACATGCGCGCCCGCGTCGAGCGCTGCCGCATCGCGATCGTGCAGCCGGAAATGGGGCACAAGGGCATCACCAATTTTATCCGCATCGGCGTTCTTGCTGCCGAGCATGGCATTGACGTCATTCCGCACGCGACAGTCGGTGCCGGCATCTTCCTTGCCGCCAGCCTGCAGGCATCATCGACATTGCCGACTTTAAACAGCCACGAGTTCCAGCACTCGATTTTCGAGCCCAACCGTCGCCTGCTTACCGGTGACATGGATTGCCGGGAAGGAAGATATTACCTGCCGGCCGGCCCGGGACTTGGCGTCAAGCCGTCGGAGGCGGCGCTCGCCCTTCTTGAACGTATCTGAATTGGTTTTTTGGAGGAGGAACCCATGACCAAAAGAATGAGAACTCTGGCGCTTGGCACAGCGACCGCATTGTTGATGACGCTGGGCGGGTTTGCTCCCGCCATGGCCGATACTGTGCTGAAGTTCATCTCCTGGCAAACGGACGATGCCGGCACGGGCGAATGGTGGCGCTCTGCCATTGCTACCTTTGAAAAACAGCATCCGGGCGTGAAAATCGAATTCACCAAAGCGGAGCGTAGTTCCTATGCCGACACGATGACAACGCTTTTCGCGGCCAACCAGCCGCCGCAGATCGTGCATTTGGCGTCATTCGAATTTCAGATGTTTGCAGATAGCGGCTGGCTCGAACCTCTCGACCCGTGGCTCAAGAAAGACACCATCGACATGACCGGTTGGGCCGGCCAGCAGAAATGCGAGTGGAACGGCGAAACTGTCTGCATCATGACCAACTATTTCGGCTTCGTCATGGCCTATAACAAGAAGATTTTGGAAGAAGCGGGCGTCGCGGTTCCGAAGACCTACGACGAGTTTTTGGCCGCAGCAAAGGCGACGACCAAGGATCTCAATGGTGATGGCATCATCGACCAGTTTGGCACCGGCCATGAAACCAAAGGCGGTCCGGGGCAATATCTGACGGAAATGCTGAACTACATCCTTGATGCAGGCGCCTACTGGACCGACAAGGACGGCAACATCACCATCGATACGCCGCAGATGGCGGAAGGCTTGAGCCGGTGGAAAACCGTCATGAAAAGCGGCATTAGCCCGGTTGACATGAGCGCCAGCGACGTACGCAAGCTCTTTGCCGACGGCAAAATGGCGATGCGCTTCGATGGGCCCTGGCTGTACGGCACGACCGAAAAGGGTTCGGCCAAGAATGACATTGTTTACGCAGCACCGCCGTTTCATCCGCCGCTCGGTGGATCGTCCAACGTGCTGGCCATGCCGGCTGATATTCCCGACGACCAGAAGGCATTGGTCTGGGATTTCATCAAGCTGACGATGTCGCCGGAATTCCAGCGCAGCTATGCCACCCTTGGCGGCAACACTCCGCCAAGCCCGAAGGCCGACGTCTCGGGTGTCGAAAAGACCATCCCGCATTTTCCCGTACTCATCGCCACGATGAAGGCGGCATCCGAGGCGGGTATCGACCGCGTTCCGACCGGACTTGAGCTCTTCTACAATGAGTTCAGCAAGATGGTGATGGAAGAAAGCCAGCGGATGATCATACAGGATCTCGATCCGGCAGAGGTGGCGAAGACCATGCAGGCAAAGGCGGAAGCCATCAAGGGTTAATCCCAATGTCTCGCCATGGCCCTCTTAAAGGGCCATGGCCATCATCCGCATCCGGCAGGAGGACTATCCATGACCGAATCCGTTCGGGCTGGGCGTCGCAGGTTTTTCGATCTTGCGCGTCCCAGCCGGCAACATCTTCTCGGCTATATTCTGATCGCACCCGCGGTCCTGATGGTTGCCGCCATCATCGTCTGGCCGCTCGTTTTGGCCATCGACCTGTCGTTCCAGCAGGTTAAGATTCCAAGGCTCGGTGGCGCCAGCCGACCATTCTCATTGGCCAATTACAACTGGCTGTTTTCGTCACCGGAATTCTGGCTGGCCTGCTGGGTGACGTTGAAGCTGGTTATAGTTGTCACCGTCGGCAGTGTTGCCGTTGGTCTGAGCACGGCGCTTCTCGCCAACAACCGCTTTAAGGGCCGCACCGTCGCGCGGCTGGGAATGGCGCTGCCCTGGGCTGTCCCGGAAATCATCGCGGTCGTCATTTTTGCATGGATGTTTGACACCTCCTTTGGCCTGTTCGGCTGGCTGGCGATCCAGCTCGGTTTCACTGACCAGATGATACCCTGGGTCAGCAGTTCCACGGCCGCCTTCTGGGCCGTTGCCATCACCATGGTGTGGAAGGGCTTTCCATTCGTGTCGATCATGTGTCTCGCCGGCCTGCAGTCCATTCCCGCCGATTATTACGCGGCCGCAAAGGTGGATGGCGCAAGTGTCTGGCAGCGTTTCCGCTGGATCACTATGCCGCTGTTGATGCCGGTTCTGGGCGTGACGCTGGTGCTGACGCTGCTTTGGGTGTTCCGCGACTTTTCGATCATCAAGGTTTTGACCGGCGGCGGGCCGCTGCGTTCGACCCAGACATTGTCGATCATGACCTATGACCAGGCCTTCCAGTACCACAATTTCGGCCGTGCCGCCGCCGTCGGCGTGCTGACACTGGCGATCTGCATCGTCGCGAGCCTGTTGATGCTCGGCCGGCGTTCTAAATCGATCTATTGAGGAGGCTTTGATGAAGCGAACATTTTTGCAGAGCCTTGCTCTTTACGCGACCGTCATCTTCACGCTGGTGATGATCCTCTTCCCGGTTTACTGGCTTCTTGTCACAGCACTTTCCACCACCGATGAGCTGTACCGGCTGCCGCCGACCTTCTGGCCGGAAGACGCGCAGTGGGATATTTTCGCCCGCGTCTGGGCGGCAAAACCGATCCTGCTCTGGCTCTGGAATTCGATGCTGGCGGCCATCGGTTCTGTGGCGCTGTCGATGCTGGTTTCGGTCAGCGCCGGTTATGCGCTCTCGCGCTACTCCATGAGGGGCGGCGCGACCATGGGTCTCTTCGTACTGACGGCGAAGATGCTGCCTGCGACGCTGCTGGTCATTCCACTGTTTTCCATCTTTTCCAGCTTCGGCCTGATCGGCAGCCTGTGGACGCTGGTGCTGGCGCATTCGACGATGATCATTCCGTTCGCCACGTGGATGCTAAAGGGCTATTTCGACACCATTCCCAAAGAACTGGAACAGGCCGCCATGGTGGACGGTTGCTCGCCGATCGGCGCGATGGTGCGCGTCGTGCTTCCGATCGCCACACCCGGTCTTGCAGCCACAGCCCTTTATGCCTTTGTGCTCAGCTGGGCAGATTATGCCTATGCGCGCACCTTCCTCGTCAACTCGCCGGACAATTGGACGGCCAATCTCGGCATCACCACGATGCAGGGCGAATACGTCACCTACTGGAATGACATATCCGCCGCATCGGTGTTCATCGCGCTGCCGATCATCGCAATCTACCTGTTCCTGGAACGTTATTTGGTCGGCGGCCTCACCGCTGGCGCGGAGAAATAAGCATGGCCAATATATCCATTCGCAATGTCAGCAAATCTTATGGCGCGCTCAATGTACTCAGGCCCTTTTCGCTTGAGATCGAGAACGGCGAGTTCGTGGTTCTGGTCGGGCCTTCCGGCTGCGGCAAGTCGACGATGTTGAAAATCCTTGCCGGTCTCGAACCGGCAAGCGACGGGCAGATATTCATCGGCGACAATGAGGTCACGGATCTGGCACCGGGTGACCGCGACATCGCCATGGTCTTCCAGAACTATGCGCTTTATCCGCACCTGACCGTTCGCCAGAATATCGGCTTCGGCCTAAAGATGCGCGGCACCGACAAGGCCGAGCTCGACCGCCGGGTCAACGATGCGGCGCGCATCCTAGAAGTGACACCCTATCTCGACCGCAAGCCCAAGGATCTGTCGGGCGGCCAGCGGCAGCGCGTCGCGCTGGGCCGCGCCATCGTGCGCCAGCCGCAGGCCTTCCTGATGGATGAGCCGCTTTCCAACCTCGACGCCAAGCTGCGTGTCCATATGCGCGCCGAAATCGGCGCCCTGCACAAACGTATCGGTGTCACCACCGTTTATGTAACGCATGACCAGGTGGAAGCCATGACCATGGCGGACCGGGTGGTTATCATGCAGGGTGGCGTCATCCAGCAAATCGCTGCACCGGACGAGCTCTTCAATAATCCGGCCAATCTTTTCGTTGCTGGTTTCATCGGCTCGCCGGGCATGAATTTCCTCAATGCGGAACTGCGCAACGGTGCGCTGACACTGTTTGGCCAAACGGTAACGATGCCTAAAGCCCGAGCCCATGAAGGAAATTTCGTTGTCGGCCTGCGACCGGAGCATCTGACGCTGGGCGATGCGCCCGTGATGTTCAACGTCCGTCCGACGCTGGTGGAAAGTCTGGGATCGGAGAAATACGTCTATTTCGATGATGGCGGCGCAAGGGTGGCCGATGGCGAAGAGGGCAAGTCCAAGGGGCTGATCGCCCGCGTCTCCCATACCGGCAGCCTTGCTGGCGATGAGGCGCTGCGGCTCGGTTTCGATCCAGCTCAGCTCTATCTCTTTGATGCAAAGACCGGAGCACGGCTATGATCCTGGTCACCGGATCGGCAGGCCGTGTCGGCCGCGCCGTGGTTGCCGCGTTGCGCGCTGGTGGCCGCACCGTTAGTGGCCTCGATCTGAAGCCGTCAGGAACCGGTGGCGAGGAAACTGTCGGGTCGCTGGAGGATGCCCAGGCCATTTCCAAAGCCATGGTCGGCGTGAGTGCGGTCCTGCATCTGGGAGCCTTCATGTCCTGGGTACCCGCTGATCGCGACCGCATGTTCGCTACCAATGTCGAGGGCACGCGTCGGCTTTTGGACGCGGCCTCGGCGGCTGGAGTTCGCCGGTTCGTCTTTGCATCTTCTGGTGAAGTGTATCCTGAAAACCGCCCGGAGTTCCTGCCGGTCACCGAAGACCATCCGCTTCGTCCCAATTCGCCCTATGGTTTGACGAAGCTGCTGGGCGAAGAGCTGGTAGGATTTTATCAACGGACTAGCTCCATGGAAACGGTGATCCTGAGGTTCTCACATACGCAGGATGCGGCGGAACTTCTGGATGAAGACAGTTTCTTTTCCGGTCCTCGCTTTTTCCTACGGCCGCGCATTCGCCAGCAGCAGAATTTCGGAAACACGGCTATCGCCGAACTGCTTCAGTCCAAAGACATTGATGAGCCCTCGCACATTCTGGCGCGCAATGAAAACGGCCGACCGTTCCGTATGCACATCACCGATACGCGCGACATGGTGGCAGGCATTCTGCTCGCTCTCGATCACCCCGAGGCGGCTGGAGGTACCTTCAATCTAGGTGCCGACGAACCAGTCGATTTCGCCGCACTTCTGCCGAAGATTGCAGCGCTGACCGGCCTTCCCATCGTCACGGTCGATTTTCCCGGCGATGGCGTTTATTACCATACGTCCAACGAGCGGATCAGAAACAAATTGGGGTTTGAAGCAGAATGGACGATGGACCGGATGCTGAACGACGCGGCGGCCGCAAGGCGGGGGCGGTGCGCGAAGGAGCAGAGGCGATGAAGCCTGAGACGCCTGGCGGCACGGCGGCGCTGGCCAAGGGGCTAACCCTGCTCGACATGGTTGCCGATGCGCCCGAACCGCCACGTTTTGCTGAGTTATTGCGCGCTTCCGGACTGCCGAAGCCGACCTTTGCACGCATCCTGCGCACCCTTATCGCCTACGGCCTTGTCCGGCAGGATGCGGCCCGTGGCACTTATGTTCTTGGCCAGCGTTTTCTGGAAATGTCCCACAAGGTCTGGGAGAGTTTTGATCTCCTCTCGGCGGCGACCCCGGAGCTCGAGCGGCTGGCGGCCGAGCTGGGCGAGACAGTTGCGCTGTGTCGGCTTGACGGCACGATGACGCAATATCTGGCCGAGCGTTCGCCGAATGGTCTTTCCGTGCGCGTCGAGGTAGGGCGCCGCGTCCCCCTGCATTGCACGGCACCTGGCAAGGCGCTGCTCGCCTTTCAGGACCCGGCCGTCGGTCGGGCCCTGCTGGATCGCCTGCCGCTCGACCCGCAGACAGCCAAAACCATCACGACGCTCGATGCGCTCCAGGCTGACCTTACATTGACGCGAGCGCGTGGTTATTCGATATCTTATGAGGAGCATCTGCCGGGCGTGAATTCGGTTGCGGCCCCTGTAATAGGCCGTGATAATACGCCGATGGGCGTGCTGGTCGCGCTTGGACCCTCATCACGGCTTGATACCTCCATCATTCATCCTGCCGGACGTGAACTGATTGCCGCCGCGCGTCGCATCACTGGTGCCGCCGGGGCCGTCGCTATCAGTTCCAGACCAAGGCCGCGATCGGCAACGGGCCGACCAAGCGCCGATTTGACGTGTATCCTTCCATGGGGTGCACAGCTCGGCGAGAGCCCCGTGTGGCATGACGGCGAGAACGCTCTCTACTGGGTGGACATCCTTCACCCCGCCGTTCATCGCTTTGATCCGGCGACAGGGCGTAACGAGACCTGCGAGACCGGCAAGTTGGTCAGTGCGGTCATTCCGGTTCGCGGTGGACGTCTGCTCGTCGCGTCTCAGGATGGGATCGAATGGCTTGATTTTTCGTCCGGACGCCTCACCCCCTTTGTGAGCCCGGAGGCAGGCATCGCCGATAATCGCCTTAACGATGCCAAATGTGGGCCCGACGGGGCGATATGGGTTGGATCGATGAGAATTGATGCATCCAAGCCAACAGGCGCGCTTTATCGGATCAATGCCAATGGCGCTTTCGAGCGCAAGGAGGGTGGCATCATCGTTTCCAATGGACTCGGCTGGAGCCCCGATGGGAAAACATTCTACTTCGTTGACACGGTTCCCGGTCTCATCCACGCCTATGATTGCAACACTGTCAATGGAACGCTGTCCAATCGGCGCGAGTTCGCACGCATTCCCGTCGCTGACGGTCGGCCTGATGGCCTAGCCGTGGATGTGGAGGGAGGGGTCTGGTGTGCAATCTGGGACGGCTGGTGCGTGCGCCGTTATCTTCCGGACGGCAAGCTAGACCAGGTCATCGACATGCCGGTGCCGCGCCCGTCCAGCATTGCCTTTGGCGGGCCGGATCTTTCGACGCTGTTCATCACCAGCGCCCGGACGCGCCTGCCGGCGTCCACGCTTGCCGAGGCGCCGCTCTCGGGCGGCCTGTTTTCCTGCCGTCCCGGAACCGGCGGGGCGCGGATTTCTGTGTTTGAAGGATAAACGCATGCGTCTCGAAAGTGTGTTTGGACTGACGGGCCGCACTGCGCTCGTCACAGGTTCCAGCCGCGGCATAGGTGCCGCCATCGCGCAGGGGCTAGCGGGCGCAGGGGCCCGTGTTATTCTGCATGGCGTGAAGCCTGGAGCCGCTGCAGCCGTTCAGCGCCAGATCGTCGCAAGCGGTGGCAAAGTGCAAGAACTGGCGGGCGATCTTTCAGAGCCCGGTGCCGGCCGCGATCTCATCGAGCGCGCCGAGACAATTGCCCCGGTCGATATTCTTGTCATCAATGCCAGCGCACAGATCAACGCTGTGCTGTCAGAACTGACGCCGAACGATCTGGCGTTTCAGCTGGCGGTCAATCTTGGCTCGACCGTGGATATGCTTCAAGCGGCTCTTCCGCGCATGGCGGCCCGCAAGTGGGGCAGGGTGGTTTCTATCGGCTCGGTCAATCAGTTGCGACCGAAGGGCATCGTCACCGCCTATGCCGCGACCAAGGCTGCCCAGCATAATCTGATTCAGAGCCAGGCGCGGGATTATGCGCGTGACAATGTCTTGCTCAATACGCTCGCTCCCGGCCTCATAGACACCGACCGCAACGCCCACCGTCGTGACGAGGATCCCGAGGGCTGGGACAACTACGTCCGTACGCTAAACTGGATGGGCCGTGCCGGGCAGCCGGAAGAAATGGTGGGGGCCGCCATCTTCCTTTCATCTCAGGCGTGCAGTTTCATGACAGGAGAGAACATTCTCTTGAC
The DNA here is from genome assembly GCF_001423445.1 of Rhizobium sp. Leaf311. Taxonomy (NCBI): domain Bacteria; kingdom Pseudomonadati; phylum Pseudomonadota; class Alphaproteobacteria; order Hyphomicrobiales; family Rhizobiaceae; genus Rhizobium; species Rhizobium sp. Leaf311. The sequence continues at coordinate 195,173 of NZ_LMNZ01000024.1, read as the reverse complement.
CGGTGGATATTGAAGGGTTGCTGCGAACGCTTAGCAAGCACGAGGTTTTATTGGAATTGGGGTGCTGACGCTCCAGCCTTGATTGCCTGAATAGGAAATGCCGCAGCTCTTATCATTATCTCGGCGCGACATTGTAATTCATCGGACCAATAGCTTGAGCTGCTTTACGCGGTTCAGCGCGATTGGCAAAGTGGGGGTGCGGACGATAACTTGGACCACCAGTGAGTCAAATCCTGCCAAACAATCAGTGATCTAAGCTTGCAGAGGTTGTTTTGTGGTCGTCGACGGTTCGATTCACATCAAGGCGACGCTTTGCTCGGAGCGAAGACGGATGGTATCTGCCGGGAGGCACACGTCCTTCCCGGCCATTTGGCATTACCGTAATACTATATCAGCTTCAGAGGCATTGAGCGCTTTTTCAAATAGGGTTTTTGCCGTGCCGCGAAGCCATTCTTCCAGTTTAAGCATCGGTCCGAACTCATGCTCCAACGACGGTATGTCCGCAACGCCAGATACGACGCCGTTATCGACAAGCATGGTAAGCTGTCGCAGAAAATCGTTCCCTGCCAGCATCTCTTCGGAAAACCGCTGATAACGAATAGGGCGGCCTGCCGCTCGCGAGAACGCCTCTTCTAGAGATTTCCCGGTGAGATCCTGTCCCGACAATTCCAGCACTTGGCCGGCATAGCGTTCAGGTTTGCAAAGTATCCGTGCATTAATGCGCCCAAGGTCATCAAGCGCTATCATCTGCATCGACTGATCCCTCTTCATGAAAAACGTGAAGACGCCGGTATTCAACCCCATTCCAGGGAGCATCATCATCTCCATAAAACTGGCCGGACGAGTTATTGTTGTGGCAATTGGCAAACAGCGAATGTGTTCTTCGATCCGAGACTTGCTATCGAAATGACCCATGCCGGTTTGGCCTTTTCCTGCTGCCGCTCCGGAAGAATATACAAGGTGAGCCACACCGGCAGCCACAGCGCTATTGGCAATAGCTTTGCCTTGCGCAACTTCTTGATCATCCGTGACAAGTCCAGAAGGTGAGCTGGTCTGCACGCTGAAAACGCCCTGTATCCCGGTCATTGCACGATCAATCGATGCCCGGTCAAACAGATCGCCGACCGCGAGTGTTATTCCCTGTCTGACCAGCGCCTTGGCCCTTTCGCTTTTGGGATCGCGAACGAAGGCACGAACCTCCCGTCTTGCTTTCCGCAGCGAGCTTGCGACGACACCGCCTTGCTGACCCGTCGCTCCGAACACAAGAAATTCAGGTGAATTTGACATGATAGTTCTCCAAAGTAACCGTTTGCAGTTATGATATGGAACTATTATGTAGGCCGTGCAAGACGGCACATTTTTGGTCCTCAGTCACACAAAGAGAACCATCAGCAATCGTTACAGAGAGGGATACATGTCGCGCGAAATCAATGGTCGACCTGTGATCGAAACGGCCGCTGGCCCCGTACTGACACCCTGCGCTCCAGGAAGTGTACTGACTCGGCTGGGGGACAAATGGACGATTCTCGTGATTTCGATGCTTTCGCTTTCACCCGACGCGCCAATGCGATTCGGAGCGCTTAGACGAGGTATTCCCGACATCTCGCAGAGAATGCTGACGCTCACTCTTCGCAATCTTGAAAGGGATGGCCTTGTGGCACGGCATTATTACACTGAGCTGCCGCCCCGTGTGGAATACGAGCTGACGGACCGCGGACGGTCGATGCTGAAACCGCTGGCTGGTTTCACCAATTGGATACGGGATACCTGGCAGGACATTGAAGCATCTAGAAACAAATTTGACGCAGAGCAGCAAGTGGGGAAGTAAACCGTCACGGTGTCGATGTGTAGCCGCCCTGCAGTTGAGTTAAGCCGAATGACAGGAAGACATTGCAAATGTCGAGAGTAAGCCGTCTCTTCGAAATGCTGAGTGTGCTACGGGCTCGAAGACAGCCAGTGACTGCAATCGAGCTGGCCCAGATCCTCGGCATCTCCGAGAGAAGCGTCTACCGCGACGTCGAGACCCTTCGTCTGTTGGGAGCACCGCTCGATGGACAGGCGGGCGTTGGCTTCATTCTTAGGGACGGCTTCTTTCTTCCCAACCTTGCGTTCTCGAGCGAGGAAATGGACGCTTTGATCCTCGGCCTCAATTGGGTGCAGCAACGAGCTGATCCAGCACTGGCGCAGAGCAGCGAAAGCGCATTGGCGAAGATACGTTCGAGCCGTAACAACCTCACGGCTGGAAGTGACGACACGCCGGCTCTCGTGACCGCTGCCTCGATTTCCGAACGATCTGATTCAACGCAGGTCGCACCACTGCGGGATGCAATACGCAGGTTGCGAAAGGTGGCGATCGAGTACCAAGATTCAGCTGGCTCTCTTTCGGAGAGGATCATCTGGCCGATCACCATCGTATATTTCGACGACGTGCGGGTTTTGGCTGCTTGGTGCGAAAGCAGGTCAGCATTTCGGCATTTCCGAGTCGATCGCGTTCGGACGGCGACCGTACTTGACGAACGCTACGCGGAACGACGGGCGGTGTTGATAAAGCGGTGGCGCGAGCAGGATCGAGACTGGCGCTCGTTCCTGACAGTTTCTGACAGAGAACGATGTTAAAGTTTTACGTAGGCGCATCGAAGCGCCCTCAGGAAAGGATAACTTTATGGTCGCTTTTTCACCTGACGTCTTCGCCAACTTTCTGGCCGCGGAGGACGATGATCCCGTTGTTATGTTGAACCTTCTTCAGTTCGTCCCAGACGGCGGCCGGGAACGACATCTTGAGTACTTACGGATGGCAGAGCCGATCCTTACTCGTTTCGGCGCGAAGATTCTTTTCCGAGGCGATGGTCTAGATATCCTGACGACAGGAGATGTTAAGACATGGGACGCTGTCCTGTTGGTGCAGTACCCGCGAAGAACTAATTTTAAGGAAATGGTGGACGATCCGAATTATCAAGCCGCATTTCAGATTGGTAAGTCAGCGCTTGCGGATATAGTCCTGCAGCCTCTCAAGATTTCGAAGGACCTCTGACGCTCAAACGGCGGCGCGTGGCTGTCCAAGCCGCTTCGCTACGCGTCGCATTTGTCGGCTGGAGTGTCAAACCTCTGGAGAATGCCATCCACCTTCAATAAGCCACCTCGGCCTCACCTGGTCTTTTCAACGCCTGCGAAACTCGTTCCCAATAGTCGAACCTCAGAACGCAACCATTGGGTGGCCGCCTCCACGCTTCGGTCACGCGACTTTCCTGCAGTCATTACCAGATGATAAGTGTGACCGGGTATGCTCGGACCGAAAGGCTGGATCAGGTGCCCTGCTGCGATTTCGTCGTGGACAAGAGCCAGACTCACTAAGGCGATACCCTGTCCTGCCACCGCTGCCTGGATAGCGTGTGCCTCATCCGTGAAGAGCAGTTGCCCCATCGGCAGATATGAAGTCAGCCCTGCAGCCTCGTACCAGCGCTCCCAGGTGGGATTGAGCGGATGTCTCCGCCTCCATGTGAACTGTATCTGTGGGACAGTCTCCAGATCCTTTAATTCCACAGGGCCCAGCTTTGGATTCATAACCGGTGCAAAGTCGTCAGCGAACATGATTTCAACGTCCAGGCCCGGATAAGGGCCGCGGCCGTATCGGATGGCGATGTCGACATTGTTTTCGTCAAGACGGACGGCGTCGTCAGACGCATGCAGTTGCAGATCGATTTCGGGATGCAGGATATGGAAGTTGGCTACGCGCGGCACGAGCCACTTCGAGGTGAAGGCGCTTGTCGCTGAAATAGTCAATCGAGCTCGCTTTTTGTTGCAATCCAACCGGTCAAGCGCCGCTGCGAAACCATCAAAGCCATCGCGTAAAACGGGATAGAGCTGCATACCGACATCGGTCAGGGTTACCTTCCGCACTTGCCGGTCGAACAGTACCAAGCCCAAGTAGCTTTCCAGCGACTTGATATGGTGGCTGATCGCTGTGGGCGTCACGTTCAATTCCCCCGCGGCCTCTTTGAAGCTTTGGTAACGAGCGGCAGCTTCGAACGCGCGAAGGGCGGATAGGGGCGGAAGACGGCGCATGGGCTCAATACATGAGTTTAATTCATCTGATAGGTGATGATTCTGAGTTTGTCGAGGCCTTGAGTAATAGGCACTATCCCGGCCTCAACGCAATGACCAATATGAGTTCATTTTGGTCATCTGCTAAAGTGATGTTATGAATAAGGAGTAGAGATTATGCGCGAACGTGTCTTTACCGAGCCCGACAACTATGTCCCGTTTTTGCTGTCGCAAGGCATAAAGTTCGGCGATTTGGTTTTCATTTCTGGTCAAGCCGGGGCTGACGACAATGGAAAGATTGTCGCTGGGGGGTTCCGCGCCCAGGGTGAACAGGCATTCTCCAACTTACGTAGGGCGCTTGAAGCTGGTGGATCAAGTCTGAAAGATATCCTTAAAGTGACCATTTTTGTCACAGATTTGGGTTACTTTCAGGACGTAGTCGATCTGCGCCGCAAGTATTTCTCAGAACCCTATCCGGCGGACACGATCGCCGAGATCAAAGCGCTCTATGATCCGGAGGCCATGATCGAAATCGAAGCGATCGCGGCCATCCCAAGCGGAACCGACAATCCTTCTTCACGAATTACGGACCGTCGGCGTGATCCTGTTTAATTAGGTGGTATTGGCTCTAAAGACGCGCATTAGCCTCGCCAGCGTCCGCAGGCCCGCAAGCATTCTCCCTTCACTCAGCATTGAAGTTTCGATAACGAAAGAAAGGAAGTAGATCATGTTGAAGTCAGCTTTTGGTCTAACTTTGCTAGCCGCATCCCTTGGAATCAGCACGGGGTATGCTGCTAGTGGTGAGAAACCGACGATTGTGCTTGTTCACGGCGCATTCGCCGATGCGTCGAGTTGGAGCGGTGTTTTAACTAGGCTCGAAAAAGACGGCTATTCTGTTGTCGCGGTTGCCAACCCTTTGCGCAGTGTCAAGAGCGATGGCGAGTATGTCCGTCGCATTGTTGCCGGTCTGAAGACCGAGGTGGTTCTTGTTGGGCACTCCTACGGTGGCTCCGTCATCACTGAAGCAGCCAAGACCGGCGAAAACATCAGGTCACTCGTCTATGTCGCGGCCTTCGTTCCTGATGTCGGCGAAACAGCTTTGTCGCTGACCGGCAAGTTCCCGGGAAGCACACTTCCGCCTACGCTCGCACAACCGGTGGAATTGAAGGACGGTGTGAAGGACCTCTATATCCAGCAGGACAAGTTCCACAACCAATTCGCAGCCGACGTATCGGCAGATGATGCGAAGGTCATGGCAGCCACCCAGAGGCCCGTTACGGATTTCGCTCTCAGCGAACCGACGTCCAATGCCGGATGGAAGAGCATTCCATCCTGGGCAATCTATGGTGACGCCGACAAGAACATCCCCCCAGAAGCACTCGCATGGATGGCAAAGCGCGCTAATGCAAAAGACACCGTTGTTGTCAAAGGCGCCTCCCATGTTGTGATGGTCTCAAACCCAGATAAGGTGACCGAGATCATTGAGAAAGCTGCAAATTGACCTTCAACACAGCGCCTAGCCGCCGCTTCTCAACATCGTGGACGGCACGACCCTGCCTCCGAAACAGACGCAGAAGCCGATGACGCAACCATCCAAATGGCCAATCTGCGAATGGATTTGAAACGACATTAACTTCAATGGCGAGCGCTCTCCAGACCACCCGAAGAGGTATTTTGATCACTAGTGGCGCCGCCATCAGTAGCGGCGCTCAACCTGCCGACTATACCCCGAGCTTCACCCCCAAACATGACACAGGGAAATTTTGACATGACTAGCAGCTTTGTCACCACCAAGGATGGCGTTGAAATCTTCTTTAAGGACTGGGGTCCAAAGGACGCGCAACCGATCGTGTTCCATCACGGGTGGCCGCTGTCTTCGGATGACTGGGACGCTCAGATGCTGTTCTTCCTCGCAAACGGTTACCGCGTCGTTGCCCACGACCGTCGCGGCCATGGCCGCTCTTCACAAGTTGCCGATGGTCACACTATGGACCAATACGCCGCAGACGCGTTCGCAGTTGTGGAAACCCTTAATCTCAGGAACGCGGTCCATATCGGTCATTCAACAGGTGGCGGCGAGGTTGCCCGCTATGTCTCCAAGCATGGTCAGCCGGCAGGTCGTGTGGCGAAGGCCGTTCTCGTTTCTGCCGTACCGCCGCTGATGCTGAAGACGGACGCAAACCCTGACGGCTTGCCGATCGACCTGTTCGACGGGTTCCGCACCTCTCTTGCCGCGAACCGCGCGCAGTTCTTCCATGATGTCCCATCCGGGCCATTCTACGGCTTCAACCGCGAGGGCGTCACGGCCAACGAAGGCGTGATCCAGAATTGGTGGCGCCAGGGCATGATGGGTAGCGCAAAGGCTCACTACGATGGCATCAAGGCCTTTTCAGAAACTGACCAAACGGAAGATCTCAAGGCTATTACTGTACCGACTCTGGTTTTGCATGGCGAAGATGACCAACTTGTTCCGATTGCACAATCAGCCCTTAAGTCGGCGAAACTTCTTCAGCACAGCAAGCTCAAGACTTACCCAGGGCTATCGCATGGAATGCTCACCGTGAACGCAGACGTGCTGAACGCTGATTTGTTAGCCTTCGTAAAGAGTTGATCTTGGGATGCAGGGCAGGGCGAAACTTTCGGCCTGCCGTTCCTGCTTACAAATCTACAAAATCGTAACCGAACTGTAGCGCCGCCTCCGGGGCAGCCTGCCCCCAATTGAGATGTAATTATTGCGCTGATCTAGACCGCGCGCCTGATTACTCTCAACTGTTGACCACAGCTGGAGCCATCAATGCCGACTTACCTTATTGTATTCCTACTGGCGGCATTCGCATGGCGTCTGACCACAGTTGCGATTTCAGCCCGAAATGAACGAGCGCTAAAGGCTAATGGAGCTCGAGAGTACAGCACCCCTGTGAGCATGCTGCTGGCCGGGTTTCACGTAGTGTTCTACATCGCTGCTGTGGCTGAGGCGAGCATGCGCCAAACAGTCGAGACGACGACTTCATATGTCGGCATAGCCGTGTACGTATTTTCAGCTCTGGCTCTCATATCTGTAATCCGGTCGCTTGGCTCCCTATGGACAATCAAACCCATTATCGCTCCACACCATCAGGTCGTTCGCACCGGCCTGTTTAGTTTCGTGCGACACCCTAACTACTTCGTCAGCATTGTCCCTGAGCTTTTGGGGCTAGCACTTGCGACAAGCGCTTACTGGACGATGTGCATCGGGCTTCCGATGTATGCAATTCCACTCTTCCTACGGATCCGTGAGGAAGAGCGCGTAATGAGAGCTATTGTAACGGGCTATCGGTGAGCATAGAAATCCTACCCTTTCCATATTCACCGGAGTATGGATGCTCATTAGCTGAGGCAGCTTTCGCTGCGGGCTTTGTGGATCAAAGTCACATGTCGAGCTGGATGCGTAGGACCTACGGACTGACCCATGAAATTTTATCGAAGCTCGGGAGAAATCATCAGGCCTAATTCCCCTTAGATGAAAAACACAACGCGCGCTTGTGCACGCAGAGATTGCGCTCATATAACTTCGTGAGAACAGTCTTAGAAGTTTGACATTGATGGAAAAGCGATCCGGTCAGCCTTCATCGACGGGCTGGGTCTCGCATTCTAGTTCGCTCGCAGGTCTCCACCGGACTCCAATCCGGCCATCTCAGAGAAGTTCTTGCAAATTGGCTAAACGCCCCGCCTTAACGCGATTATGGAATATTTCTAAGAGGTCACTAACGCTAAGCATCCCGGAAGCGGCAACTCAGTTTGAGCCGAGGTCGGCACCCGCAAACATGGTCCTCCGAACGGGCTGGCCGCTGAAGGGCGTGCATAAATCTACAATCCTATTCTCGATTAAACGCCTATGCATTCGGCCGCTGGGCGAGGGGCAATCGGGTCGTCAAACAACAACGAGAATAAAATGCTTACATACCAGAATCCGCTACTGCGGGAGCTAGCAGCGCGCGGCGAAGACTTAAGTTTCGACACGAACGGGCTGCTCTTCAACGCCGCCGTCGACGCACAGGCGATGGCGATTGTCAAAATTCGAGACAAGAGACACCTGTCCTCCGTCGTACGGACCGCTGCAGAAAACGGTACGCCAATGTCTGGCCAAAAGGGCGCAACTACAGCTTGCTCACCCAAACGGTCGAGCGACTTGATCGAGACGTGGCCGACATATTCATCTCTGCCGCTCACAATTTTACGTCGCCGTTTTCGGCAATGGTGGTTCATGATTTTCACGGAGTGGCCACGAATACCTATCCAATGGCAACGGCCTTTGCTCTTCGAACGCCGCATTTTGTTATCGAGATTATTTCCGCGTGGGATGGAGCGACGAACGAACAGGCGTCAGGTCACGTTGCTTGGTCAGACACCGTATCTACATCTTTGGGAGCCATCGCTCTCACCGGCGGCTATTCGAACCTCCTTTCCCCACAGGAAGGTGAACGGGCGCGGCAGTTTTTCGGAGGCTCTGCGGAGCGCCTGAAGGCGATCAAAAGCAGGGTTGATCCTCACGATCTGTTCCGGTTGGGAACAGGACGGATCGCAACCTGAATTATCGGAGCCTCGCGCTGATCCTTGTAGCTTTGACTTCCAAGGATCAGCGATTAACGACGCGGGAATCTAACACGAACTCTTAGAAACCAGATGGGCTTGGCGCGCGGCCACCGCCAGCTCCATTGTTACGACCATGCCGAATAGCGGGAAAATGCCACCACGCAAAAAAGCTATCGCCGTCGATATGATTCTGGAGAACGTCTCTTCGGAAAGCTCTAATCTCTATGTCGACCTGACCGAGCTTGCTAACGTCTCCGATGCGGCAAAACCACAATATTACCTCAAGAGTGATCGGGCCATTTTGTGGGATCTGTATGGTTCCGAACAATGGCGATCCCATCAAGATGACGAACGCCATGATCGACTCTGTCTACGCAAACCCTGCACCCCTGCGGCTAGCTCTGGGAAGCGATGCCTATTCTACTATCCGTGGTGTGCTCGTCAGTCGCCTCGCCGCCCTGGATGCTCAAAAGGCAATCGCTGTCTCAACCGACGTTGAAGCCCTGGAGCCGCTGCAAAGCGTAGCCTGAACATCGAGCACATAGAACGCATAGAACACATCACATTTCACGGTGCTGATTTCAGCGCCGTGGCTCGCACCGTCCTATCTGACGGCTTTTCCCCCGCACCACATAAGAGGAAAATCTAATGGTTGCGTTTTCACCGACCGCATTTGCCGAGTTTTTAGCCGCAAACGACGACACAGACATCGTTATGTTGAACCTCCTGCGGTTCGATCCCAATGGTGGCCGCGAAAGGCATCTTGAATATCTGAAAATGGCTGAACCAATACTGGCTCGCTTCGGCGCGAAGATACTATTCCGCGGTGATGGTCTACCCATCCTGACCGATGGCATGGCACAGATGTGGGACGCCGTGCTCCTGGTTGAAGATTCTGAGTATCAGATCGCGTTCCAGGTTGGGAAATCAGCGCTCGTCGATATCGTCTTGCAACCACTGAAAAAGTCTGACGATCTCACTTGATTGTCAAATAGGAATGCCGCGCAGATAGTGATATCCGCGCGGCTTTTTTGAGCCTGGCCGTGTGTTTCGGTGAGCCGTTTGACCTGGCACGGGCACCGAAGGATGACCCCCGCTGGACAGTAAAAATTGATACACTTCACGATCATACTGCGTAGCATATGGGTCACCTTTCCGCGCCGAAAGGGGTTAACCTTGGAAGCCGGATGACACACCGTGGAAGGAGCATTTGTGATTCCCATCGTCAAGTCGAGATGGATCGGGCGTTTTTGGAGGGAATGAGGCAAGTATTGGCTTGAAGGTACCTGAAGTTAATGGAACTCAGGCCCGTAGTATAACTCTTAAACCAAACCAAGCAGTTTGCCGGCAATAACTATTTTCAGAATCTCGCCGTCGGTGTCCTCGCGACGCTCCATATGACCTAAACGAATAACCTCCCGCAAACCCGGGGGGTTCGATCCGTATTAGGTTAGTAACCGACGCCTTAGTGACTTAGAGGGTCTAATTAACAGGTCCCATACGTTCAAGAGCATGCTCAGAGATCAAATGGTAAAAGTCCATCCGACACTCCTAGCTAGTCAATTCCAGGCAGGAAGATTCTTCCAGTTGGCCGGGAAGCCCATTGCGGACTGGTCTGCCAGCGGGCATGAATCCGTCAGACATACAATCTGTTCGCGCCATTGGTTGTTAGGTGCAACTATATCCATAAGATAGCCGAGAGCTGCAATGGTGTTATAGACTCGCCCCTGCGCATTTCCATTCATAGCCAGCTTTAAGCTCGCAGGAGACGTCGGCACGATCATCTTTACCGTCACTTGCTTGTTCCAAAGTCGGCCGTGATGGGCACAGATGTTGCGGATATATGTCAGGTGATGAGCGAGCGATACCAAAACCGATTCATCCAATCCGTAAACCTTGGCTATTGCCTGTCGATCGGGCCGACTCTTGAGATTATTATACCACATTGAGAGTTGCCCTAACGATATCACTTCGGCGGTCATCCAGATAGGTGGGTGCTCTGGATCGTCGTATTTATTCCTGTAGTGAAGTATGAAGGTATCTTTCGACCTTGCCAGATCCTCGATCAATTTGGCGAAGGCTTGGGCATATCGATCTGGCCGGTGATAGAGACCAGGATCGAGATAGCCGTGTGGCCCGTATTTCATGGCAAGGTAATGTGCCTAGCTACCTCGCAAGGATACTTCAATCCTTTCGATCGCATCCATCACGAGGAGGCGCAGCTTCCTATCAAAAATGTATAGCTCCAAGACTTGGTCGAAGGAGGTTCCATCTTGAAACCCATGCTTACCACTAGCCTGTAGCGCGTTCTCGAATGGCAACCAGTAGGCCCGTAGCCGATAATAGCTTATATGCTGGAGGCAATGGGCAGCGTGGGAATGATCTGGGACAGCCATTCCCCGTGCTTCCAGCAGGGCGATTTGGTCGGGGATGGAGACGGAGGGCTTTTCAAACTTCATGCCATCTCATACGGGGATTCGGATACCTATAAAACAAAAAAACCCGCCGGGGTGCGCAGTTTCGGAACCGAGGTTCCGTCCGAGGCGTGGCGGGTGTTGTTGAGCAATGATACGGAGCAATCCTATTAAGAAAGCAACAATGGAAGGGTAAAAAATGCACCCATCTATGTGAGTTGCAGGCCAAGTTATTGATGCGGAATCAAGATTTCTTTCAAAGAGCGAAGACTAAAAATCGAGCGTATCCTCAAGGGCTGGCCGACGACAGGTGGCTGCCAATCGTTCGATGTACAGTTGTAGGCGAGAAGCGGTCTGCCTGGCACACCTTAGGGCGGTTGGCGCCATCATCATCGGCAAGACAAAGCTGTGTGAGGTGAAAGCCGACAATCAGGACAATCCCGGCAATTATCTTTTTTTCAAGCACTCGTTCTCGATGAGCGAAGGTTGCATCAACGAGGTCTGCGGTTCGAGTCCCCTCAAGGCGTGGGCCTTTGAGTGTGAGGAAATGCGCGTTGAGAAGCCACGGGCATCCTCTCAAACGCCTAGACGCCGAAGACGCTCAAAATGAGCGCGGTTGGAGCCTGTACCTTTATTAGAATTCTAATACTGATTGTAAACGGCCTGAATCAGTATGGGCGATTGCGTGTTCTAAAGCAGATCATAATTGCCAAAAGCCATGTTACTCTCGTCGAGTGGAAACTTTTGGCGCGCATACTGCCTACTTTTATCGTTCGCAGATGCATTTAATTTGATGGTCTAAGCGGACTTAGGAATCTAATACCTGTCTCAATCGAACCTTCAATCATCTCTGAAAATTGCGGGGCAAGTTCTCGCATCCTTGCAGCGTTCAGATGTGCATCAAGCGCTTCTTTGCTGGTCCAGCGTTCATAGATGATAAAGGTACCCACTTGTCCCTCAACTTCATGAGCTTCGTAGTCGACGCAGCCAGTATCATTTCTCGAGGCGGTTACAGCGCTTCGTATAAAGTTTCTCAAGTCTTCTTCGCGCCCCGGTTTCGCGCGACCCTCCCAGAGAACCACAGTGGTATTCGTGATATTTTCGCGGTTGAACATGATGTCCTCCTGTTGGTCTCGTATTACCTTAATGAGAGACACAGTATTAATGGAAATTCTGACTACGACTGTCCTGCCAGCAGATTGCAGTTATAGATCACCGATCACGATTCACTTCGTACGCTGAGTAAAAGCCAGACCGGTGACCGAGCAGAGAGGAGGTAAGTGCCTAGAAATTGCGCCTCAACTATTTTTAAGATGGAAGATGGGACTGTCGTTTTTAGACGAAAAGCTCTAAATCACTGTTCTAAAATAACAATATCGATTTTCTTTCAGCAGTTGTTTGGAAAACAACTCATAGTATGTTCCACGTCACAATTTTGTAAAACAGTATCGCGTGCGAACAGAGCGTCGTCAGGTCTGCAAAATGGTGCACCAGTTGAAATCGATTCACACTGGATATGGGTCATTCATTGAAGCTGATGTCGGATATTTTGCTTTGATGTGCAAAGTTGTCTCGGCCCTAGGTATAATCCCTGAGCGGCATGCTATAGATCGTGACGTGTGCTTCAATAAGACGCCTCATGTCCTCGACATCTTCAGCAGCGTAGCGGAGGCCTCGCATTCCGTAGGTGAGTGTCAATGCGTAGTCTTGGCGGCTGATAGGCAACCGCCATGGGTCCGCGCTCGCGCTGAGGATATCAACAATCAACATCTGGAATCGTGAGTAGACTAGACGCACGGCAGGGAAGCGAAGGTCAAAGAGATCCGCGGCGTCGGGAAATGCTTCCGCGAGTTCGACACCATGCGCTCCCCACACCAGACAGGCGTGTAACAGCTTCTGGTCTATGGGCTCAATCTCGGCCACGGCAGCTCTTATCCGGCCCAGCGAACGCTCATCCATTTGTTCGATAACCCTGCCGAATATTGCCTCCTTGTCTGGAAACAAAAGGTAGAGTGCGGGCCGGGAGATACCGGCGGCTATGGCGATGTCGCTCATTGTGGTGCGAGCGAAGCCATACCGAACGAATACGTCTTCTGCCCCTCGCAGAATGTCATCTGTCTTATCGATTCTGTTACGCATAACGTATCTTGACATCTCGACAAAAAATGTCAAAATCTGACAAAATTACAAATAATGTCAGAAAGTTTGAATTATGAATGAGCTTGAATTTTCGCCTGATGGCTTGGCTGAGGCTAGTCGCGTGATCGGAGATGAACCCGTTGTGATGATAAATCTGCTTTCTTTCAGGGCTCACCCTTCTTATCCCGATGACTTCCAAGACAAGAGGGCAACGGCCCGGGCCGCATATTATGAAGGCTACGCGGGTGCATTCCGCGACATCGCAGCCAGCTTGGATATACCCGTGGAACTTGTCTATGCCGGCAAGCAGCTCAAGACAGTGTTTCCACGAGAACAAGAGCAATGGGACGACATCGTAGCCGTTCGGTATAGAAGCTTTGCCGATCTGCGATCAATCGTAGACAGTCGAGATTACTCAATACGCGCAGAGCCTCATCGTCTGGCTGCTGTTTCAGACTGGCGGTTTATTGCCACTCGGCCTTGAAGACCTTGTCGACCTCAACACGCTAGCACGCGTATCCGGTTTGAACATTTAAGTATTTTTAGCGATCCGCACGGTTTAGCGCCCTTTTGATCAACCAAAGTTTATTCGAGACCGCCGAAGCAGGCTTGCATTGATGCAAACGAGGAAATGAAATGTTTCCAGCCTAAGCAGCCCACACATGACGCCATTTTGGACGGTTGTCCTTCAAGGCGCTCCATGATCCTAAGTCAAGAAAGGATGAACATGCCTTATTCACAGACCGAGCAATCGAACTTGAACATCGTGAACAACGCTCTTGCGGGTTCGTCTCATGACTTTGCGAAATTTTTCGAGATTTTTGTAGACGACGTAGAGTGGACACTGGCAGGCCACGGTCCGATCGCAGGAACGTATCACAGCAAAGAAGAACTTTTCTCGAAAGCGGAAGAGGCACTTTTTGCGCGGTTTGCGTCACCGCTAACCATCACGGTCGTAGGAACGTGGGCAGATGGCGACAAGGTGTTTGCCCGCATCAAGAGTGCCACAACCGCTATTGATGGCGTTCCTTACCGCAACGAATACATGTACATCATGGACATGCGCGACGGCCGGGTTGTTTCTGGCATCGAATGGCTCGATTTCCACGCTTATTACGAAATCATAGACCGCGTCAAACTCTGAATAGGGAATAGCTGCGCTGCAAGTTGTGCGAAAGCTGGCTCTGTAGGGAACTCCGAAGTCGCCTGTGGCGTAATGACCTTGAAACGATCCGTACTGACCGGTTGATGACGCTGCGCCACCTATATCTTGTCTCAGCGTCTTCAGGGCTGCTCTCCGAGGTGATGCCGAACCCACTTCACCTCTTCCGATGCTGTTCGCCCGAAATGCCGTTTGAAGTCACGGCTGAACTGCGCCGGACTTACGTAACCGACCGATATAGCCACTTGCGCGATTGTCCCGCTTTGACGAGCGATCATCAGTCTTGCCTCATGAAGCCGCAATGCTTTCAAATATTGAATCGGGCTCGATCCGGTCAGCTTCTTGAAATGCATGTGATAGGAGGGAACGCTCATACCCACGTCTTTTGCCAGGTCCGCTACAGCGATGTCGGAACCGTAGTTCGCGCGTATCCACACAAGGCTCTGGACCAATTTTCCAGGCGTGCCTTTTCGCTGAAGGGCTGCAACGACTGCAGCGCCTTGCGGTCCAACCATGACCCGATAATGCAGTTCGCGCAGGATTGAGGCTCCAAGCACTGCGATATCAACCGCGCTGCCGAGTGCAATTAACAGGCGTAACAGGACATCCTCGATGTCATCGCCCATTCTGCTCGATGTGAGGCCATTGGGCAGTGTCGTTGCCGGACCTGCGTGTTTTTCAATCTGCATGGCGATTTCGGCCGCCATTTGCATATCGAACTCCAGATAGATCGCCAGCAAAGGCCGCTGCGGACTGGCAGTCGACGTCATCCGAAAGGGAACTGGCACCGATACGGCAAGATAGTGGTCCTCATCATAGAGGTAGATATCTCCTTCAAGGAGGCCTTGCTTGCTTCCCTGTAAGACGAATACGGCCCCTGGATTATAGAGCACCGAAATGTCGCGAAGCACAGTCTCGGTTCTCAGAATACGGACCGTAGGAAGAGATGTCGGGTTGTACCCGTGGCGAGGAGCAAGTTGTCCGGCCAATTCGACAAGCTGGTTCTTCATGGACGCTCTTCTGTCGTCATAAATAGGATTTGGCAACAACTTGATAGTTTCCAAGATCGTTCTTCCAAGGTTCTCATATTATCTGTCACGTCCACAAGCAATCAAGGAGTTTCAAACAATGATAGCCAGGACATTCTTCATCACTGGAGCAAATTCAGGCTTCGGATTGGCGATCGCTACCGCCGCAGTCCAGGCCGGTCACGAAGTCATTGGGACAGTCCGCTCCCAAAGCTCTCGTGAAGCGATGGCAAAGTCCCTTCCGGCACTGCACACGGTCATTTGCGACGTGACCGAATTCGATCGTATTCCAGAGGTCGTCAGGCAAGCCGAGGACAAGTACGGACCCGTCGACGTGCTGATAAACAATGCCGGTTACGGTCACGAGGGTGTCCTCGAAGAGTCGCCGATCGATGAGATGCGACGTCAGTTTGACGTCAATGTTTTTGGGGCGGTTGCGGTGGCCAAAGCGTTTCTTCCCAGGTTCCGGGAGCGCCGCCGTGGCTTTATCGTCAACGTCACATCGATGGGCGGCATGATCACCATGCCGGGCATCGCGTATTACTGCGGCAGCAAATTCGCACTCCAAGGTATTTCCGAAGTCATGCGCTCTGAAATGGCACCTTTTGGTGTTCACGTTACGACACTTTGCCCCGGTTCCTTCCGAACGGACTGGGCAGGGCGCTCGATGATACGAACGGAGAGGTCGATTGCAGATTACGACAGTCTATTTGATCCGATCCGCGAGGCCAGACAGGCCGTGAGTGGTAACCAACTTGGTGATCCTGAAAAGCTGGCCGCCGCCCTACTCACCCTCATCGAAGCCGACAGCCCTCCGCCGCAACTTCTTCTGGGAAGCGATGCTCTCAAGCACGTAACGGCGCGGATCGACCGGTTGCAGCAGGAAATTGAGGACTGGAAAGCTCTCACTGTTTCGACTGACGGGTGATGAATCGGAATAAGCCACGCCGCGATCGTCGCACGGCGTCGGATATTGAACAGTGGTGCGGATGTGCCCGCTGGCCCTTACGGTACCCAAGAGACATCGTTTTTGACGACTTTCGCGGGGTTGCCTGCAACGACGGAACCCGCCGGAACATCTTTCACCACGACCGCTCCGGCAGCTATCACAGCGCCGTCGCCGATGGTGACCCCTTTGAGGATCATGGAGCGCATCCCGATCCAGACGTGATTTCCGATTGTAATGGGTGCGGCGTTAGGGCGTCCAACGATTGTGTGGCCATCCCAATCGCGGATTATAACCTGATCGGCGATGAAGACCTGCTCGCCAATCGTTATTTCATGGCCGCAGGATATCCAGCTGCTACGATTAGCAAAACCACTTCCCAGTGTAAGCTTCGCCCCGCTTTGAATGCCGATCGTGCAGCCGCTATAGACATCAAAGCGACCATTGAGATGGAGCTGTCCGTCGGGTTTTATAATGAGCTGCGTAGGCTCGGCCGGAAGACCTTTCCAAGCTTGACCAAGGCATATCTCGCCAGCGCCTGTTACTTGTCCTTCAACATGGGCTGTACCCCGATTGACCAGTCTGATTGACTTGTTTGCGCCGCGCCTTGTGATGATGCGAAATAGATTTGCCATGTGAAATCCGAACTCTGGGAGAGACGCACATTTCGGGGAACGCAGCGAGGGATAAAAGGGGAAGTCCCATCTGCCGTTATCCGTTCGAGTGCTTGTTTAGCACAAAGCGAAGGAATGCAGTTATGGTTTAAAGCCTAAAGCTTATGTCAGATTGCGCTCCTATCATTTTGTATCGCCTGCGACACCGCGACTGCGGGATGTAGCTGTGGTAGATTGCGGTTAGCTGCGGCAGACTGAGCCATCATTGCGCTATGAACCCGATAACAGATATCGCCTCGTATGCTGCTGCCATGATCAAGGCGGGAATAATGATGATGTAAATCTTGGCGGTTGCCACTAAGCCCGCTTTGTAACCCTGAATACGACTTCGCAGTCCATAGAGACCGGGTCTGAGAAACATTCTGCTATGGATCCAGGCCGCCAAAGCCGCGAGTGCGTACGCAAATCCTTCCAGAAAAAGCGTGATGTAATGAATGAAGATTGATTGATCATTCGCACCGACAAGCGTGAAGAGAATTCCCCAAAGCAGAAAGCGAAGGCCCGTGACCACGACACCGAGATAGGGCACGACAAAGGTCGGTAAAGTCGTCTGTAAGAAGCCGGCCCACATCAGATTGACGAGGAATGTTACAGCCATGGCATACGGAATATTCCCTTCGGAATATGCCGACGATATGAGCCAACCGAGACTGCCGGATTCGCCGCCATTTCGAAGTGCTCCGAGCCCACCTGGTCGGAGTTCCGGTATGACGAGCGTCGAAGCGATGCCAGCTATGAAAAGTGCCACAAAGCTCGCTGCCAGCACGAAAGCGGTTTCCCGATGGTATTTTAGAATTTCAAACAGTGTGGGTGTTTTCCGCAAAATGCACTCTTTCATCCGTCGTTTCATGAAGTCGCCCACGGCATCTGATGGAGTCGCGGCGTGCCCTTTGTACAAAATGTAAAACGAGTTTCTTCTAGCCATGGCATGCTGTCATGCCATGGCTATATTCCCTACGGCGATATCAATGCTAATGAAGCGCGGGCAGCAGGCTTGCCAGCCGGATTGGAAATTTGTGAACTCTGGCGCCACAGGCGTTATAAATAGCGTTGGCAAGGGCAGCGGATGAGCCGCAATTCCCCAGTTCTCCTACGCCTTTAACGCCCACCGGATTTGCGTCCAGGTCCGGTCTGTCGATCAGGATGACATCAATGTCGGGAATATCCGCGTGGACCGGCACCAGATATTCCGCCAAATCTCCATTCACGATGTTTCCGTAACGTGCATCAATTTCGGCAGCTTCACGAATGGCTGCCGAAACGCCCCATATCATCCCTCCCAAAAGCTGAGATTTGGCTGTTTTAGGATTAAGAATACGGCCAGCGGAGAACACACCGAGCATACGTCGAATCCGGACTTCGCCTGTTAAAGAATGAACGCCGACCTCGATAAAGTGGGCACCGTATGTGTGACGCGACTTTGCTTCCCAGTCTGCGGTGTTGGCAGAAGATGCAATTGTGCCTGTTGCCATCAGTCCTGAAGGATTTGCCTTCAAAACATCTGCTATAAAATTCGGGCTTGGTGAAACCCCTGCGCGCTCCAGAAGGGAGAGACATGCACGATGCAGGGCTGTCGCCGTGTTTGGTGCACCCCATGATCCTCCCGAACCTCCGCCGGGTGGCAGGCTCGAATGTGCCAAGGTAACGTCAATGTCCTCAACCTGCTGCCCAAGAAGTTCGGCAGCGATCTGGGCAAGAATCGTGTAGCTGCCCGTGCCGATGTCGGTCAGGTCTGACCTGACCTCTATCCTGCCGTTTGGCCTTATGGCGACCTCGACTTCTGCTGACCCCTGAAAGTGAAAGCGAATGGCCGAAGCGACGCCCATTCCAATCAGCCACTGGCCATCACGCCGCTCACCCGGTTTCGCGCCACGCTCCGACCAACCAAACCGTTCCGCGCCGGTACGGAGACATTCGCCAAGGTCGCGCCCGGTCAGTGGGACGCCCGTCTCCGGATCGGATGTCGTATCGTTCAGAACGCGCAATTCGACCGGATCGATCGACAGTTTTTCGGCAAGCTCATCCATCGCTATTTCAACAGCGAGCAAACCTGTCATTTCGCCGGGCGCGCGAACAGCCTCGCCATTCGGCAGATCGAGATGAAACGATTGATGACGTGTCAAGCGATGAGGGGCAGCATAGAGAGATCGTGTCACGGTCGCGGTCTGCTCGACAAACGGATCGTTACGATTGGAGTAAATCAGTGCCTCATGGCCTATTGCCGCGAGGCGACCATCGGCGCTCGCACCCAGCCGAACCCGTTGCTGTTGCCACGGGCGAAGACCTGTGAGGCCGAACATCTGTTGCCGGGTCAACGAAACCTTCACCGGGTGTCCTGACATTTTGGCGGCAACGGCAGCACCCATCAGGTCAGCGTGTACGGCAAGTTTCGAACCAAACCCACCCCCGACGAACGGCGCGGAGATGACCAGCCGCTCTTTCGACAATCCGAAAGCAGCCTCCAGGGATGTCTGAATATTGGTTATCGTCTGATGACTGGTGACGAGATTGAGAGTCTCGCCGTCCCACCACGCCAGCGTCGCATGCGGCTCCATGGGTTGCGACAGTTGCATCGCGGTTTCAAAGCTCGCATCGACCTGTACAGTGGACCCTGCGAAGCCGGTGTCGAAATCACCAACTCTGGTCGTGCCGACAAAGCCGGCCGCAGCCATTTCCTCATCGACAATTTCGCTCTCTGGAGAGTAGGCGAAATTCCCTTGGCCAGGCTTATACAAGGGCTTTACGGCGCGGGCCGCATCTCTCGCCTGTTCGAAGGTGTCTGCAACCACCAGAGCGACGGGTTCACCATAATGGTTTATCGTGGTGCTCGAAAGGATGGGCCGTGCCCGGGTCGTAAAATTGGCGTTTGATGTATCCAGCTTACCCTGTGGTATACAGTTTTTATAGGTGATGATCCGGCGAACCCCTTCCATCTTTTCAGCCGCCGTCACGTCAATGTCCAGGATTTCGCCTTGTCCTATGCTGGAAGTCGCAAAGACGCCAACCAAAGCCTTTAGGGCCGGGGCGTGCTCATAAGCGTAAGTTGCAGCGCCTGTTACCTTTTTTACGCCGTCCAATCGGCTGACGGGTTTGCCGACGATGCGCGTGTCCGTGCTATCAGTATCGAGACGGATCATTATTTCTGCTCCTGTGCATCAATCAAGGCGGAGTGCAGAGCACGCTGCGCCAGCTCAATCTTGTATCTGTTATGCTCCGTTGGATTTGCCCCTTCGAGAGCCGCGGACGCGGCGTCCCGGGCGACATCTTCAGGGCGGCCGAACCCTTGGTTTTCGGCGGCTTCTACACGCCATGGCTTTGCAGCCAGGCCGCCGAATGCCAGACGTTCGATGGCAACTTCTTTGCCGTTGATCTGCGCGATCAGTGCGACGGATACGGTCGCAAATGCGTAACTGGCTCGCTCGCGTACCTTGCGATAGACGTGTTTGCCGCCGATGGGGGCGGGAAGCTCGACTTTGGTTATGATCTCCCTGGCCTTCAGATTTGTCTCAATATGTGGTGTCTCATCGGGCAGTCTGTGAAACTCGCTGATCGCAATTTTGCGTTCGCCGTCTGGTCCCGTCACGACGACTGACGCATCCAGCGCGCGCAAGGCAACGGCCATGTCCGAGGGGTGCGTTGCGATGCATGATGCACTCGTGCCGAGAATGGCAAGGTTGGCTGACAGTCCGTTGATCGCATCACATCCTGAGCCGGGTTCTCTCTTGTTGCAGGCCATGGTCGTGCCGTAGAAATAGGGACAGCGTGTACGCTGCATCAAATTACCTGCTGTCGTCGCTCGATTGCGCAGTTGGCCCGAGGCCCCTGAAACCAGTGCCCGCGTCAGGACACCGTAATCACTCCGTACAGCGGGATGAGAGGCAAGGTCGGCATTACGGACTGTCGCACCGATCGAGAGTCCACCAGCCTCGGTGACCTCGATTTCATCCAGACCAAGGTGATTGACGTCAATGAGGTGGGGCGGCGTTTCGATCTGAAGCTTCATGAGGTCCAGCAAATTTGTGCCGCCCGCCAGTAATTTTGCGTCTGGATTTGTGCCTAGAAGAGACATGGCATCATCGATTGAACGGGCACGGTGATAGATGAAGTCCCTCATGCGCGTGTTCCTTTTGCATCGAGAATTGCCGCAATGATGTTGGGGTAAGCCGCGCAACGACAGATATTGCCGCTCATCCGCTCACGGATTTCCATCGCGCTTCCATCGGGTGCGGCATTCAGATCCGCCGTGACCGCGCTGGGGAAACCGGCAGCCAGTTCGTTGAGCACTCCAACGGCTGACAATATCTGGCCGGGCGTACAGTAGCCGCACTGGAAGCCATCATGCTCGATGAATGCGCTCTGCATTGGATGCAGACTGTCTGCCGATGCCAGGCCTTCAATCGTGACTATCTCACTGCCGTCGTGCATAGCTGCCAGGCTCAGGCACGAATTGATGCGCCGACCATCCACAATCGCTGTGCAGGCGCCACACTGGCCATGATCGCAACCCTTCTTCGTCCCGGTCAATGCGAGGTGCTCTCGAAGCATATCGAGAAGCGTTGTACGAGGATCAAGCTGGAGATCATGCTTCTGACCGTTGACAGTCAGGCTCACCAAATTCCGGGTTTTTGATGCCGGTTGTGCAGCGTCCGACTCCAAGGGGGTGACAAACGTCATCCATGTTGCCGCCACGCCTGTCCCGACAACTTGATGAAATTGCCGACGAGTAAGGCCGGGTGCCTGGTCCTCAGTATCTGTCACATGTATCTCCCTTCATGATTGCATCCGGCGATCTAAGCCGGCCAACTAAAATGTTGCATATGCATCAAGCACAACTTTTGGTTAGTGCTTGCAATGTTCACCTTCCCGCAATCAACAGTAGTCACAACCCCGAGCCGATCGATAAAATGATTGTCCGGGAAACTTGGCGAATCCTCCGAAATTTCCAACGATGACTTTCACGGACCAGGTCGGTGGCGTAGGTGGCAAACCGTGATGCTGTGTGTGGATCACAGCAAAAATCTAAAGATACCGGGGCGGATGAGAATTCCGTTTTTCCTTCAGGAGCTGTAGAAAACTTTATGAGCGATGAAATTTCCTGGGATGATCAACGCGTTTTTCTGGCTGTTCTGGAGGCTGGCAGCTTTGCAGCGGCCGCGCGTAAACTGGCGGTTTCTCATCCAACGGTTCGGTCCAGAATAGAGGTGCTGGAGAGCGCTCTTGGTGCGGTCTTGTTTGTTCGCTCTACGACGGGCCTAATCCCCACGGAACTGGCAGAAAGCCTTAGAAGACCGGTCACGGCGATGGCCCATGCGTCTCACTCCTTCCGTCGGGAGGCAGCTTCGAGCGGCGGGGTTTCCGGCGTCGTCCGGATGAGCGTACCGGAAATCATGGGTACTGAAGTGCTTCCGAAGATGCTCGCTGATCTAAGGATCGAACATCCAGATCTCCGGATCGAGCTGGTACTGAGCGACGTGTCTGCCGATTTGTTGACACGAGAAGTTGATCTCGCAATTCGCACCTATACTCCAACGCAAGGCGCTCTGGTTGCACGTAAGGCGGCGAATATTCCTCTTGGGCTCTACGCATCCACGTCTTATGTCCACAGACACGGCGTGCCAAAGAACCTTATGGAACTTGGAGATCACGACCTTATCGGTCCAGACCGAAACCGCGCAGATTGGGCTCTCGCGGTGTCTCTTGGTCTGACGTCAACCTCCAGCAACTTCGTCTTCAAGAGCGACAGCCATCCCGCGCAAGTCGCCGCACTTAGACAGGGGATCGGAATTGGAGTGCTGCAGACGCCTCTGGGAGAAACGGATTCCAACTTGATCAGAATATTGCCGGATGTCGATATTCACAAACTTGACGTCTGGATCGTCGCACACGAGAATCTTCTGAAGGTTGGCCGCATCCGAGCCGCCTTCGACCATTTCGTGAAGTCGTTTCAGCGTTACCAACTTCTTGGACGGCCAGCATCCAGACCATCCGCCAATCCATTCATTGCGGCAGATATGATAGGTCACGATGCCGCTGCGTCGCTCAGTGTTCCAGAGGAATTGTAAAACTGGGGTTAAGGCAACTGCCGCAGACTATTGATGTGTGTTGCGGGCGGCGTGCCGAAGACCCTCGTATATTCTCTGGAGAATTGCGATGGGCTGCCATAACCAACCTGAAATCCAGCAGTCGCTGCGTCGAGCCCGTCACTGAGCATAAGTCGGCGCGCTTCCTGGAGCCGCAACTGGGTTCTGAATTCCAGTGGGCTCATATTGGTGATCGCTTTAAAGTGGGTATAAAAGGTCGAGCGACTCATCCCGGCGACTTCAGCGGCGGTTTCCACCGGACATTGCTCCCGGTAGTGTTCGCGGATCCACAGGATCGCTCTCGCTATCTGCGTAAGATGCGTGCCCGCATGCGCGATCCGGCGCACGTCATGACCTGAAGCGCCTGTGATAAGCCGATAGAGAATTTCGCGTTTTGCCAGCGGTGCAAGGGCGTCAATGTCCTGAGGAGTGTCTAGTAACTTCAAAAGACGCGTTGCGGCATCAATGATGCCTGGATCAACCTCATTGAGCAGAAGTCCCGCCGGGTTGCGTCCTGACGGTCGCTCATTCGAAGGATACCGAACCGCCAGGTCAGCCAGTTCAGCGGTATCGAGGTCAAGCTGCATTGAAAGATAAGGTTTTTCCGGAGAAGCCTCTATAACCGCTCCCATGACTGGAAGATCGACCGAAGCGATAAGATAATTGGCGCTGTCATAGACGAAGCTTCTTGTTCCAAGTGTTGCCCGCTTTCGTCCCTGTGCGACGAGGCAAAGTGCCGGTTCATAAATGACAGGCATTGGAAGCGTCGGCGTGGAACAGCGTATCAGCCTCAGACCCGGCAGCTTGGTTTCGAACGTGCCGTCGCATGGAGCATGTCGTTTAATGATTGCTTCGATATGTTGCTTGTCTGTCATTACCAAAATACTGCCGTTTGCCCTTTATTTGCTAAGATGTCATGACCGCAAGAACCTCACCGGCGGCACGCAGTCCACTGTCCCACGCACCATGAGCCGTGGAGAAGTCCTGAGGATGTGTCGCTTCGCCGGCGAAAAACAACCGGTCTTCCACTGGTTGCGCAAGTAAAATACGCGCTTGCGAGGCACCGGGAACTGCATGGCTGTAGGAGCCGTGTATCCAGTCCATCGCGCACCAGGTGGAGGCGATCAAAGGCTTCAAATGAGATCTGATGCGATTTCCGATGAGCGATGCAAGCTCGTCTGATGCGAATGCAAAAGCATCCATGAGACCTGCGGTCTCCAGACGCGCAGCGCCTTCGCCCCCATAAAAGCCTTCAATCAGCTGTCGACCCATTGGCCTGATATAATAGCTGCCAGTTGACGAGTCGCGAGGGTTGCCCAGCAGATGGGTCTCCGGTTCCAGACCATGGTGACCCTCAAGCCTGATGAACAATTTGTCTGCAAGCCCAAGCGGCAATTGGGTCGCCGCCTGCAAATGGTCATCCACTTCTCGATCAAATGAGATCATGCCTCGCGCGAGCACATTGGTGGATGCCGTGACAATCACCGCGCTTGCCAACAACGCGTTGCGATCTGTCTCGACACGCACACCGTCCCCAGTCAGCGCCACGCGTCGAATTGGCGTCGACAATTGCACGGCGGCATCCGTTGGGAGGCAGCTTGTAATCAGGCTCCCATATCCTTCCTTCACACGCCAGTTATCATCAGTGGCTGCGTCGTCATAAGCGAGAAAATCGCGGATCGAGAGTTGCTCTAAAGGCGCGCCGTTGAGATAAGCACTGAGCGACTGGCAATATTGGTTCCACTCGCCGTCAGGATCGAGTGCATCCGAAGCCCGGTCCGTCTCAGGGGGATCGCGTCTGATCCGCTCATTGAACGCTTCCCACACTGATCGCGCGGCAGATCGTTCAGCCTTGGAGAAGCCAAGTTCGTGCCATTGGCTCTGCCAGGCGGATATCGTGCGTTCGATGGAAAATCCTGCCTCGCGACCGAGCTGTGAAAACGGATTGCGTTTCGCGGAATGGAGCCAGCCACAACCGAGATCCAGCGGCATTCCGCACAGGCCGATCGTCCATGCGCGCCCACCAATGCGATTGCTGGCTTCGAGAATAACGACAGAACGTCCGGCGCTCGTCAGTTTTCGAGCCGCTGCGATACCGGCCGCTCCCGCACCGATAACAGCAACGTCATAATCCAGCGCCATGATTATTTCTCACGCTTATCCTTCATGTTAAACACCTTTACATGCAGCATCTAGCTCTTTCAACGCGCTCGAAAGCATTGGAGTGTCATGGCGATGACTTTCTTTGAGACCATTATTGCATTGCTGGCGATTGCTATGTTGCTTCTTCAAGTCACGCGGCGAATGCACTTGCCTTATCCCGGCATTCTCGCCGCTGCCGGTGTGGCTGTGGCTCTCCTGCCCGGAGCGCCTACGATCCCCATCGACCCGCCCACGGCACTGGCTCTCTTCATCGCGCCTGTCTTGATCGATTCAGCCTATGATTTTCCCGTGGGCGCGGCGCGCCGAATGCTGCTACCGCTGATCTTCTACGCGATCTTCGCTGTTCTCATTACCACCTGCGTCGTAACGTTGGTCGGCGTTGAAATGGGCGGTCTTCCATTGGCGGTGGCATTCACGCTGGGTGCCATCGTCGCTCCGCCGGATGCAGCGGCAGCAACGGCGGTTCTTTCCAGCCTTCCGGTGTCTAGACGCGTCGACACGCTCCTGAAAGGCGAAAGCCTTTTCAATGATGCGACGGCTCTCTTGCTCTTTGGCGCGGCGCTGACGATGCAAGCACAGGGAGGGATAAATGGCGCAGTCGCGGTTCAACTTGGTCTGGCGGTGCCGGGCGGAATTGTCTTCGGCATCGTCTTCGGGCTTCTGGTATCCCGGCTCAGGCCACTGACGGAGAACACTGTGGGCGGCACTCTGTTACAGTTTGTTTATGCCTTCTCGACCTGGCTCATTGCCGAGCATCTACATCTGTCTGCCGTTCTGGCAACGGTGGCGAGCGCCATGACGATTGCCGCGCTTGAGAAGGTCGATAACTCGCCGCGCATGCGCGTTCATTCCTTCGCAGTCTGGACGACAGTCGTCTTTCTTTTGAATGTGGTCGCTTTTCTTTTGATGGGCCTGCAGGCTCGCCGCATCGTCCAGGCAATGCCATCCGAGCAACTGGAACGCGCCGTGTATTTTGCCGCAGTCGTTGTTGCCGCCGTTATCGTAACGCGTCTTGCTATCGCCTTCCTGCTGCATGCTGCTTCTGCCTTCCCTAACCGGCAGGGGAAGCGTTCGGCACCGTTTACGGCAGGCGAAACCCTATTGGTCGGCTGGTCGGGCATGCGTGGACTGGTCACGCTGGCGACTGCATTTGCGCTACCGGCAGATTTTCCCGAGCGTGATTTGCTGGTGCTCACAGCCTTCGCTGTGGTCCTCTCAACACTTGTCATTCAGGGCGCAACCTTGGCACCGATGATTTCCCTTCTTAAGCTTGGCAGGGAGAAGGAGGCCCGAGAGGAACTCGAAACTGCCCGAAGGTCGCTGGCGGAAGCGGCATTCCGTCGCTTGGAGAATGAAAAGGGGCCAGAGGCAGAAGCCATTCGCGCTATTTATCTCGAGCACCGGAAAGCAACGCCAGATTTGCTAGAGGGTTCGCCGTTGTCGAGACGGCGAAAAATGATCAAAGCTGCGATCATCGCGCAACGAGAGCACCTTGCCGAGTTGCACAAGACGGACCAGATCGGCCCAACGCAATATCTTGAATTGCAAGAAGACCTTGACTGGAAACAGCTTTCTGTAGGCTCTGACGAAAGCAAACGCATCATGGAAGGATGATACGTTTGCTGCGTTATGTCGTCCTGAGAGGCCCGTACGTGTTCTTGTAGCTCAAAGGTCCGAGTAGCGGCATGAGAAGATTTCGGAAAGGTGCTGGCAACCGAGATACTTTGGCGGCACGGTCTGTCATGGCTTGCACGTGCCGCACTCGATCGCGTCTTTGACGCGTAAACTGTTCTCCCAGGCTTTGCGGATCGGCATTGCCTGATATGAGATCCGCAAGCACGATACTATCTTCCAGTGCCAAGGCCGCACCCTGCGCCCAAACGGGAGCAGTCGCATGCGCAGCATCGCCGATGAGGATCGCCCGGTTGCAACTCCAATCCGAAAGGCGGATTTCGTGCAAAGGTGATGTGAACAGTCGATCCGGCGTCGACAGTGCTTCTTCGACGGCCCGCCGCGGTTCGCTAGCGAAGCCGGCCATATGCTGCAGCAAAATCCTGGGATCTTGGGCAGAACTCTTATCATGTGTGACAGTCGCCCAGCCATAAACTTCATCAGGCCCGAGCGGAATGAGCAACACGATCGCGTGCTGTCCCATCCACACGGTCCAGCAATCTACGCCAGGGTTAGGGCCGATGAACCGCCAGCTCCTTTGTGCCAGTTGCGAGAATGAGGCTGAACCCCCTTGAAAACATAACTTGCGAACAATGGAGTGAACGCCATCTGCTCCTACAAGGTAACTGGCTTCGAGCCTTTGACCGTCCGATGTTGTGACTGTCGCGGAGTTGCCGGAGGCAGTCGCTGATGTAACGGCGCTTTGATAACGGGTCAGATATGCCGGAACGTCTTTCATCAACAGCGCGGCTAGGTCTGACCGTCGCATGCAGCGTGGGGCATTATCAGATCCCCAGAAGTCGACTTCGTCTACTTTGAAGAGCAGGCGTCCGCCGGAAGATCGATACTCGCGACGCGTAATGGGATTTCCAACCTGCTTCAGGTCATTCCCGAGACCAAGCCTGTTGAGCGCAGCGATAGCGTTGCCGGGAAGATTAATGGCTAGTCCGGAGTCGACCAGATCCATACGGCGTTCAAGCGCTACGACTTTGATATCGCGCCGATACAGTTCACGGGTCAGTGCGAGCCCGGCAATGCCAGCACCGACGACGATTACGTCAAACGGATCCGGCGCGTCATTTTCATTTTTCATCATGGTATCGATCTTTTTATTGTCAGTCCGGTTCGAACACTGGTTGAAGGTTGGTAATGAGGTTCGATCAAGATGTCGAAATCACGATTTCAATCAGGTTCGGTCGACCCGATGACACGCCCTCTTGGATTGCTGAGTGAATTTCATCTGCTCGATACACCCGGCGGGCAGTGATGCCGAAAGCCGTCGCAAGCGCTTGAAAGTCTATGTATGGCGTATCAAGCTCCATGCCTGCGATCGTGGAATTTCCTCCTGTCTCATAGCCTTGAGCGACAGAGTATCGTTTGAGAATATTGTATTCCGCGTTGTTCATAATGACGAATGTGACGGGCACGCCCAGTCTGGCTGCAGTCCACAGAGCCTGTGGCGCATAGAGAGCCGAACCGTCTCCCAGGAGGGCAACGACAGGCGAGCCGGGCGATCCCAGAGCCGCTCCCACGGCGGCTGGAAGACCCCATCCGAGAATGGCACTTCGCATGAACAAGTATCGGCGCACATTGATTTTTTCGAGAAACGACCTCACGTGCAGCATGGTCGCTGGCGCTTCATCGACGACGATCACGTCCGTGTTCAGCGCGTTTAACACCTCGCCAGCGGCCACGAAGGGACTGATCGGCGTTCGTTGCTTTTGCTCTTCAAGCTGTGCCTCCAGACAAGACAATCGCACTTCTCTCTCGGCCGAAGCAAGCGATCGGTGGGTTGCACGGGCTTGCTCATGATGGCCGTTTGCATCGACAAGCAGAAGACCGAGAGCGTGCAGCGATGTTTTCAGGTTACCGACACATGCAAGTTCCGTCGGGTACGTGCGACCCGCCTCGTTTCCATCATGGGTGATCTGATAGAGACGGCAGCGCTGCGGCAGGGCCGGACCATCGCTGTAGAGATAGGATATGAACGGATTGTCGCCGATAACAAAAACGGCGTCTAGGTCGGAGAGCACGGAGCGCATTTCCGAAGCCGTCGTTGGAAGGTTGCCCTTCCATAAGGGGTGTGAGGCAGGAAATGACATTCCACCTGGCCATGACGGGCCATGGACTCGCGCGCCAAGAAGATCGACGACGTTGACAAGTTCCGCGATCGCGTCACCGGCATTCACTTCGTCTGTCGCAATAATCCCCAGGCGTTCCGGCTGTATCTCCATCAAAGCAAGAGCCAGATCTTTCAAGCCACCGGCAGCCGCGGTTCGGTTTACGGTGGAAGGCTTTTCTACAAGATCAGTCGTCTCTCCCGTCAGCACGTCAATAGGTAGAGAGAGAAATACGGGGCCAAGAGGCGGCGTCATTGTCGCTTCCAGCCCTCGCCGGAGAAGAGGCGCAATTTGATGCGGATGGAGCACTTCCCGTGCCCATTTCACGACGGGAGCCGCCATCCCGACCGCGTTGCCATAGAGAAGGGGATCGCTGAAGCTGTGTCTGGTATCCTGCTGGCCAACCGTGACGACCATAGGCGTCTTGGCGATTTGAGAATGAAGAAGAGCGCCCATGGCATGCCCGAGGCCACCCGCCGTATGAAGATTGACGAATGCTGCGCTACCACTCGATTTGGCGTATCCGTCCGCCATGGCAACGACCGCCGTTTCTTGAAGCCCAAGAACATATGTCATTTCGGGAAACTGCCGAAGGGCATTCATGATGGGCATTTCTGTCGTTCCAGGATTGCCAAATATATATTTGACGCCTGAGTCTGAAAGCACCTGTAAAAGGCGCTCTGCACCTGTAGTCATATTCACTCCTGGACAGTCTTACTTCAGCAGCATGGCGTCGGCCTGTGGGCTGGCGTCCATGCTCTGACCTGTTGTCACCAAATTTTCTTGGCGATAGATTTTCGGGTATTGGGCGCATCCAATGAAAGAGCATCGTGCGCCCTGGAGGGGTTTTGATCAGTTATCCCATATGGCAGGCCATGCTTTCACAGGCGCTGCTATGCAAGGACGTCTTCCACTCTGATCGGTAATGTGCGGAGCCGACGTCCCGTTGCGTGCCAGACCGCGTTGGCAATTGCAGCAGCCACGCCTGTCATGACGACCTCGCCGAGACCTTTGATACCAGTGCTGTTGATAAGGGGATCTGGGCGGTCAATGAACTCGACTTCCGTGCGACCGATGTCAGCGTTTACGGGAACGATGTATTCGGCGATATCGGTGTTAAGGAAACCGCCATAACGCGGATCAACTTCAGTTGCTTCCCGTAACGCGGCTCCGATGCCCCAGACAACGCCCCCTTTGACCTGGCTCTCGGCAGTGCGCGGGCTTATCACGCGACCGCAATCGGCCACGCTTACGACACGCGCAACGCGGATCCGCCGCGTTGTCGGCTCGACGCGAACTTCAACGAAATGGGCGATGTAACTATAGCTTATGAACTCACGGTAGATCGGCCCCCATGGTGCAGGACGTCCGGAGTGAAGCGCTTCGGCGAGTTGTGCGGGCTGCCCCGGTGCGCGCCTTTCGATGCGGACTTCATAGCTGTCCAAGCCCTGTTTTGCGATGGCCGATTGCGGATTGGGTCCGAGTTCCACAAGAAGCTTTTCGGCTGCTTGCTCAGCCGCTGGAACTGCCGTCGCCGTTCCCCACGAACCTGCGGTCAGATGCTGGGGCGCGCCACGCGTGTCGCCAATGACGGCATCCACCTTGGCAGGATCGATGCCAAGTTTCCGGGCAACTGCATTTGCCAAGGCGGTTCGAATGCCCTGACCCATCTCGTGCACACCGACCGAGACTGTGACGTCGCCATCCCGCGACATTTTCAGTGTTGCCACCGCAGCCGCGGTGGCGGCCTTATAACACCCGCACCCCACACCCATGCCGATCAGATCACCGTTTTCCGCTTTCATGGAGCCTGGCTTCGGGTTGCGCGATGACCATCCGAACCGTTGTGCTCCACGTGTAAGGCATTCGTTGAGGAAACGTGAGGAGAGAGGCAGGCCGGAAACCGGATCTTTGTCCGTATCCAGCGATAGCCTGTATTCCACCGGATCACGTTCGAACCGCGCCGCCATCTCATCGACGGCTGTGTCGAGAGCAAAGGATGCGAAGTGCTCATATGGTGCCCGCATATATCCCGGCGTTTGCACATCCGTCTGCACGATCCTCTGGAAGCCCTTGAAATTCGGTATCCCGTAGAGCCGTGCCGCTGCGCTCGTATAGTCCAACGGAAAAAGGTCATGCCGTGAGCTTTGGGCATCGACATCGTAGAGAGCCGATGTAATGCGGCCATCCTTATCCGCACCGAGCCGAACTCTGTGACGTGATTCAGGACGGAAGCTCGCATTGGTAAAAAGCTGGGCACGGGGAACCACCATTTTCACCGATGCGCCAAGCTGCCGTGCGGCCCATGCCACAAGGGTCGTCTGCATCTGCATGGAGTTCTTCTGTCCAAATCCTCCGCCGGCATGTGGAGAAATGACCGTTACGTTCTCCGGAGGAATCCCGAGGCTTTGCGCCACGCCGAATTTTATCGCGCCAGCATTTTGCGTGCCTTCATGAATGATGAGCTTGTCATCTTCCCAGGTCGCAACAGTTGCAACCAGCTCTATGGGATTTTGATGTTGAGGGGGGCTGTAGAAGCTCGCATCGACAACTTCAACAGCGCTTGCCAGGGCGGTCACGGCATCTCCGGCAACAGTATCGGCAAAGAGTTGTTGCGGCAGCGGAGACTCTGCCTGCGCAATGGTGTTTGTTCCACTGCTCGAGATTGACGCAGCGAACGGCTCCTTCTCGTACACGACGCGGATCAGAGTGCGTGCATGCAGAGCAACCTCCAGCGTTTCGGCTACCACCATGGCGATCGGCTGGCCACGATGCGCGATCACTTCGCTCGCCAAGGGATTGAGGCTCTGGAAGGCATAGCCACCACCCAGGAGAAAGCCAGCGGGCTTCAGGCCCTGAACATCCTCGTGCGTGACCACCATCTTCACGCGTGCCAGAGCGCGGGCCGCTGAAACGTCGATCTCGGAGATCTTACCCTTGGCAACGGTTGCAACTGCGAAGACGGCATGCAGCTGCCCCTCGCTTCGCATGTCGGCAGCGTAGATCGGAGCGCCCATGACTTTGGCATGTGCATCGACGCGAACGATATTGGGAAACTGCGTGTCTGCCATGTTTCAGATCCTTGTCTTTGCAATCATGAGGGCATCGGCAACGACCCGCGCCCCAAGCTCGGTCTTGAAGGCGTTGTGGCGGGTGGTTGAGGCGCCGACGAATGCTGCACGACCGGCTGCCTGTGCTGTATCGTCATTCAGGGGACGACCGATGAGTGCTTGTTCCGCGGCTGCCGATCGCCATGGTCGGGTAGCCACGCCTCCCAGCGCTATGCGCACATCCCGAACAATCTCTCCCTCCATTTCGATGCCTACCGCTGCCGAAACGAGGGCGAAGGCATAGGACTCGCGATCACGGATTTTGACGTAAGTGGACGAGCGGGCGGCTTTCGTCAGCGGTATATGTATGGCCTTGATGAATTCGTCCGGGCGCAGATGGGTCTCCAGATGGGGAGTTTCGCCGGGCTCCCGGTGAAGATCGACAAGATCCAGCTCCCTTGCGCCAGATGGACCTGTAATTTCGACCCTCGCGTCGAAAGCGGCCAGTGCCGTTGCGAAGTCACCGGGATAAACGGCTATACATGCATTCGATCCACCGAAAAGCGCGTGGTTTCTATTCAGACCCTCAAGCGCTGCGCAACCAGATGCTGGCTGGCGCTTGTTGCACGCATAAGGTTCACCATGGCGAAAGTAGCTACAGCGGGTTCTTTGGAGCAGATTGCCGCCGAGGGTTGCCATATTCCGCAGCTGCTGCGAGGCTGCCAGCATGAGTGCTTCTCGCAGGGCAGGGGACCGCAGACGAAGCGTCTCGTTTTCGGCGGCCTGGCTCATACGGAGCAGTGAATCCAGTATCAGCGTGTCGTTTTCGACGCGGATCGGCTGGGGGGCAAGTCCGCTGATATCGACAACCCTCACAGGATTTTCGACATCCAATTTCATCAAGTCGTAGAGGGTGGTGCCGCCTGCGAGGATGCGTGTTCCCTCATCGCGAAGCGCCTTATTGACATCATCAGCACCGCTGGCCCGAAAATAGGAGAAAGGATGCATGTTCAGCTCTCCATCTTCGTGCGAGCATCTTCGATTGCGCTCACGATGTTTTCATACGCACCGCATCGACAGAGATTGCCGCTCATGAATTCCTTGATTTCCGCGCGAGATGCGGCGTGGCCCTCCCGCACACATGCTATGGCAGCCATGATCTGACCCGGTGTACAATAGCCGCACTGCATGGCGTCATGATCGATGAAAGCCTGCTGCATCGCATGCAATTGGCCCTCGCGTGCGATGCTTTCGATTGTCTCAACCAAGCGTTTCTCGCATTGCACGACGGGTGTGAGGCAAGATGCGACGCGTGCGCCATCGACGTGAACCGTACAGGCCCCGCACTGGCCGTGGTCGCAGCCTTTCTTTGTGCCAAAGAGACCTCTTGTTTCGCGCAGAAAATCCAGCAACGAGGTCCGGGGATCGAGTGTTTCGGCCACCTCCTGACCGTTGACCCTCATTGAAACCGGCACCCGATCAAGATAATCGATTGTTCCAGTGGTCGGTTGTTGCGCCGCCGCTGTAGAAATCGATCCCCATGTGAATTCGGAAACGCCGAAGCCAACCGCCCCGATCACAACTTCCCTGCGGGTGAAACCAAACTCCTGATTTCCGTCTGCTTCTATATTCTGTGGCACGATTGGCTTCTCCTGATGTGTCTTGACGAACTCAGCGAATAAATTGCTTGCGATCGTCGTATCTTCAGATCCGACCCGGAACTTCGAGTGGGCATCTGGTGACGATCTCCTCAGGTGACGTCAGGTCATGTGTTCCTCACACCACGACAGAATCTCGTTTGGCTGTCTTTGGAAGTAGGCGTATCCGTCCGAAGAGCCGTTCTTGCCATCAATGCGGACCAGCTTTTTTTGGGGGCAGGGTATGGCGTCGTAAGCAGTGTGGATGTCGTCCGGGTTTCTGCTGCAATCGCGCGTTGCCTGATAGAGTAATGTGGGAATAGCCACGCTTTTCGCCCACGGGATTGGGCTGAATTGCGCAATTTTAAAACCGGTATTCAGAAAGACCCGGTTATCAAGATCATCGAGACAGCAATGCGGAATGCCTAGCCTCTCGAACGCCCGGTTCAGCACCGCCTCGACGAAAAATGGCTGAGCGCAAACCATAAAACGAACGTCCACAAACACATCGGGTCTGCGCGTCATAGCAAAGAGTGTTGCGTTTGCACCGACACAGCGACTGAACAGTCCGATCGACATGTGACGCAAATCGTGGTGGCTGCGGACATAACGTAGCGCTCCGATCACGTCTCGCGATTCATGGCGGCCACCAGAAAAGACGCTGCCATTGACTGCACCGACTGGCCCGAAATTTCGCAAATCGTAGGCAAGGATATTGTATCCGGCGTCGGTCAGAATTTTATAGTCCGCAATGAAATCGCTCTCAGGGCCTTTAGCCGTCCGGCTGCCGAACAAGGGTATCAAATGAGGCGGTAAGTCAGCGCGGTCCAGCCAACGTGGATGGTTGGCGATAATGATCTTTCTGGATCCTGAGGCGGGAATGAACCAACCTTGAAGCGGAAGTCCGTCCTCGGACGGAAACCAAATATGCTCGAATTCAAGTCCACACGCATCCGGATACCGAAGAGTCGGCGCCCGTGGCCATTCAATGAAACTGTCCGCTATTCCCTGAAGAGCATTTTGCGAAGCGTCTTCATCGGGCTTTAGCTGGTGTTGTGCACGGGCCATCATTGAGCTCCAAAGAATATGACTGCGAACTTCCCATCATTATCTGCGACCGTCTGGTCTTCCAGTCTGTTTCTGCTATTTGCCGATCCTGCGAAATCAATTAGCAATATGACGAAAGTCCCCAACTGCTGTGGGTTTAAGGTTGTTGGATTGCGCAAACTTACAATCCGGTCAGTGTTTGCCGCGCACCGGAGAGGCGCTTCTCACGGTCTATCCTGCGGTCGATCTGTAGACGGTCGGCGTCGCTCCAAAATGATTGGTGAAGACCGTTGAGAAATTGCTGGCACGCGTGAACCCGCATCGATAACCGATTTCGGCGACAGGAAGCTGCGACGTCCGCAGCAGCCGTCGCGCCGTCTCCAGTCGCAATTTTTGGAGGTATTTGAACGGTGTCGAACCTGTCACCGCGCGGAACTCACGCAGGAAGTGATGTTTACTCAGACCCGCCTCGGCCGCGATGTCGTGAAGCGTTAGTGGCAAGTCCAATGAGACGGACATGTATTCCACTGCCCGTCTTAGACGACGGTCCGTAAGCTGGTGGCTCGTACGGCCATCATTGTCAGGGTTCCACCACGCGGCATGCTGCGAAAGCAGATGGGCACTCAGAAAACTGACGGTTTGTTCGGCATAAAGGCTTGGCGCACCAGCGGTAAGGGCGCGCGTGAGTGCCAAGGTCGTATGAAAAATCGTTTCGTCGGAGAACACCAATGCATTCAGGTGTCTATCGATGTCGCGAGCACCGATGCGGCGATAATCTTCTGCAACCTCGTCAAGGACCACTTGAGCGAGATAGAGGTGAGCCGTTTCCGCGAAAGGGTCACTTTTTTGAACCTCAAATTGTAGCCGATTGGTCTGGTGTCTGGCCGTGAGACCGCCGCATCCGACCTCGTAAAATGCATGCTGCCATCGTCCATTCGTCAGAACCTTCACGGACGAGCAACCTTTAAGCTTGACCACCAGTGAGATGTCGCCGGTGCTGTGTGTCTCGAAGATGCTCGACTGCCCATACCCTCGCTGGACATCGAGCAACAGGTCGGACCAATCCAGTGTTCTGCTGGACTGCATCAGGCTACATGGCTGGGACTCGGATGAGAGCAAACTCTCTGGATCGAAGCGAGGCTGCCGGGTTTCCATCAGATTCAACTCTTTCGCAGATGTGCCAAATTCCAGGTGTTTGCTTTGCAAAGCACTTGCTGGTTTTTCGGGTTTTCGCTCACCTGCTCAAAGCAGGCCTTTTGCTGCCCGTTCTGTGACAGCGCGTCTTCTGGCAAGCGGCGCCACCATGGCGCTTCTGGCGGCCTCTACCAAAGCTTCGGGTGCCTCGGCAGGCGATCCTGTCTTGAATGGCGGCTTTGGATCATACTCGAGCGCGAGCTGAATCCCCTGTGCAATATCGCTGCCGTAAAGATCCGCGACGACGGTCAAGGCGAAATCTATGCCTGACGTAACCCCGGCGCCAGTGACGCGGTTTCTGTCCCATACGACGCGCTCGTGTACAGGCTCCGCACCCAGCAGCGATAGCTGATCAATCGAAGACCAGTGCGATGTTGCACGATAGCCTTTCAACAGCCCGGCAGCGCCAAGGATCAGTGAGCCTGTGCAGACGGACGTTACGAGTTTTGCGGTGCTCGCAACGCGCTTCAGGAAAGCCAATGTTTCCTGGTCTTCCATCAGATCGACCTGGCCCGGTCCACCGGGCACGCATATGATGTCGATGGGTGGGCATTCGGCAAATGTCGTGGTGGGCACAATCGCCAAATTTGAGTCCGACAAAACGGGTTCACGATTTTTCCAAATGAGATGAACGGTCATATCTGGAGCTCGCGCAAAGACCTCGTAAGGTCCGGTAAGGTCGAGCTGGGTCAATTGCGGGAAAAGAAGAAATCCAACCGAGAGTGCGTTTTTTGTGGTCATGTAAAGAACCTTCCAATAATTCGCGCTTCGTGCATGCGTACGACGCTGGTTCTTAGAGATATCGGGACACACGATTGCCTCGCGCGTCCCGATGCAATTGTTACTTCGCAGCTTTTTTGATCAGGTCTGCAACCGCTTTCGGATGAGAAACCATCACAACGTGGGATGCGTCGGGGATGACAACCGTCTGTTTGGAACCGGCGCGATCAGCCATGAACTTCATGCTCGCTGGTGGAATGTTCTTGTCGCCACTTCCATAGATGAACCATGAGGGAATTGTTTTCCAGGCAGGCTCGCCTGATGGCTCGTCGAGAGCGGCGTTCGTTACAGGTCGCTGCGTTGCGGCCATCAGCGCCGCTTCGTTGCGGGAAACGTCGTGTGCGAACTGCTGATGAAACTTCTTCTGATCGATATAAAGATCCGATCCTCCCCCGGCCAATCCAACAGGCTCGGCCAGAGCCGATGCCAGGGAACTCCCGGGGTACTTGCCGGAAAGTGTTGCGGCTGACTCGCCGGTGTCGGGTGCAAAGGCCGAAACAAATACGAGAGATTTTACATTTGTATGACCTGCGGCCGCTACGGAAATGACCGAGCCGCCGTAGGAATGGCCGACCAGCACCACAGGCGTTTTGATGCTGTCGATAATCGAGGAAAGGTATCCGGCGTCAGATTTCACACCGCGCAAGGGGTTTGCGACGGCCACTGTGCGAAAACCGTCTTTCGTCAAAGACTTGATGACACCATTCCAACTGCCGCCATCGGCGAAAGCGCCGTGAACGAGAACAATGGTCGGTTTGTCGGTGTCTGCTGCCTGAACGGGTGAAGAAAATACAAGGGCAGCGGCGATCCAAGCCAAAGCAATCTTATACATAGTCTCTCCTACGTTTTGGAATCATAGAGTCATGAAAAAGTGAACGTGAAGGCGGACAGTATTCGCGTACGGCGATACCCGTCTTATCGAGGCATATTCATCATACAACAACTGCCGGTATGGTTTCAGCTGGTGTAAGCAATCCTACAGGCGCCGCGACATGCGGTGTTCAGTAACGCCTTTTTAAACCCCGTCAGGATGAGGCTGCATTTCTCTGAAAAGAACTGAGAGAGCGCGACGTGCGAGCGGCAACTTGAATGCGTTGTGTTTCGTCGGCATGGCCCCGTTAAACGCGATATCGGCGACATGATCGGCTGGGTTCGGGCTTGCTGAGATATCGTTTTCTGCCATTTCAACGCGCCACGGTTTGGGGGCCACGCCTCCGAAAGCGACACGGCTCGCCGTGAGCTTCGATCCTTCGAAATGCGCAACCAATGCGATCGACACATTTGCGAATGCGTATGACGCCCGATCTCGAAGCTTGAGATAACGCTGAGTTCCTCCAACAGGCTTCGGAAGCTTCACGGCGGTGATCAGTTCACCTGGCCGCAATCCGGTCTCAATGTGAGGTGTCTGCCCCGGAAGAACATGCAGCTCCGCAATGGGTATTTCCCTTGCGTTACCGTCGGGGTTCAAAGTCTCGACAACCGCATCCAGTGCTCTGAGAGCGACCGCCATATCGGAAGGATGTGTCGCAATACAGGAATCGCTCCCACCAATGACGGCAAGATTACGCGAAAGTCCTTCCAGCGCGGCGCATCCGGACCCTGGCTGCCGCTTGTTGCAAGGAAGATCGGCGGAATAGAAATACATGCATCGTGTGCGTTGGAGCAGATTTCCGCCAACAGTTGCCTTGTTTCGCAATTGGCCCGATGCGCCCGATACCAGAGCGCGCGCTAGAACGGGATAGCCAGTGCGGACGCGCTCGTCGGTGGCGACATCGGTATTGCGAACAAGAGCGCCAATCCGCAATCCGCCTTCTTCCGTATCCTCTATACGTTCAAGACCGACGCGGTTTACATCGATCAGGTGTGGAGGCGCTTCTATATTGAGCTTCATCAAATCGATGAGATTTGTGCCTCCCGCAATATATCTTGCTCCGGGTGTTCGCGCGAACGCCTCGACTGCTTGAGCAGGATTCGACACCCGCTCATAGGTGAAATATTTCATGGTTCCGTCTCCAAAACTTCCCGGATCGCTGCGACGATGTTGGGGTAGGCGGCGCATCGACAGATGTTGCCGCTCATACGCTCACGGATTTCCTCGTCAGAGCCGTCAGGATGGTTGATGTCCTGCGTGACATGGCTCGGGACGCCTCGCTGCAGTTCTTTGAGTGCCCCGACCGCCGAACAGATTTGACCGGGTGTGCAATAGCCGCATTGAAGACCATCGTGCTTCACGAATGCCGCCTGCATCGGATGCAGGTCATTCAAGGAGCCCAGTCCCTCGATCGTCGTAATGTCATCGCCCTCATGCATCACGACGAAGGATAGACAACTGTTTATGCGTCGGCCTCCGACAAGTACGGTGCAGGCTCCGCACTGCCCCTGATCGCAACCCTTCTTTGTGCCGGTCAAACCAACAATATCTCGCAGCGCGTCCAGCAACGTCATTCGAGGATCGACGTGCAGTAGAACGTCGACACCATTCACGGTAAGGCTTACATCCATCTTATCCGATGCAGACTTTGAACCCTGGTTCATGCGGAACCTCACTCATCAGGCCGAATGATGGACGATGCTTCGGGTCCGACAACTGTCGCCCATTCCCGTATGCGCCAGCTGCGTACAAGTCCATTGTTGATGTAGGGGTCTTTCTTGGCGAATTTCTCAACGACGTCGATGCTGTCTGCCTTGAAAAGGATGACGCCGGTATCGAGCGGATCCGTGAGAGCACCCGCAAGAATGAGTTCGCCCCTGTCGACAGCGGCCCAGGCCTTTTCAAGATGAGCGTTCCGAAACTCGGGTCTGCGTGCTTCATAGCTCTCACCGAATTCCATAAAGAGAATATAATGCTTCATTGATCATCCCTCGTAGTTGAGCTTATCGAACTGAATAGGAAGGGCGCGCGCCCGGCAGCCCGTTGCGTCGTAAACGGCATTTGCAATGGCAGCGGCAACGCCG
This sequence comes from Rhizobium sp. Leaf311, assembly GCF_001423445.1. Taxonomy (NCBI): domain Bacteria; kingdom Pseudomonadati; phylum Pseudomonadota; class Alphaproteobacteria; order Hyphomicrobiales; family Rhizobiaceae; genus Rhizobium; species Rhizobium sp. Leaf311. Next base: position 155,500 of record NZ_LMNZ01000024.1, on the reverse strand, counting down.
ACGATCCCGATCTCACCGGCGCTTTTTGCGCCCAGAACGCCGGTGCCGGGATCGGGGAGCCCAACAAATGCGACATCGATGTCGGGAATGTCGGCGTTTACAGGAACAAGATATTCGCCAAGGTCAGTGTTGATGTATCGGCCGAACCGGTCGTCGATATGCGTTGCTTCCCAAAGTGCCTGACCGATCCCCATCGTGGCCGCCCCTATGATCTGGGATTTCGCCGTCACCGGGCTGAGGACCTGACCGACATCAATTGCGCTGACAAAACGTCGGACCCGAATAGAGCCGAAATCCGGATCGACAACCACCTCGCAAAAATGTGCCGCATTGCTTTCGACGCTCACCGGCAGAGCGCCATCAGGGGAAAAACTTCCAAATCCTTCAATGGATCCGGTGTCGGTTTTCGACAGAGCCCCCAGAAGTTGGTCGTTACCGACATCCGGCGAGGATGATGTGAGAGACCGTAGCTTTGCCTTCAGGTCTTCACACGCCAGCAAAATTGCTCGTCCAACGCTTGCGACGATACGTGACCCCCCGGCTTGCGGGGCGAAGGGCAGGTCGGTATCCCCAAACTGTAGTTCCACGTTTTCGGCTGGTATCCCTAGTGCCTCCGAGACAATCCGCGGCATCACCGTCGTATTTCCCGTGCCAATCTCCGAAAGTCCGGTGGCAATGACGGCATGCCCGGAGGGATAAAGCACAACCCGCGCGGTTGCGGCAGACGCGTATCGTGGGTAACTTCCGCATGCCATTCCATGGCCAATGAGAAGCCGCCCCTCACGTCTACCGCGACGTTCTGCGCCTGCTCGCCAACCAAACCGCGATGCTCCGACCTCGTAGCACTGCTTCAATGCCGTGCTTGACCAGGGTTTACCCGAATCCGGGTCTTCGGACGCGAAGTTTCGCAGGCGAAGATCGACAGGGTCGATCTGCAGTCTGACAGCAAGCTCGTCCATAGCGGTTTCGAGTGCGAACGACCCGGTACTTTTTCCCGGTGCGCGCATGGAGGTGCCAGCGGGGAAATTAAGGTGTACCAATTTCGTCGTGACGGAAACATTGGTACAGGCATAGCGGCTACGCGTCCTGCCGACACAGCCTTCGACATATTCATCGACCATTCCGCTTTGAACGAAAGCCTCGTGTTTTATGGCCAGAAGCTGGCCTTTCTCATCGGCCCCTAATGTGACGTGCTGAACCAGTTCCGGACGGTGCCCAACACCCGTGAACATCTGCGGTCGGGTCAGAACCAATTTTACGGGTCGCTCTACGAGGCGCGATGCCAGCGCCGCGATATATCCGTGAGGCCAAAGCTGAAGCTTGCAGCCGAAGGCGCCGCCTACAAATTTTGAAACAACCCGCACTTTTTCTTTTTCCAGGCCGAATGCGCTTGCGAGGGCAGCGGCGACGATGTGAGGACCCTGATTGGCGTCATAGACGATCAGTTTTCTATCTTCCCACATGGCAAGCGTTGCGGGCGCTTCTATTGGATTATGATGGGCGGCAGGTGATCTATAAGTCTCGCTTACGATGACAGATGCGGCTTTGAGCGCATCATCCACGTTGCCCCGCTGGGACGTCGCCGGTTCACCGCCTGGAATTTGTCCGGTCTGCGGTTCGCGTGCTTGGTGCGCATGCGCCTCCAACCCCACCTGGAGATGATCTTCAAAATATTCGATCTTGAGCGCGTGTGCGGCATAGACTGCGTTTTCAAGCGAATCTGCGATGACGGCTGCGACTGGCTGGCCTGCATAGCGAATGGTCGAATCCGCCAGCGTGAGGCTTGCGCCATGATCTGGTCGGCGCAGTATTTCTTCAGGCGTCGTTGGCCAAGTGGGTGCAGCATCACCGCGCAGTTCCGCTGCGTTCAGATGTGAGACAACACCCAGGACACCTTGGCATTGCATTGCAGTGTCGAGATCAATTGAGACGACGCGTCCGCGGGCGATCGGGCTACATACGAGGGCGGCATGGGTGAGATTGTCCACCTTGTGGTCGGCGGTATATTTTGCCGCACCGACCACTTTGAAAGGCGCATCAGTGCGTACCAATGACGAGAAGTGCGGCGCTGCTGAACTCTCGGGTAACGATGCGTGCGAAAAGTTTGATCCCATCCAATAACTCCGTAGTTCGCTCCGTCGGCATGCGGATCGAAGGTCTTGCCGTGCGGGGATAGAAATAGCTCAACGGCTTGGAATGTTTCGCGCCAATTTGTCGCTGCAACGCGGACAGAAAGGCGAGAAAGATTGCGGACGGCCAGTATCGAAGCACCAAACATGGGACGCTTGGTGCGTCGCGTTTTCGCGCCGCCTCGCCCTAGCAAGTGGCATGGACAGTCTTGGCCAACAGGGGGCGGTCGTGCCCTGTGGCAGCGGAATCAGACGTTCTTGGTGCTGGTCCGGCTCACTTAGCGGCTGGCCGCTTTAAGCGCGACAGCGCAAACTGCTTAAAAGCCTCGACTGCTGGAGATTTGTATTCATCGACAGACGTGTAAATGAAAGCGGGCCAGTAAAAATGGTTCCACTCCGGCATCACCTCTACCAATTCCCCTTTGAGAATGAGTTCTTTCGCAACGAAGTCGAGCAGGCGAACGATGCCGTAACCATTCAGAGCCGCCGCGACAAGCGACGGCGCATCATTCAGGGTTAGGCCACAATCTGGGGAAATCGACTGCCGTTCCCCTGTCGCATTGACAAAATCCCATGCGTAAGGCTTGCCGGTTGTCGCGTCGATCATACGAATACAGCGATGATTGCCCAGAATGTCGCCAGGAGCAGACGGTCTGCCGAACCGCTCAATATAGGCCGAACTTGCGCAGGTGACCACGCGGCTTGTCAGCAGGAGCTGCTTGTCGAGATCGTTGGATTTGGGCTCTCCGAACCGGATTGCGGCATCGACACCTTCTGAAAGTAGATTGTCGATCCGGTCTCGTACAAACAAATCGACCTTTACCTGAGGGTTGTCCGCGAGAAAATCAGGCAGGATCGGGATCAGGAGATAGGGACCCAACGCACCGTCTGTCGATACGCGCAATCGCCCCCTGACATTCGTTGCCGAAGCGGGTCTTGCAGTCCGTCCCAGTGCCTCGAGCAACGGAGTTGTCTCATCCAGAAAAGTTCGTCCCTGATCGGTCAGTTTGATCGCGCGTGAGTTGCGGTCGAACAGCCGCATGCCGGTTCGGTCTTCGAGCCGGCCGATCGCTTTTCCAATCCCCGACCTCGACAAGCCAAGCTGTTCGCCTGCCTTCGCATAGCTGCCTGTTTTGGCAACAGCAACGAACACAGTAATGCCCGCGATTATTCTGCCGTCGAATATCAAGGGCGTCCTCCGTTTGCAGGGTCATGGTTCGGAAAGAAAATAAGCGGTAACGGTCAGACGCACATGCTCATTTAAGTTTCAGACGCTGTAGATTTTTTTCCTAGCTGATTTGCTAGAACGCGAACCGTAAATGTCTGGCCGCCTGCGACTTTTGGTCAGTGAGAATGCTGCGTGTCAAACTTCCGCTGGCAGTCTTCTATGGTGTCGATGTTGGCCAAAGTCCACTGAAAGAGCGTCGAAAAGGGCTCTTTCAGTGACTGACCAAGCGGACTCAAGGCATATTCTACACCAAGCACGCGTCCGGGCAAAACCCGACGCGTGATCATGCCATTGCGTTCCAGCTTGCGTAACGTCTGTGTCAAAACCCTTTGTGTGACGCCGTCCAACTGCCGCTTGATGGCGTTGAAGCGTTTCGGCTCGTTTAAAACCTCCCGCACCATCATCGACCATTTATCAGCAATTTGATCAAGAATCACGCGGCTTGGACAGTCCGCTCGATAAACAATCTCTACGTCGCTAATCGGTATTCTCCATCATCCTAGGTATGTTTCAAGTGCGTAATTGACGACTAATATAACGAATACCATCTTGTATCGAGCAGGCAAGTCCGCTGCGCGGGCTCATTTTCAGTACAGCCAGGGATGGAAAAATGAAGTTAGAACGTCTCAATTTGTTCTCTGAAAAAGGTGTGGCAACGATCACGATTCACAATCCACCGGTGAACGTTCTCGATGTCGCGTTGATGAAAGAACTGCGCCATGTGCTTTTGACGATGCGCGATCGCTCCGACATTCGCGTGCTGGTGTTCGAGAACGCCAATCCTGATTTTTTCATTGCGCATGTCGATATGACACTCATCGATGAGCCGCATGCATTCGACGATATTGCTCGCGAAGCACCCGAAGGACTGAATCCATTCCAGGCGCTTGGTGAGTTGATCCGGGAACAGCCTCAGGTCACCATCGCAAAGCTCGCAGGAATAGCGCGGGGCGGCGGCGCGGAATTCGTTACTGCCGCCGATATGGTATTTGCGGCGGAAGGCAAGGCGGGTCTCGCGCAATGCGAGGCGCTCATGGGTATCATTCCAGGAGGCGGCGGCACACAGTATCTGGCAAGCTGCATGACAAGGGCTCGCGCGCTTGAAATTATTCTTGGAGCAGATCTGATTGATGCCGAAACCGCAGAAAGGTATGGCTGGATAAACCGAGCCATACCTTTGGAGCAGCTAGACAGCTTTATCAGTCGGTTGGCGAACAATATCGCGGCCTTGCCCAAAGGTGTGATTGCTGCTGCGAAGTTGGCAATGCCTGTGCCTGATCTTGGTGCTGGCTTCCTTCGGGAGCACGAGGCCTGGGCAGGTCTGTTCGCAAAGCCAGCGGCTGCAACGCTCATTCGGGGTGGCCTCGCAGCCGGGGCGCAAACACGTGATGGGGAGCTAGATTTGGAGGCGTTGCTAAGAGGTCTCAATGGCTATAGCTCTGTTGATGCGACCGTCCGTAACAATTGACAGGCAACTGGAAGCCAGTTCGAAGGCGGACATTTTAGAGCTTGATTCCATGATGCCGCGTTTGTTTGTTTATCCCTTGCCACGACCCGCCTGATGTCATTTGTGGTAACGGCCATTTTTCCGGAGGAGATTTGGAATGTTGGAAATGCCTGATTCTGCCTTGCAGCAAGCTCCCATGCGGGCGTCGACAACCGACGATCCTCAGAAACTCCTACTTTTCGCCATCGAGGCATCGACTGTGGGACCTGTGGCGCTCGCTACGCTTGTCGAAATTCGCGGCGGCGCAGCGAGAAGTCTCGGCTCTAACCTTGTGGTGACGGCTGACGGACGCTTCTATGGTTACGTATCTGGCGGGTGCGTAGAATCGGCGATCGCAGCTGAAGCCTTACTCGCTATAGCCGAGGGGCGTGATCGTGTGGTCAAATTCGGGGATGGTTCGCCGTTCCTGGATATTGTTTTGCCGTGTGGAGGCGGAATCACGGTCGCTATCCATCTTTTACGGGACCGGCGCACTCTGCACACTCTCCTGAACCGTATTGAAGGCAGGACTCCCGTTCCCTGTGCTACTCGCCGCGTGCTCAAGCACTTCGACTAACAGAAGAGGTTGAACGGTCCGGGTGGATTACAGATGAGTTCTCGACCGCTTATCGCCCGCGGACCCGGGTCGTCGTTTTCGGTCAAACGGGCGAGTCTCAAGCGGTTGCTCGACTGGCAGAAGCTTCTTCCTATGATGTCGTTCAACTCGTCTGTTCTGCAGACGCCGCAAGAAATAAAGAAATTATAGACCGCTTTACAGCAGTCGTCCTCGTCCATCACGACCTCGACGCCGAGGCGCCTGTGCTTGAGCAGGCCCTTCATTCCGAGGCTTTTTATATCGGAGCACTCGGGAGCAGTCGCACGCATAAAAGGCGGGTCGATTATCTGACGGGGCGAGGTTTTGGACCGGGGGACATTCAAAGAATCAAAGCACCCATCGGCATCTTTGGTCCCACGCGTGATTCTATCTCACTTTCGCTGTCCATTCTGGCCGATATCGCGGCAACTCGTCTTACGATTTTCGGATAACGTAGTGCGCCGCTCTCGAAATGAGGTCTTGCGAGGAAGCCGAAGCTCTGGCCGATCCCCAGTCCCGATAGCAGCGCGTTTAGGTGTGCGGTGCTCTCGTTGACCGAAATGCCGATGGAGATCGGAAGATAACCGCTCCGCTCATCGCCGCGGTGGGACTGCAGAGGAAACCTCTTTCCAGATGACGCGGAGAAGTAGCTGACGATCCGATGAGCCCGTATATCTTCCGGCTGTTCCGGTAATCGCAGTCCCTCCAGATAGGCAGGCGATGCACATATGACGTAATCCAGTTCGCACAGCTTGCGCGCCTTCATAGAAGAGTCAATCAGCGCTCCACCGCGGATGACGCAATCGATTCCCTCACTGATGAGATCGGCAGCGCGATCGCTGATGCCGAGCATGAGCTCGATGTCCGGGTATTGGTGCTGGAAGTCTGAGAGCGCAGGAATGAGGATCTGATTTGCCAGTACGGAGCCGATGTCCACGCGCAGCTTTCCCTTGGGCGCGCTCCGTGAGCCGCTAACAGTGCCGTCCATGTCTCCGAGGTCGGCAAGGAGCTTCAGCGCTCGCTCATGATAGGAGACGCCCTCGGTGGTAATTGTGACAGACCGCGTGGTGCGCTCCACCAGCTTTGTCCCCAGATGCGCCTCAAGATCCTTTACTAGCTTGCTGACGGAGGACCGGGGCAAGTTCATCATATCAGCAGCCTTGGCGAAGGAGCCAGCTTCTGCGACCCTGACGTATGGCGAGAATTTGATCCACAGGGAACCCGGCAGGCAGTTGGAGGTATTTTCATCTATACCTCGTCAGCGAGGAGCAAATACAGATTTTTGCAAAAGGGGAATAAATTTGCACCATTCGATGGGACGTTGAAGTCAATTAGATGTCTGACTCCGTTCAACTCCAGGCCATTTGCACGGCCCCAATGGTCGCAACATACGTCGCTACGCCGTGAGTACATCCCGTTACTCTTTTTCAAAAACCGCCGTTGACGCTCGCAAGTAATGTTACCTTCAAGTCTACGAAGATGTCAGTCGGGCATCGGCGATGTTCCATTGTCTTCGGAGATCGGGACGACAACAAAATTTATATGGTAACCTGTCCATTGTCACCCGGAATACCAGAAACAATGCCTAATCTCTTGCCATGCGACTGTAGGATGGCACGCAGGTATGAGATTATTGGTGAAAGAGACGGTTCGCTGATAACCAACGTTCGATGGCGCCACTCACGGCTTCTGGCTGCTCAACCATTAGCATGTGTCCCGCCTTGATGATTTCCTCAGTCAGATCAGCGCAGTCGCTTCTCATCGGATCAGCAAAATGGCCGCTTACGGTCTGACAGACAGCGTCCCACTCACCGTGAAGGAACAGCGCGGGCAGCGAAATTCGTCCGAAGTGTGGTGCCTCGTCGGCGAAAATCATATTTGCCGTGTCATTCATATACCAGGCATTCGCACCGGAAAATCCGGTGGCAGTGAACGCGGAAACAAAAGCCGAAAATTCGTAATCTGTCAGGATCGACGACGACGGATCGGGAGGCGGAAGCGGCTCTGAGAACCAGCCGCCCCTGGAGCGGACGTCGGCAGTGATCGCGGGCTTTCCGAAAGCCTCCTTCCGTGATGGTTTATACAGCGCCGAAAGGGTCCGGGCGACGTCTGCGTCCATTTGCGCAGCTGCTTTGCCAAACTGCTCACGGTAGAACAGCCAGTAGTCCCATTGCCCGACCGGATAACGAGCCCGCGGATAAATGTCACGGTCGACGAGACTGACAAGATTGGCAAATGCATGACCTCGTGCCATGTATGGGACAGAGAGACCGACGACGCCGCGGCAGCGGTACTCGTGATGGCTCGCCATGCTCCATGCAATCGGCGCGCCCCAATCGTGTCCTACCCATATGGCTGGCGCTCCACCGAGATTATCATGAAGCTCGACCATGTCGATGACGATCTCTCGTATCGTGTAGCTGCAGATATCTGTCGGCACGGACGAGCGGCCATAGCCACGCATGTCGGGCGCGACCGTGCGCCAGCCAAGGCGCGCAAAATGTTCGAGCTGCCGATGCCAGATTACTCCGAGTTCCGGCCAGCCGTGGAGGAAAAAGATCAATGGGCCATCGACCGGACCCGATTCGATCCAGGCTGTGCGATGTCGCGCGGTTATATGAGAGCTCGTCCGGAAGCTTTTAGGGTCTTGCATTGGCTAATCTCCACTTCATTGGGGCGGCGGTAAGAATCGCCGATCAGTGCGGGTTGGGCATCCGCGTCAATGCAACCAGTCGCCAGTCCGCCAATGCCGCGAGCCGATGAGGCTCAGCGTCACGATGATATTCTTTGCTGTCCACCATGTGTCTGAATGTCGCGAAGTCCGGGTATCGAATGAGTGCAATATCGTCCCAAAGCTCGTCGGCCGGCGCGACAAGCAGGCTGCCGACCTTTCCGATCCAGAATGGCTCAATTCCATATCCCTCCGTGGCATTGGCGAAGGCAGGTATGTAGCGTGTGAAATAAGCTTCCCGGCCGGTACACGGTGCATATGTCTCGTCGCTTTCATAAATCGCTTCGTTCCTGTAGCGCAGCAGATTGAGCATAAAGATTGGCTCGGCTGCGGGAAGTTGGCTTTCTGCCCTGTCAAGTATTGCTAGCAGATTGTCGGTCGCAGTCATGACGATAACTCCTTTTTGAGACATAATCCTTTTGCCCGGTGGCCTTCGAGATATCGCGATATTGCAAGGCATTGTAGTAATGGAAATGTCATTGCTATAATGCCACCATGGCAATACCAAGCGCACAAAGCAGCCTTCTGAACCTTTTACAGTTCGTCCGGATTGTAGATGCGGGATCATTCGCGGAGGCGGCAAGGCGTGCCGGGACGTCTACGTCCGCAATGTCGAAAGCCGTAAGCAGGTTTGAGGCGCTTCACGGCGTAAAGCTGCTGCATCGAACAACCCATTCCATCTCGCTGACGCACGACGGCGAAAAGCTACTCGATGGTGCGCGCAACCTGTTAAGGCAGGCCGAACGACTTGAGGCATACATCGGAGAAACCGCAGCAGGCAGCTCTGCAGGACGGGTCCGGCTTGCCGCTCCCGGACCATTTTTAAGAGCCTGCATCGCACCCATGCTTCCAGCTATATTGAAGGCGAACCCGAACCTTGAACTTGAGATCAAGGTTGATGATACTGGTCTAGACCTTGCCGCAGAGGGGATTGATGTTGCCATCCGCTTTGGAGACCTCTCTGGACAGCCGGGGCTGATCGCAAAGCGCTTGGGGGCGTTTCCATATATTATTGCTGCAACACCAAAATATCTCGAGTTCATGGGCAGGCCTAAATCACCTGCCGATCTCGAAAGTCACCATCAGATCGGATATCGCGATGCGTCAAACGGGCAACTGTCACCGTGGCTGTTTTGCGACAATTCCGGAACAGGCGCTGTGACAAGGATGGTTCCGCGAAACCGGTTTGTGGTTGAGGACATGACCGTCGCCTGGGCTATGACGCTAAGAGGGCTTGGGGTGAGCTGGTTGCCGGCTTGGTGTGGCTCTAAGGACATCAGTTCGGGTCGCGCAGTTGAGGTTTTGAAAGATTGGCGTTTACCGGAGACGCCTGTCTACGCAGTACAATTGGACCGCAAGCAGGTACCGCAGAGAACACGAGATCTGATCGACTTGCTAGCTCTGCGGGCGAAGAGCTGGGATTACTCATGACATCATAAACATTTTAAATGGCTTAAAGCGTAAGGGTACAGGTCGGCGGTTCGATTCCATTCAAGGCAGAGACGACCGGCAGGGCCCATGCAGATGCGGGGCTTGGTTTGCATCTGCATGGGCGATGTGGATCAGCCATTCATCCGAGTGGCTATGCAGCTTCCCAAACCTGATTGAGGATTTTCGCCGCAAGTGCCGCTTTGTCCTGCGGCAGGAAGCGACCGTAGTGTTGCTGAACGACATCCGGTGTGTCCTGGATGGCATAACTCGCCTGCTCGTATGACCCGGTCTGCTTTAGGATATGGGTTGCCAGAATATCCCGAAGATTATGCGGTCCGTGCGGCAGCAGGCCCTTGATGGCTCCGCGGCCGGTATAGGGATTGTAGATGCCGTAGCGTTGGATCACTGTCCGCCATGCTTCATAGAATTTGGTGGAATCGTATGCCGCGTCCAGACTGGTCGTCTTCACCGTCTTGACGAAAAAGGTGCCGGGATCTTTCGCTGAACCGAGCAGCACACCGCGATGGCAATCGATATAGGCCTCAAGATATTTGTAGAGGTCGAGCAAATCCGGCAGGATCAGGCGAAACGGCTTTTGTCCGAAGAATGATGAGCCTGAGTTCTTGAAGGCGATTGATGGGATGAGGACCTCCCATCCGTTTTCCCGATCGCTCCAGCGCAATTCACCGCATTTCATATCCTCCAGCCGCCGCTCTGATGTCGGAAAATGCCCACGCGGGCACAAACGAAGCTGGCGAAGGTTCTTTTGTCGAAGCCCAAGATGAAGACCCAGGCGAAGCAAAAGGAAAGAGCGGACCGCTTCGGCTGCTGCTCGAGGATAGCGATCTTCATCCGGCATGCGCTTTAGGATTTCATCTGTAATCTTGCGGTACTCCGACAATGGGCTGTCTGCCTCAAGGATCACCATGATCGGCTCGAACGGATCGCGATGCACGCGCATGACACGCTGGATTTCCTTCGAGCGATTGGCAGCGTGCCGGTGGAACGCATCGCAGGCGCCGTGCCAGTCACGCCTCGCAAATTCTATCTCCTCCGGCGCGATCAGCCCTTCGATTGGCTGAACCTTCTTCAGGAGCTCCGGATGCTGGCGGATCCAGCCCGCCTCCGCCCGCGTGAGAGCTTGCGCCACCATCAGCATGTCTTCTTCCCACTTGGTGTAGAAGCCGCGGCGCTGCTCCCGCCATTGGAGGTACCAGTCCCAGACGCCCGGGAAGATCAACAGGCCAAAGGTTAGTTGGCGGAGCGGCACACCGCGCCCTTTGACGACGCTGGCGGGTGAGGCAGCGAGGGCACCGAACATGAGGCCGAGATGCTCGACCTTCTGGGATGCGGTTTCCTCTCCCCAAACTCCATTTCGTTGGAAGCCGATTGCGGTCAGCGTCGATGTCTTGAAGCGGATCAGATCGGCCATCTCCATAGCCAACCGCGGCGGCGCATCGACGACGCCGGACAGGAGATCAGGATCTTCAAAGGCCTCGGGATTGTGACTCGTGCTGTCCGGGTTTATTTGTGGTCGTGGAGACAGGGTGCCTACGCCATAGGTGATGCCTGGAAACCGAATTGCATAACGCTGTTTGATTGCCGCCGCCTGGTAGCGACGATAGTCGGTTGAGCCCGAGATGATGAACCGGCGCACCCATTCGATGATTTCCTCCCGCTTGGAGAACGGCAAGCTGCTGAAATTATCCGGAAGATGCCATGCAAGTCGTCGCCGCTCCGCAGCGCTGATGTCGCCCATATCATGGCCGTATAGGGAGCGGGATTGGTGCGGCAGCTTCCCTTTGAAATACCCCTGTCCCAGTCGGTAGCGCCGCTCTATACGGGACAGGATCTCGAAGCTCGTCAAAGATCGCGGCACGCGCTCGCCCTGAACCCACGACAGCAAAGTCTTGTCATCGAACGTCTCGCCCAGGCGAACGACGGCGCGGTAGAGTTGCCAGTAGCTCTCGCCGAACCGGCGCATGTGATAAACGAGCGCATCGTTAAAGCTCGCCGGATCATCGGTCGCCTCGAACAATGGCTCAGGGAATGGACTAATTGGTTTCGGTTGTGGTCCCCTCTGCACTGACGAAGAGGTAGCCGGGGTCTTGTCGGAGAGGATCTGTCGCGGTCTGAAACGCGTCGCAGTTTCCACCTTGCGCCGAACGGTATTGCGCGATTTCGTGCGTGTTTTCGTCGACTGTATGTCATCGGCGGCAGGCGGTTCTCCGAGCCAGCGGATAATCGCGTCCAGTCCCGGACGGAGCGCCTTCTTCAAATCGGCTGTCAATTGGTTTTCGATCCCGCATGCCTCGCCAATGGCCGTCCAATCCATACGGCCACTAACGATCGGTGGTGGCCGGCGGTGGATGACAAGACCAACGAGATAGGGCCGAATGCTTTCCAGAACTCGCTGTGAGGCGATTGGCGCGATGCGCACCTCGCAGAAATCCGAGATTTTTCGTTGAAAGTGATGAATTGAAAGATCGTGTGTTGCCATGCTCTTATTCCATATCTCTCGAATACCGGTGTCGAGGGCGGGCGGGAATAGGAGTGGACGTTTAACAAATGGTATTGCCGCAGCGGCGAGCTTTTGGGGCTAGGCTCAGGTTCCCAGATTTCAAATGAAGCATCATGAGCCTCATGCTAAAGGTTGCAGATGGGATTCGGGGTTTTCATTCACCGGTCAGATTCGATTTACGACGATAGCCCGGCTGAACAATACCAGTTCCCGGGTCAGTATCTCGGTCGTGTCCAGGCCTGTGTAGGTGACTGGATCGTCTACTACGAGCCTCGGAAAGTCGCAGCGACCCGCGGCTATTTTGCTGTCGCCAAGGTTGAACGGGTTATTCCTGATCCGAAGGCCCCCGGCATGTATCTGGCGCTGATCGAACAAGGCAGCTGTCTCGACTTCATCAATCCCGTTCCGTTCAGCGGACCAGACGGTGTCATAGAGCGAGGCGTGCTGAATGAAGAGGGCCGCATTTCGGGCAGAGCACAGGCCGCAGTCCGGCCGATATCCGCAGCAGATTTCAACCGCATCGTATCTATTGGCATAGACGAGCATGAGCCTGAACTGCCTCGGCTGGATGAGCCGGGGGTGACGCATGCGGTCGATGGATTTGCAGATGAAGCTCAAGCGCCGTTCATGTTCGAGCAGGAGCGCGACCGGGTTACGCAACTCTCGTCGCGGATCGTTCGAAATCGGCTGTTTCGCCGCCTCGTTCTTCACGCTTATGACAAACGATGCGCCATCACGGGATTGAAGCTCATCAACGGTGGTGGCCGGGCAGAGGTCGACGCCGCACATATCCGGCCGGTGGAAGCGAGCGGGCCTGACATTCTTTCCAACGGAATTGCTCTTTCGGGCACCGCACACTGGATGTTTGACCGCGGTCTGATTGGCCTTTCGGACGATCTTGATATCCTGATATCGCGTCAGGCGAATGATCCTGACAGCATTCAAGGACTCCTCAACAAGACCGGGAAGGCGATCGTGCCTAGCAGGGTTTTCGAGAGGCCACATCCCCAGTTCCTGAGATGGCACCGTGAGAACTGTTTCAAGCAGTAAACATTTGGGTAGTCCTGCGGTGATGTGGATTCATCCCGATCGGTTCTATTTCAGTCAGTTGGCGCCAGTAATCCTAAAATCATCCCGATCGGTTCTTTTGTCTTCCTTTTGCACCATCTGATGATATAATCATCCCGATAGGGGTGATTATGGAAAAGATCAAAGATACGAAAAGCCTCGGCATGCTAATCCGTCAGGAGCGCAAACAGCAAGGGTTAACCCAGGAGCAACTCGCCGGGGTGATTGGTGTGGGGGTACGTTTTCTGCGTGAACTCGAGGCCGGCAAAGAGAGCTGCCAGATTGGCCGTGCGATGCAAGTCTTGGCCGGTCTTGGCCTTCTTGTTTCGGTCGGGCGTCGCCAGGGCCCGCGATCATGACCCGGGTATTGGACGTCTATTTTCGCGACACCAAGGCGGGCGTACTCGGCCGGCTTGACGACGGCCTGCTGACTTTTGCCTACGATGGCGCGTATCTCCTGGACCAACGATCGCGTGCGATCTCGTTCTCGATGCCCCTGCAGGAAGAAGCCTTCGGTGATCAGGTGGTGCGCCCGTTTTTCTCCGGTCTCTTGCCTGACGAAGGCGCGCGGCAACGCCTCGCTGGGGCGCTCGGCCTTTCGGCAGGCAATGCCTTCGGACTACTGGAAGTTATCGGGGGCGAATGCGCAGGTGCCTTGTCACTCTATCCGACCGGCACGGTGCCCGAACCTCCCGGCCAGTCCCAAGCCGAAATTCTCACTTCGGAACGCCTGGATGAAATTCTCAGCAGGCTGCGGACCCGGCCTTTGCTTGGCGGAGACGAGGGCATTCGCCTATCGCTCGCCGGCGCGCAGGATAAACTGGCGGTCATTGTCGATGGAGATTCCATTGCCTTGGCAAAAGACGGCAGACCAACGACCCATATCTTGAAACCAGTCATCCAGGCTTTGGAAGGCACGGTGGAGAACGAGTATTTTTGTATGCGGCTGGCGGCTCGCCTCAAGCTGCCGGTACCCCATGTCGAGATACGCCTAGCCCGGGCGACTGCCTTTCTCCTGGTTGAGCGTTATGATCGGACGAAAGCTGCAGACGGTATCATTGAGCGCTTACACCAGGAAGACTTTTGCCAGGCCCTTAGCGTCCCGCCGGAGCTGAAGTATGAGGCCGAGGGCGGACCGGGGACAGGACATGCTCTCGGGCTGATCGACCAGGCCTGCGCTAGACCTGTCGCGGATCGGTTGCAATTCATCCGCATGCTGATCTTCCATTATCTCGTCGGCAACGCCGATGCCCACGGCAAGAACTACGCCCTGCTTTATGGCTCCGATGAACCGGATCTGGCACCGATCTACGATGTCGTTTGCACGGCCGTTTATCCTCGCTTGTCAAAGAGGCTCGCCATGAAGATTGGCGGCCGCGATGTGCCCGACACGATCCAGCTGAAGCATTGGGCGACACTTGTGCCCGAAACCAAATCTTCTCAGCGCATCCTTGTTCGCGACCTTGCCCAAATGGCGGAAAGGATTGTGAGCGAGGCTGATATCCTTCTTGCAGAGTTGGCAGACGAGGGGATCAATCATCCCATCCTGAGCGGAATTCGCAAGGTCATCTCAAGCCGGGCTGGTTCATTGCAGAGAGTCACGCAGCAGGTATCTTAAGTGTTTGAATGGTCGCGGATATCTAGCGCTTTGTCCTTCGACCAACGGGCCGGCGGTTCGTATCCCTTCAAGAGCGTATAAGACAAACTGCAGCTTTCCTTATATTCACTGTTAGCTGAGACCTCGACAGCCCTTCAGACCTTCAGCCATTTTAACCAGATGAGCGACAGAGGTAGCCTTCATCTTTTGCATCATATGGCCTCGATGGAGCTTCACGGTGGGTTCGGCAAGCTGTAGCTCTGCCGCGATTTGCTTATTAAGCTTTCCAGCTATGACCAATGCCATTATTTGGCGCTCGCGTTCGGTTAGCGACGTGTAGCTGGTTTGGATGGTTGCCTTTGTCGTTCTTTCCAGCCTGCGGATTGCATCATTCGCGATCGCGCGGTTTACAGCTTCAAGCAAATCCTGTTCACGAACAGGTTTGGTCAGCACGTCGATAGCACCAGCTTTCATTGCACGCACAGCCATTGCCACATCAACGTGAGCGCTTATCAACACGACAGACCTGGGCAGGTCGCTTTGAGCCAACGCTTCCTGAAACTCCAGCCCGCTTTGGCCTGGAAGACGAATATCTAACACAATACAGCCAGCCTTTTCGGGATCGTCGGCGGCTACAAATTCCTTAACGGATCCATGTGTTTCAGCGATAAGTCCTACAGATTCGAAGAGACCTTTGAGTGCCTCGCGGACGCTTTCGTCATCGTCGATGACGATAACTGTTGGACGCCTGTTCTTTTTCTCTTCGATCAACGGTTGGTTCCTTGAAGTGGTAGAGTGAAGCTGAACGACGTGCCTCGCGGCTGATTGGTAGCGGCCCAGATACGTCCGCCGTGCGCTTCAACGATGGAGCAGCAAATCGTGAGTCCCATGCCGATCCCGTCTGGTTTTGTCGTGTAGAATGCATCAAATACCCGGTCGACCAATTCAGGAGGGATACCTTTTCCCGTGTCGGACACGGTGACCTCGATTTCACTATTCGCGTTTTGCGAACACCCAACGTAAATAGTTCCCTCTCCATCGCTAGAGCTAGCCTCGGCGCTATTCATTATAAGATTTAGAAGGACCTGTTGCACCTGGGTGGGGTCACCAATGAAGTAGTACGGATCAGGTGGGAGATTTGTGACGGTTTGGAGGCCCCTGGACTGCAGCTCGCCCTCCAAAAGAAACAGCACATCACGAAGTGCTTGGTTGATGTCTGTTCTTTCCATACGTACCTGAGACCTCTGAGCCATGGCACGGATGCTGGAAACGATGTCGCCTGCACGGTGCCCATCACGCACAACCCGCTCCGCGGCGAACCGGGCCTGTTCCAGATCTGTCTGACCAGGCTGAAGCCAGCGAACGCAAGTTCCAGCATTGGTGACGATGGCCATAAGCGGTTGATTGACTTCATGTGCGATCGAGACTGCCAACTCCCCAATCGTCGTCAGACGCGTCACGTGAGCAAGGTCGCTTTGGCTTTGACGAAGGGACTCCTCTGCTCGTTTGCGGTCCTCGATATCGACCACGACGCCGTACCACCGAACGACCTCGCCCTGCGCATCAAGCAGTGGATTTTGCCGAAGATTAAACCACCGGTACTCGCCGTCGAACCTTCTGATGCGCGCGTCGACCGGTTTAGGCTGCTTTGTCGCAACGACCTCGTCCCAACTGAGACGCATGCGTTCGACATCTTCTGGATGAAACATGCGATAGAAGCCCAATCCGACGATTTCCTGAAAGGGAAGGCCGACAAAATCAATAAGGTTCTTGTTCCAGTACTCCAGCTGTCCGTCGGGCGTGCAAGACCAGGCCATGGCAGGGATGGTATTTATGATGAGGCTGAGCTTGTGCTCGCTTTCCCTGAGGGCGGCTTCACTTTTGCGTAGGGCGGTCTCTGCACATTGCAAATTATCGATATCGATGTTGACACCAAACCAGCGGACTACACCGTTTGCGTCTGTGAGCTTGCGGCCGGAAAAGTAAAACCAACGGTACTTTCCATCTCCCCCCCGGATGCGTCCCTTCAACTGAGTATGGTCCGAATTCTCAAGGTCTCTCTTCCAGATCTCGACCATTTCGGGGATGTCATCGGGGTGGTACAGATCCAGGAAGCCCCAATCCAGGATGCGCTCAGGCGTTAGCCCGGCATAATCCAACCAGCTTTTGTTGACAAAGTCCGCGCTGCCATCAGGTCGCGCTGACCATACGAGGACAGGAAGTGAGTCGATAATAAGCCGGAGATTGTGCTCGCTTGCTGCGAGCGCGGCTTTGGTCTCCTTGAGCGCATCCTCGGCTTGTTTGCGGTCCTCGATATCGAGAACCACGCCATACCATCTGACGACCTTTCCTTCTGAATCGTGTCGTGGCTTTTGCCGGAGACTACACCATCTAAAATCCCCATCCGCGCGTCTGAGCCGTCCCTCGACTTCCTTGGCCGTTCTCGAGGTCATAATGTTCCGCCACTCAGTGCCCAGTCGTTCGAGGTCTTCGGGGTGGAAAAGGCGGTAAAAGTTTTCGCCGGCGATGTCCGAAAGCGGCAAGCCGACATATTCCAAAAAGTGCTGATTGGCGAAGTCCAGCATTCCGTCAGCTGTCGTGGACCAAGCCATCGCCGGGATCATGTCAATGATCTCGTCAGTATTTATATGGTGTTCCAATTCGATCCCCGGATGCTCGTAACGTTAGCATGTGTTTGAGAATACTCCGGTACGCGCGTTTACGTTAGCTGAGATTTATCGACTAAGGTCTATTTCCGCAGTCCCTTGGTCTAGTCGGAGCGGACCAATGTCTCAATTGAGGGTTGGCCTCATCAGGCCTAAACCTACCGATCAGTTAATCAATTAATCGAGTGGGGCTATCGCTGCCTTGGCAGTGCAACAGCACACTCACCGATGGCAATGCTATGTCCGTCACAGAGTTTGACGTTGTTCAGCTTATCACGGGCAGTGCAGTCAAATGGTGGCCACCTTGGAGCTCGCGTAATGACTCTGAAGCCTAACAACCTTTCATCCGAACCAATGTCCGTTGTGCTCGTCCATGGGGCATTTGTCGACGCTTCCGGATGGCGGAAAGTTTACGAGATGCTGTCGCGAGACGGATATGAAGTTCTTGTCGTGCAAAATTCTGCAGTCACGTTTGGCCAAGATGTAGAGCGCACAAAAGGCATTATCGCAGAAGCTGCCCACCCTGTTGTGCTCGTCGGGCATTCGTACGGTGGTGCCGTGATCACGGAAGCCGGGACCGACGAAAAGGTTCGGGGTCTCGTTTATCTGGCAGCTTTCGTTCCGGATACAGGGGAATCCGTATTCGACTTGGCCTCGCAAGAGGTTCCTGGTGCGGAGAAAGCCCCACTCCTTCCGCCGAAGGATGGCTTCATCAAAATTGATCCACGGAAGTTTGTTGACGCATTCTCGGCAGACATAGATCCCGCCGAAGCGAAGTTTATGGCTGACGCCCAAAGGCCGTGGGGCCTTGAAGCCGTCCAGGGCAATATCACCTCTGCGGCATGGAAATCCAAGCCATCTTTTTACCTCCTCGCAACGCAAGATCGAATGATACCCGCTCAAGCGCAGGCAGCGATGGCCGAACGCGCAGGAGCCATGGTCGTAGAGGTCAGCAGCAGCCATGCAGTAATGCTGTCCCAGCCTGAAGAAGTCGCAGCGCTCATCAGAACCGCAGCTAAGCAAAACCAGTCTAACTGATGCTGAGCGTCAGCTGCTGTCCAACATCAATCACCGACTGGGGGAATACTATGCGCAACTTTCTTATGCCGAAACGCTCACGGACATCACAAATATCACTGACTAAACTTGAGGAGAGTGGCATGCCTCAGCTGTCACGCCGCGCTTTTGCGAGCGCTCTGCCTCTTGGTCTCGTTGGAGGAACTCTTTTCGGCGGAAGCCTGCTCGGCGACTTGACCGCCCAGGCTGCTACATCCAAAGCTACTGGGACACCGGTCGTAACAACGCCGTTTGCACAGATACATATCGGCCGTTTCACGGTAACTGCCCTGACGGATGGCTATGCTGATATGCCCTACAACTACTTCCCGGGACGCTCGGCTCCCGAGGTGGAAAAGGCCGCAAACGCCCAATTTACGGGCAGATCCGGCGGGGTTCGTTTTCTGTTCAATCAATACCTCGTTGAAGACGGTAAGCAACGCATCCTGATCGATGCCGGCGCTGCAGGTTCTATCGGGGAAACCGGACATCTCCCGCAGGCGCTGGCCACGCTCGGTCTGAAGCCAAGCGATATCGATGCGGTTATCGTGACGCATATGCACCAGGACCATATGGGCGGTCTGGTTCTCGGCGGTAAGGAGAATTATCCGAATGCCGAGGTCTATGTAGACCGTCGCGACGTCAAGCACTGGACTGACCGGGCCAAGAGCAATGGCGCGCCTGATTTCCTACAGCCCAGCTTCAAGATGGCGGAAGAGGTGGTGCGTCTCTATCCGAAGCTGCAATCGATTGACGGAGAGCGTGAAATCGTTCCCGGGGTTTCGATTGTCGACCTAACCGGCCATACACCTGGCCATATAGGAGTTCGAATCGAGGGCGGCGGCAAGAGCCTGATCATGGTATCCGACATGATTTTCCCGGTCGTCCATCCTGCTGCAACAGACGTCTTCTTCCTGTTCGAACAGGATCAAGCTGCTGCGAAAGCAATGCGCGATCGCTTCTTCCCACAAGCCGCCTCGGAGGGCGCCCTGATTGCTGCGACACACATGCCGTTCCCAGGTCTTGGTCGTGTGGTGTCCGATCGTGGTCAAATGCGCTGGGAAGTCGCCGACTGGGCTTTGCAAGACTGATGCTGTAGCCGGGATTTAGGTAGCTGCGATAGATCAAGGCCAGCATTGTTCGCTGATGCGGGCCTACTCAAGTATGGAGACGAGGTATGCCGTACCACTTTCTGGAAGTCGCCGTCACGCCAAGCGTCCGAGCCGCGCAGGCGGATATGGGGGTGGACCAGATATGGCTGGGCGAGAACGATCGGCCATCGGATACTTTGACGGAGAACGAGATCGCTTTCATCGCCACGCGCGACAGCTTCTATATCGCATCTGTGTCAGAGACCGGTTGGCCATATGTTCAACATCGCGGAGGGAAAACCGGTTTCCTCAAGGTCGTTGATCCCCAAACAATGGCATTTGCCGACTATCGCGGGAACCGCCAATACATCAGCGCAGGGAATTTCGCAGCCAACGACCGCGCCTGTCTGTTTCTCATGGACTATGTCCGACGGACCCGGCTCAAAGTCTATGCACACGTCGAGCGGCTGACGCTCGACGCCAATCCATCGCTAACGGACCTCGTATCCGATCCGACGTATAGGGGGCGTGCAGAGCGGATATTCAAGCTTCGGCTCGAAGCATACGACTGGAACTGCCCCCAGCACATCATCCCCCGCTACACCGAACAGCAAGTTGAGCAAGCAGTCGCGCCACTACGTCAGAAGCTGCAACAGCTCGAAGCTGAAAATGCAGCGTTGCGGGCAAGATTAGAAGGTAAATCCGAATGACCAACGCTCAAAGACCGCCTCTACCACCGTTTAAATCGCAGACTACTGCCGACACGGTGCGGCTTGCCGAAGATGGCCGGAACAGCCGGGACCCGGGCAAGGTTGCGTTGGCGTACGCGGCTGATAGTCAGTGGCGTAACCGCGCCGAGTTCGTTAGTTGCCGGGAGGCTTTCATCGCTCTCCTTGCAGGAAAGTGGCGGCGGGAGCTCGACTACCGTCTGATCAAGGAGCTGTGGACGTTCGGCGGCGACAGGATTGCCGTCAGGTTTGCGTATGAGTGGCATGACGACATCGGCAATTGGTTCCGCTCTTTCGGCAACGAGAACTGGGAGTTCAACGATAGTGGCCTGATATGCCTGCATTAACGACCTGCCCATCCGCGTTGAAGACCGTCGCTTTCACTGGCCGCTCGGTCGTTGGTCCGACGATCACCCGGGGCTCAGCGAATTTGGTTTCTGATCGGCCTCGTTTCCATTTCCATCAGTCGAAGACAGCCACATGGTCATTTTGAATTCGCACTTTTCACAACGTTCATCTCCGACAGACGAAGAGGCTATCGAGGTCAAAGCCTTCGTGGATCTTTACAATGTCTCACCGGCAACGCTCAAATCTGAAGAGCATTTTGAATGCCTGCCCATCAACGGTGGATGCGCAATATGGCTGCCAAGCGCGCCAGCCATGGGTCTGAACCGTGTACTCGGGCTAAACTCTGTGAACGATCTTGAGGAAGCCTATGGGTGGATGAACGGGAAGAGCGGAAACCGGTTTCTTCAGGTAAATATGGACCGCGCTCCAGCCGGAACTAAAGACTGGATCCTCGCCAAGGGTCTGCTTGAATATGGTGTCGGCTGGGCGAAGCTTGTCTACGACGGCCCATCAGCGAACCTTTCGGAGCCCAACTCGATCCGAACGCGACTCGTTCATGTCGAGGAAGCCGTGCTCTTTGGGACGATGGTGTGCAAAGGCTTTAACTTTCCATCGACCCTGACGAGGTTGTGGTCAGCGATCGTCGGAAAGGTAGGCTGGTCGTGTTTTTTCGCCTTGGATGGTGAAAATCCCGTCGGCACTGCCACCATGTACCAGTCTGGAACCTACGCATGGCTAGGCGGCGGCACCACACTTCCAGAATTTCGAAATCGCGGTATTCAAAAGGCGCTCATCAAAAGTCGTATCGAACATGGGCTCGGCAACAACGTGTCGACATTTGCCGTCGAGACATTGGCACCTGCAGTCGGAGAACCCAATATTTCTTTTGATAACCTTAGGAAAGTAGGCTTCCGGCACGCGTATCACCGCAAGAACTTTAAGTTGTGAGATAGCGATCTGCCCCCGCGGGTGAGCCCTGGTGGAAGGACGTAGGATCCCTCCTCGCTTGAGTCACTCCTCGAAATCTCTGAATGATCTAAAGAAGGGAAGTACGAATGAATACGGAAACCCGCATAGAAATGGCCGCCCGGCTGACTTCAGCATCGGGAATCATTGCGGCACTAGATCAAAGCGGAGGGTCCACCCCAGACGCCTTACGCTCATACGGCATATCCGATACCGCCTATCAGGGTGACGCGGAGATGTTGAAGCTTATCCATGAAATGCGCATGAGGATAATGACTGCACCCGGATTTTCGAGCGAGAGAGTGATTGGCACCATCTTATTCGAGCAAACTATGGATCATTCCATCGGCACAAAATCAATACCGGCATACCTTTGGGAAGATCGCGGAATCTTCTCCTTTCTCAAGGTCGACAGCGGTCGAGAAGCCGACCACGACGGCGTTCAGTTGATGAAGCCCATACCAAATCTCAGCAATTTGCTCGAGCGCGCATTAGAGAAAGGCGTCCTTGGGACAAAAATGCGCTCGGTTATAAATTCAGCGTCTGAAAATGGGATTTCTGCCGCTGTCGCGCAGCAATTTGAGGTGGCATCGACTATCCTAAAGAACGGATTGATCCCGATTATCGAGCCTGAGGTTCTCGTCAGGAGCCCGGATAAGGCAATGGCCGAAACCACTTTGGTCAAGGAAATCCTGAGGAATCTTTCGGAGCTTGCGCATGGAACGCAGGTCATATTGAAGCTTATCCTGCCAAATCAGCCGGATCTCTACGCAGGACTTGTAGAGCATCCCAGAGTTGCTCGAGTTTTTGCCTTGTCCGGAGGCTACAGACTAAAGGTCGCCTGCGAGAAACTCAAAGAGAACCCCAGGGTGATTGGAAGCTTCTCGCGAGCTCTGGTTGAGAATTTACGTGTTTCCATGCCAGACGCCGAATTCAACCGCAAACTCTCGAAAAACATCGGAGAGATATATGTAGCTAGTAAGCAGACAGGCGAGAGCGCGTGATGCGGTGCACCCGAGAGCGCGATTGAAAACAAAGGCAAACTGCGGAGTCCCTTCACTGTTGCATCCACGACATCTTGCCGTGATGCAACGCCCGTCACCAGAAGGGCGAGAAGTGAGTTCAAATATGGTAAACGTCGGCGGGTTTGCTTACCAGGCAGTACAATCAGTTCAGCTTATAGGGCCAAGGAGCTGAACGAATTCACGATTGTAAAGACAAAGAACGTGCCGAGCGTTCGAATCCGTCCAAGGCGAAAGAACGCGGCCATTGCCCATTTCCGGCTCATAGTACGACTTGAAAGTGCTATCATTTATGTGCTAATGATATCACAACCAAAATATATATAGGATGGAATAAATGGCGGCGGTGACCATACGAAACCTCTCTGATGAAACTCATCGGGCGTTACGCGCGAGAGCAGCTTGCCACGGTCGTAGTACCGAGGCCGAAATTCGTGACATTCTCGAAGCCGCTGTTCGTCCTTCTGGGCGCGTGAAGCTCGGCTCGCTTCTCGCGGCCATTGGTCGTGACGCCGAAATGTCAAACAATGATGTCGAAGCGCTGCAACAACAGCGCGACGGGACCCCGGCAGTACCGATGACTTTCGAATGATCTTGCTAGACACTAATGTAATATCTGAGCCTTGGAAGCCAGCTCCTGATAGTGCTGTGCTGACTTGGTTGGATGCACAGGCCATCGAGACGCTATTCATTTCTGCTATCTCAATTGCCGAACTACGTTTCGGGATTGCCTCAATGCCATCGGGGAAGCGTAAGACAATTCTCCACGATCGCCTTGAAGGTGAAGTTCTACCAATTTTCGACGGGCGCATCCTGCCCTTTGATGTAGGTACCTCCCAATTCTATGCGGACCTGATGGCCAGCAGCCGAACATCTGGAAAGGCGATCGGGAAGGCTGATGGATACATTGCTGCTACGGCTGCAGAAAACCATCTCGTGGTCGCAACGCGAGATACAAGCCCATTCGAAGCAGCCGGATTGGTAGTCATCAATCCCTGGTCGGCCTAAGTCTTTAGAATTACAGGTCGCCGGTTCATATCTCTACAAGGGTTCTAATTCGACGGCTGCGATCTCAGAAAGTCGAGAAACGCGCGCATTCCCGCCCCTATGTGACGGTGTCTCGGATAGTAAAGGCAGAGGCCAGGATAGGGCGGCGTCCATTCGGCTAGCACCTGCCGGAGTCTCCCGTCGGCAAGTGCGTCAGCCGCCATCCACCGCGTCACGTACGCAAGGCCGCGACCGTCGAGCGCGGCCGCAAGAACAAGCCGGGACTGGT
>NZ_LMNZ01000024.1:131319-131451 GCF_001423445.1 Rhizobium sp. Leaf311 | reverse complement strand
CTGATGAACTGCCGAGGGGAAGCCATCTTGAGCGCGGAATGGGGATGGATTTCGTTGTAGTCCCCGATCCATCCGTCGATGAGCCGGAGCGCTGTTTGGGCGTCCGGTAGAGCTGATATCCGACTATAGTCC
>NZ_LMNZ01000024.1:130618-131200 GCF_001423445.1 Rhizobium sp. Leaf311 | reverse complement strand
AAATATCCTCGTGTCCCGCGCTGTGTAAGCCGAACCATTGTCCGAGAGGTGCTCGATAGCATTCGGGGCTCGGGTTGCGCGGAAGCGTTTCTCGACTGCCTCCAACATCATGTCGCGCACGTCAGAGCCGGAGATGCCTGCATTGGCGACTGCCGTCCAAGCGATGATCTCGCGGTCGAAGGCGTCGATGATGAAGGCGAGACGGATGACCTCGCCGTTCCAGCAGGTGAACTCCAGACCGTCGGAGCACCAGCGCAGGTTAGAGCGCATGACCATGACCTTGCCATCATGGATGCGGCCTTTGCGAACGGCCGTATGTTTCTCCAGCAGCATGGCATGGTTGCCCATGATGCGATGAACCCGTTTGGCGTTGACGACAGGCTGATCGGCGGCTCGCCTTTCGCGATTGAGCAGCGCGGCGATCCGCCGATAGCCATAGGTTGGCCTTTGATCCACCAGCCTGCGAATGGCGGGTAGAAGCTCTGCATCCTCAGCCTTGTAGTAGGCTCCGCGTGGCTTTGATCTGCCTTTCAACCGCTCGACAAGGTTCGAGCGGGAGATGCCCAGCGTGTCGGCGACGGT
>NZ_LMNZ01000024.1:130256-130524 GCF_001423445.1 Rhizobium sp. Leaf311 | reverse complement strand
TATCCGTTTTTTTGAGTCCGCTTTGGAAAGGGCTTCGCGGAGGATTTCGACCTCCATCGTCTTACGGCCGAGCATGCGCTCCAGCTCCCGAACGCGATCCTCCAGTTTCTTCACTTCAGAATTCCCGACAACCGGCTCGTCAGAATCCACGGCTGCAGCACCTCCCTCACTCAATAGCCTGCGCCATCGATACAGCAGATTGGGCGCAACGCCATGGCGGCGAGCGGTCGATGATACCGTCTCGCCAGGTTCAAAACTCTGCTCAATA
>NZ_LMNZ01000024.1:47159-130133 GCF_001423445.1 Rhizobium sp. Leaf311 | reverse complement strand
CAAGCCTGTGCTTGAGCCTTTCTGCTTATGCCGACTGTCCGGTCGAAATGGGGTGCAGTTCACTGGTCGACGACGAGGTTGCCGTTTGTTGCCTCGACGACATCCTCGCCGCGACGCTGAAACTCCCAGCGGTAGATCGACCCGCCGGCCATGCGAAGCTGGATGCACCGGTGAAGTGAGAGTTCTGATGGGCTTGCGACGGGAGGCGCATCATCAAGATAGGCAGGCGATGCCACGACGATATGCTGCTGATCCGGTCCTATTGGGATCGCGACCATCTCGCTCGGGACGAGTTCCGCAGCACGCACACCGCAGTCGAACCCCCCTTCGGCAATATCGACCAGTCTTCCCTCGGACCGAATTTCGAAGCGCATTGCCGGCTGCAGCTTCATGAAGCGGGTCAGAAGCGGCATCAGCACTTGCTCGGCTGCATTGGCGTCGCAGTTGATCCGCACGAGTTCGGAGGGAGTGGCAGCCTATTCGTGCAACTCCTCGACTGCCAGCCCAATTTCGCTGAGAGCTGGCATGAGTCGCCCGGCGCAGCGATCGATTAGGCAGACGAGGTTCTGGTAGACGTAGCCGGCCGCCGCCTGCGCTGCACGGACATCGTTGATCCGTTCGCGGAACAGCGCGTGCCCAGGTCCCGAAGATATGTCTTCGACCAGTTGCTCGAACCAGATCTCGAGATCGCCGCGGAAGCTCCCGGTATTCAATGGTATGCTTTCAGGAATGCTCCATCCATTTCCTACAATGGATGTCTCTTATTCCTCAACCGTCAACTTGCGTCCCGTGTTGTTGAACTCACGGTACAGGCTTTGTCTGATGTGATCTATTTCTTCTTCTGTGAGCGCTTCATCCAAGATTTCATTTTTTATGGAACGCTTATAGAGAACAAACTCTACAGTTTCATCGTCTGGAAGGACCAGTTCACCTTCTGCGCTGTAGCTGTCGTTTTTATACGTAAAGCGTAGTTTGCCACGCGACATCTCTGTAATCATTGATTTATCCGATCTAGATTATTCGTTTCAGCAGAGCCGGAAAGGCTTGAGATGAAGTGTTCAATCCCTGCTTGGGCGCACTGAGTGTCCTGCGCTGGCGTCCCGGAGCTGAGGCCTATCGCGCCGACAACCTCGCCGTCGATGATCACAGGCAAACCGCCGCCGACGACCATTAAACGACCACCGATCGCTGAGTTGATCCCGTATGCCGGGCTGCCTGGCTGGCTGGCGACACCGTAGCTTTCTGTGGTTCTTTTTGCCCCCGCTGCCGTATAGGCTTTGTCCTGCGCAATGATCGTACTCGTTATTTTGCCGCCATCCATCCGTTCAAAGGCCATCAGTTGTCCCGATTCATCGGTGATGGCGATGCACATGGGTACGCCGATCTCCTCAGCTTTCGCGCGGGCACCTTCGATAAGCACGCGTGCATCCTCGATGCTAAGGCGTTTGATTGTCAGCATTTTCTGTCATTCCTGGTTTCGTGTTGCTCATTCATTGATGATGAGGTGCATCCGCGCAAATCCAATCAGGCTCTCAATATGCGCTTTCGTTGCTTCAAAGGCGGCATCCGAATCATTGCGTTGCAAGGCGTCAATGATGGCAAGATGTTCCGTGGAGTCTGGTTTCAGGCGGTCTTTCAACTGACCAATCTCGAACAGTCGCGTTGCGGCACGCAGGTTGCGTAAAACGCCTGCCATGACTTCATTGCCACAATGGTCGATGATGAGGTTGTGCAGGTGGTCGTCTGAAAACCAGTGTGCATCCGTGTGATAGGCTGTGGCGTCCATCAGTTCGTCAATCTCGCGCCGCACTTCGATGAGCTTGCGGCCGGGAATGCCGGGCATAGCTTGAACAGCCGCCTGTGGCTCAATCAAAAGACGCAGTTTCAGGCTCTGGATATATTCGCCGATATCGACGTGTCGTACCACGTAGTTTCGACCGTCACCTTTTAGAACCAGACCTTCTCCCTCAAGACGCTGTAACGCTTCGCGCAAAGGCGTACGCGACACGCCGAGCATTTCAGCAAGTTGCGCTTCAACAATCACATGCCCGCCCTTGAGGCGGCGGTGGCGGATCATGTCCGAAACGGCTTTGTAAGAAAGGGCAGCCAGCTTGTGGCCAGCGTCCTTGGATGTTTTACCGATACCGGAGTTAGGGTCTGTTTGTGTCAAAGTTCATCGGTCTCCAGGTTGCCACTGTACTACTCACGCGCGATACCTTCAGAAAGGCTTTTCTTGTGTTCTGCCTTGGTCCATACCGGGCTATGTGATCAAACGCAGCGGAGTTGAGAGGATGGATGTTGACGTTCCGGCAGAAAGAAGCCTTGCCGATGAAACCTATCAGTCGCTGCTCACGGAAATTCTTTCGGCGCAACTTGCAGGTGGTGCGGTCGTGCAGGAAAGAAGGCTTGCAGCGCGCCTTGGCGTTTCGCGCTCGCCGATGCGTGATGCATTGGGTCGTCTTGAGGGGCAGGGACTTCTTGTGCGCGTCAAAGGCGTCCTCACCGTGCGGATCGTTACCCTTGCAGACTACCTCAACGGCGTTGCGATGCGGATGCTTGTCGAACCAAGCGCTGCGGCGTTGGCCTGCAAGGGTATAGCCGCGGAAACCGTTGCAGACCTTGCTGCCATGCTCGATGCGATAGAGGCGGACCCCGATCCCGATCCTGATTTTGTGTGGGCATTTGATGATGGGCTGCATCAGGGAATTGCCGATGCCAGCGGCAATCCTTTCATGGCTGACACCATTCTGCAGATGCGGCGTTACACGACGATCTTCGAACGCCAGCGCAAGCTCGCCCATCGTAAGCCTGGGCTGAGCGATCATCAAGGCATCGTGCGTGCGCTCCTTGATCGTGACGCGGAAGCGGCCCGCGCCGCGATGACGCTTCATCTGGATCGGATTCGTCGAAACGTGCTTTCCACCTACTGATCCAACCCCCTCACAAAACCAATTCAATTTTTTGCAGCCTCTGCGGAAAGATGTTGCATACGGCAAATGATTGTGTATGAAAATGGTATACCAAATGAATGCGAAGATAACAAGCATCATTGGGCAGGTCCGCAAGAAGATCGAAAAACCAGAGGGTTTCTATGTCATTCCGCACAATCACACTCACGTCCGTACTTTTAGTATGCACCTCCGCGTCTGCGTTCGCACAAAGCTGCGCGCCTAAGGTCGCTGATTCCGAACTGGTCAAGCCCGGCACGCTGACCATGTCGACCAATCCAACATTGCCGCCAATGCAGTTCGTTGATTCCAGCGGCGAGCTCAAAGGGATGCGTGTCGAGCTTGGCAAGGAAATCGCCAAGCGTCTTTGCCTTACGCCCGAATATGTCCGTATCGAATTTTCGGCGATGATCCCCGGTCTTCAGGCTGGCCGATGGGATATGATCAATACTGGAATATTCTTCACGAAAGAGCGCGCGGCCATCATGCAAATGATCCCTTACGAGGATCAGGCGATCAGCGTTTCCGTTGCGACGAGCAACACCACCGTCAAAGACAAGGATGGCCTGGATGGCCTGCGTATCGGCGTCGAGCTTGGCGGTTTCGAAGAAACCAAGACCCGTGCTCTTGACGCCGAACTCAAGGCCGCCGGCAAGACGGGGCTCGTCATTCAGACTTTCGATAATTTTGCGCTTGCCTTTCAGGCGCTGCGCGCTGGTCAAGTCGAAGGTGTTGTTTCAATCGATGGTGTCGCAAAGGAATATGATAGCCGTGGCGATTTCCGCCGTGCCGTCAGTGGCCTTTATCCAGCGCCTGTTGCCGTTGCCTTCAAGAGTGCAACACTTGCAGACGCGGTATCCGGCGTCCTCAAAGACATGAAGGCAGATGGTTCTCTGGGAAAACTCTTCGACAGCTACGGCCTGCCGATGATCGCCGGCGACTATTCGGTCAAGGGTCCAAACCGCTGATCTGAACGGTTCACCATTCTGACGGATGCCGGCTCGTCCGGCATCCCCTTAACAATAAAGGTCCCACCATGTCGTACTGGAACTGGTCAGGCTTCTTCGACTATCTCGTCAATCCCTTTATCCTTGGTGGCGTCGTCACTACGATCTGGCTGACCTGCGTCTCACTCGTGTTCGGCCTGCTGCTCGGCTTTGTCGTCGCGCTGATGCGCCGATCCAATTTAAGGCTGATGAGGTGCGTCGGCTGGTTCTATATCTGGCTGTTCCGTGGCACGCCGCTGCTTGTGCAGTTGATCGTGCTTTATACGGCACTACCTCAGCTCGGGATCAAGTTTTCCGTTGTTGAGGCTGCGTTGATCGGACTGGCTTTGAATGAAGCGGCCTACCTGGCGGAGATTATCCGCTCCGGCATCGAGGCAGTTCCCGCAGGACAGGCCCGTGCGGCAAGGGCCTTGGGCATGACCGAGCGTCAGATTATGCGCCACATCGTCATGCCGCAGGCTTTCAAGGTTATCATTCCGCCCCTCGGTAACTCGGTCAATGGTCTGCTGAAGACGACATCGGTTACATCGGTCATTTCAATGGAAGAACTGCTGCGGCGCACCCAGGTGCTGATCCAGGAGAAGTTTATGGTGCTCGAACTCTTCGCCGTGGCTGCCATCTACTACCTTCTCCTGACGACCCTCTGGGACTTTGTACAACGGCACATCGAAAAGCGCTTCGGCCAGTCGACTGCACCGCTGCTACTCACTGAAAAGCGCTGATACTCAATAAAGGACTTATTGCATGCCAAAGACGTTTCGTGGTGTCTTCACCGTGATGATCACTCCCATCGACGCAGATGGAAAAGTCAATTTGCCAGCACTCGCTGCCTTTACGGATTGGCAGATCCGGGAGGGCGTGCATGGACTGATTCCTCTTGGTTCGACGGGGGAATTCCTTTCACTCTCCGATCAGGATTGGGAAGATGTTGCCCGCACGGTCATCCAAACCGCCGCCGGACGGGTTCCAGTGCTGATCGGAACAGGTGCGGAAGATACGCGGGAAGCAGTTCGCTTGAGCTGCAAGGCCGAAGCGATGGGCGCGAATGGCGTGATGATCATCCCACCTTTCTACTCCACGCCGACAGACGACGAGTTGGTAGCGCATTACCGAACCATCGCCGGCTCAATTTCCATTCCGATCATGGTCTACAACAACCCTGCGACATCGAATGTGGATATGAAGCCTGAGCTTCTGGCTCGCATTGCCGAGATTGATGGCTGCGACTATGTTAAGGAATCGACGCTTGAAGTCACGCGGATCCGCGATATCGTTCGCCTGGCCGGTGACAACATGACGCCTTTTGGCGGTATTCTCGGTTTTGAATCTTTCGTCATGGGGGCACAAGGATGGGTAGCCGTTGCATCCAATGTGGCACCAGCGGCCATGTCGCGCATCTTCACACTCGCAGCTGATGAGAAGAAATACGATGAAGCACGTGCGCTTTATCTGGAGTGGCTGCCGATCATTCAGGCGGTTGGAGGGCAGGCTTATGTCGCTGGCTCAAAGGCTCTGTTGAACCATATGGGATTTGCGGCAGGATCGCCGCTGCCGCCGCGTCTGCCGCTGCCGTCAGCGCAGGATGGCGCGATGAAAGCTTTGGTCGAGCGTTTCGGCTTAAGCTTTCCCCAGAACTGAGCCGGAGAAAAACGGATGCCCGGTTTGATCATTCAGAATGCAGGAGTGACCGTCCATATCGATGGTGTCGCGCATCGTGTGGATCCGGGCCTTTCTATTGCCGCTGCGCTGACCGCGCAGGGTCGAGCAGACTTCTCCACTGATGCAGCAGGGGAGAAGCGTGGTCTGTTTTGCGGTATGGGTGTGTGTCACGATTGCCTTGTGACGGTCGATGGCCGCACTAGCCAGCGCGCCTGTATGA
Source organism: Rhizobium sp. Leaf311 (assembly GCF_001423445.1). Classification (NCBI taxonomy): domain Bacteria; kingdom Pseudomonadati; phylum Pseudomonadota; class Alphaproteobacteria; order Hyphomicrobiales; family Rhizobiaceae; genus Rhizobium; species Rhizobium sp. Leaf311. The sequence continues at coordinate 124,299 of NZ_LMNZ01000024.1, read as the reverse complement.
CGCCCGTTCGAGACGGCATGCGCATCGATCGCCAGCAGGCGCGTCCCGACATTTTGTCTGGTGATCTTGCCGACCTCAGGCCTGTCCCATCAAAGCTTGTCGAGATGGACATGGATTTGCTGGTTATCGGAGCAGGTCCCGGTGGTCTGGCTGCGGCGGTGGCAGCGGCGGAAGCCGGGGCGTCCGTGACCGTGGTCGATGAGCGGCACACATCTGGCGGCCAGTTTTTCAAACAGCCCAACACTGATCTTGCCCGTTTGGCGCTCAAGGCTGACCGGCAGGCAGCAGATGGTGCTGCGTTGATAGAAAGAGCACATTCGCTTGGCGTGACCATTCTCTCAGGCGTGAACGTTTGGGGCGCAGCCCATGGAGAAGATGGAAGGCCGGTCATCTCCTGCCTGGGCCATGATGGTATTTTTTATTGCCGACCTGCCATGCTGGTCATCGGCACGGGTGCCTTCGAGCGACCGCCAGCCGTCAAGGGTTGGACGCTGCCGGGTGTGATGACCGCGGGTGCAGCGCAAACCCTGCTGCGCAGCTATGGCACGCTTCCCGGTCGACGCGTTCTGATCGCCGGAAACGGTCCTCTCAATTTTCAGGTCGCAAGCGAAATCATCAAGGTTGGCGGTGACGTCATCTGTCTGGTGGAGCAGGCCAGCGCACCATGGAGCAGGCCTATCGAAGCGTTGAGTGTCTTTCGCCATGATGCGGCGCTTGCCCTGAAAGGCATGAAAGAGATCGCGAGATTGGAACGAGCAGGCGTCAAGCTCGCCTGGAATGCGCAAATTTCTGATATCAGGGGTGATGGCAGGGTAGAAGCGGTTACGGTTTCTGGTCCAGGCGGCGAAACGACCTTCGAAGTCGATACCGTTTTGCTTGGCGGCAATTTTACCTCGTCCAATGAGCTATCGCGATTGCTGGGATGCGCCCACAGCGTGAGCGAAAATGGCGCACTCACGGCGCAATGTTCCGAGGATGGTGAAAGCTCGCTGCCTCATATCCATATCGTCGGAGAAGCTGTGCGGTTTGGTGGTGCCCACCTGGCAATGGCTGAAGGTAGGCTTGCCGGTCTGGCAATTGCTGGCAAACTTGGCTTGAAGGCCCGGCCAGACTCTACAGCCCAAAAAAAGCTTGCGCGTGCCAAAGCGTTCCAAGCGGCCCTTTGGCGTCTATTTGCCCCGTCTGCAACGCCGTTGGAACCCGCAGATACCGCACTCGCCTGCCGTTGCGAAAGTGTGGCAATCGGCACCCTCAAGCATCTCGCTGTTCAGGGACCGCCGGACATCGCAACACTGAAACGCCTAACGCGTGCCGGTATGGGGCGCTGCCAAAGCCGCTATTGTGGCCGCACCCTCACAGAGCTGACCGGCCGGCCCATGAGTGAGACCAACGGCCTCCTTGCCCCGCAGATGCCACTTCGCCCGGTGCCTCTCGCCGCGCTTGCGGTTGAGAAACCGGAGTGGGGAGGGCACAAACGGGCGCTTCTGCCAGAGCGTCCGCCGCTGCCGCATTCCGAACCGCTGCCGTTTAGGGAAGCGTCCACCGTTATCATCGGCGCAGGGGTCGCCGGGCTTTCCTGCGCCCTGTTTCTGGCGGAAGCGGGCGAAGATGTTGTCGTGTTGGAACGTGGCTTTCCGGGCGGTCTGGCATCGGGCGGCAATGCTGGCAGCCTGCATGCGCAATTGTTGTCATTTGATCATGGAGCCCGCGCCGAAGCAGGTGGAGGACCAGCGGCAAAGACGCTTCCTCTCCAGCGAGACTCCATTGCGCTTTGGCAGATGCTGGAGAAGAAGCTTGGTCGCGATTTCGAGATGAAGATCACGGGTGGCCTGATGGTTGCCGAAACCGAAGCGCATATGCGCTTCCTCGAGGAGAAGACGCGGGTCGAACGCGAAAATGGCATTGATTGCCATGTCATTGGTGCTGACGACTTGCGAAAGCTGGAGCCAGCCCTTTCGCCGCTGATGATTGGTGCCTCCTATTGTCCAATGGAAGGCAAGATCAATCCGCTTGTTGCGACGCGCCACGTCCATGATGGCGCGGTGGAAGCCGGTGCCCGTGTATTTGACCGGACCGAAGTGCTGTCGATCCGTCGTGACGAATCAGGCTTCGCCATCGAGACCTCGCGGGGAGCCTTGCGGGCAGGACGCATCGTAAATGCTGCCGGTGCTTTCGCTTCACGCGTCGGGGAAATGTTAGGTCTTGATGTGCCTGTGTTCGGGGCGCCGCTGCAAATGGTGGTGACCGAGGCTGCTGCGCCAGCGATTTCGCATCTGGTCGCCCATGCCGATCGTCATCTGACACTGAAACAGGCTGCCAATGGCAACTTCCTGATCGGCGGTGGCTGGACGGCTGGCCTTGACCCGGTTCACAGCCATCCTCGCCCGATGTTTTCCAGTCTGGAGGGCAATCTCTGGGTGGCGCAGCATGTTGTGCCGGGCCTGCGAAAACTGCATGTCATCCGCAGTTGGGCTGCCATGAATATCAACATCGACGGCGCGCCGATCCTGGGAGAACATCCTGGCATGCCCGGTTTCTTCAACGCTGTTACATCCAATGGATATACGCTCGGGCCTCTCGTCGGCCAACTCACCGCCAGTCTCGTCCTTGGCCGAGATCCCGGCCGGGATTTGTCGGCTTTTTCCATCCATCGTTTTCAGGGAGTGAGATCATGATCGAGATCACCGGCATCACGAAATACTATGGCAATTTTGCCGTTCTCAAGAATTGCTCGACGAGTGTTTCCAAAGGGGAAGTCGTCGTGGTATGTGGACCGTCCGGCTCTGGAAAATCGACACTGATCAAGTGTGTCAACGCACTGGAACCCTTTCAGGAAGGGTCGATCCGCGTGGACGGTATAGAAGTCAACGATCCCGGCACAAATCTTCCCGATCTGCGCTCACGCGTCGGTATGGTGTTTCAGAATTTCGAACTCTTCGCGCACTTGACGATCGAAGCCAATATCATGCTGGCACAGCGCATCGTTCTTCATCGCAGCGAAAGCATTGCCAAAAGGCGATCCATGGATCTTCTGGATCGAGTGGGTATGACAGGGCACGCCCACAAATATCCCGGCCAATTGTCTGGCGGACAGCAGCAGCGCGTTGCGATAGCCCGGGCGCTGGCCATGAACCCGAAAGCAATGTTGTTCGACGAGCCTACATCAGCCCTTGACCCCGAAATGATCTCCGAAGTGTTGGATGTGATGACCAGTCTTGCCAGTGAAGGCATGACGATGATGGTCGTCACACATGAGATGGGCTTTGCCCGCAAGGTCGCGACCCGGATGATCTTCATCGACCAGGGCGAAATTGTCGAGGACCGCCCGACGGAAGATTTCTTCAGCAACCGCCACAATCCACGCACCGAGGCATTTCTCAGCAAGATCCTTCACCATTGAGAGTTTTGACATGACCAAATTTGACCTAATCATCAAGGGTGGCACGATCGCGACCGCCTCAGACGTCTTTAAAGCCGACATCGGCATCCTCGGCGGCAAGATCGTGCAGATCGGCGAAGAGCTTGAGGGTGGTGCCAGTACAATTGACGCCAGCGGCAAATACGTTCTGCCCGGTGGCATCGACAGCCACGTCCACATCTCCCAACCGTCGGGAGACGGCATCGTCATGGCCGACGATTTTGAAAGTGGCACCCGGTCTGCCCTTTTCGGCGGCAACACCACAATCATGCCGTTTTGCCTGCAAGAGAAGGAGAGGCCGATGCGCGAGGCGCTGAACGCCTATCACCAGCTCGCCGAAGGCAACTGTTATACCGATGTGAGCTTCCACCTCATCGTTTCCGACCCGACAGATAGTCTCCTTGGGCAGGAGCTCCCGGCTCTGGCTGCGGACGGATATTCATCTTTCAAGGTGTTCATGACCTACGAAGGGCTTCGGCTTAACGATGCGGAAATCCTGAAGACTCTCGATGTAGCCCGTGCGACGGGCGCGACTGTCATGGTCCATTGTGAGAACGAAGACGCCATTCGCTTTCTCATTGCGAGGCATGAAGCGGCAGGCGACGTTGCGCCGCGTGTTCATGCCTCGACCCGCCCGGTCGCGGTCGAACGCGAAGCCACACACCGGGCGCTCACACTGGCCGAAATCGTCGATGTGCCCATTGTTATCGTGCATGTCTCCAACGGAGAAGCGATGGAGGAAATCGCACGGGCCCGTGCCCGTGGCATCAAGGTGGTCGGAGAGACCTGCCCGCAATATTTGGTGCTGACGGCAGACGATTTGGACGGCATGGATTGGGAGGGCGCAAAATTCGTCTGCTCTCCGCCACCCCGCGACAAGGCTGCTCAGCAAGAGTGCTGGAGAGGGATCGAAACCGGTATTTTCGATCTGTTCTCGTCGGATCACTGCCCGTTCCGTTATGATGACGAGCGCGGCAAGCGTAGCCCCAAAGGACTTGAGAGCTTCCGCCACATACCCAACGGCATTCCTGGTGTCGAGACGCGCCTGCCGATCCTGTTCTCCGAAGGCGTTATGAAGGGGCGCATCGATCTGCCGCGCTTCGTTGCTCTTTCGACAACCAACCATGCCAAGACCTACGGTCTCTACCCGGAAAAAGGCTCGATCTCGATCGGGGCGGATGCCGATATCGCCATCTGGGACCCGACCATCAATCGCACGATACGCCACGCCGATCTGCACGATGGTGCCGATTATTCGCCCTATGAAGGCGTCGAGGTTACTGGCTGGCCCATCACCGTCATCCTCGGCGGCCGTGTGATGGTGAGCGATGGCGAACTTGTCGGGAAAAAAGGCGATGGCACCTACCGTGCAGCGCGCACCAAAAACACAAAATCCATCTAACCAATCCGGAGACGTGAATTTATGAAACTGAAGATCACCGCTGGCCCGTTCGTCTTCGACGCAGTGCTCGAGACCGAAAAAGCACCGCAAACCTGCAAGGCTTTCATCGAACGTTTGCCCTTTGAAGGCCAGATCGTCCATGTTCGCTGGTCGGGTGAAGGCGTATGGATCCCACTCGGCGACTATAATTTCGGTGTCGGCTACGAAAACCACACAAGCCATCCAGCACCCGGCCATATCATCCTCTATCCCGGCGGCATCAGCGAGACGGAAATCTTGCTCGCTTACGGCGGTGTCGATTTTTCGTCCAAGATGGGACAGCTCGCTGGCAACCATTTCATCACCATCACGTCTAACCTCGAAAATTTGTCCGTGCTGGGTAACAAGACGCTTTGGGAAGGTGTGCAGCAAATCCGTTTCGAGTTGACGTAGACGTTGTGTCGCAGGGGGGAGGCTCTTCCGCTATCCTGTCAATCAGTAGAGATGATCGAAAATGGTCGTGAACAGGGAAATGGTCCCGCAATGGTCTTTGGCAGCACGCCCGACTAAACTGGCTGCGTCATTCAGGCGGCCCGCTGTCCCTGCAGAACGTTGCCGGAGCCTTGTCCACCACGCAAGTCAAACTGTGCCAGTAGGCCCTCAACTTATTGAGCGCCGCCCTACGGCTGAACCCAACTTGCTGACGCACGTTGCTCACCACAAGTGGCTTGCGCACTGTCCACGGATGCATTGACGGAAGAAGACAAGCGGCAGGAAGGTCTGTGTTGTTTCGCCCCGCCCGTTTTGTTGAAGTGGGGAACCGAATGGGCTGGGCCAAGTCTCAGTCAATGAGCGCTAACTATTTCTGAGACGCAGATAAAATATTTGTCTAACATTCGTTGTTTAACTCCCATTACCAAATATACGAAAGTTAGAAGTTGGATTTTGAACCAAGAGGCTCTTAGAGATCGGATGAGATCTACCGTCAAACAGCAGAGGGGAGGAGGGTTCTATTCCGCTCATTAGCTGGCCCTGTACATGCCTCTTTCGAATCCATATCTCACAGTGCAATCAGCGGCAAAGCATGCAGCTATGTATGAGTGGGTCGAAGTCGGAATTGTCGGCGAGCGCACGGTCATTCTGTCTTCACGAGCACCCGCTGACTGATTACCTGCAGCGTTGCGGTCTGGCTTCTCGTTTGAGCACACTGGTACCGGCCGCCTCCAAATAGACGCCATGCTTACTGCTCAGCGAACCCATTCTGGCAACGTGCCAGTGCTTTTAAAAACTCAAGCAAACGTACTTGAGCTCGGTGTAGTCATCAATGCCGTATTTCGATCCCTCACGTCCGAGTCCAGACTGCTTGACACCTCCGAAAGGGGCCAATTCCGTAGAGATAAGGCCTGTGTTTACGCCGACCATTCCAGTCTCCATATCCTCGGCTATCCTGAAAATGCGGGCGAAATCCTTCGAGTAGAAATAGCCGGCCAGGCCGAATTTAGAATCATTGGCCAAGCGGATCACTTCCTCTTCCGAATCGAACGAGATGAGAGGAGCCAAAGGCCCAAAGGTCTCTTCGCGAGTAACTTTCATGTCCGAGGTGACCCCGACGAGCACGGTGGGAGCAAAGAACTGTCCGCCGTGTTGGGCTGAAGAACCGCCGGCCACCACGCGTGCACCGTTTGCCAAAGCGTTATCGAGATGGCCCCTAACCTTCTTCATCGCGTTGCCGTCAATCAGAGGTCCGATCTCTACGCCAGCATCAAAGCCATTCCCTACCTTGAGGGCTTCAACGCGTTTTGCGAGCTTGGCCGCAAACTCATCATAGACGCTTGATTGGACATAGATGCGATTTGCACACACGCAGGTTTGGCCTGCATTCCGGAATTTAGCCGCAACAGCCCCTTCGACGGCTGCGTCAATGTCGGCATCGTCAAACACTATAAAAGGCGCATTGCCACCTAGCTCAAGGCTGAACTTCTTGATCTGATCGGCTCCTTGACGCATCAGAATGCGGCCGACATTGGTCGACCCGGTGAACGAGATCTTCGCGACCAACTCATTTGCGCAGAAACTTTGTCCGACCATCTCCGCGTCGCTTGATGTGACAACATTGAAGACACCTCTTGGTATGCCGGCGCGTTCGCTAAGGACGGCGAGAGCCAGCGCCGAAAGCGGCGTCTGTGCGGCTGGCTTTGCGATAATTGAGCAGCCGACTGCCAAGGCGGGCGCCAACTTGCGGGCAAGCATCGCGTTCGGAAAATTCCATGGCGTGATGGCGCCAACGACGCCGACTGGCCTTTTTATAACGAGGATGCGCTTATCGGCCTGATGAGCCGGAATCACATCGCCGTTCAGACGCTTTGCCTCTTCTGCGAACCATTCGATATATGCGGCGCCGTAGAGAATCTCTCCCCGGGCTTCTTGGAGTGGCTTGCCCATTTCAGCTGTTAGAATAATCGCCAAATCATCTACGTTTTCTACTACAAGATCGTGGAATCTTCGCAGCGTTGAAGCACGCTGCTTGCCCGTCAGCTTAGCCCAAAACTTCTGCGCGTGGCTGGCAGCGTGGATAGCTTTTTCGAGGTCGTCCGCATCGAGATCTGGCACCGACGCGATCCTACGACCTGTCGCAGGGTCGAGAACATCGAATGTTGCTCCGCTTCCGGTCGCCATCCATTCGCCATCAACAAACGCCCTTTCTACAAAGAGGCTTGGATCTTTCAATTTCGATACGAGGTCAAAGTTTTCCACGATGTGGCTCCCTAGACAGCGCAGCGTCTGACAGCTGCGAACACGATGATCTGATTTCTGGGTGAGGTCTCCCGCCTAGAAATAAGCGAGAGGAAATTTCGATGAGAGTTTGAAAGTCGTAACTTCGCGGTGTCCCGCAGCCGGACAACGTTGCACCACAACGGAACTTGATTATCGCGCCCGCTCTCGGCTCGTTGGGCATATCGATTATCTTAACCGTATCTCGGTTACAGCCGTCCTGTAGCTTTCAGTTCAACGGGCATCTTTCCAACGCGCTGAAGCGCGATTGTAGGCTTTTCGAGAATCGCGGAGGCGACAGCTCGATGAGAGTGCCCCGTGACATCTCGCCGCCTTAAGCGCGTATTCATGTGGAAAGTACAGCTGCTCTTAGCCTTGAGAAATGTTTCACGCTCAGCGAATCCAGCTGTTCCACCGCTGGACAAGCAATCCCATGTTTGCGTTTATCCACTCGGCATTGGGAATGATGACCTTGCTGTCCATCTCCTCTGCAGATGGCAACCCTTCTCGCGCTTCTTTTGACATCATCTCGATGGCGCTGCGACTTGGAGGCGTACACGAAAGCCGCTCGCATGCTTTCGCTTGAGCTTCGGGATGTTCGAGCCAGAAAGCGACGAGTTTGAGTGCATTGTCGTGGTTTTTTGCTCCTTTTATGAGTGCGATTCGGTCGCCAACCAGAAATGCGCCATCGTAAGTCCAGCCGATTTGAAAGCCCTCAGTCTGGAGGGCTTTTGCCCTCGTCAGCCAAATCTGACCGAGACTGTACTCGCCGTTTCGAAAGCCTTGAACGCTCTGGTCGCCGGTCTTCCACCAGAGCTCAACCGCCGGGCGGATGTTTTCAAGTTTCCGCAGAGCTCTATCGACGTCCAAAGGGAAAAGGTCTTGCTTGCTGACACCATCCGCTAGCAGAGCAGCTGCCAATACCCGCCAGGGGTCGTCAAAATTGGGGAACGCCCTTCCTCCAGGAAAACGCTCGGTGTCCCACATGTCGGCCCAATTTTTGGGATTTTCGGCGCCTTCGCTTGGCTTATACGCTAGAAGCGTCGCGGTCGACTGAAGACGCGCACCCCCTCTTGCACAAGCGTCGGAGACCAGATCGATGTTTTGGGTGTACCGCTTACAAAACTGGGTCAAGTCCTCGGTGATGTCGAAGTGGCGCTGGGATCCCGCCTGGATTTCTCCTTCTAAGAACAGATCCCAAGTCACGTTCCCAGTTTGCACCATCGCTGATGCTTTGGCTCGCTTTTCAGCGTCGGTAGCAGAAACTGCTAGGACTTCGATGCCGGTCGCTTTCGTGAAGGGATCGAACCATTCCTCACGTAAAACTTTTTCGTATGTTCCTCCTGTTGTGGCGATGACGACATTTTCAGCCCCTTCTGCGGAAAATGGCATGAGCGCTGTGGCAAGCAGTGTAGCTGCGACCGAATAACCGACCAAAATTTGGCAAGCCTTCGGCGTCTGACCGGAGTGGATCATTTTGAAGTCCTTTCGAGCTGTTGATTATTCTATTTCGAGCGCTTCGCTGTCAGCCGTTGTGCGCAAGCCATGAGAACAAGCGAAAAGGCGATAAGCACGGTTGATGCAGCTGCTATTATAGGTGTCAGATTGAAGTCGATGTCCTCGAACATCTTTCTTCCGATGGACTTGCCTGCGATGTCCGAGATGAAAAAGGAGACTGTCGCATCGTCGAAGGATGCGAGGAATGAGAAGACCGCGGCCGCCGCCACACTCGGGGCGATAATGGGCAATTCTACTAAGAAGAATGCTTGGACACGGTTTGCACCGCAGCTTCTTGCCGCCAGTTCGAGGGTGTTGTCGAGTTTCTGCAATGCAGCGCCGACGACAATCACGACGTACGGAACAGCGAGCACTGTGTGCGCAAGAACGAAGCCGTAAGTCGTGCCAGTCATTCGTAGCGGCGAAAACACCAGATAAAGTGCGACACCGACAACGACGTGCGGAACGATCATGGGACCGAGCGCGAGCGCCTGAAGCGACCCACGGCCCGGCAGCGTGCTTTTCGAGATGGCTAAAGATGCCATAGTTCCGATTAGCGTGGATAATATTGCGGTCAGAAATGCGATCTTCAAGCTAAAGCGAGTGGCGCTCATCCAATCGACATCAGCGAAATACGCTTGATACCATTTCAGGGTTAAGCCGCGCGGCGGGAATTCCAGGTAGGATCCATCATTCAGACTTAACGGAACCACCAACAATGTCGGAAGAACAAGGAATACTAGAATTGCTGTGATGATTGATGCTGAGAGCATCGTCCCCATAACGACTCTTACAGGAGCAAGAGCATGAGGTTGCTTGGTCAGCAAATCGTGCGAGGCGAGGCTGAGGTTGTCAGATACCACTGGTCAATCCTTTGCTAAGTGCTAACGTCTTTCTAAAGAGGATGATGACTGTCAGAGTGAACGCCAACAGAACAGTGGACAGCGCTGCGGCGAACGGCCAATCAAGCAGGACCGTCGTTTGCTGACCTATGAGTGTCGCCATCATCAATGAACCCGGTCCACCGACCAGAGCTGGCGTGACGTAGAAGCCGAGGGCCAGCACAAAGCACATGACGCATCCTGCAAATATCCCAGGGAGCGCCAAGGGCACTGTGATCCTGACGAATGCGTGAATCGGTCCGGATCCGAGGGTTCGCGCCGCGTTTATGAAGTGGTGTGGTATCGCACGCAGGGCGGCATAAATGGGAAGGATCATGAAGGGAAGCAGAACATGCGTCATTGCCAAGATGACTGCACCCTGGGTGTAAATCATCTTTAACGGACTAGAGATCATGCCTGCAGAGATAAGTAATTCGTTGATCAAGCCGTTGCGTTGCAGGAGCACAATCCAGGCGTATGATCTGATGAGTACAGAGGTCCACAAGGGGATGATAACGCAGGCTGCTACGATTGTGGCCCATGGCCCTTTGAGGCGCGTCATAACATATGCGACTGGAAATCCAAGAAGAAGCGCAGCGCCCATAACTGCAACAGCGACAGCGACTGTTGAAAACAGAACAGCTAGGTAAAGCGGTTCGTCTACGATCCTGATGTAGTTGTGGAAGCTCAAATCAGGCAGGCTCAAAGCGACCAATTTGACGAGCGGATAAACGAAACCCGCGAGCATCACCACCAGAAATGGTAATAGCAAAAGTATCGCTGTTGAGTGGGAGTACGTCGTTGCTGAGGAAGGTGCGAGCAATACGCTCTGCCATTGCGGGCGACGTGACTTCTTTAGAAAGACCCTCATGCAGCGCACCTCTCGGATGCAGAGAAACAGGTCAATGTGGTAGGTTCGATGATGACATCGACCTCCTGCCCGGATTCAAAGGGTTCCACGCTGGAGAAGTGGGGTATCTGCGCCTCGACTGCTGGCCGCCCCGGCAGACTTAGACGGACGATCAGTACGTTATGTGGGCCCATAAAGATGGAGTGTTCTACTACACCTGGAATTCGATTTGGTTTCCTTTCCTTGCGTGCCTCTATTCCAATGAGCTCAGGCCTCAAGGCAATCGTCACCCTTTCTTCTTCGCCTGATGAATCCGTTTGAATACCGCAGTCTGCTAGCATTGTGAGAACAGTATTCTCGGATAAACGTATTTGCTGTCCGCCCTCCTTTGTAAAAAGCCTGTCACCTTCGAGAAAATTCATCCTACCCACGAAATCTGCGACAAACATCGACTTTGGCGCTCGGTAAAGCTCAACGGGGGTGCCGATTTGTACAACCCTTCCGCTTTTCATAATGGCGACCCGATCCGACATTGTCAGCGCTTCTTCCTGATCGTGCGTCACGTAGAGAATTGTCGCGCCAACGGATTGCTGAATCCTTTTAATTTCAATCTGCATGGCTTCTCGAAGCTTCTTGTCCAAGGCTCCCAACGGCTCATCCATCAGCATCAGAGGCGGTTCGAAAGCGAGAGCGCGCGCTACAGCAACACGTTGCTGCTGCCCGCCAGACAATTGAGCGGGAAGTCTGTCCGCAAATGAAGCCAGTTGAACAAGTTCAAGCATCTCGTCTGCTCGCGACCGCCATCTCTCTTTCCATCGTTTTTTCAACTTCAAGGGGAAGGCAATGTTCTGTCTTACGGTCAGATGGGGGAAGAGAGCGTACTTTTGGAACACCATACCGATGTCACGGTCATTGGGAGCAAGCTGAGTCACGTTTCTCGAACCGATGAGGATTTCTCCACTGCTCGGCCTCTCGAACCCGGCAACCATGGACAAAATACTTGTCTTGCCGGAGCCGGATGGTCCGAGCACGGAAACGAACTCTCCAGCATTGACGGTTAAATTCAGATCATCGACGGCGAGTGTCTCATCGTATCTTTTTACCAAGCGATTAAGGTGCAAGGTTTCTCCAATCAAAATGTATCCTCCTCATCTTATAGCTGCAGATCAGCCTATGAAGTCAGCGAGTGTGTAAGAACAAAACAGACCCGGCGACGAGACATCCAAAGCGTGGTAGAAATCGGAAATTGGCGTCACATAAGCTTTGCAATTAGTTCACACTCGATTTTTGTGACATCAAAAATAAAGTAAGTCAACAAGGACCGAGGGAAAATGACGGCCAGTACGCGCGATGAGGGTGATGTAGCTGTCCAGGGACAGCGTAAGGGGAACGCCGTGTACGACGTTCTCCGGGAGCGTATGATCAGAGGGCGCTACGCGCCGGGCTATAAGTTCACCGTCAGAGGCGTGGCGGCCGAGTTGGACGTTAGCACGACGCCGGCTCGTGACGCCCTCAATCGGCTCATAACCGAGTCGGCGCTTGTATTTTCAGGGCCTAAAACTCTGGTTGTGCCGACCATAAGTCGTAGTCAGTTGAAGGACATAACGGTCACCCGGATCGCGCTTGAGGGCACTGCTGCTGAATATGGTGCGCGCAACGCGACTGCCGAAACGATAAAAAAATTGCAAGAAATACAAGGATTTATCAATGTTTCATTGGAAGAAGCTAGGTATCAGGACGCGCTCTGGCACAATAAAGAATTTCACTTCGCGGTATATAATCTATGCGGCATGAGCGGCCTGCTGGAGATGATAGAATCGCTGTGGGTGCGCATCGGGCCAACCCTTCTCAATCTGTACCCTGAATTCGCGGAAACTCGCAGCGGCGTGCACAATCATGTCGTCGTGATCGAGGCTCTGATCGAGAAAGACCCGATAAGTGTACGGGCTGCTTTTGAGAACGATATTCGCGACGGTTACAGGAAATTACGTCGAGAAGCGCCAGGCGAACCGGACTGAAGCCTAATCTAATAATTGATGTCACATATTGACTCCTCCTTATTTTGTTGCAACAAAATGTGAAGGGCAGGTAAACCTGTTCTTTAAACTTGATGAGGACAGAGATTATGACATCAAATCGCAGTGCAGCGGCGGCGCTAAAGAGCGGGGGGAAGCGATCGGAGGAACTCTTCGAGCGTGCACGCTCGGTGTTTCCGGGCGGCATCACGAGGGCGACGGTTGAAAGAGATCCTTTTCCCGTCTTCGCCGATTTCGGCGAGGGCGCATATCTAACGGACGTCGATGGGCGCCGTTTTCTTGACCTGAACAACAACTTCACGACGCTTATACATGGTCACGGATTTCCACCTGTGGTCGAGGCGACGGCCGCAGCACTGCGCCGCGGCACGTGTTTTGCCAACCCCATGAGACATGAAATCGAGCTTGCCGAACTATTGGTCGATCGAATTCCTGCGGTTGAGAAAATACGCTTTGTCACGAGCGGTACCGACGCCGTCATGTTTGCGATCAAAGCAGCGCGAGCAGCAACAGGACGGACCGCTGTCGCGCGACTGGCAGGCGCTTATCACGGGGCTTACGACTGGGCGGAAGCCGGACAGAAGACCGCTGGTGGTATGCCGGTTTCAAGCTTCGCTGGTACGCCGAGCCATGTTCTCGACGATGTAATCGTCATTGATTTTAACAATATAGACGATCTGAAACTTAAAGTGGAGGAGAACTCGCATCGTCTTGCCGCACTTCTCATTGATCCCATGCCTAGCCGCGCGGGCCTTATGCGGCCGCATCCCGAATTTCTTGAGACCGTCAACCTCCTGGCGAAGAAACATGGCGTGATACTGATAGCCGACGAGGTTCTCAACTTGCGCCAAGGATTTCATGGAGCCTCCCATCGATACGGTCTTGAACCGGACCTGATTACGATGGGTAAGATTATTGGCGGGGGCTTCCCCATAGGTGCGGTTGGGGGACGCGCTGAAGTCATGAGCCTATTTGCAAGTGACAATAAGATTGCGGGACTGCCACAAGGTGGCACTTTTGCAGCGAATCCTGTTTCGATGATGGCGGGCAAAGTCGCAATGGAGAGTTTGACGAGAGCCACCTTCGAACGGCTCGAAGATCTGGGCGACCGCGTCAGGGGCGGTTTGGCGTCGCGCATTGCCCATCACGGCGCAGCTTTTTTCGTGACTGGCGCTGCTTCGTTATTTCGCATCCATGCCAGTTCAACAGCGTCGGGGACTGTCCGACAGACGCACGCTATTTCCGACGACGAAAAGACACTAAGCCGCCTGCATGGCCATTTCGCAGCAAATGGCATCATCTTGCCGAGAGGAGCGGCAGCCTCGCTCTCTACTCCGATGAGCGAAGCAGATGCGGACCAAATCATTTCCGTCTTTGACGACTTTCTAGTTTCCGATCTTAACAAAGCCGGGGAGGCCGCATAATGCCCACGAATACCTCAAACTTCACGGTTGCGGAGCAGATCGCCATCGGCCTGATGAGGCACGGCGTTGAGTTTATTTTCGGTCAAAGCCTCCCGTCAGCAGTGATCCTGGCTGCCGAGAAACTAGGCATCCGGCAAGTCGCCTACCGGCAGGAAAACATGGGCGGTGCGATGGCTGATGGATATGCCCGTCGTTCGGGGAAAGTGGGAGTTGTTGCGGCCCAAAATGGCCCGGCAGCAGCACTTCTCGTAGCACCCTTGGCGGAAGCCATGAAAGCAAGCGTTCCCGTCATCGCATTAGTACAAGATGTCGAGCGTGATCAGACGGACCGCAACGCATTCCAGGACCTTGATCAGATCAGCCTCTTTCAATCCTGCACGAAATCGGTCAAGCGCATCAATGTAGCGGATCGTGTCGACGATTACATCGACGCAGCGTTTACAGCAGCGACATCCGGAAGACCAGGCCCCGTCGCCCTGCTCCTTCCTGCTGATTTATTACGGGCTAAAGCGGTAACGCAGACACGGGTAAGACGCCACAGCCTCGGAAACTGGCCGCTCGATAGATACAGACCTTCAGATGAGCAAATCAAAATTGCCGCCGATGCGATTGCTGCCGCCCTAAATCCGGTTGTCATCGCAGGAGGTGGCGTCATCACTTCAAACGCAATCGAAGAGTTGAGGCTGCTGCAGGAGAAATGCTCGTTGCCAGTTTTCACAACCAATATGGGGAAGGGGGCGGTGGATGAATTTCACCCACTTTCTGGAGGCGTTTTAGCGTCATTGGTGGGCCCAAAGTCACTGGGATGCCATACGCTTCCAGTAGTCCAAAATGCGGATCTCGTTCTTCTAGTCGGCACAAGAACGAACCAGAACGGAACCGACAGTTGGAGACACTATGGGCAGGACGCAACGATTATACACATTGACGCAGATCCACAGGAGATCGGCCGGAACTATGAAGCGATCCGACTTTTTGGGGATGCGCAAGAAACTCTGAAAGCTTTGCGGCAAAAGCTAGAATCACTTGATCCAGACGGTCGGAACAACTCACGGAAGGGAGTTGAGAAGACGCTCAGCAAATGCTGGGAAGCTTTCAGCGCAGAGCGACAGGTCTACTCAGCCTGCGACAAACAGCCTATGAGACCTGAGCGCGTGATGGCGGAGCTTCAGACGCTCATCGGTCCGGATACCACGGTTGTCGCAGACGCGAGTTACTCATCGATGTGGGTGATCGGTCAATTACGCATCTCATCTCCTCAAACTCGTATCATAACGCCTCGAGGCCTTGCTGGGCTTGGTTGGGGAGTCCCGCTAGCTATCGGAGCGAAAGTGGCAGCGCCCTTGAGTGACGTTGTCGCACTAGTGGGCGACGGCGGTTTTGCTCACAGCTGGGCGGAAATCGAAACGCTTGTGCGCATGAACATCCCGATCACGATCATCGTGTTGAACAACGGTATTCTGGGCTTCCAGAAAGACGCAGAGACCGTGAAATTCGGAGCGTACACAACAGCGTGCCATTTCGCCGACGTCGATCACGGCGCCATTGCTCGTGCGTGCGGTTGCGAAGCAGTCTACGTGTCTGGACCGGACCAACTTATCACAGCACTTGCTAAGATTAAGAGCAGGACATCACCACTGTTGATCGAGGTGAAAACGGATCCTGACGCCCATCCGGCCTTGTCTCTGTTCGCACAGATGGACAGCGCGGCATGATCGAACCCCGGGAGAGAAGGACGGCAATTGTCGCTGGTGGCACGTCAGGAATCGGTCTGTCGGTCGTCCAACGACTTCTCGATCTTGGCTACAGGGTAGCCGCATTTGGCCATACGGAGAGCGCGTCGCAAGCGGCGCGCTCCACTTTGGGCGAAGCGCTTGCCTCAGGCAGGGCGCTGATCGGGAAAGTGGATGTCAAAGCCCCGCGGGAGGTCACCCTTTTTTGCCAGACGGTCGGCACAGTTTGGGGAAGTGCAGACACAATGGTCTACTGTGTCGGCATCTCCCCGAAAGATGCGAATGGCAGTGCAAGAAGGTTTGGGGACGTACACGTCAGCGAATGGGATGAGGTCATTGCCACGAACTTGACTGGAGCGTTTCTGTGCGCGCAAGCGACGATTGGGGCGATGGCGAGTAAAGGCTTCGGTCGAATCGTGCTGATCGGTTCGCTTGCAGCTCGCACCCGTCCTCGAGTCGCTGGCGTCGCTTATGCGGTTTCAAAAGCGGGACTAGGCGGACTTGCAAGGGCTCTAGTCAGCGAATTTGCGAGCGCAGGCGTCACCGTAAACGTGGTCGCTCCTGGCCGTATCATGACTCCGATGTCCGGATCGCCAATCAGCCCCATAAATATTGAAGCGATGAAACGTATCCCTACAGGTCGATTGGGAGTGACGGAAGACGTTTCCGCTGCAGTTGCTTTTCTAGTTTCGGAAGAGGCAGGCTTCATAAACGGGGCGATTCTGGACGTTAACGGCGGCGAGTTTGTACCAACCTGAGGCCTAATGGGAGCAGCGAGAATGCGTCCTATCATCGTTCACACCACCGACCCTGAACTTTACCTCATACTCCGATACGTGCTTCAGCAGGCAGAGCATACGGTAGAAATTGCCTCAAGCATCGACGGGATAGTCGCCAAGACTGAGACGATGGCATGTAAGGGAGCAGCCATACTGGCACTCCCTGCATGTACTCTCATAGCCGCAGCAAATCGGCTTCAAGTTCATCGCACACATTTGGACTTGGTCGCTTTTCCGTTTGCCGAAGAGCGCTTGGCTTATGATGCAAATCAACTCTTCGACTTTGTGATCAAACGCCCTTTCGAACCGCAAGAACTTTTGGATTTTTTGCGCAGTGACGAAGTTGAACTTGGTGACCCACGCGGCTCAGAAATAATTCGCTTTGCTGATGTCCAGATAGATGTTGCGGCAAGACGGGTGAAGCGCGGCAGTTCTCGGATTGAACTTTCTCCACTTCATTTCCGGCTCCTGCAGCATCTCGCAGAAAACGTCAACCGCGTCGTCAGCCGTGAAGATCTTATTGACGCCTGCTGGCCCGCGGGGGCGAACGTCGAGCCCCGGACTGTAGATATTCACATTGGTCGGATAAGGCACAAGCTGTGCTCAGGTGGCAGCGACTTGATCAGGACCATTCGTGGAGAGGGCTATGTCCTCGAATAATGCCATTGCTCGAAAGTTGTTCAGTACGATACCCGTCATACGATAAGTTGACTACGCCCGTGCGTATGCCCGATGCGGTCATCGAGTGGATAGTTATTTCACGCAGTTCGCCAGCGTGCCTCACGTCTTGATGGGCAGTGAACGCTGCCGCGGAGCTAAACTCTACAGGTTTGAGTCTTCTAGGCCCTGTTGACAAAGTATGGCAGCCATATCTTTGCGGCGGCCAGGGCAAGGAATGCTGAGAAGGATGTTCGTGTCTTGTCGTATCGGGTCGCAACGCGACGGAATTGCTTGAGGCGATTGAACATCCGCTCGATGCGGTTCCTGTCCTCGTAAACCCTGAAGTCGCAGACAGGCGGGTTCTTCCGGTTGGCCCTCGGCGGAATGACTGGTCTGATCCCATGGATCAGGAGTTCCTCGCGCAGAAAATCACCATCGTAGCCCTTGTCAGCGAGTAACAGCCTCGGCTTGCCGACTGGTATCGCCAGCAGGTCAGAAACAGCATTGTGGTCGGAAGCCTCTCCGCCTGTCAGGATGGAGCCGAGAGAGCGTCCCTGACCGTCCGCGCGGGCGTGGATTTTCGTCGAAAAGCCGCCACGTGATCGACCAAAAGCTTCCTTAAAAGTCCCCTTCAGCGCCCGCAGCCTGAGAGTGGCCGCGAACTAAGGTGCTGTCGATCATGTGCTGCCGGTCATCGACCAGCGTTTCAAGCAGTGCATCCCACACCCCTTGTTCCGACCAGCGGCGGAAGCGCACATAGACGGAATTCCACTTTCCGTAGCGCTCATGCATGTCGCGCCAGGGCCGCCGACCCGCAGAACATGTAGTATGCCGTTCAGATATCGTCGATTGTCATGCGCGAGCCGGGACTTTCTACCACGCTCCGCCGGCAAAGCCCTTGAATCACGCTTCCGCTTATTTGGGAATCAGCTTGTGTAACAGGACTTGGGCCGGATTTACTCCGTCTTCAAGAAATACCCTGTTGCGTACGGCCTCCCTCGCGATCGCACTAGAGTGAGAACGCTCCGGCCTGGTCGGGCAGCGTCCGCCAACGAGTCTACCACGTGCCGCTCCAAATCGATCTCAAACAGCCAGACGGAAGTGCCGCTTGACAACGGTACGGTCATGCGTGATTGTACCGATCGGTAAACATGGTACCAATCGGTACAAAGGCCTCAACTAGACAAGGAACTGAAGATGTCACGTCCCCCACTTCCCCCTTTCACTCGCGAAACTGCCATCGAAAAGGTTCGGCTGGCCGAAGACGGCTGGAACACTCGAGACGCGGCCAAAGTCGCTCTGGCGTATACGCTCGACACCCGCTGGCGGAACCGCGTCGAGTTCGCCAGCAATCGCGAAGAAGCTCAGGCATTTCTGATACGTAAGTGGAACAAGGAGCACGAATACCGCCTCATAAAGGAGCTTTGGGCTTTCACCGATAACCGCATCGCGGTACGCTACGCGTATGAATATCGCGACGATGGCGGCCGCTGGTACCGCGCATATGGTAACGAGAACTGGGAATTCGCAGAGGACGGTCTCATGGCGCATAGACACGCGAGCATCAATGAAATGCCTATTGCTGAAAGCGATCGTCTGTTCCACTGGCCTCTTGGCCGTCGGCCGGATGATCACGCCAGCCTCAGCGATCTGGGCCTCTAATCATGGCCCGCATTGTCGCTGAAAGAGCCGACGTCATAGCCCCGTTGGCCGAAGTTTTCCGCGAACATGGCTACGAAGGCGCAAGCCTTGCCTTGATCGGCAAGGCTACTGGTCTCGGCAAGGGCAGCCTCTACCACTTCTTTCCGAACGGAAAAGAAGAGATGGTGCGGGCCGTTCTCGGCGAAATTGGCCAATGGTTCGAGGATGCCGTATATTCTCCGTTGCGTAACGAGAGCGATGTTAATGGCGCCATCTGTGCGATGCTCGCCTCGACGGACCAATATTTCAAGTCCGGCAGGCGCGTTTGCCTCGTCGGCGCCTTGGCAGTGGCCAATACGCGTGACCTCTTCGCGCAAGCCATCCGAGGTTATTTCGTAGCTTGGGTGGACGCATTGCAGTCAGCGCTTATTCGGCAGGGCCGTGAAGCCGATCAATCGCGCCTCCTCGCGGAAGAGGCAGTTCTTGCCATACAGGGAGCAATCGTACTTTCTCGGGCAATGGACGATCCGGCCGTTTTTCAACGGGCTATCGACCGTTTCCGGAGACGGTTGGTGATCGAAAGCGATGCCTCTGACAACGAAGGCACAACCGACGTTTCACCGCAAAATGAAGGTCGGCTTGTCTAAGATTGGCGGAGATAACAACACAACGCGGAGCGGCAGGATTTCGGGCAATCCTGCCACTCCACGAGCGGTCAAAGGCCAGCGGCAGGAGTTTCGACAAAGCGTCCGCAGGGAGATGGGACAAAACTTTGTCAATAGAGCCTAGCGAACAGCAGCGAAGTGTCGCATCATCATATAGCCTTGATCAAGAACTCAGGAATTTGCCACCTAAGCCTAGTTGATCGTCGTGAGCTTCTTGAATACGGCGGTCCAGAAACTGAATTCTTCTGCGTCACCTTCAAGGCGTGCATCCAGGGCGCAAAACGCAACAGCTGTGGCTGCCTGCTCGCCGAACACGCACCGAACGAAGTCAGCCGCTGAGTTGAGACGCGCATCGTTCACTCGATAGCGGGGACCGCGTGAATGTCTCACCGTGTAGCTCGAATATGTCATTGTGCCTCCTACGCCCAGACGCAGGATTTAGGATGGAGCCGGGCGTTTTGGCTCATAAATGAGATACAGGCAATTGCTGTATTTTCGCCCCTTGGCTCCCCGCACCGTGACTTCAAACATTTGATAAGTGACACACCGCGTAAGCTGACGCAGATTTTGATGTCACAAATTTGTGGGAATTTCAACCAAAGTTAAATTTTCAGATGATTTCTGGTAGTTAAAATCGTTCTGTAAATGGAATAAGCGATATTCTCGAATATTTTGTGACATCAAAAAATGATGCGCATGGGTAATGCTTGCGAGGAGATCATGGCCGAGAACACGACTGAGTGGTTGAGGATAGCCGTCTACACAAACAATCCGGACTATTTCGCCATCCTGAAACATATTCTCAACGGCGCGGGCTTCAGCGCTCTTCTGTGCAATCGAAAAGATCTGGAAGAAAAATTGTCGGTCTGCTGCGTTGCAGGCATCGTCTTGGACGCGGAGGTGGACGATGCAGTCAGCATTTGTCGGTTGGTCAAGTCCAGGGATGCCAGCAGAACTCTGCCGCTTCTTGCTGCAATCCCCAATGGAAACACTGAACTCTATATGTCGCTGATGAGGGAGGGTGCGGATCAGTGCCTTATCCGGCCCTTTTGGCCGCCACATCTCGTAGCTTTCCTGAAAAGCCTAAATCACCCCCTTGGAAACCAAGGCGATCGATCGGCAATGAGTGAAGCATCTCACCTGGGGCCAATCGAGGTTGACCACAGCCGAAAACAGGCAATTGTTTACGGTAAGTCACTGCATCTCGGTCCAACCGAATTTAAAATCCTGTCGCACCTGCTGACCGACCCAGGCAGAGTGTTCAGCAGAAAAGATCTGATCGAAAACGCTTGGCCACCCGAAGTCTACGTGCAGTTACGGACGGTAGATGTACATGTCGGTCGACTTAGAAGACAACTTCACACTGCCATTGGTAGAAATGTCATCCGGACAGCCAGAACCAGCGGCTACGCTATCGAGCTCGATATGCACGAAGGGGGTCTGCCATCGACCGAAATATAAAATCTGGCGTCGCAAAGGTTTCATTTAAAATTCCGATGCCGTTCGTTGAACGACGTCGATTTTAGTCGAAGCTCCTCAGCATGTTAAATTTGCGGAGGAGCCAACCGATGATGACCGATCTAAAGAAGTCCGATCACCCCAAACGCAATACCCGAGATCTCATCAATCATGCGCAAAGCTATTTCTCAGCAGCTCACAATCAGGGCCTGATGGCACTCTATGCCACCCCCGGTGAAGGTCGCGCTGTGGACATAATTTACGATGGCCAGTCGGTGCGCAGGGTGATCGATTTTGTAAGATGCTCATATCTTGGCCTGGACAATCATCCAGCCATTATCGAAGGTGCTATCGACGCCCTGAAGAAGTACGGCACTCTCCACTGGTCTTGCGCTCGAACCCGGCTTAATTTTGCTATGCTTGCTGATCTGGAAGAACGACTCTCCAGTCTTTTTCAAGCGCGCGTTGTCACGTACACCACTGTGCTTGCGGCCAACATGGGAGCTTTACCAATCATTGCGTCGGGACACCTCACGTCGGGGAGGAAACCGCTCATGGTGTTCGACCGTCACGCTCACGCAACGCTCGCCTTTCACAAAGGTACTCTAGCGCTCGAAACACGCGTGGAAACAATCCCTCACAATGATATGAACGCGCTTGAAGACTTATGTCGTGCAAACGAGGCGGTGGCTTACATCTGCGACGGCGTTTACTCGATGGGCGGTAGCGCTCCGATTGCTGAGCTGAGGACACTCCAAGAGCGATATGGCCTTTTCCTCTATATCGACGATGCCCATGGAGTTTCAATTTGGGGCAAGACGGGTGAGGGGTTTGCGCGCTCGCAGTTGGCAGGACGACTGCACGAACGGACAATCATAGCGGCGTCTCTGGGCAAAGGTTTTGGCGCTTCGGGAGGGCTTCTAATGCTCTCGACAGCTCGGCAGGAAGAGCTGTTCCGGCGATACTCGGTAGCACATGCTTTTTCCGCCTCGCTCAATGTCGCAGCGATTGGCGCTGCGAATGCCTCGGCTCAGCTTCACCACACGGATGTGTTGGCCCATCGACAAGCTGTCCTGCAAGCCAATCTCGCAATATTCGACGATCTAATCCAGACGCAGCAAAGCGGCGCATTGCTCCCTATTCGAACGATCCATCTGGGGTCGGAAGATCGAGCCGTGTCCGTCGTACGGCAGATGCTGGATGATGGGTTCTACACCTCGGCAATATTCTTTCCGACAGTTGCTAAGGGACGGGCAGGCGTTCGGGTTTGCCTTACCGCGTCCCACGACGGAGCGGACGTTCGACGGCTCTGCGAAGCTATCTCTAAGTCCTGATGTTACCCTTTAAGGCACTCGTCATGAAAACATCACTCAATCGTCCCGGGAGAGCCACAGCATGAATGCGTGGTTCACCAAGCTGCTCGACGTGACAGCGCTGCCAGGCGCCGCAGATCAGATATGCGAAAGGATTGTGCAACTTACCACGGAAGGGGGCTTCTCGTACTTCTGTTATCTCAGGCTCAAGGGCGAAACCATCGACTACAAGACGAATTTGCCTCCTGATTGGCAAGAAACGTTTCTGAGTAATCGACGCATACTCCAGGACCCGGAAGTCATAAACGCACGGCGGCGACGCGTGATCTATTCCTGGTCACAAGAGAACCAACTGAAACATTCCACTGAGCCGGTCAAGTCAATGCGCAGCGTGTCGAAAAAGTTAGGTATCCGGAGCGGAGTGACCGTACCAATCGCTACCGGCTTTGGCCATCAAGTGATTTTCTCGCTGTATTCTCCATCCGAAGTGCGACGAGACGTCTCCGATACAGATCCAGTGCTAGCGGCCACAGCAGTAGCGCAGCTTCATGCCCGCCTGGAGCACGTGCGGACACGAACAACGGCTGCGAGACTGAATGCGAGAGAGGCCAGATGCCTTCGTTGGATCGCTGAAGGAAAAAGTATTTCGGTCGTAGCTGATCTGGAAGGGCTATCTTATGGAGGTGTTAGGTTCGTCATCCAAAACGCGAAGGAAGCACTAGGAGTAGTATCACTCCCTCAAGCGACGGCGGCGGCAAAGGAGCTGAAATTGATATGAGTGATCGTAACCAGGTTTATGGCCATTGCGGGAGCGTTGCGAAGAGCGCTGTGGTTGCGCTCGATCGAAATCGTGGAACCGCATCGGGCACCTTAACGGTAGTAAGCTTCCGGTGACGGCCGCAGGTCAGGCCGCTTGAGCGTTGATGGTCGGCGGTATCCCATTCCAAGGAAGCAGTTGCTCCAGCTTGGTTAACGGGGTGTCCGCGATGCGGGCAAGAATCAGGTGCGCGTACCGCATGGCACACTCATCCCCTTGGACAAACCTTGCCGGTTACCTCGGTGCTTGGATTGGTCCAGCGCGAAGGTGGGCGATAGAAGGATTTCATCCGGGCGATGTTGTTTGGTTTCCACACGGCGAGAAGCATTGGCACGGCGCAACGGCCACGACTGCCATGTCCCACATAGCCATCGACAAATTCTAGGACGGCCGGGCGGTAGACTGGATGGACAAGGTTACGAACGATCAATATCTCGGCAAATAGATGTTAGCTCAGCACCATTGGTCGCGGGACTCTCAAGCCTATCGTGATGTGCTTATCAACGGTGGTCAGGGAATATCCGTTCTGCGGCTTCAGACAACGCTGTTGGTCGTGCAAAGATCGCGCAGGACTCCAAAAAGAGGAAATCAGGCGCATGTCTTACGCGAATGATATCGCTAAGACCAAGTGATAATTGTAAAGTCGCTTCTGCCCTAAATGTGCTGACACCGAAGCAATCATCAACGATCTCTCATATTGTCATAGTGCAAAGTTGCAGCCTCGACCTTGTCCCCATTGGCTGCTGCCCACGAGCACAACGCTTCGAATGGCTCCCGCAGTGAGTGCCCCAAGGGCGTGATTGCATATTCAACGCCAATTGGCTGCGTTGGAAGTACGGTTCTGGTCACCAGACCGTTTCGCTCAAGTCGTTTCAAAGCGTCGGCCAGCGCCTTGTGTGTGATCCCGTCAAGACGACGCTTGATTTCATTGAAGCGTGAAGGTTTGGGACAGATCACTGTGAGGATCATGATCGTCCATTTGTCAGCAATTTTATCTAGCACTGGCCGAACCAGCGGCATGTCGCAGAGTGCTCGCTGGGAGAGGTGTTCGAGGTCGGTATAGTCGTCCATATCTAGGCTATTCCAAGTGCGTAATTGATATCAGATATCTACCGTATATCATTTGATGACCATGTAGTGAAAGGATTTACGATGGCTCGAATGAACAATAAAGTGGCACTGGTCGTTGGCGGCGCGAAGGGTATTGGTCTGGCGATTGCAGAGCGACTTTTTGCAGAAGGCGCGAATGTCTTCATCACCAGTCGCAGAGGTGAAGATGCTGAAACAGCTGCCCAAGGGATCGGCAATGGCGTTGTCGGTATTGCCGCAGACGCCGGCTCTCCAGAAGACATGGTCGCTGCTGTCGAAACCGTCCGCAAAGCATACGGTCGTGTCGATGCGCTTGTTTTGAATGCAGGCCTCTCGGAGCCTTCAGAGATCGCCAAAATAACGCCTGAGCACTTCGACCGCCACTTTGACGTCAATGTCCGAGGTATGGTGTTCGGCTTCCAGGCGGCTCTCCGCGCCATGACAGAAGGCGGCTCGGTCGTGCTCGTTGGCTCCATTGCCGGAAGCGCGGGATACGCGGGTTATGGTACCTACTGCGCGACCAAAGCAGCGGTTCGCTCCTATGCCAGAACCTGGACAGCAGAACTCGCTCCCAAAGGTATTCGCGTCAACGTAGTTGCACCCGGCCCGACAGATACGGACATGATGGCTTCTGTCGCAGAAGACACACGCGCGGCGATTGTCGCTCCGATTCCGATGGGCCGTATGGCACGACCCTCAGAGGTCGCTGCAGCCGCCTTGTTCTTGCTGAGCGATGACGCGAGCTACATTGCGGGCGCTGAACTTTGCGTGGACGGGGGCCTGCTGCAGGTCTAAGCCGCCACCGACACGCGGCACCCGATCTTGAATTGGTCGGGTGCCGCACGATCTGCTCGACTCATGTTTCGACCGGGCTCACTTGTGCCATGATTGGAAGCTCATCGGCACTATGCTTTCAGACGGCTTTATCGAATGCATCTGCCTCTGTTTGAGTAGTGAAGGTGAATGTGATCACCTCACTGTCATCATCTTGGCGGATACCCACCGCCGTCACAATTAAGCGAGCGATTTCATCTTGAGCTTCACTTCCTGTCCGAGATGCATTCACCGCTTTCTCGACAGCCGGTGCGAACACTTCACTGATCACACCCAGACGCATGTTGTGTTTCATGATGATATTCCGGTCTTCGATGATCGCTGCCTGTTCCGCTTTCGCAATTCCGGCATTTTCCATTGCAGTTATCGTGGCATTCGTCGCGAGCCGGATCGGACCCTCGTCGAGCCAAAGGTCAACCATCTGCTGGAACTGCTGCATACGCGCAGCGGGTATCGTTTTCTGTACAGTGATCGACATCTGCATTCCTTTGTCAGCGTCCGTGCATACCGGTGCCTGCGCCCTGGGTTAAGGGACCGGCTTCGCAACCATCAGGCTTGTGCAAGAGCGGTGTAAGAGATCAAGTAGCAAGCTTCAATGGGCTTTTGCTACGTAGTGGACGACGCGATGGGCCTGATTTCGAGTTAGAGCGACGCTACCATGTCGCTTTCTTCACGAGTTTTCTGGTTGATTTCCGCAGAACGTGAGACTTGCTAATGGGAACTGACTTGATCGACGAGCTTCAGGCCGTCATCGACTCGTTTTGGGCTCGAACAAAACTGAGTGACAGTGTTAGCGTAGAACGTTCCAGTCGAGATTTTGGCTACCCGCATGTCGAAGTGGTGAAAGGGAAGTTCGACATAGTCATAACGGAGAGAGGTCAGGAAGTTCAGCGGTTACCACGACTGAGCATGATGGAAGCGGCAAGGTGGTATCTTGTGCAAATGGCGCGGGAGCAGGCTAGCAAGCTTGAACTGAGTTTGAGAACCAAGCCGGAAGATGCCCGCCTTTACCGTACGGATTGGTTGATGACGGGTACTCGCGGTGGAATCGGATGGCTCCCACAATTGAGATCATGCATCGTATATCGCCCGAGTTCGGAAAACGACTTCAAAAACACTTTACTCCGTTCTCCGCTAGAGCATTACGAGAAGCGAACTCAAGATATCCGTTACGGGCGACGGGCCATCCAAAGACAGCGATGATTAGAGCGTTCTGCCTCGCTCTGTTCGTTTTTTTGGGTGGCGATACCTACGATGACTTCTGTGCGCTACAGTACAATCCAGTATCAAAGTGCAGAACCCGCCTCACCAATCTCATTTAGCACCTGCCTCTATCAAGGAACCATATATGCCTTGGCAGGATTTACCGGTGGCATCATCAAGGGAGTCACCAGATGGCATTCATCGAAGCAAAAGACGGTACAAAACTGCATGTCAAGGATATGGGGCAAGGCCGCCCTGTTCTCTTGATCCACGGCTGGCCGCTGACTGGAGACATGTTCGAATATCAAACCGTTGCCCTGTTGGAGTCTGGCTTCCGCGTTATTACCTATGACCGCCGCGGTTTTGGTCAGTCAGGACACCCGGCGAGCGGCTACGATTACGACACCTTCGCCGATGACCTTGCAGCCGTAATCGATGGCCTTGAACTTCAGGGCGTCGCCTTGGTCGGTTTCTCCATGGGTGGTGGCGAGATTGCCCGTTATCTTTCACGCCATGGCGCGTCAAAAGTATCTAAAACCGTTCTCGTCGCCTCAGTCGCCGGTTATTTGCTTAAGGATGAGACCAATCCTGATGGTGTAGATGTCAGCGTCTTTGAGGGCATGAAATCGGATATTCGCAAGGACCGTTTCGAATTCTTGCAAACCTTTGCCAAAACGTTCTACGGGGTCGGCTTCGTTACGAGCCCGGTCAGCCAGGGCGTACTGAATTGGTCCTTCGTTCTTGGCGTCATGGCAAGCCCGAAGGCCACAATCGACTGCGTTGACGCATTTGGCAAGACGGATTTCCGACCGGATTTCGCCGCTTTTACAGTTCCCACGCTCGTCATACACGGGACGGGCGACAAGACGGTGCCAATCGACCCGACAGGTCGTGCCGCAGCAAAGGGTATCGCCGGAGCAAAGCTGATTGAGTATGATGGTGAGCCTCATGGGCTGTTTGCCACTGTGCCAAATCGCTTAAACCAAGACCTGATCGAATTTCTCGCTTAATTTGATCGGTGGGCGCACATATAGTGCGTCCACCGATTAGGGGGCATACTTCAGCGTAACGGAATGAAGCGGAAAATCTGTTTCGCTTGCAAGTTAAGGCTCGTTGAGGCAAATGCGCACGTTAGCGATCCGACTTCCTGTAGGAGCGAGATATCAAAATAGATGGCTGAAGCCAAAAAACACTAACGCTCCCTGGGCTACATCGCCAGTCGGGTGCTCTGGTCAGCCCGTGACGAAGCCAGCTCCGATGGGACACCGACGTCGCAACACGGCAATTCTGTCCTCGCCGCGAAGGCCCTCCAGCACAATACGGATTTTGTCCTCGGCCGAATGATGCTTGAGCGCGGCGCGGCGGATGTCCTTGATCGTCTTCTCGGCCGTCCATGTCTGCGGCCCGGATTTTTGTTTCATCTTCGCTTCCTGTGAATGAGCTACGATGAGCCAAAATCCTCTCTTCTCAATTAAGCCAGTTCTGTCTCAGGGGCGCTGATCCGGGACACAGTAGAATGCTACGCCGGGTTACCAGGTTGAGGTCGCCCGCTGCTTCAAAGGCTGGGGCTTCTTTCCGTCTGGTAGCAATTCCTGAAGATGATCGTAAACGACATCCGCGCTGAATGGCTTCTTCACGAATCTTGCCTCTTGAGGCATTTCTCCCTCGCTAGGTTCGATCATACCTGAGGCGACGATGATCCCTATATGCGGCCAGGATGCGTAGCATTGCCGAGCGAGGTGGAAGCCGTTTAGCTCGCCGGGCGGCATCTGCACGTCCGTAAACAGAAGCTGGATGTCCTCGCCGCGTTTCTGGAGAACCAACAATGCCTCCTCGGCGTTCGCCGCTTCCAACACCCTGAAGCCAGCTTCCTCAAGGATATCCACCGCGTCCATTCTGATGAGGCCATCATCATCGACTACGAGAGCGTAGGGTGTGTTTTCGTCGGACATGCGAGGGGATCCTTTTGACCTGTTCGCAGACACAACGCGACGTCATCAAGTTCGATCCATTCTCGTCAGCCGATTGATTGAACACCGATTCTGTGGAGCGCGGGACAGTCGAATTCGGTCTCTTGTTACGAAGCGGATTTCCCGGTGCTTTTGACAGGGATCACTTGTTTTGATCAGTCCAGTGGTACCCTCGCTATGAACGACAGCCCTGAAGGATCATATGCTACGGTCGCCACACCGCCTGCCTCGCTCGCCAGAAGCCGTTGGATCAACTGTGTCCCGAAGCTTGTCCGAGCTGGTGCAACGACGGGCGGCCCACCACGTTCTCGCCAACTCAGCTTTAGCTCACGGCCTGTGGCGTTCGTGTCGATCGACCATTCAATTTCGACGACACCACTCTCGTTCGACAGCGCGCCGTACTTGGTGGCATTTGTCGCCAGTTCGTGCATGACGAGCGCATAGGCTGCCGTGAGATTGGATGGCAACTCGACCTCTGCTCCAACGATTGAAAACCGCGAATGGTCCTCAACACCGAACGGGGCGAGCGTGCGCCTGACGAGCGTCCGAAGCGATGCTCTGCCGAAATCCTCATTGACGAGAAGATCGTTGGCAGTGGCCATCGCATGTATTCTCGCCGCCAGGGTCGCTCCGGCGTCGTCCAGGGAGCCGGCTCGCCTGATCGTCTGCGATACGATCGCCTGCAGTGACGCGAGCGTGTTCTTCAGACGGTGGCTGAGCTCCCGAGCCAGAAGGGCGCGGTGACCCTGCGCCTCCCGTCTCGAGGTGATATCCTGTGTGATGCCTGTGATGGATAACGGCGTGCCGTCTTGTGCGTAACTCGCCTGGCCCCTGATCTGAACCCATTTGAGCTCTCCGGCAGGCGTGACCAGTCTATACTCGGCTTCAAGGAGGGATCTGTCTTTCACGGCTTGATCGATCGCCTCGATCTGCAGAAGGCGATCCTCGGGATGGATCGTTTCCCGCAGGTCATCCAGCGTAAGGGGTTCGTTGGGTGTTCGACCACATATGGATTTGCATTCTGCCGAGGCGGTCAGTTCTCCCGTGACAAAGTCGATGGTCCATATGCCAAGTCTTCCGGCCTCGAGGGCCAAGCGCAGACTTTGTTCGCTAGCGTCAAGTTCGGCGGTGCGCTCCGCGACTTCTCTCTCGAGGTCGGCTTTGCGCCGCTCAATCGCGGCCAGTTCCTCAAGCTCGAGTGTCACATCCTGCTGAGACGCAACGAAGAAGGTGACAGCTCCGTCTTCGAATACGGGGGAGACAAGCAACCTGTTCCAGAAGCTGCTTCTGTCTTTGCGATAGTTGAGAAGATCGACCTCGATTTCTTCGTTTGCGGCGATGGCAGTCCTCAGGCGCGCGACGGATGCCGGGTCTGTCGCCTCACCCTGCAGGAAGCGGCAATTCTGGCCAACAATCTCGTTTTCAGCGTATCCGCTCATCGCGATGAATGCGGCGTTGGCGTATACGATGGGGTTGTCCGTAAGCCTTGGATTGGTGACGACCATCGGCGTCCGCGTCGTATTGACCATGGCAACGAACGGACCAGCGGCGGCCAGGGATCGTTTGAGTTCGTCTGCGGAAACTTGGTCTTGCTTTATATCCATACAGACGCCTTCGAGCACAGGTTTTTTCCTCTTTTAAATCGACCCCGGAAGCAAGTCCATAAGGCCAGGCAGCCGACACCCGTCATCATTTCGTGTTGAGACTTCAAGGATTTCGGACCTGCCACTACGAGACGCGCCGTTCCTTTGCTGTTAAGTTCGGGCCTTGCGTCCCTCAACAAGCACAGGACATGGACGATGTTTACGCACGTAATGATTGGCAGCAACGATCTGGAGCGATCGAAAGCTTTCTACGACGCCACCTTCGCTGCCCTTGGCGTCGGGCCAGGTGAAATCGATGCCAGAGGGAGGCTTGTCTACATACATGCCGGAAGCCGCCTTATGGTAACAACGCCGATTGATGGGAAACCAGCGACGGTCGCCAACGGTGGAACGATCGGTCTTGTCGCTCCAAGCCCTGCCCATGTGAAAGCATGGCACGACGCGGGGACAAGCCACGGAGGGAAGTCGATCGAGACACCGCCGTCAGAGCGTCCTAATGGCTCATTTGTCGCCTATCTTCGTGATCCGGATGGAAACAAGCTCACCGCGCGGACGTTGCCGTCGGCTTGAGTTGGCCATGCACGGGAGGTCTTGTCGCGATGAAAACTGTCTGGAGTAACGGATGCCGAAGCGTCGTGAGAAGTCGGACCTGCCCACTAAGATCTGTCCGGTCTGTAGTAGGCCGTTCTCATGGAGAAAGAAGTGGGAGAAGACCTGGGACAACGTGAAGTTCTGCTCCCAACGATGTCGAGAGACGAAAGACAATCGTAAGGCTATTGAGCCGTCGTTAGCTCGGGCACAGACGTAACTGCTCGATATATGAGGAATAGAAATGGCCGAAGATGCAGGCGTAATAGCTGTGGACCACACCGGATTCTCGGTCGCCTCGTTGGAGGAGGCGATCCAGTTCTGGACTGAGGCGATGGGTTTCGATCTTGCTCGCCAAGGAGAGATGGGTGGCGAGTTCCTTCGGGAGGCCACGGGGGTTGACGATCCGCGCTGCCGAATGGCGCTGGTGACAGCTCCAAATGGCTACCCTATCGAGCTTCTCGAATATTCGACAGGCAGTACGCTGGGGGAGACACCTCGGAGCGCGGGTGCAATCGGCGCCGCGCACATCGCCTTTACGGTTACGGATATCCGCAGGGCGATCGCGCGGGTCGAAAGGGCGGGGTGGGCCGTGAAGGGTTCGCCGCAGCCGATACCGGCCGGACCCCGACGCGGAACATTGGTCGCGTACATCTCTGGCCCGGATGGCATCACCATAGAGCTGATGCAGCCGTCTGTTTAACATTCCCGCGTCGTGCAACGCCTTTAGGTCCGAGGAAGCTGAACCTTTGTAGGTCTTGGTGCATGGGCCAAGCGCCAAAGGTTGTCTCGAAACTGCGAAGTCCATGGCCGGGTTGCGCGAAGAGCGGACATCTTACCCAAAGATTCCCGAATGGAAGTTCCGCTGAACGTGGGGACGACTTTGCCTGCAGTCACGTCGTGGATGCCCTGCAACATCGAGTATCCCTTATCATGGGGCAGATCATCTTGCCGGTGAGCGCGGTGACCGCAGTGCCTTCGCCGGAGTCGTCGTGCGATCGGCTATGACGACCCGCTAGGGGTGTTTGTATTCTGTCCGGAGGTCGGCAAGTACGCTCTGCTTGGCGTAAAATGACTCGAGCTTAGATCCTTGTCCAATGCCGGCAACCTATTGTCAACGTGGGTATTTTTCTGCGTTAAGTATCTGTCGGCGGAACGACGTCGAGGGATGGTTTCGGTCTGCTGTAGCTGTCCCAAATCGCTATTGGCAGGCGCAAATGATGACATTGCTGACCGGTGCCCATCCGATCCTCACCGGCGAAATTAGACAGCCCGCCGAATTCCCGGAAACAGGTACAATCGACGTCACTTGGGATTGGTCGCACGTTATTAGGGGAGGAGAGGCAGACCACCCCTTTCTTCCGCCAAAAAAAACCGTGAAATTATAGTTCAGGTGGCACGGGGTATGGAAGCCGAAGCATTTTTGAAGACCTTTGGACTGACCCGACCATGGGCGCCATCGTGCGGAACTTGCAGGAATGCCGGCGCGCTTTCTTCAGCTCTATCGTGGCAGCCCCGCCTAAGTCCACCTTTTAGGTACCCTGCTACTGGCACTAACAGCTCTTATCGCATCATGAGGACGACAGTCGCCGCATGAACTGGACAGGTTGCACATCCTGGCTTTTCCGTCTTGGGCCACACAGCGACAAGCGTGCTATAGTCCGACTGCCTGACGGAGGCGACGCGGGAGGCTTTGGCATGGACACCGCCGTACTGCGTAATCGATATCCATGGAACAAGGGAATCCTGGTGGGGCAGAAGCGTCCACTACAGCCAAAGAACGTGTGGTCGATCCGCGTTCGACTAGAGATGAGCGGCGCGATCCGGGAACTGGCGCTCTTCAACCTCGCCATCGACAGCAAGCTTCGCGCTTGTGACCTCGTCAAGCTGAAGGTTGAGGACTTATGGTCCGGTAGTTCGATCCGAGATCGAGCGACCATTATCCAAAGAAGACGAAGAGGCCCGTCCAGTTCGAGGTCACCGAGCAGACCAAGATCGCGCTCGTGGCGTGGCTTCCCTTTGTTCGAAGGAACGGCAGCAGCTATCTGTTTCCGAGCATCCGAAAGACGTCGCAGCATCTGTCGACAAGGCAGTATGCGCGGATTGTCCAACGATGGGTCGGGTCAATCGGGCTCGAAAGCAGGGCCTATGGCACTCACTTCCTGAGGAGAACCAAGGCAGCCCAGATTTACAAGAAGACGGGCAACCTTCGAGCAGTCCAGATTCTGCTCGGCCATTCCAAGCTGGAAAGCACCGTCCGTTACCTTGGCGTCGAAGTCGACGACGCCCTTAGAATTGCGGAGCAGATTGAGCTATACCTATCGGCTCGTGGCCATCGCCACTAGCCGGTGGTCTCTTTCGCGCCTTTGCGGTCATTGCACTGTGAAGGACTCCCGTAGGTCGAGAGCCTGATCTGCGGCAATCAGGGGCGAGTGTAGGGTTGACGCCCAAAGAGATATAGCGGTTCGCCCTGCCAGGAAACTGCCACCCCATCATTTAGCTCGTTCACTGCGCGGTAGAGTGCCGCTAAGGGATCAGCGGAAGCTTCTACACCCAGCCGCTTTCGAATAGCCTCCCTTGCCGCGCCGGGCGTGGCGATAGAATAGCCTCCGGTCTCATATGGCCACGGCTTGTTCAATGCCTCGTCCAAGCCCCATTGTTGAACGTAGGCAGCCCAAGCGGCTCGCGTTTGCTGTAAATCTGGTTCACCAACAAACCTCAACGCGTCCCGCCAGCTTGGTAAGCCTGTGGCTATTGCGACGAACTCGTTAAAATTGGACGCAACTATCCCAAATGATCCCTCAGAGTCGATGAGAAGAATTCTTCCGTCCGGCATCAGGTTGAACGATCCGCCACTACCATCCATTGCGAACTGCTGAGATCCTTCGGGGGTGATTATAAATTCGTCCCCATCGATTTGCGGCGGCTCCCCTAACTCTAGTTCAAAAATCGAACCTATCTCAAGTTCGAGCGCAGATGCCTCGATTTTTTGGATAATCTCGCTTCTTGTCATCGCTCCTCCAAATGCTGAAATGTGCCCCAACGTCATCGCAGCGATGACACCGGAGAGCGCCAGTGCCAGTGCTTTTCGTGCCCTCATGACAATTGTTATCCTTTTTTGTTAACGCCGGAACAAGCTTTGTTGCGCGAACACCATGACCGCTTAAGGCCTGCTGCAGACGCAGGTTTCGCGGATTTTAGGTTGCCGATCGTGCATTTGGTGAGAGAAATTTGTACCGAAAGGTTGTTTCCCAACGCTTCCACCGCCTTTGGATCCCAGTCTCTCGTCTCATCATAAGTTCCATAATATATCTTACGCGATATTTTTATGTAAGTGGGTGGGTTCAAGCTTGAAGTGCGACTTGCGAATGATACCAATGGGTTATCAGTCACAAGGAAGATGCAATGGAACGTTCCTACTCCCACATTGATCTTGATGAACGTCGTAAGATCGCCCGCTGGCGAACGGCCGGGCTGAGTGTTGATGCAATCGCAGAGCAGCTTGGCCGGCATCGCTCATCGATCTTTCGTGAGATCAAACGCAACACGTTTATCGACAAGGTCGTGCCAGATCTGACCGGCTATTACTGCGTGACTGCGCATGCCATGTCGTGTGAACGACGTGCGAAACTCGGCAAGTTGGCACGGTTCACTCACGTTCGACAGTCGGTGATCGAACGCATCATACATGGTTGGTCGCCGCAGCAGATTGCTGGTCGTATGCGCCTGGAGCGCCATCCTATCTCGGTCAGTCACGAAACGATCTATAAGTTTGCATACTCGTCCGATGGGCACGCGATCAAGCTATGGCGGCATCTGCCAGAGCATCGCGCTCGACGGCGACCACGACATGCAAGACGCAAGCACGGACAAAGATTTAGCCCAGAACTCAACATCTTGCGCCGGCCAGATGTCGTTGCCGAACGCAAACAATTTGGCCATTGGGAGTGCGATCTGATCCAGTTTCGAAAGAAGTTCGGAAAAGCAAACGTGACATCGCTTGTAGAAAGGGTCAGCCGCTTTGCAATCTTTCTACGCAACAACGACAGACAGTCCCGGCCCGTTATGGATGGCCTTGTTCGTGCGCTGCAAGCCCTGCCCCACCTCGCCCGCCGATCAATCACGTTCGACCGCGGAACAGAGTTTACTGACTGGCCTTATCTTCAGGCGAGCATCGATACGCAAACGTGGTTCTGTGATCCACAATCGCCGTGGCAGAAAGGCACTGTCGAGAATACCAACCGCCGGGTGCGAAAATGGCTTTCGAGAGAAGTCGACCCCCTGACGGTAACAGACGCGGACTTGATAGAAATTTGCAGCCGGCTCAACGCAACGCCGCGCAAATGCCTTGGCTATCGAACGCCTGCAGAAGTTTTCCGCAAGAAAGTTGTCGCGCAGATGCGGCATGCAAGTTAGCTTTGGATGCCCCGTAAGTCGCGATTCATCATGAACTCACACCGCAGAGTTAAAGTGTCCTGAGTGAGCGTCGCCAGATAATGTTGCACTGTCGCCAGACATTCTTGGACTGAGCACCCATAAATCTGGATTCAAGCAATAGTATAGGCAATTTCACCTTGCAAAGACCCAGCCATGGCAGAGTTGATTGACTGGGCCTTCATACGACGGGATAGGCTGGGCGAGCCTGCCCAAGGTCAATCGGAAGCCAAGGAGCCACTACCTCAGGTTCAATAAGCGACTGAAGTCCGCCTTTGGCGCGAAGCCGGCGTGACGATAAAAATTGCTCACTATTACTGGTCTTCAACTCCCGATGAAACGAGTTGACGCTCTGAAAGACTTGAACTCACTAAGTGATCTGATCGACCGCCCATCATCGATGGATGCGAGGTCCAGAATAACTGCGTTTGCGATGGTCATCGGAACGACCAGCGACTGAGACTCGCCCGCACTTCCTCTGGATACAAGGATATGATGTTCCGGTGGTGGATCGATCCGCGTCCCTCCGACGTCTGTCACAGCAAGAGTGGTCGCCCCTCGCTCAGCGGCGACGTCGCGCACGTCCTGCAGAAGCGTTGTCGCTCTTCGGAAGGCGAGCAACCAAACGGCGTCCTTTTCGGTCATCGTCGATAGTATCTCAGCGAGATGCAGCATATTGCCAGCCAGATCGACTGCCTCGTAACCTGACCGATTCAGACGCAGTGTGATTAGTGACGACAAAGCCGCGAAATGGCCGCAGCCGAGGACGAAGACTCGTCTGCTATCTCGAAGACATGTAGAAAACGATCTGATATCACCGTCCGACACGCTGTTGCGCGCCTGCTGAAGTGCCGCGATCTCACTGTCAAGAACGGAGGCGAGTAGGCCATCATCTTCAGCGCGTACCAGTCGTGCTGCCATTCGCGCTGCGGGGTCTTCAAAATCGCCCCCACCATCCGTCAAACTGGATTGCAGGAAACTTCTGAACTCCGGATAGCCTTTAAAACCCAAGCGGCGTGCCAGCCTCACAGCAGAAGCCGGGTGAACGCCCGCGCGCGAGGAAACATCCTTGCCGTTGTCCATTGCCGCTCGGATCGGATCCTGTAAAAGAACGTCAAGAAGGCGTGTATCGGCTTCGGTCAGCTTCGTCGAATAACGATTTATCAGATCGCTGAGTGCCAGCGGCGTATCCAGCTTGTTCATCAATTGTCCGTCCTTCATCATCCGGCACGACCGCTTGCAAGTAGATCGACGCGATTGCCGCTGTGGCTATCGAAGAACAATGCGCGGTCAAGATCGAAGCCAATCCAAAGCTGCTCCGCATTCTTTCCTAGCACTTTTCGCGGGGTAATGACGGTTAGGCGACCTGCAGGTGTCTCGCAATGAAGGAGCATGTCCGATCCAGTCATCTCGGACAGTATTACACGTGCGGGAAGAGCTGCTTGAAGGGGCTTCTCGTTATGGACGGTGAGCAGATCTGGCCGCAGTCCTACCGTCAATCCCCCCTCTCCCACCCAGCTCGGAATCTTGTCGGCAGCGACAAAGTTCATCGGCGGGCTCCCAAGAAAACTGGCTACGAAGCGATTAACCGGACGATCGTAGATCACATCAGGTCGATCGAATTGGAGCAAATGCCCGTCCTTCATGACGGCGATACGATCGGCTAGGGATAGCGCCTCGGTTTGATCATGGGTGACGTAAACGATCGTAGCACCTAACTGGCGATGAAGCTCCTTGATCTCCGTCCGCATTGAGATGCGAAGGGAATTGTCGAGATTGGAAAGCGGCTCATCCATCAAGAAGATAGAGGCATCACGCGCCATAGCTCGCCCCATGGCGACACGCTGACGCTGGCCTCCCGACAGGGCTGCAGGCTTTCGGTCAAGATAAGCATCCAACTGGAGCGTCTTTGCGACGCTCTGGGCTCTTCCATTGCGTTCAGATTTCTTCATACCACGCAGTTCCAAACCGAAAGCGATGTTCTCCCGGACAGTCATGTGCGGGTAAAGAGCATAATTCTGGAAAATCATCGCTATGTCCCGATCCTGTGGCGGAAGATCGTTGGCCCGCTTTCCACCGATCTCGATCGTACCGTCCTCGCATTTATCCAAGCCTGCAATCAGGCGCAGTAACGTGGACTTGCCGCAGCCGGACGGACCTACAATCACCACGAACTCCCCCGGCTGAATGTCGAGCGAAACTCCATGGAGCACTTGAGGGCCATTGACATAGGCTTTTCGGACTTCGCGCAGAGAAATGCTGCTCATGATGACAGCCCCCCGTTGCGGTCCGCGCGGACGGCAATAGCGAGCGTCGGTCGGTCGGTCGTGAAGACCTTCACTTCGAGATCCAACGCCTTGTTTATCTGCATGCGGGTATGAGCTGCCCAGCAACCGAAGTGAAGTCCGGCGTGCTGTATCTTGCTCATCACTTCTCGATCAGCGGTGTCAATATGGACGCCAATCTCGGGGATTTCGTGCGTTATGGCGGTCTCAATAACAGCGTCTGACCCTAACTGTCGCAAAACAGGTGGGCTGACGAGCCACAGCCGAGGCCTGGTGCTTGCGCGCTGAAGTTCGTCCAAAGATGGAATCAAAAAGGACGAGAAAGTAGTGCGCTGAAGCATCGAGCATCGATCAAGTGTCGCGACGACCCTTTCAACGAAGCCATCGTAGGCAAAGCCATCAGCGTTCGGTTTGATTTCACAGCGGAAGTCCACAGCGCTGTCCTCATAGATCACGCACAGTTCCTCTAACGTCATCGGATGGCCAGCAGCGCTGTAACGGATCGTCGCGGCCTTCACCTCTTTGAGTGTCATGTCGATGATCGCACCCGTGGTGTCAGTCGTGGCATCAAGCGTGGGATCGTGATGAACGACAATCGCTCCGTCCGCAGTCGGATGGACGTCAAACTCAACTTCTTCCAACGCCATTCTGGCAGTTGCGGTGAAACCTGCAGGCGTGCTGTCGCCGAATTCCAGCGTACCTCCGCGATGGGATGCAATGCGTGTCATGTGTGAATGTCCTGGATTACTTGACGGCGCCCATGGTGATGCCGCGCACGAGATGGCGCTCCACCAGAAGGAAGCCTATGAGAACGGGAAGAATGGTTATCGTAGAAGCTGCCATGACGAGAGGCCAGTCGATGAGGCCTTCGCCGGGGTTGATGCGATAAAGGCGAGCAAGCCCGATTTGAAGCGTATACATGTCCTGCTTGCCGACCGCGACCAGCGGCCAGATGTAGTTGTTCCATTCCGTCATGAAGATATAGAGCGCCATTGATGCGATGGCAGGACGTGATAGCGGCACGATGATGCGCCACAGAACCTGGAGCGACGTCGCTCCGTCCATGTACGCAGCTTCGTCAAGCGCTTTCGGGATGCCCCGTATATACTGCCTCAAGAAAAAGGCGGCGAAACCGTTGGATATCGCCGGAAGAATGAGTCCAGCATAACTGTCCAGTAGACCAACCTTCGCCAACGTCAGGTAGTTTGGAATGAGGCTGATATGGCTTGGGATCATCAGCGTCGCGACGGTTGCCGCGAACAGAAAATCACCGCCCTTGAACGAATACCGGGCGAAGGCGTAGGCGGCCATGGTGGCGAAGGTAATGCCAAGCAGCGTCACCATCCCTGAAACGATCAGACTGTTCAGTAGGTAACGGGCAAAGTTGTACTGCCCGACAGCGCGCGCATAATTGTCCAGGGTGAACCCGAGCTCGCCTGCGTAGTAGGCATCCACCGTCTGGAAAGACATCCAGATGGAAT
This sequence comes from Rhizobium sp. Leaf311, assembly GCF_001423445.1. NCBI lineage: Bacteria > Pseudomonadati > Pseudomonadota > Alphaproteobacteria > Hyphomicrobiales > Rhizobiaceae > Rhizobium > Rhizobium sp. Leaf311. The sequence goes on along the minus strand of NZ_LMNZ01000024.1, from coordinate 85,486 downwards.
AGAGCACGGGAGAGAGAAACAGCAGGCCGGCGACCAAGGCCAGCGTGCCAAGAAGTGGGTTTTCAGGCTTCATAATGCACCTTCCGGCCGATGATGCGAGATTTCAGTATCGCGAGTCCAACCAGCAGGATGAACAGCAAAACCGCCAGCGCCGATCCCCGCCCGATATCGAAAAGCACGAATCCGATCTCATAAAGCAGGTTGACGAGCATGTCGGTTGCGCCTGCCGGACCGCCTTTCGTCATCACATTGACGATCGTGAAAACCTGGAAAGCCTCGATGACTGAGATCACTAAGAGGAAATAGGTTGTCGGCATGACGAGCGGCATGGTGATCCGGTGGAACACATGCAAACGCTTTCCGCCATCGACGGCTGCTGCGTCATAAAGCTCCCGCGGAATGGCCTGCAGGCCCGCGATATAGATGACGATATCGTAGCCGATCTGCTTCCACGTATTGACGAAGATCAATACCCAGAGCGCAAGATGTGGGTTCTGTAGCCACTGGACCTTGCCTAGACCGAAAGTGCCGAGCAATGCGTTGACCATGCCGTAGTCCGTGGAGAAAACCCAGGAGAACACGACCGCGATGGAGACCGTGGACGTCACCGAAGGCAGAAACAGGGCGCCGCGTAGTAGACGCACATGCATGGACTCGCGCACGAGATAGGCCGCAATTACCAGTGCAAGGCCGAGCCGCAGCGGCACAGAAAACACTGCGAACATAGTTGTTACCCAAAGCGAGTTCCACAGATCACGCGAGGCCAGCAACTGTTCGTAATTGCGAAACCCAACGAAAGGCATGTCAGGCGACAGGAAATTCCATTCGCGAAAGCTGAGGTTGAAGCTCGCGAGGATGGGAATGTAGGTGAACAGCGCGATGAAGATCATCAGCGGCGCCACATAAAGATAAGGTGTGAGCTTGCGAAGCATGTATTGATCGCACCGACAGACGCTTGAGGTGCACCGTCGGTGCCCTTTTTTACATGAGGATCAGTTGCTGACGCGTTTTTCTTCGGCGCGCGTCTGCGCAGCAAAGTCCTTCATCGTCGCGTCGACATCACGCTGACCTAGCGCCATGGCTTCCCACATTTTGTATTCGGTGGTGCGCATCCAGGTGACTACGGTGGTCCGAGCGCGGCCGTGCGCGACGGGCAGAGATTCGATTGCTACATCGATGCCAGGCTGTGTTGCCAGAGCTTCCTTGGCGACCGGAAGGTCCGCGCTCTTCTTGTTGATCGGAAGGTAGCCTGTCCCAGCAAACCACGTTGCGTTTGCCTCAGGTGATGCTGCGTAGCTTATGAACTTGTACGCCGCGTCCTGCACATTCTTCTCAGACGTGGACATGACGCCAATTCCAGCGCCTCCAATCGGAACGGAACACGTCTTGTTGCATGGCATTGGCCGAACAACCAGATTGTCTCCTAGCGCCTTTTTCGAGCCGACGTAATTGCCCGTCGAGTTCATCATGATTCCGACCTTCTTGGCGAGAAAGGCATCGCGACCGTTGTCCTCCTCGGTCACACCGTCGGGAGATGCAACCTTGCTGTCTTTAACCAGCGATGCCATCCACTGATAGGCTTCGATCGTGTTCGGTTTATCCAAAAGGATCTCACCGGTCTTCGGATCGACCATTTCGCTATCATTAGCCATGACCAGACCCCAGCGCGCAAACTGTCCCGGAGCTGCGATACCGGAAATACCCTGGGAGCCAAGCTTTTCGCTGATGGTCTTGGCTGCAGCAGAGATATCTTCGAACGTCTTGAGGGGCGTATCGGCCGGGAGGCCAGCGCGGGCGAAGATGTCCTTGTTGAAATAAAGGACCGGGGTAGATGAGTTGAACGGTACGACGTAATTCTTGCCGTTGATCACCCCGACTTCCCGAGCGTAGTCGTAGAGATCTGCCTTCAGAGGATCGGCGTCAAAATACGGGGTAAGATCGGTCAGCAGATTGTTGTTCGCAAACAGTCCGTAGCGTGTGACTTCAAGGATAACCGCATCTGGTGCGCGACGCGCAGGAATGGCGGCCTGAAGCTTGGCGATGACGTCGTTGTAGCTGCCGACATACTCGGCTTCGATATCAATATCTGGGTTAGCGGCTTTGAAACCCGCGATAATCTTGTCGAGCGCTTCGCCATTCGATTTGTTGAAGCTGTGCCAAAATTTCACGGTTGTGGCAGCATCGGCCGAGGAAACGCCAGCGGCGAGTGAAAGGACGCTGGCCGCGAGGGTAAGCTGCAATTTCTGTAACATCCGTATCTCCTGTGCAAAAGTAATTGCAATGACGGCTGTGTAGCAATTTCAAGAGACACTTTCTTGAAGTCCAGACGAAGCTTTTGTGACACCTCGCACGTGCTGCTTGATGGGGCGGTTAGGGCAATCTCCCCGTTCTTGGTGGATGCAGAGTTGGTCCCTGCGCTTATCACTTCCGGCAGCAAAACCTTCGTGGCTACCGAGAGTGTTGATGCGGCTGCCTGCCAAGAGCGCGTCATCAGGATTTTGGATGGTGGCACTGAAGCGTTCTCCCGTCGCAGAGCAATTTACGCATTGGAAGGTAAACGCAGCGAGAGTGCGTCCATTTTACTCGGGGTCATATCCGCAGGATTTGAAGTAGTTGGCGCATTCCTGCGGCTCGATGGCAAACCGTGCTCCATAACCCCTCGACTGTCTGCTCGGCTTTGCCGCGCAAGATAGCTTTGAGCTTGGCGAACGCCTTCTCGATGAGGTTAAAGTCAGGGCTGTAGGAAGGTAGAGCGAACGACACCCCGCAGTTTGATTGCGTGACGCACTCCCTCCGCCTTATGTGCGGGCAGATTGTCCATGATGACGATGTCGCCCGGTGCCAAGTTGGAATGAGAACCTGTTGCAGATAGGCCTGGAATACAGCCCCGTTCATCGCACCCTCCAAGACCATGGGCGCCATGTGCCGCAAGGAAGTCCGCACGCTGGCTCAGTCGCTGACGCTGCACTATGACAAGGTGATCTTCATTCTCGATCCAACGGAACAGACAACGGCGCTCGCGGGTCAGAAAGTCATCGTATGCGATTATCCAGACGGCCGCCTGGAGATCATGGCCCCTGAACATTAAAGGGGCACAGATATACGGTAGATTTTTGCACTGGCTAGCAAAGTGCCGCGGCTTGAAATTTCGATTTTGGTTTCCCATAACCTAGAGTTACGACTTTACGGGGTAATCGAAACTGTTCTCCGCTGTTTCCATGCTTTTGCCACAATGATTGATTGCATTCTGTCTAGATTTTGACAGCTGATTGATTTTTTACTCTATCCGATCACCGGGGTTCCCCATGACCGACCAGCCATCGTCCGCCGATTTCATCCAGGCCAGCCGTGTTTTGAAGGTCAAGTCGCCGCTCGGCGAAGATCAGTTGCTGCCCGAGCGGATGGTGATCAATGAAGGCGTTTCGCAGCTTTTCGAGATACAGTTGAATGTCCGCGCCAAAAAGGAATCGGTCAAGCCAGAGGAACTGATCGGCAGGCTGGTCGACGTCTCGATTGAGGTGAGCCAAGGCGATGGAGAAGGCGGCGGTATTCGTCGCCCGTTCAACGGTTTGGTGACCGACCTGCATGAAGGGCCGCCGATCACCCGAGGCCTGCGCTCCTACGCCATGACTATCCGCCCACAAATGTGGCTGCTCTCTCGCCGTTCCGACTGCCGTATCTGGATGGACAAGACCTCGGTGGATGTTGTCGAAACGCTGTTTTCCGAACACGGCATCCCGGCTCCTGATACGTCGGGCGTCATCAAAACTCCCCGGCACAAGAGTACAGTGTGCAATATAATGAGAACGATTTATCCTATCTTCTCAGACGCTTAGAGGAAGACGGTCTTTTCTACTTTTTCAGCCACGAAGACGGTTCTCACAAGCTGCATGTGGCCGATACCGCCAATGGCTGGCTGGGACCCTCGCCTTCAGCACAGGGTGAAGGCAGGGTGCGGCTGGCACAGGGTTCTTCGGATCGCAACCACATCAATGACTGGGCTCGCCGGTTTTCCTATGTGCCAGGCCAGCGCGCCGGTGCCGACTGGAACTTCGAGACACCCGGCATGGTGCCCAGCAATATGACACCTTCACTGGTGCAGATGCCGGATGCGACCAAGCGCGAGCTTTATGAGTACCCAGCCCGTATCAAGACCGTGGAAGAGGCAGAGCGCGCCCAGAAACTCCGTGCGCAATCCATCGAAGCCGACCATGACCGCGTTTTCGGCGGATCCACCTCCCGCATTCTCGAAGCCGGTCGCCGCTTCACGCCTTACGAAGTGGCCCATCCCGAACACGAATACGAAGAACACGTCATCATAAAAGCAAGCCACACGATCGTGGATCGCTCCTATGAAACCAACAGCAACGAACCGGAATACCGCAACACCTTCGAGGCCATCCCCGCCCGCGTTCCGCTCACTCCGCACCGCACGATGAGATGCGACGAGCTCTGGCAGACATCCGCTACCGATGCGCCTTTCTGATGCGGCGCATCGGGATGCATATATGCGACGAGACTACTCAGCTAACCATCAGGTCGCACAACGGAATCAACTTCGAGGTGGGCAGTCGGTCGCTTCCGTGACGGTAACCAACCCTGCGATGCATACCATCGCGCCTATGCCGCCACTGAGCCGAACACCCTCTCACAATAGATGCGCAGCTTGTCCGGTCGATCTGCTGTCCCGCGATACGCAATGTGTCCGTCAGGCCGGACAAGAACCAGCGCGGGAGAGCTGAGGTCGTAGGCGGAGTGCGCTTCATTATCCAGATCAGATAGAAAGAAGAGGTCATCTTCTCTCACAAAACCCGCCCCGAGAACGAGCCTGGGGCGAATGAAGCTCCAGTTTCGCACCTCGGCACAAGCAGCATGCAGTGACGCGACAGCATCTGGGTCTCGCCCATCGAATGCGAGAAGCGTCCAGCCCCAACTGCGGCCGTCGGGATTGTAGAGATGCTCGAACATGGTCGTTGAGGTTCCATCCGATGCGATGACCTTGGCGTCCGGTGCCCGGTCACCCGCCTTCGGCGCGCCCTGCCCGACCAGATCCGCAAGGCCCGTCAGATGATCCTCGTTAAGCGGGCTCTCCGGATAGGCCACGGACAATTGTTGAAGATCGGCACTGCCCTGGATCATCGCGCCTATGTCGGGCAGGAAGCGCGCGGCTAGATCAAAGGCCGCGTCCTTGACGGCTCCGCGATATACACTGTTTTCGAAGCCGCGGACCTGCTGACCGTCTAGCCGGCGATGCTCGCCACCGCGTTCGGCGCCGTAGGAATCCAGCAGGACCGGCGAAGCGCTGCCGTTCAACGCCATGGCGAGCCGCCAGGCGATGCCGACTGCGTCGTGGAGGCCGGAATTCATGCCCTGCCCGCCAGCCGGCAGCGACTCGTGGCCAGCGTCGCCGACGAGGAACACCCGTCCCTTGGAATAATGATCTGCGGCGCCATGCTGGAAACGGCTATGGGTCAGCCAGATGGGATCAGTCAGCGTCAGAGACGCATCTTCCGTCACCTCCCGCGCGATCGCCTGCATCTCCTCCAGGGTCGGGTCTCGGTCGGGAATATCCGTGTCGTCAGACAGGAAGAATAGACGATGATATCCCTCCCAGACTGGTAGCACGCCGCAAAAGCCCCGTTGGTAGTAGAAGAACCACAGATGATCGAAGTCTGTCGAACGGCGCCAATCAAGCTTGGCATCAAGCTGCCGGTTGATGACATGAGGCAGTTTCTGAAGCTCAAAATCGAGCCCCAGTTCCTTTCGAACAAAGCCATCATGGCCATCTGCACCGATCAGGTAGCGGCATCGTACCTGCTCTACTGGCCCCTCGACCTGATGGTCATTATCTTCGCTGACGGTCGCAATGGCTACAAGAACGCCGTCTGCGTCCTGCTCGAAGGCCACGACCTTGCGGCCGCGCTCAACCCGACCACCTGCAGTTTCGATCTGTTCCGATAACGTTGTCTCGATCACATCCTGACCGCTGTAGAGAACCGGCCCATAAGGGCTTTGCACGTCGGCGATCATCACCGGGTTCACTGGGCGTCCGTTCAGAAGCGTGTTTACCTGCGTGATGCGATAGGATTTCTTGGCAAGTGCATCGCGAATGCCGATGCTTGCCAGCAATTCCTGCGGGCGCGCCCACAGATTGTTGGCACGCGAGTGGGGCTTGGGGTGAAGCCGCTGCTCGAAAATACGAAATCCAATACCGTGATGGGCAAGGGCACAGGCTGTTGTCAGACCGATCGGCCCAGCGCCGATGATAATCACGTGCGTGTCGAAACCGTCAGACTTGGGTGCCATGGTCATCTCTTTCTCCTTGGTGTGGATTGGATAGGTCGGCGGTGGCGGCGAGGAGTGTTTCGTCCAGGACGTCGTTCAGGTCCTTTAGGACCGCCATGGCGGCAACGAGACGCTCGCTGCCAATCCGATCAAGGATCCGGCAATCGAGCGGAAGTACCGCCTCTTCAGCTGAGGTGAGCGCTGCCCGGCCCGCAGGGGTCAGGACCACGAGTTTTGCCCGTCGGTGATGAGGGTTGGGCTCAAAGCACACCAAGCCGCGTCCGACCAGCAGGTCCACGACACGCTGCACTGCCTGACGCGTGAGCCCCATATTGCGGGCGATGTGCGCCACCGGTAGTGGCACCGGTGAATAGCCGAGCGCACCGAGCACCTGCCACCATGCGGTGGTAAGCCCGAGAGGCTGGACGAGTACAGTGCCCGCATTCACCAATCGGCCATTCGTTTCGAAGACAGCGAGGACAAGCTCCCGAACATTCTTCTGTGCATCTGCGGCAATCATGACAACCTGCACCCATTAAGACAATAGACTGTCAATGCGTCACTGGAGCTTTCGTTCCGCGACGGCTACCCATTTCCCAGCAGAACTGGCGTTGAACGAGCCTCGAGCAAGAACGCAGGCGCTTCTTGCCAGAGTCGCTTCACGATAAGCGCACCGAATGCCTTTACAGTCAGGCAGTGGGAAGCGAGACGTGAGAACTGGAAGACCCCGCTGTCGGCCGAAAATGGACATCCGTTTTGTTGCCCAAACGTGGGCGATACGCCCAGCTCAAATGTCCTCACTCGCCAATCGCTTGCGACGACTGCTTCAGCAGATCCTGGACTTTGGCGCGATTGTTGTTGCCCCAGTCACACAAGGGGACCAACGCTTTGACGAGCGTGTCCCCGAAGGGCGTCAGTTCATAATCAACCATGGGCGGTACGCACTGGTGATCTCGGCGCACGAGGACGCCCATTCCAACCAGATCGCGCAACTGCTGGATCAACACCTTCTCACTGATCCCGCCGACCCGCCTCTTCAGTTCCGAGAAGCGTGTGGGGCCGCCCTGGACATGGTAGAGGATCAAAGGCTTCCACTTCCCGCCGATGAACATCAACGAAACGTCCAGACCACATGGCGTATTAGTCTTCTCCATAAATCTCACACTTACCTTTTTGTAGGTTCTACCGTCTGGGTAATTGCCAGCTTATGTAACCGCTCATCTGAGGCCCGACAATGTCTCAGCTATCGAACACAGAAAGCAAAGGTCTGATTATGAGCGACAACATCCAAACAATCAGAGATCTCTACGCCGCCGCCGAGGGACACTCGTTAGATCTAGAGACGTTCGTCTCCTTCTTTTCTGCGGATGCGTATGTTCGCAATGTGCCGGCAGGAGCTGAATTTCGGGGTGGGGATATCGCCCTTGTCGCGAGCGGCATGGCAGACGCGTTTCCGGACATTCATCGAGAGATCTTCGATATATACGCGTTGAACGATGTGATCGTTGTAGAGCTCGCAATTCGCGGCACCAACGAAGGGCCACTTGTGACGCGCCAGGGCAGCATGCCTGCGACTGGAAAAGTTATCGATGTTCCTTGCTGTGATGTCTTTCATATGAGGGAAGGCAAGGTGATCTCATTTCACTGCTACAACGCAGCTTCAATCATGATGGAGCAACTGGGGCCTGTTGGCGGCTCGAAAGCCGGATGATCCGTTTCAACAATGTTGTCCCTCAAGGACCGCGCTGCGGGAGGGAGATCACTGGTCTTCGACGATGGCGAACGTCGACGCGACCCTGCTTTGGGCTCTGGCGCTGATTCTTGCGATGGCGTTTATGCGCCATCTCGGTTGTTGGCCCACCCTGCGGGCTGAGAATTCCAGACTAGGGAAAAGAGAACTGAATTCTGCAATTTCATTCGAGGCTTAGACTCGCAGACATGACCAATCTCGCTGACCTCATTTGTTCAATGCCAAAGGCTGAACTGCACGTCCATCTCGAAGGTTGCATCACACCTGAACAGGCCATCGCGATAGGGAAACGAAACGGCGTTGATCTGTTCGAAAGCTTAGAAGCCGCGCTGTCGGCTTACTCTGTGTCGTGTCTAGAGGAATTCTTAGAGATCTTCGTAAAGGTATCGGAGGTCCTGCTACATGTTGAAGACTTCGCCGAGGTCGCGTCAGCCTATTTCGACAGTGCTGCGGCACAGGGCGTCCGCCATGTCGAGCTGATGTTCGATCTACAAGCTCACACCAGACGCGGGGTTCCGATTGCGACCGTCCTTGAAGGCCTTGCTAAGGCACGGAGGCATGCGACCCGTAGCGGTCTTTCCACCTTACTTATCGTAAATTTCATGCGCGAACGGAGCGAGAAGGAAGCCATAGAGCTGCTGTCCTCTTTGGTGCCCTACCGATCCCAAATCGTAGCGCTTGGCATCGACTCGGCCGAAACAGGCCATCCGCCTCGGAAGTTCACTCGCCTCTTTCGGGAAGCGCGCGCGATGGGGCTTAAGCTCGTGGCTCATGCTGGGTTTGAAGGCCCACCAACCGACATCGAGGAAGCGATGGACCTTCTTCAGGTTGATCGGGTGGACCACGGCAATCGAGTCTACGAAAGGCCTGAACTAGCCCGTCGGCTTGGCAGCGCGCACGCCGCCATAACGGTTTGCCCACTCGCTGAGGTCAACTTAGGAGTGATCGCATCACTCGCTGAGCATCCCATTCGCCAGATGCTTCTGGACGGCATGCGACCTTCCGTGCATTCAGATGACCCTGCTTGGTTTGGCTCTATTACGGAGAACTACACTTCACTTGTGAAGGAGCGCGCATTGACCCCTTCGGAGGTCTTTGAGCTGGCTCGCAACAGTTTCACGACGAGCTTCCTTCCCGCATCGTCGGTGAGCTCCCATCTCGCGGAGCTGGATGCAATGGCTGAGAGTAATATGCGGAGCCAATGAACGCATTTCAGCAGGCGTCGATTCGTGTTGTAAACCGCTGCAAGGATGAGAGGTCTTTGATTGAGACTTGGATCAACGTCCCCGATTGGCGCTTCTGAGCCATGCCGGCTGTCGGCCGGAGGCGGACTTTCGGGCTTCGCAACGGGACTTTCGCTAGTCTCCGACATCACGTAACGCGTTCCGCGTATAAGCCCATTCCTCCGCCATCAGGTCGATAAAGCGTCGAACTTTCGCCGACAGGTAGCGCTTACTTGGATAGACCACGATAATCGGGATCGTTTGCGTTTCGAACGCTGTCAGCACGGGTTCAAGGCGTCTGCCAGCGACGGCATCGTTGACCAGAAAGCTGGGAAGATAGGCCACTCCCATCCCGGCAATAGCGGCATCGCGTATCGCTTCGCCGCTATCGAGGCGGAGCCGGCCGCCTCCGCCAACCGTTGACCAAGTGCCATCAATCTCTCGCAACCGCCATGGCTGTTTGCGTGATCCGCTTTTGAATGACAGGCAGTCGTGTGATGCCAGGTCCTCAGGAGTTTCCGCCCGGCCGCGCCTGTCGAGATAGGCAGGTGACGCACATATGATGCTACTGTACTCGGCGACGACCCGAGAAATCAGCCGCGTGTCCGTTCCGCTGGTCCCGATCCGAACGGCCAGATCAAAACCGTCTTCTACCAGATCGGCAATACGGTCGCTGAAGTTTACGTCGACCTGCAGATGGGGCCACTCTTTCATGTACCGATACAGCAAGGGAAGGACGTGCGTGCGCCCGAAAGCTTCCGGCATTGTCATCCGTAACACTCCCGTGGGTATTGCGCTTTTCTGCCCGACGCTGGCTTCTGTTTCTTCCAGCAGGCTGACGACTCGCGAGCAATGCTCGTAAAACACACGGCCATCGTCCGTGACACTCAGCTTGCGTGTCGTTCGATAGAGAAGACGGACGCCGAGGCGGGTTTCCAGTCGCGTGACGGCCTTGCCGACGGCCGACCGCGTCAAGCCAATCGCCTGCGCACCGCCGCTGAAGCTTCCGGCATCGACGACGGCGATGAATGCAAATATCTCGTCCAGATTTGTACGCATAGCTCTAACTGCCGCAGTTGCCCGTCACCAGAGACGGGAAATTCATTCCCCAATCGTGCAGCTATTGTGAATTCTGGTCCCGCGTCAAGTCGATGCCGGACGTCCACCACGAATGAGGTTCACAATGCCAATTACTCACGCCGTCCAGCAGCGCATCGACGCCTGGAACGCAGCGTCCTCGTCTTTCGGTCCCCTGTTGATGGGGCAGCCGGGGGACTGGGCCGTCGAGAGAGAAAAGTATGACGCAGTCCTCGCCCAGCACCCGACGCCGGACGGCGTGTCGTTCAGTCCGATCGATATGGGCGGGGTCGCAGCCACGGTAGTCACGCCCGAGGATGCAGAAGAAGGCAGAGTTTTGCTGTACATCCATGGCGGCGGCTACACCGCGGGAAGTCCTGCGGCCTACCACGGCCTGGCCGGACACTACGCGAAGCTTCTGAAAGCCATGGTCTACATGCCGGATTACAGGCTAGCGCCGGAACATCCTTTTCCAGCCGCAATCGATGATACACTGGCATCCTACAAGTGGCTGCTCGACAATGGGCATGACCCCAAATCGATTGCATTCTCCGGAGATTCAGCCGGTGGCGCAATGGTCGTGTCGGTTATGGTCGCTGCCCGCAATGCCGGACTTGCGCTTCCGGCGGCTGGCGTTGCAATCTCTCCGTGGGCAAATCTTGAGCATTCGGGGTCGTCTATGACGACGCGCGACGGGATCGATCCCACTGTCAGTCTTGCCGGACTTGACTTGATGGCAAAGGCCTTTCTTAACGGCGCTTTGAAAAACAATCCGGATGCGTCACCCGTGTTTGCGGATGTGCGCGGACTGCCGCCGATCCTGGTCCAGATTGGTGAGAGCGAGGTGATGCTCAGTGATGCAATGCGGTTGGCCACGCATCTCGCTGAAAACCGCGTCCGCGTGTCCCTGGAAGTCTGGCCCGGCATGTTTCATGTATGGCATATGTTTGCGGCCATTCTGCCGGAAGGAATGCATGCCCTGAAAGGTGCCGCGGTCTTTCTGCAAGAAGCACTGAGCGCAGACGCTGCGCAAAAATTTTAAAGCTGGAAGAGGGCAAGGGCTGGAGCTTTGGCTCCGGCCCGAACCACGCGCACGAATGGTGACCAGAATGTCGCCTTTTGGCGCAAAGCAGTCGCCACAACTGAGGAAGCTAAAGCCGAAGAGGGAGTTCCATCACTCGCCCCCTCCCTACCCTTGTAACCCGGCCCAGCCGGTCCGGTGGGGGCTGATCGTCGGAGCCAGTGTCGCATTTCTAACGGGCCAGCGGCATCGCATCTCTAATAAGCTTTGACATTTTAAATCATTGAAGGAAAACGATAAATTTTTAAATTTTTCTCATCAGTCTGTCCATTATTCGACGCGCGGCGGAACGCATTGTCTTCAAGATCCATGGTCGGTGATTAAGCGCCAACAGTGAGCGGTTCGGAGACGCCCAATCCCGCTTCTTGTGATCACGTACTGAAGCGGGTCGGGATCTGTGCCAATCGCCCCCGAACGGGTCGGCTAGCGACTTGTTGCCGCTCCGGTCGAGCACCCTTTTTGTCTCCGGCGCGACTGCAAATGCGTTGCTGCACCTTGACCGCGCCACCTTTGCGAATGAGATTTACACTAAAACACTTTGTGAGAACACATGCCTTTTTTCCTCGTGACGCAGACATCGCTGATTGAAGCTCAAGATGAGCAGCAGGCCGCTCAAAAGAGCATCGGCCGCCTTCGCTCTGGGGGAGAGGTCAGCGTCGCGGTCAAATCGGATGAAACAACGATCACGCACGTTATGATCGCTGCAGTGGCCGAAGAGCCTCTGGCGGTCTCGCCATTCGCTGCCGCCGATGCAAAGCGTGCTGCTGTTGCTATCGCCGACGCTAGTCTCGCTGCACCGGAAACCAGAAAGCTAATCCTAAAGCGTATGCTCGCGGATGGTCTGGCTCTTCTTGGGCGCCGAACGTAGTCTCGTTTTCGAAAATCGAGCCTCACTAGTCTACCCTCTTTGAGCGTCGCTTCGACCTGATAGTGGGGATCGACGAAGAAAGGCGGGAAGTTGAACCTTTCGCGGATCGGTCCTCCTGCCGAAGCTGTAGCTCAACCGCCGCCTGCGTCATCACTTGGAGACCTCGTGCGATGTCAGTAGCCAGCTTTCCCATTATCTACGTTTCAGAGCGTCGGGTTTCGGTTCGCAGGATCAGTTGCCTTCGATGATGAACGGCTTGGTCTGCTGACGCACCGATCTTCCCGGCTGCGATCGGAGAGCGCAACGATGTCGCACCAGGCGCGGCAGGCAAGCCGGGCGACCCGTTCCTCAAGCTAAGCAGGCGTTGACCACGGGACGGGCGGAGTATCCGCCAAACTGCCATTCTTCTGATGCCCAAATGCGGTGAGTGCCAGTGCCATATCCCTTTACTAAGCGTTTCCGGCAACCCACCTGCGGGCTCGATGAGGCATGTCTGACCGGAGACCGGCTGCGCCTCGATCTTTTTCCCGCAACGACAAGGCTCAGATTTCTTACCCCGGAGCCCTACAGGCTCCTCCTCGCCCACTAACAAATCTGCGACTTGCCGCCCTTCATCTCATTGCGGCCTTATCAGGTGCGGTCCGATCGTCACCGGTCCCTGCGACAGCCATCGAGGCCGCGATGGGCGCGGCCCGAACACCAGAAAAGGAATATGACAATGGCAACCATCGGCACCTTCACCTCCACCGAAAACGGCTTCTGCGGCTCCATCCGCACTCTCGCCCTCAACGTCAAGGCCCGCATCGCTCGGGTCGAGAACCTCTCCGACAAGGGCCCGCAGTTCCGCGTCTACGCCGGCAGCGTCGAGCTAGGCGCCGCTTGGCAGAGGACCTCAGAGCAAGGCCGCGACTACCTCTCGGTCAAGCTCGACGATCCGAGCTTCCCGGCTCCGATCTACGCGATGCTCGCCGAGGTCGAAGGCGAGGAAGGCCTCCAGCTCATCTGGTCCCGCCTGAACCACGACTGATCAGGATCATGAGGCTCCGCCACTGGCGGAGCCTTCTTTGCTACCGAGAGATCAAATCTTGATCAGGCGTTGAGCCGAGTCCGGCTTTTGAGGTGGCATACGGTGAGCAGGAAGCTGCTCAGAATGTATGATTGTGCCGAGCGGCGGCACCGGTCTCAAGGATGAGCGGTGCCCCCAATTTGCTTCACCCAACTTTGAGGGCAACTGCCACAAATCGGCTCCCCCCTCCCCTGCTTTGCCGGTCGCTGGCGCGATCCGTGGCCTTGCCATCCCCTCCCGGACTGGTCGCTCATAGTTCACAGAAGTCGAGGAGAAGAACATGACCCACGAAGTCGAAATCCAGATCCAAGACTACGGCCTTTTCTGATCAGGACGCGACGCTTGCGGCTATGTCGGTCGACATCACGGTCGGGCCCCGCTTGTATCTCTATGGGACCTTCGTTAATCAGCTTGGGCATCCTGTCCGTGGCGCTGTTGCCAAGTGCCGGCTCCACGAGCACTTTGGCTCGCCTACCTCCAGCGTGTCGATTTTTGGCGATGCAAATCTTCTGTCGGTTTAGCCAAATCGTGTCTCCGTCGACGACGCAGGCCATACGCGAGACCGCAGCGCATTTTGGAATCGGAGGTTTACCTCGAATCTGTTGTCGCTCAAGTAATCTGGATGTTAATTGACGCGTTGAATGCTGAAAACGCCACTACCAACGCCAACAAGGTGGCTCGGATTGACTTCGACGTTCGCCTGTCAGCACCCACTCCTGATCTCGCCTTAATCCTTACCCTTCAATGTCACAAGCCCTGCGTCATCTGCGAGAGGGCGCCTGATAGGCCACTGATGAGTAGCCGCGACGCTTCTTCTGACGGAGAAGCTCGAAAAACAGATCGACGGCCTCCTGCTCAGTCTCAAAATGGTGACTCATCGTCTGGCCACGCGTTCCGATACGACCCCAACGTCGCATCAGGCAAGCTTCCCCAAACAGGTTTGGCTCGATGGAAATCGCATAGAAGCGAGCCATGTTTCGCGTGGAGTCTGTGCGCTCGATATACAGGTTATAGGGCTGGATGATCATGTCGCCATGATCGTGTTTCTTGGAATCTTCGTCCAACGATAGTTTTGAATCGCTCGGGGGTGATTGATTCATTTTCGTGATCTGGCGATGCAGTCGTTTTTGGGCGGTCCGCCTCCGGCGTACGGGTCTAAGCGCTGTTGCGAACGAAGTCCGCGTTCGATCTTCGCTATTTGCCAAGCCATCACTTACGCGGTGATGGAAGTCTTCGACGGACTGACCGAAGGGTATCCGACGAGTAAACAACTTTCTCAAGCAGAATGCCTCGGTCAGGGGCAGTCGGTCCCGGCTTCCGCTGACGCGGCGCTATGCTAAGCCTCCTGCGGCTGCCCGATATCCGACCGAAGCATGACGAGAATTCCCGAAATCACGCCCTAGCGGTCGTCGCTATGCTGATTTCTCCGATGCTCATATTTTGAATGGCGAGGCACTGCGCGCAACGAGAATCTACTTTGCTCAACGCAAGCTTTCATATCGTTTCGCCGGAACCAGATGGCGCGACCGCAGCGTAGCGGCGGGTTTCCCGCCGTGAAGACGATCTGCTCGTCAGCTCTCATCCGCAGCACTTCATACGGCTGGATGAGCGGCCGAGCGGCAACCTGCTTTGACCGGGTCCGTGAAGACCCGCGCGACTGGAAGCTACGGCTGACCTGATCGATCTCGACGGTCGTCATGCCGCAGCGGCGAGAAATATACTCTGCTGTTTCCGGATCGTTGATTGCGGCAAAGCTGATCCAGCTCGCGCTCTCGAACCACTTGCTGGACGCGTCGGGGCCGCCGTAGGTTTCGCGCAACTGGCCGATCGACTGGTAGATCATCGTCAGCGTGATGCCATACTTGCGGCCAGCGTCCCGCGCGGTCTCCAGAATGCGCATATAGCCGAGGCGGGCAACCTCATCGAGCAGGAAGAGCGTGCGCCCGTCCATCGCGCCATCTCGATTATAGATCGCGTTCAGGAATGAGCCGATCACGACACGCGCCAATCCGCTATGGCTCTCCAGCGTCTTCAAGTCGATGTTGATGAACACATCCGTCGTGCCGGATGCGATGTCCTCGGTTCGAAATGTCGAGCCCGAGACAAGCGACGCATAGTTCTGGTAAGAAAGCCAGTGTGTTTCCTTGATGGTGTTGGCGTAGACGCCGGAGAACGTTTCCGGCGTCATGCTGACGAATGCGGCGACGTTCTCTTTCACGAAGCCCGATTCCGAATTGTCGTAGATATCCTGAAGGCGCTGTCGGAGTTTCGGCTCGGGCTCCGATAGATTGCTGCGCACCTGGCGCAGCGTCTGCTGTTCCGCCGGCGTATGCCCAGACAGGCAAACGTCGGCGATGATTGCGGTCAGGAGCTGCAAGCCAGAGGCACGAAAGAAATCGTCTCGGACCCCGCTCACGCGACCGCTATCGCTCATGATCCATGATGCGACCGAGGCGATATCCTCCTCTTTGGTGCCGCCATACTGGCCAACCCAGTCGAGGGCGTTGAAGCCCGTCGAGGGTTTGCGCGGATCGAGAATCCTGACACGCCGGCCTGCCTCTTCACGATGTTGCGAAACCATGGGTGCGACCTCGTTCGACGGATCGAGCACGATGAGCGATCCGCCCCACTTCAACGCTGTCGGGATCGTCACCGAGGTCGTTTTATAACCGCCCGATCCTGCGAAGACGATGCCATGCGAGGAACCGAACGATCCGTCGAAACAAAGCAGCGACGACTTGCCACCTGCACCCCAGGTTTCAGTCGTATCGGCACGGAAAGAGATGGCGGCAGCACTGTCACGGTCGACGCGATACCGCTCACCGACGACGATGCCGCCTGTCGTCGGGAACAGCTTTTCGGCTTCACCAAGTGTCATCCAGTCGGCCTCGCCGTGCAATGCGCGTTTACCAACAATGCGCTTCGGTTTAGGCCGTGCAAATGCGGCGTTGCCGACCATCGCCACCCGAACTGCAAAGCAGCCTGAAATCAGTGCAGCGGTCGCGCCGATCACAGTCGAGGGATCGAGATAGGATAGCGCGGACTTTCCGGCTGGGACTTGGGGTGAAAGCACTGCCAGGCGTATTCCTTCACGCAAGCACGCCATTAGAATGACCACAGCATTGCCGATAGTGGCCCCAAGGCCTACAGCGCGAATGCTCGCCGATCCCGCCGTTCCGAACAGGAAAATCAGGCCGAGCATCGACGCCGCCGTATAGGGTGCGGCGACCCCTACTCGTTCAAGAGTAAGCCTTGCCGCTTCGGTCTTTCCTAACCCGGCCAGCCATGTCTCGATGCCGGTCATTGCGTACATGGCAGCGCTCATCACGGCCACAGGCAGAATAACGAGAACGACCCTATTCGCCTTCATTGCCGAACGCCTCTGCCCCGATTGCTGTCAGTCGTGATCGCTCGTTATCGTCGGACTTCAGCCGTTTCTGCAGGTCGATCAAAGCGCCGAGCAGAAGCGCGCGCTTCTCGAAGCGAAGGCCGGCTTTGACGATCAGGCCGCCAAGCTCGATCTTGTCACGCGTTTCCTTCTTCCGGGCATCGGACGTTGCGTTCCTGCTCATCCTCTCAAGCCTCACTAGGGATGCCCGAATTCGCGCCAGACGCGGGCGCTTCGGACTGCTCATTGCCCGTGCTGCTTTCCCCTGCCCCTTTCGGTCCGCTTGTGCCGGCCTTGCCTCCGCGAAAGCGTTTCGTCAGTTCCTCGAACGCCACCTGCAAATCCGTCTCGTTGATCTCGATCTCGCCAAGGCCTGCCCGCAGTGCGATGCGACCGATACGCTCGGCCTCTCTCGTTTCCGCGTATTTAAGCTGCTCCTGGAGCTTGGCAATTTCTTCACGGATTTTGGAGGATGGCTTCTTCATCTCTGGATTGTCCCTGTTGCGGCATGACGTGGTTCATGCAGCCAGAGTCGTTCAGATCGGCGTGCCG
This sequence comes from Rhizobium sp. Leaf311, assembly GCF_001423445.1. Lineage (NCBI taxonomy): Bacteria > Pseudomonadati > Pseudomonadota > Alphaproteobacteria > Hyphomicrobiales > Rhizobiaceae > Rhizobium > Rhizobium sp. Leaf311. The sequence continues at coordinate 68,196 of NZ_LMNZ01000024.1, read as the reverse complement.
ATCTACTAACAGAAATGCGAGTAGGCGGAGCCTACGCTTTTGAGCATCATCCCGACCGTTCGCAAGGACGGATCCGAAGGGCGCAATTATACGTCGCTGATGCGACGCTCTGCTTCAAGGCTCTGGCGGGGCCTTCCGCTCCTCACGAACACGTTGGTTTTGTTCGATCGAAGGAGTTTCTCTGGTCATGGCCGTCCCGCATTTCTCAGTCAGCATCGTTGCGCGCGGCTCCGGCCGCAGTGCCGTGCTGTCGGCGGCCTATCGGCACTGCGCTCGGATGGACTACGAGCGGGAAGCCCGCACCATCGATTACACTCGCAAGCAGGGGCTGCTGCATGAGGAGTTTGTCATTCCTGGAGGCGCTCCGGAATGGCTGCAATCGTTGATTGCCGATCGGTCTGTCGCCAGCGCGTCGGAAGTCTTCTGGAACAAGCTTGAGGACTTCGAAAAGCGGTCGGACGCACAGCTTGCCAAGGACATCACCATCGCCTTGCCGATCGAGCTGTCAGCCGAGCAGAACATAGAGCTCGTCAGGGACTTTGTGGCGCGGCACATAACGGCCGATGGCATGGTGGCCGATTGGGTTTTCCACGATGCGCCGGGCAATCCGCACATCCATCTGATGACGACGCTGCGTCCACTGACTGAAGACGGTTTTGGTTCGAAGAAGGTCGCTGTTACCGGACCAGATGGTCAACCGCTTCGCAACCATAGCGGCAAGATCGTCTACGAACTCTGGGCCGGTGGGCTTGAGGACTTCAATACTTTTCGCGACGGATGGTTCGCCTGCCAGAACCGGCATCTGACGCTCGCCGGCCTCGAGATCAGGGTCGATGGCCGCTCCTTCGAGAAGCAGGGCATCGATCTGACGCCGACCATCCATCTCGGCGTCGGCACGAAGGCGATCGAGAGGAAAGCAGTCAGTGGGAATGGACCTGCGGGGGAAAAAGCTGCGCTCGAACGACTGGAGTTGCAGGAAGAGCGACGGGCTGAGAACGCCCGTCGGATCCAGCGTCGTCCGGAGATCGTGCTTGATCTTATCACGCGAGAGAAGAGTGTCTTCGCCGAACGCGACGTCGCCAAGGTCCTGCATCGCTATATCGATGATGCGGGCCTCTTCCGAAGCTTGATGGCGCGCATCCTGCAGTCCCCCGAGACCCTTCGGCTTAATCGCGAGCGAGTGGACTTTGCGACCGGGATTCGGGCGCCGGCAAAATACACGACACGCGAACTGCTCCGTCTCGAAGCCGAGATGGCCAACCGGGCGATCTGGCTCTCGCAGCAGTCGTCGCATGGCGTCCGGCCGACCGTACTTGAGGCGACGTTTGGACGTCACGAACGGCTGTCCGAAGAGCAGAAGGCCGCCATCGAACACGTTACCGGTGGAGAGCGGATCGCCGCCGTGATCGGCCGCGCTGGCGCCGGTAAGACAACGATGATGAGGGCTGCACGCGAGGCATGGGAGGCGGCCGGCTATCGTGTGGTCGGTGGCGCGCTTGCCGGCAAGGCAACAGAAGGACTGGAGAAGGAAGCCGGCATCGTCTCGCGCACGCTGTCCTCCTGGCAACTCCGCTGGAGCCAGGGTCGCGTGCAGCTCGACAAAAAGACTATCTTCGTTCTGGACGAGGCCGGCATGGTATCGTCGCGGCAAATGGATTTGTTCGTGGAAGCTGTCACCAGAGGCGGCGCCAAGCTCGTGCTCGTCGGCGATACGGAGCAGCTTCAGCCGATCGAAGCGGGTGCCGCCTTCCGCGCCATCGCCGATCGCATCGGCTATGCCGAACTCGAAACCATCTATCGCCAGCGCGAGCAATGGATGCGCGACGCATCGCTCGATCTCGCGCGTGGCAATGTCGGCAAAGCCCTCGCAGCCTATCAGTCTAACGGCAAGATGATTGGCTCAGAGCTGAAGGCCGATGCGGTCACCAACCTCATCTCGGACTGGAACCGCGAATACGATCCTGCCAAGTCCACGTTGATCCTGGCGCACCTGCGCCGTGACGTCCGAATGCTGAATGAACTGGCGCGCGCCAAGCTAATCGAGCGCGGCATCATTGAGCAGGGATTTGTGTTCAATACCGCCGATGGTAACCGCAACTTTGCAGCCGGTGACCAGATTGTCTTTTTGAAAAACGAAGGGGCGATCGGCGTCAAGAACGGCATGCTGGGCACGGTGGTGGAAGCAGCACCCGGGCGCCTCGTGGCCGTCATCGGCGAGGGTGAGCACCTGCGCCAGGTTATCGTTGAACAGCGCTTCTACAACAATGTCGATCATGGTTATGCCACTACGGTGCACAAAAGCCAGGGCGCGACGGTAGACCGGGTTAAGGTGCTGGCGTCCCTCTCGCTGGATCGTCACCTCACCTATGTGGCGATGACCCGCCACCGTGAGGATCTCGGCGTCTATTATGGTCGCCGATCTTTCACCAAGGCTGGCGGTCTGGTCGAGATCCTGTCGCGCAGGAATTCCAAAGAAACGACGCTCGATTACGCCGGCGGCAGCATCTACCGGCAGGCACTGCGCTTTGCCGAGGCGCGCGGCCTTCACATCGTTGACGTTGCCAGAACCGTCGCGCGTGACCGTCTCGAATGGACGATCCGGCAGAAGCAAAAGCTGTTCGCTCTCGCCGGTCGGCTCACGGCCATCGGCACCAAGCTCGGCTTCGCCTCCTCGACGGCCAGCGCAATTCGAATGTTAGCAAAGGAGACCAAACCCATGGTGGCCGGGATCACCACCTTCCCGAAATCGATCGACCAAACCGTCGAGGATAAGCTCGCCGCAGACCCAGCGCTCAAGAAGCAATGGGAAGAAGTCTCGATGCGCTTCCATTACGTCTACGCGCAGCCGGAAAGCGCCTTCAAAGCCGTCAACGTCGATGCGATGTTGCGCGACCAGGCAGCTGCGGAAAAGACCATCGCCAGGATTGCCAGCAAGCCTGAAACCTTTGGCGCTCTTAAGGGCAAGACGGGTCTACTTGCCAGCCGCGGCGACAAGATTGACCGGGACAGGGCGCTGAAGAATATCGCGCCACTCGCCGACAGCATCAGCGATTATCTCCGCCAGCGTGGCGATGCCGAACGGCGAAATCACGCCAAGGAGCTTGCGGTCCGCAGGCAGGTCGCGCTGGAGATCCCTGCCCTCTCGTCTAATGCGAAAAGCGTGCTGGAGCGCGTCCGTGACGCCATTGACCGCAACGACCTGCCGTCGGGGCTCGAATATGCGCTTGCCGACAAGATGGTGAAGGCCGAACTCGAAGGTTTCGCCAAGGCAGTCACCGAACGCTTCGGAGAAAGAACGTTCCTGTCCCTCGCAGCGAAGGATACCACCGGTGAGGCCTTCCAGCGCGTGACGTCTGGCATGAACGCCGCCCAGAAGAGTGAGGTGCAGCAGGCCTGGAACTCGATGAGGACGGTGCAGCAACTCTATGCCCACGAGCGCAACGTGACGGCACTCAAACAAACTGAAGCAATTCGGCAGACAAGGTCTCAGGGGCTCACTCTCAAATGAAGATGCGTCATCGACAGAGAGTGCTGCGGCGCATGAAGCGGCTCGTCTGGTTCTATCGGATCAGCAGCGTCAGCCTGTTAACGCTTGGCCTCATTGTGCTGCTCGGAGGGGCAGGTTTTCGGGTCAATCTCACACCGAGCGAGCCCCTGGGTCTGTGGCGGATCGTCAAGCCCAATCGTCCGATCTTGGTCGGTGATCTGGTCTTCATTTGCCCACCGGACACCGACGCAATGCGCGAGGCGCGGGCGCGTGGATATCTACGCTTCGGCCTCTGCGCCGACCGCGTGGCGCCGCTGATCAAGACGGTTGTGGCGACGTCCGGACAGGTGATCGAGATTCATGAAGATGTACGCATCGATGGTCGGCCACTCCGTCACTCGCGCGTTGCACGGACGGACGGCCAGAGGCGTGAGATGGTGCACTACGATGGTGGTGTCGTACCGCCCGGCGCGGTCTTTCTCCATTCCGAGTTCCCGGGTTCATTCGACAGCCGGTACTTCGGTCCTCTGCCGATGGATGGCATCCTTGGATTGGCGCATGAGGTTTGGACCTATGCACTGTGATTTCTTCCGAACGGGTGTCCTCGTCGCATTATCTGCCAGCGCCGGATGGATCGGTTGGAGTGGTCATGCGCTCCTTCTCCCCGTCGCAGGTGCCTTCCCCGTGCTTTGGTGCCTTGCACGGACGCGACTTCAGGCGGCCTTGATCTCCGCAGCGTATTTCCTCGCTGCATCGCGTGGACTACCGCGGGGCGTGGCGAACTTCTATGGTCAGGATATCTGGCCGGGACTTCTGCTCTGGTTCGTCGCATCTTCCGCGTATGTGGCAGTCCATGTGTTGCTCTGGACCAATCGCGAGGGCTGGCAGAAATCTTTGCGATACATCGCGGCGTGTCTGGTGATGGCGGTGCCACCTTTTGGCATTCTAGGATGGGCACATCCGATCACCGTTGCGGGTATTCTGTTTCCCGGCTGGGGATGGTGGGGTCTAGCCGTGATGGCAGCCGGCCTGGGCGTCATGACAACGCGATACAGGCCGGCTGCAGCCATGGCCATGATAGGCTTCTGGCTCTGGTCCGCCGCTCAGTGGACGCCGCCAAATCTACCTGCGTCGTGGACGGGTGTCGACCTCAAAATGGGCGCATCTCTAGGACGCGAAGGTGGTCTTAACCGGCAAAAGGAGCTGATCGACGTTGCTCTTGCCCAACCGACGGGCACAACCGTTGTGCTGCCGGAAAGTGCTCTCGGTTTCTGGACGCCGACGGCTGCTCGCTTCTGGCAGAAAGCGCTCACCGGGACCGATATCACGGTCATCGCTGGAGCGGCACTCATCGATGGTCGCGGCTACGACAACGTGCTCGTGACGATATCCGCTGAGAGGACAGAGATTCTCTACCGGGAGCGAATGCCGGTGCCCGGATCGATGTGGCAGCCGTGGAGAGCCTGGATTGGTGGTGATGGTGAATCTGGCGCGCGGGCCCATTTCTTCGCCAATCCCGTCGTTGAGGTTGCCAGCGCAAAAGTCGCGCCGCTGATCTGCTACGAACAACTCCTCGTCTGGCCGGTTTTGCAATCGGCCTTTCACCGCCCCGACGTTATCATTTCAGTGGGAAACGGTTGGTGGATCGCGGGGACGTCGATCATCGACATTCAACGGGCGAGCAGCGAGGCCTGGACCCGCCTTTTTGATCTCCCTCTTGTCATCTCTTTTAACCTTTGAAACATGGAGCTCACATGCTTGATGCTGCGTTGATCAAAGGATGTACCGATCCTTTCTTGAAACCTGCAGTCGTTGAGCAGTTCGTCCAGGCGGTAGGGTCGGACGATCCGCTTGCCATAACGGTGAAGTCCGGTGGCCGTCTGATCCTCATTCCCAAGCCGAAAACACCCGAGGAAGCGATCGAGATCGTTCGTAAGAACATTGCTGGCTCTATCGTACGGGTTGGTCTTACCCAGATCCCAGCGGGCATAGGGATTAAGGACGCGTCGGAGCTGAAGGTGGATTTGGTCGATCCCTGCGCCAATCTGCGGATGGGCACAGGGATGTTCGCCAAGATCCTCCGCATCGTTGCAAAGTGGTATAGAAATCCGACAAGCGAAGAGGTTTTCCCACAGCTGTTCGATGACGCTGTCCACGCTTGGCGTACCGGTAAGTTCGAGGGTGGGAGTGTGTTTCAGGCTGAGGATCCGGGTGGGGCGGTCGTGCAGCGTTCGGAGGTGACGACCGAAAATACTGGCAAAGGCGAAGATTCACTGGCTAAGAAGCCGGAGGATGCCAGTATTCGGATCGATCTGAAGAGGATCGAGGATAGGATGCGACCATGATTAAGAATGGACGCGTGATGAATTAAAAATGGACGGAACACGACTTTAAAATTGACGCGATCGGTTGCGGGGCTCGGCAGCGGAGCCGATTCCTTAAGTGAGGCTACCTCTAGTTTCTGTAAGCCTTCGGAAAGACAATATCTTGATCTACCAGAACATTGAATTTGTAGCCCGGCCGGATCCTGACGGTCGGCTGGACATTAAGATTCTTTGAAATTGTCTGCTCGGTCACTCTTCCGAAACTTTCGGCAAAATTCCTGCGTGCCGCATCAGAGGCCGTATCCTGTGTGGCCAGTGTCGAGCTCTCCGGCATCGACATATCGATCCCTGTGCCGATGATGGCGACAAGCGCGGCGGACCCAAAGGTGCGCCAAAAGTGACGATCAACCTTGTCTTTAAAACCTCCATACCCCTCGGCATCCGTGCCGGACATGCCGCCGATCTGAAGTGTCGACCCGTTGGGGAAAATCAGGTCGGTCCAAACGACGAGTACGCGCTCCTGGCCGAAAGATACCTTGGAGTCATAGCGACCAAATAGCTTCGCTCCCTGCGGGATGAGCAGCCAGTAGCCTGTGGCACTGTCGTAGACATTCTGGCTGACTTGCGCCGAAATCCTGCCCGGAAGATCTGAATTCAAGCCGGTGATCATCGTGGCCGGGATCACCGATCCACGCTTTAACTCGTAAGGCGAGAGCTGCGGCACCATCTGGTTCGGCAGGTAGCCAAGATCCTTGATGTCCTGATTGAAAAAGTCTTCCTTCGAAGTCTGACCGTTCTGGTCAACGTGCTGACCGAGCAGTCCGGACTCCATCGCGGCGCTATAGAGGTCGGATGCACTGTTCGTCGTGGCGTTGAGTGGTTGGCGGGCGTCGGTCTTGGTTTCGGAAGCGCTCTTCTGGACCTCGGCAACGTCAACCTTGAGCGGAGAATCAAGCGCTGTTGCCCGAGCCTGGAGGCTTGCCATCCTCTGACGCTGCGCTTCGCGAATGACCTGCTCGTCCTGCTCGCGCTTCAGCCGCGCCTTCCAGTCGGCTTCCGGCTCGAGCTGCGATCGCCGTTCCGTCAGGATCTCGTTTCGCCGCTCCACGACAGCATCTCTCACCGGCTCGCGTTCGACGATGACGTGCGTCGGCTGAAATACTTCTCGTTGCTCCGGTTCGCCTATGATCCCGTCCGTCACGCCTCGTTTCAGCTGATCGCCAAACGTTGTCGCCGGCGACGCGGAGGTGGTGTCGAGCTCGTTCCCACGGTTGAAGGAGAGACCGCGCCACGACAGGCCGACGATGACGACGCCGAAGAACAGAACGATGATGACAATCGCGATGATGATCGGCAGTTTATTTAGCCGCCGCATGCTCTGTTGATCGTCAGCATTGCACGTCGTGCCGAGCTGGAGCGATTGAACCATGCTCTCCCCTCCCCTCAGTTGCGCTGCATGATAGACAGTGGACTAGCCGGCGTCGCACCCGCAGAAGTCGCTGTATAGGCCCGACCGAGGGCGATGGCCGGCGTGCTGATCCGTGCAAGGACCTGCCCATCTAAGCTGTCGATCGACCACGCAACCTCGATCGGCTTCTGATCCTTGCCGACTTTTCCATCGGCGATAACCGTGTATCCCCATCCCTTCAGTGCAGCCTCAAGGGCAGCCGAATATTCAGAGGTGTCCTTGTCCATTTTGAGCGTTGTGGTACCGGCCGGGCCGACGTGTTCGGCAAGGCGGCTTGCCATGTCGCCGGCGATTGCGCTTGCGGTGGCGCCGGTGACCGCAATCGGTGTGGAGTTTGTGGTCAGGGTTTCATCCGCTGTCTGGCAACCGGGAAGGATGAAGGAGATGATAATAGCGGCGAGCGTCTTTCTCATAGGTCAGCCTCCCCGCCGGATCGTGATCTTCTGCTGGCGCCAACCGACCCCTGAGATGAGCACGGCCTTGTCGACGGCGTAGTCGACGATCATCATGTCGTTCTTCATGCGATAGTTGACGATACGGTTCTGGCCGCCGCTGATAACGAACAGCACCGGCGCGTCCTGGCCGGAGATGGAGCGAGGAAACTGAATGTAGGTCTTGGCGCCGTCGGAATAGACGCGCTTCGGCCGCCATGAGGCGCCACCACTGATCGAGTAGGAGAAATTCAGCTTGTCGGGGGCGGTCCCCGGAATGCCCCCGGTCTCAAGCCGGGCGCTGATGTCGGCCAGCTTGGTCGACACCTCTTCCGGGTATTCGAAGCCGATCCGGGCCATGTATTGGCTGGGATGGGATTTGAGCTGGATATGGTAGGTCCGCCGGGACGTCGTCACGACCATAGACGTGATGAGGCCGGCCTCCGACGGCTTGACGATCAGATGGATCGCCTGCCCGCCAGTTGCACCCGACGTCGCCGGCTCGACTTTCCAACGGACGGTGTCACCGACAAGTACATCGCGGACGATCTCGCCGCCCTGCAGCTCGATATCGCAGACCTGAAGTGGCGAGCACACCACGGAGGGCTGGGTTTCGCCAAACAGAAAAATGACTTTGCCGTCTGGCCCGGTCGTCACCAGACCCGGCGTCCCCCGCCATTTCCGCGAGATATTAGTCCCCTTCACCTCGTTCGACGTCATGCTCTGCGCGACTGCGCAATCCGCAAAGACGAGGCCGGCCATGCAGCCGGCGGCCGCGATCAATCCTGTTCTGTGCATGTGATTTCCCCTGCCCTTAAAGCTGTGCGGTCCAGTCAAAGTCCTGGACATAAAGACCGATCGGGTTGAGGCGGATGATCGCCTCGTCCTGTGGTGCGGTCAGCGCGACCGTGGCGATGCCGCGAAACCGGCGCGTGCCGGTTTCCTTGCCCTTGCGGTCGCGTTCGTATTCGGTCCAGTCGATCTGGTAGGTCTGCTTGGAGAGCGCGACGATGTTGTTGACCTCGACGGCGACAGTCGATGTCTTGGCCTTCTCAAACGGCGAGTTGCCGCGAAACCAGGCATTGATTTTCTGGGTCGATGGATCGGATGTCCGGAGAAGCGCATAGGTCCGGTCGATATATTGCTTCTGCACCACCGCGTCGGGCGTGATCGACTTCAGGCTCGTGATGAAATTGCCCAGTGTCGCGCGCACGACGCGGGAATCGGCATACTCGATCTGCTGCGGGAAGCCGGCCGTTATCGACGTGCCGAGCTTGTCGACTTCGACGATGTAGGGCACGAGCTTGACCTGCGTACTGAGATACATGGCATAGGTGAAGCCGATCACGGCCATCAAAAGTCCAAGAATGCCGACAGTCCGCCATGCCCGCGCGGACTGGACGTAGGATCCATATCGTTCTGTCCATTCCTGCCGCGCGGCAAGGTAAGGGCTATCGGGCGGCCGGTGTGCTGCCATCGCTTTTTGCCTTCCTGTTGATTACTTGTCGTTTCGTTCCGGCGGCGTCTTCGGCCCGCTTTGTCCGGTTCGGCTCTGATCGAGCTTGGCGTTGGCGAGCCCCATGATCGAGCCCGCGTAAGCGCCGGGCGAACCGATCGCCTTCTCCTTGGCGGCTGAGCCAGCTGCTTTTCCGGCTGATCCGAACCCGGCGCCCATGCCTCGCAGCGCGGCGCCCGCGACAGAGGATCCTGCGGCGCGTGCTGATTGAGCCGCTGCGGCGCCAGCTACGACTGCGCCCGCTGCCAGAGATGCTGCGCCAAGCGCAAATGATGCGGCCTGCCCACCATGGCGGATGGCTTCCATGCCGCCAGAGACAGAAGCACCTTGAACGACGCCCTGGATAATCGTTGGCACGTACATGGAGATGATAAACACGACCACCGATACGCCGGCGATCGCCAATGTGGTAATGAACTGATCAGACTCAGCTCTCGGCGCTTGCGCCAGGCCGAGAAGGACCTCCGAGCCGATTTTCGCGATCATGACGAGTGCCATGAGCTTCATGCCGACGCCGAAGGCATAGACCAGATAGCGGACGGCAAAATCCTTCGTAAAGGACGAACCACCCAAGCCGAGCATGATCATGCCGGCCAGCAGACCCACATACATCTCCACCATCACCGCGACGAAGATCGCGGCAACGAGCGAGAAGCAAATCACGACGACGCCCATCGCGAGGACAGCGGCGATCGCAAGCGCATTGTCCTCAAACACGCCGAACTTGGCCTGTTCGGACATCTGCGATGCGACCCGAATACCGGCATCGAACACCTCCGCCGGTGAAGCGGATCCTTCGCCCGCACCGATCTGGTAGAGACTGTTGACTACGTCCCTCGCAAGCGTTGGTCCCTGGGTGAGAACGAACGCGAAAAAGCCGATAAACATGATGCGCCGGACGAGTTCGGCGAACCAGCTTTCGAGGGATGCGGCCTGTATAGCAAGCCAGACCGCGGCGATACCGACCTCGATCCCCGCAAGGATCCAGAACAGTGACCTTGCGGCATCCATGATGGTTATCTCCCATCCCTTAGCGGCAGCTGAAACCTGGTTCTCGAGCTCTGTCAGAACTTGCCCATGCTGTGCAAACGCTGGAGTGGAGAGGGTCAAACAGGCAATGCCTCCGAGTAAGACAGCCTTCTCGAGATTTCGCTTTACCATCTTGGACGCATCTCCTGACCTCTTTCGATCGGAAGCAGTTTCTTGGCTATCCCGAAGAATTTCTCGCGCGTGTCTCGTTGCTCCTCGCTCATCTTTGATGACGCTAGGGTGTTTGCCTGGACGAAATAGAAGGTCGTGGCGGAAGCCGCTGCAGCGAGCATCGCTAGCACTGTAACAATTAGGACCGAGCGGCTCACCAGCGTGGCTCCATCTTCTGTCCGCTTGGGATTGTGAAAACGTCGGCATTGAAGAATTTCTCTCGCCGAGCCTGCGCGAGATCCTTGTCCGTCTGCTCGGTTTGCAGCCAGGTCCCCATCATCGTCATCTGCTGGGAAATCAGGCCACGCAGCTTCTGCATCTGCGAAACCTGCTGGGCTGCGATTTGGTGTCCCACCTGGAGCGCCTTCATCTGGCCGTCGGCTGACTCCGACATGGATCTCAGCGAACTCATTGTGCCTTCTTCCGTGTCAAACTGATCCGCTGTTAGGCTCGCTGCCTTCAGCGTGCTGCCGATCGTGTCCCGGTTCGTATCCGACCAGGATTGGTAGGTGCTAGAGAAGGATTCGGCATTTGGCAGATTGGTTTTCAGGTCCGAATAGCTCTTGAACCGCTGTTGAAGGACATCGTCGGCATTGCCCATCGAAAACGAGATGCTTTGCCCCTGGTCGACAATGCTGCGCAGACGGTTGAGATCGCTTTCGACCTGTCCCCAGATATGATCAGGGAGCTGCGCCGTGTTCTGAAGCATGTTCTCATAGATCTTCAGCTGGTTCTGGATCTGCTCTGCCAATTGCGTGATCTGGGTCAGCTGGTTATCGACCTGCAAACCGGAGCTTTTGAGAAGGTCGATGAGCTGAGCATTGTTGGCAAGCTGCGTCCATTCGGTAGCAGCGCCCGTTGCAGATCCCGCTGGGGCGGACGCAACTGGGTATAGCGCGATTACCGCGGTCATTGTTGCGATGATCCAGTTATTGGACGTTGAGGTGCGACGTGGCATCGTGAACTCCCCTCGATTCAAGCCAATGGGTAGGCCAGTCCTGGCCGTATTCCGCCTTCAGCGCGCGTATCCGCTTCAGGTCTTCCTTTCCAGATGCGCCGACAAAGCTTAGTGCCACCGGCCCAAGCGACATATCGAAGAGCCGCCGTCCGTCTGGCGTGGCGACGTAATATTCGCTCTTCGGGATAGCACCCGAGACGATCTCGATCTGGCGCTCGTTGAAACCGATCCGCTCATAGAATTCGCGGGTGCCCGGTTCTCGCGCGGCACCATTCGGCAAGCAGATCTTGGTCGGGCAGGATTCTTTCAGCACGTCGATGATGCCGGACCGTTCGGCGTCTGAGATCGATTGCGTCGCCAGAACAACAGCGCAATTAGCCTTGCGGAGAACCTTCAGCCACTCCCGGATCTTGTCACGGAACACGGGATGACCGAGCATCAGCCAACCCTCATCCAGAAGTATCAGGCTCGGAGCGCCATCGAGCCGCTTCTCGATCCGGTGGAAGAGATAAGTGAGGACAGGTACGAGATTGCGCTCGCCCATGTTCATGAGCTGCTCGATCTCGAAGCATTGGAAGGCGCGAAGCGTGAGACCATCTTCCTCAGCATCTAGAAGCTGACCCATAAGACCGTCGACAGTGTAGTGGTGCAGCGCATCCTTAATCTCGCGCATCTGCACACCGCTGACGAAGTCCGAAAGCGATTTTCCCGGCGCGGTCGCCATCAGGCTGATCTGGCGTGAGATTGCATTGCGATGGTTTGGCGTGATGGTGACGCCCTGCAGGGCGACGAGCATTTCGATCCACTCGATCGCCCAAGCTCGGTCGCCATCCGTTGAAAGATCAAAGAGCGGGCAGAACGCTAGTGCTCTCCCCTCCCCGTTCTGGTCATTGCCGATGTCGTAGTGGTCGCCGCCGGCAGCAAGCGTCAAGGGAAGGAGCGAGTTGCCCTTGTCGAACGCGAAGATTTGCGCGAACTCGTAACGACGGAATTGCGCGGCGATCAGTGCGAGAAGCGTCGATTTACCCGAGCCCGTCGGCCCAAAGATCAGGGTGTGGCCGACGTCGTCGACATGTAGGTTGAGGCGAAACGGCGTTGAGCCCGAAGCGACCTGCATTAGCGGAGGTGAGTTCGGCGGGTAGAAGGGGCAAGGCGCCGTGGGACTGCCTGACCATACCGAGTTCAGCGGAACGAGGTCCGCCAGATTGCTTGTGTTGATCAGCGGCTCACGGACATTGGCATACCAGTTACCCGGCAGGCTGCCGAGAAACGCATCCGTGGCGTTCAGGCTTTCGATGCGTGCGCCGAACCCCTCCGCCTGGACCAGTCGACGGATGGCTTCCGCCTTGTCCTGTAGGGCGTCGCGGTCTTCATCGAACAAGATCACGACCGGTGTGTAGTAGCCATATGCTACAAGCTGCGACGAGGCTTGAGCGATGGCGTCCTCGGTCTCGGCGACCATAGTCATAGCATCCTGATCGACCGATCTACTCTGCGTCTGGAAAAGCTGGTCGAAAAAAGGGCGAACCTTCTGTTGCCACTTCTTGCGCGTGCGCTCGAGCTTCTGGCGCGCCTCCTCCGCATCGAGGAAGATGAACCGCGACGACCATCGATAGGTCAGTGGCATCAGATCGAGATTGTCGAGAATGCCGGGCCAGCTTTCGGCCGGCAGGCCATCGATGGCAACCACCGCGAGGAACCGGTTCTCGACCTTTGGGGTCAGGCCGTGCTCCACCTCTGCCGTCGCCAGCCAGTCGAGATACATCGGGACATCGGGCAAGCGAACCGGATGGCTCTCCCCCGTGATGCAAAATCGAACGAATTGCAGGAGGTCGTCGTAGCGCGCGACCCGCGCCCCTCCTCTCTCGCAGACCTCTCGGGTCTGCATGCGGGCAATCGAGAGGGTGTTGGCTAGATACTGCTCGATTTCCCGGATCGCGTTGAGGAACACGAACAGGACGGTATCGGCGTAGGATTTCTTCCGGCTCTCTTCGTCCGAATAGATGTACTTGCTGAGCGCCGTCTTCTTCGACTCGAGCGGCCGGTAGGTCAAAATGATCGCATGTTTGCTCTCGAAGTGCCCCTTCTCGCGCTGGAAATGGGTCCGGCGCTCGGCATCGATGGCGCGGGTGACGGGATCTGGAAAATGGCACTGGGCCGGCGGCGGATAATCAACCGTCGGCACCCGGACCGCTTCGACTTGGATCATCCAGCCTGTTCCCAGACGCGACAAAATCGCATTGATCTGCCGGGATAGCTCGTTGCGCTCGTGGTCGGTTGCGCTTTCGGAGTCCGGGCCTGCGAAGTACCATCCCGCCATAAGGCTTCCGTCCTTCAAGAGGAGCACGCCGTTGTCGATCAACCCGGCGTAAGGAACGAGATCAGCGAACGAGGGACCGGTCGCGCGGAAACGTGTGAGGGCAGCCATCGGGACACCTCTAGTACTTGCGCCACGGTGAAGCCGTTGGCCGGTAGCGCGGCTTGTAGGAAATGTGACGAGCATAGACCTGTCGCATCAACGGATCGGATTTGGCCATCATGCGGAGTAAACCGACGATGACGATCCAGACGGCCACACCGAAGAGCGCCGAGTAGACGGTCAGCACGACGAAAATCAAAATCACGGCTGCAAGCCCGGTGATCAACACCAATTCGCGGTCGGCGCCCATCAGCAGGTTTGGACGCGACAGCGCGCGATGAATGCGATTGCGTTGGAGGCTCACAACTTCCCCTCCCCCGCTCCGTCCGAAACGACCTGCGTGACCCGCTCTTTTGGTACGCCGATCGACGCACCTGTGGCGCCAAAGAGGCCGACGATCGTCGTCGCACCCAGCAGAATGCCGGCGACCAGGACGACATAGACCAGCCTGCGAGCAAAATCGTTGAGCTCGCCCCCGAAGATCAGCATCCCGCCGGCAATCGCGACGGCTGCCAATGCGATATAGCCGGCGACCGGACCAGTGATTGACTCCTGAATCTGTTGAAGCGGCCCTTCCCATGGAAGACTTCCTCCGGAACTGGCAAAGGCGGGGGAAGTAGCGGAGGCAATAGACAAGGCCATGGCGGCAAGCGTCAGGAGTGATCTCTTATGCGGCATCTAAGCTCTCCTCTGCATAGGGTTCCGTCTGATACTGGCCATCGGCAAATCGGGTTATGTGGAGAATTTCGCTCACGCGCCTTACTTTGGCGGCTCGCTCAATCGATATGACCAAATCGACCGCGTCTCCGATAACGGCCTGCATCGGCTGGTGACTGGCCTCGGCAGTCAGCTGCTCAAGGCGCTGAAGCGCGGAGCGTGCGCTGTTTGAGTGTATCGTTGCGACACCTCCCGGATGCCCTGTATTCCAGGCCTTCAGCATGGTCAGCGCTGCGCCATCACGGACCTCGCCAACGATGATCCGATCTGGGCGCAGGCGCATTGTGCTCTTCAGGAGACGTGACATGTCGACCGCGTCACTGGTGTGCAGGCTGACAGCATTGTCCGCAGCGCATTGGATCTCCGCGGTATCTTCAAGGATGACCAAGCGGTCGTCTGGTGCTTGGTCCACGACTTCCGCGATGATCGCATTGGCAAGTGTCGTTTTGCCCGAGCCGGTCCCCCCCGACACAAGTATGTTCAGTCGAGATGTCACGGCGTGCCGAATAATTCTTGCCTGCGCAGACGTCATCACTTGGCTTGCTACATAAGCATCGAGCCTGATGAGCTGGGACGCGCGTCGTCGGATCGTGAAGGTCGGAGCAGAAACGACAGGGGGCAGCAGGCCTTCAAAGCGGTGTCCACCTATTGGCAGTTCGCCCGATACAATCGGACGCGCGTCATCGACTTCGGATCCGAGCAGATGCGCAATGCTGCCGATAACCGTTTCCGCGGCCTCTACGGTGATTTTGCCCGCTTGAAATATGCCGGATCCAAGACGCTCAATGAAGAGTCTACCATCGGGATTTGCCATTACCTCTACGACGCAGGGATCGCTCAATGCGTCGCACACCTGGCTACCGAGAGCGTCTTCCAATTTCCGGATGAGGCGCGGCAGTGAGGAAGCACGCGTCATTGCTGCGGCTCACTTGAAGAATAGGTCGTGCCTTTCGCGCGCCTGCTGCTCAAACCGATGTCCGTCATATGTCTTGCAAAGCTCCTCTCATGTGTTTGGAGAAGGTTGCGATATGGTGGGTCGATCAATCCAGTGGCAAAAGTGTCAGTCAGCAGCGTCGCTACGACGTTTGGGAATTGTTGGTCGCGCGCCTATTCCTGAGGAAATTGAATGTATTGACCCTGACCGGGCCGTAAGCTCAAGACTGGGCCGTGCCGATTTCCTGTCGTCGCGCAAGGATACGGCACCTACGATCATGACCGCCTGCGAGTAAGGAGCGCCTATTGCTGCTTTTGATATTGGGCGAATCGTTTTCCAGCCTCTCGCCGAACGCTGGCGCTACAGACTGGCGTGAAATGGCGGCTTGCAGCGCAAATCACTAGCAAATGTGCTAGTAGCGGTTGCGTTACAAATTCTGGTTTAAGTGGACCTAAGTCGTTGAATCGGAACGACAATACTCGATTACAGCCACTCGCGTTATACTAGTGGATTAAGGTTTCGTTAACTCTATAACGCTGGACGACAACGCAGAATCGTGATGTATCTTTGGCGGGCTGAAGTCGGCAAACCGGCAATTGCCCGCCAAGAGGAAATTATGGCGATAGCGGAACGAGCAGAGATGACAGGTGGACAGAAGGAAGATGCCGGCAGCAAGATCGCGCGGCACGCAAGCCTTTTGTCACAGCAATTGCAGGAACTCCGCACGCGTATGTATCCTCCGAAGTCGGAGAAGAGCCTGCGTCCATTCCTCACAAATGAAGTTTCCAAGCTCACCTCCATACCTGATTCCACTCTCAAACTCATGTCGAGTGAGGGTCGCGGGCCTTTGCCGGGCCGCCTTGAAAACAACCACCGCGTTTACTCGCTTTCGCAGATCAATGAGCTTCGGGAGTTTTTTGCAGGCCAGAAGCCGTCTGAAGCGCTCCGCTTCTCGCCGAGGAGGCGCCCGGGCGAGCATCTCCAGGTTATCGCCATCGCAAACTTCAAAGGCGGTAGTGCGAAGACCACGACCTGTGTCCATCTAGCGCACTATCTTGCTCTGCAAGGATATCGCGTGCTTGCACTCGATCTCGATCCGCAGGCATCCCTCTCGTCTCTGTTTGGCGCGCAGCCGGAGTTTGACGTCGGTGCAAACGAGACCATCTACGCCGCGCTACGTTACGACGATGCGGAGCGGCGGCCGATCCGCGATATCATTCGCAAAACCTATTTCGATGGCATCGACCTGGTCCCAGGCAACCTCGAGGTTATGGAATATGAACACGAAACTCCGCGGGTTCTGGCGCAAAAATCTGGGTCTGGCGCGATCTTCTTCGAGCGTCTGAAGCTTGCCCTCGCCGAGGTCGATGAGGATTATGATGTCGTCATTCTGGATACTCCGCCGTCTCTCGGCTTCCTCACGTTGAGCGCGATTTATGCTGCCACCAGCATGATTATTACCGTTCATCCGGCGATGCTCGACGTGGCATCCATGAGCCAGTTCCTTTTGATGATGGGCGACTTGATCAGTGTCTTGAATGAGAGTGGCGCCGAGCTCGACCAGGATTTCATTCGCTACCTAGTCACTCGCCACGATCCCAATGATGCGCCGCAGTCGCAGGTCGTTGCTATGATGCGTCACCTCTTTGGATCAGACGTGCTTCTCCCGACTCTGATCGAAAGCACTGCTGTAGAGGCAGCAGGACTCGCGAAACGCTCTATTTATGAGCTTGAGATGGGGCAGATCGGCCGTGATACGCATAAACGCGCTCGTGAGGCCGTGGATGCCGTCAATGAAGCGATCGTGAAACTTATCAACAATAGCTGGGGGCGCACATGACCTCTAAGTCGTCGCGTAAATCTATCGTTGCGAACTTTGGTTTATTGTCGGCTGAGTTGGAAAATCGGCTCTCGACGAACGGAAGTGAGACGCAGCAGTCGCCAGCCGCACCGGCGCCCGCTCGCGTCGGTGCCGGCGTTATCGGCGCGGCCCACAGGGCAATTGATGACATCAAATCCGAGCGCGACCGCCTGAAGGCGTTACTGGAATCGGGTGGCGGCGCCATTCGTAATATCGATCCTTCGATGATCGATCCATCGCCTTTTCCCGATCGTCTACCCGATGACGAGGCGTCAGATTTCGAAACGTTTCGCAACTCGGTCAAATCTGAGGGACAGAAGGTCCCAATTCAGGTTCGCCGGTCGCCGTCGTCACCAGACCGATATCAGGTTATTTATGGCCATCGCCGTCTACGCGCAGCCAAGGAACTCGGAATTCCGGTCAAGGCGATCGAAGTCGAAATCTCCGATGTCGAGCTGGTCATATCTCAGGGCATCGAGAACGCCGATAGACAGGATCTGACCTGGATTGAGCGTGCGTTGTTTGCTTCTCGCATGGACGACGCAAACGTCAGGCCGCGCGATATCAAGGCGGCGCTATCCATTGATGATCCTGAACTTGCGAGAATGCGCGCCGTTTATCGCACGGTTCCGCTGGACATTATCGAAGCCATCGGTCGAGCTCCGAAGGTTGGACGACCAAGGTGGGCTGAGTTTGCCAAAGTCTTTTCTGAGCAAGCCGGGCTGCATGATCAACTGCGCTCAGCACTTTCTGAAGCAATGGCTAAGCGCCAGGCTTCTGACCAGAAGTTCCTAGCGGCCTTCAACGCTCTACGCTCCTCGCAACCGGCTACAAGCAACGGCAACACGATTTCAAGCGCTGCTGGGCAAGAGCTCGGTAGGTTCGTGCGTACCAAAAAAGATATGCGTATCTCTGCCAGCACCGCGGCCGGCGCAGAATTCCTCTCGTTTATCGAAGCGACGCTACCGGAACTGGCAGAACGCTTTGAGCGCGAGCGATCGAAAGATTAATCTGGTTGCCAGGCAACCAAGAAACTGACTTCAAAGGAAGGAAAACGCGCAAAAGAAAAAGGCCCCCGAAACGTTGCCGTCATGGAAGCCCTTCTCGATGTGTGACAACGAGAGAATCGCATTTCCCTGAATCCCAGTCAAGAGTATTCGGCACCGATTTGGTGAGCATTTTTCTTTTGCCTTTTTGATGGGGCGAAGACATGGAAGACGGACAGGTATCGACGCCTTTTGGGCGGCGGCCGGTAACGCTTGCGCTTGTCAAGCGGCAAATAGCCACGACGAAAATCAAGCAGGGTAAAACAGCCGACAAATGGAAGGTCTTCCGAGACGCGTCGGAAGCGCGTGAAACGCTCGGGCTACAGGATCGCAGCCTCGCGGTCCTTGACGCGTTGCTCAGTTTCTACCCGGAAAACGAATTGCGCCAGGACGCCCAACTTGTGGTTTTCCCATCGAACATTCAATTGTCCATTCGTGCCCATGGCATTGCAGGTGCAACGCTGCGCCGGCATCTGGCTCTCCTTGTCGAAACGGGCCTGATCATTCGTAAGGACAGCGCAAACGGTAAGCGATACGCGCGCAAGGACGAAGATGGTTCGATAGAGCACGCCTATGGCTTCGATATTTCACCGCTTTTGACACGCTCAGAAGAACTCGCTTTGCTCGCTCAACAGGTAGCGGCGGAGCGGTTGGCGTTTCGTCGAGAAAAAGAGGCGCTGACAATCTGCCGGCGCGACATCCGTAAGCTGATAACAGCGGCGTTTGACGAAGGTTCTCCCGGTGACTGGGTTCAGATGGAAGAGCGCTATCTCGACCTAGTGAGACGGATTCCGCGCAACCCTACGCTCCACGACCTGAGGAATATCGCCGCTGAGATGAGTGTTTTGCGCCAGGACGTACTCAAGCTCCTGAATTTCGAAGATATTTCTGCAAATATGAGCACCAATGATGCTCATAATGAGCGTCACATACAGAATTCAAATACCAAACCCCTTAATGAACTTGAACCTAGCTCTGAAAAAGAGCAGGGAGCGAAGCCGAGCGAGAAGAAGCGGGCCGAGAGTGTGCCGATCAGGGCGTTCCCTATCGGTCTTGTACTTCGGGCTTGCCCTGAAATTTCGAACTACGGTCCCGATGGCAGGATCAGTAACTGGCGCGAACTCATGACGGCCGCGGTCGTGGTGCGATCGATGTTGGGTGTCAGCCCGTCCGCGTACCAGGAGGCATGTGAGGCGATGGGGCCGGAAAATGCGGCGGTCACAATCGCCTCTATCCTCGAGCGCGGCGGCCACATCAATTCGCCTGGCGGATATTTGCGAGATCTCACCAATAGGGCAAAGCGTGGCGAGTTTTCGCTAGGGCCCGTGCTCATGGCGCTGTTGCGTGCGGCAGGTCATTCGGAGAAGGCAACGGGATGAGAAAGATCGCTCGTTGGTAGTTTAGATGCTGTGGCGCTGCGCTTCACGTTGATCGCAGCCGGTGTAGTTACCACTGGAAGGGACCGGCTGATGCACTGTCGTCACAGCTCAATTCGAAACAATTGCCTGAAGCACCGGGGTAGCTGTTTAACATTGACGCTAGTTGCGTGCCCAATAACACTCACGCCATCACACTGACGAACAAATTCATTGCTGAACTGGTGCTTAACGCTAACAGGCTTGGCCTTTTAGATGCGTATCAAAAGCGGCGGATGCTTGAGCGGGCAGTCTCCACAATCCGCGACCTACGCCAAACAATCGGCATGCCGTCGGGTCCGGGTCGCGACCGCGTTCTCGACATTCACACCATGGCGCTATCAATCGAACGTGGTTGGCACAGCGATGATGAAATCAGAGACGCGTTTCTCCAAGCCGCCGGTATGATCCGAGACCTTCATATCATTCTCTCGAGCAAAACCGAGATCAGCTTCGGTGGGTCTGCTAGGTGACGGGCCCCCCGGCACTGTGGGAGGTGTTTTCCCGTTGAGCGAAGTGACAGGAATTGGTGGTTGCGAGAGCCGCAGCATGTACTGTTACCTATTTGGGCGAAACATCCTGCTCCAGTTTTTGGATATGCTCGTCACACACAACCTCTACCAGTTCCAAGAGATGTGCGGTCCGCTCACCCAGCCAGACAAGCGCCTCTTCGCTAATCTCAAAATGTTTGGAATAGCGAGCCTTCACATAGGCTTCGTTGATCGTGTTGAACCAGGCTCTCTGCCGGTGATGATCGCGTGGAAAAGCTTCCACCAGGCGCAGATCCTGCTCCTCGGCAAGAGAGCGAAGGAATTTCACGTTGTGAGAGGCAGGCCCGTAGTTCGTGAGCGTCAACAAAACGCTTGAATAGGCTTGCTCCAGCGTCTGATGAAGAAGGAATGCCGCCCAACCCGCCATTACATCACTCGGCGCTTTTGAGGCGTCTCGATAAAAGTGGGAGCCCTTGAGTGTAGCCTCCGCTTCCGCGTATCGGTGTTCAAAATGCTCGCGTGCCACACTCAACCGTTCCTCTGCCGTTAACAGCTTCGGCTCAGCCAACGGCTCGTCATCAAGCTCGTAGAGAACGATCCCTTCCTTTCGGATATCCGAGAAGAAGTAGTGGCCTTTCTTGAGCTCCGTGTTCACCTCTCGCAGTGAGTGGACGATGAACTGCGTCGGCGTTTCGATGAAGCTGTCCCGAATAATCCGGTCGGCTGCCTTGTACCAATAGGTGGCGTGATCCGTGAGCTTGCGATTGTTC
>NZ_LMNZ01000024.1:46346-47098 GCF_001423445.1 Rhizobium sp. Leaf311 | reverse complement strand
GATCACCAGCAAATCGAAATCCGAGCGATAGCCCTTCATCGTATGCGGCTCGTCGACAAAGGTCCCACGGGCGTAAGAACCGAACAGGATGATCTTGAGAATGCGTCCGCGCTTCTTGAAGTCCGCGGTGCCTTCACCCAATGCATCTTCGAACTCCTCGTGGAGGATCTCCAGCGCACGGGCAAGCTCTCGCTGCTTTCGGTGCGGGATATGATCGAGGGAGGATTTCATCATGGGAACGGGGTCTGACTGGCTTCCAATTATTGCTGCGATCTCATCGCGCTGGTGGTATCTGTGGACCTTATACGCTTCGCAACATTCATCAAATGGCAAAAGTGTTGGGGGATTTTTGCAAATCAACCAGTATTTCAGGCGTTTCCAATAAAGTGAAAAGCTCTTGAACGGAATCGAACCATCGACACTCAGTTTTTCGAAACTAAGACATTGGTATGATCGTTTTTGTGAGATGAGAGCGCCCACTGCGGAATAAGACCCTAGGTGGTCGCCGCTCATCAATCCCCACTCGCTTGCGGGATGAAACCCTAACGCCACGTCTTGATATGGCGCTTGGGTGAAGCTTCGGGGTGTTCGTCCTAGATACAAAAAATCGTGAAACGGTTCGCTGATGGTCGGTCATTCATCCTAGGGAAAAGCGCTTGAACTAGCGTTCTCACTTTTCGATAGCGACACAGACCGGCTGGTAGCCAACGTAAAGTTTGAGGATCGCTACAGCGAGCATTCCGCCTGTGGAT
>NZ_LMNZ01000024.1:5220-46269 GCF_001423445.1 Rhizobium sp. Leaf311 | reverse complement strand
TCTCTCTCTCTCTCTCTCTCTCTCTCTCTTAGGTCATGATGATAGGCTGTCACCTGTAGGGATGGAGGTGCTGATGAAACTAACGCGTTCGGAGCTGTTCAGGAAGGTATGTGAATTGCCACTCAGTAAACTCGGGCCGGAACTGGAGACAACAGGTGTAGCTCTGGCCGCGATTTGCAAGCAACACAAGATTCCTTATCCGGGGTCAGGATATTGGACACGGAAATCGTTGGGCCTTGCCCCTGATCTCCCTATCCTTCCAGAGGGTCCGGATGACGCAATCGAGATCGCAACGCGCCTGGTTGTCGCGCGAAAGCCGCGGGCGCCCAAGTCAGAGGGCGAACCGCCAACAAAGGTCAAAACAGGTCCGAAGCATCGTCGGTCCGCACATCATTCGTTGCTTTTCGGAGCGGAGGAACACTTTCGGAAAACCCGGGGTGCCGAAAAGAATGAGTTTCTGCGTCCGTGGAAGAGGCTGTTGCCGGATATAATATCATCACCGGAAGCGCTGCCCCGAGCCCTTGTGATCGCAAACAAGCTTTACCTGGCCTTCAGCGAAGTCGGGTTGAACGTTCAGATCGCTGGAGCTGCAGAAAATTTTTCGAGAATTCAGATCGAGGAACGCGAGTTCGAGCGTAAAGACCGTAAGTACGGGCGTTACTGTTTTGGTATGATCTGGGCTCCGGACAGGCCGACCGTAGTAGTCATCGACAACGTGCCTATCGGCTTGACCATCACGGAGATGACCGAACGCGTCACGATGAGGTACGTCAGTGGAGACTATCATCGAGAGGACAGCAAGCTCGTCAGGTCGCTGAAGAGCTGGCAGTTAACGCACTCGTGGACGACGGAACAGGATTTACCCTCAGGACGGTTCAGAATTGTTGCCTACTCCCCGAAACGCGGTGTGGACTGGACGCAGCAGTGGCAGGATTCAGCATCGGAAGAAGTGTCCGGTAAGATACCGGAAATTGTTCAGGCATTAAGGGTGGCCAAAGAAAAGCTGCTCGCAATGATGCTGGCTGAAGATGAAGCTGAGGCTAAGCGCAGGAAGGAGCAGGAAGAGGAATGGGAACGCTATCGCCGCCGTGAGGATGCCAGGCAGGTTGAGCAGGCTCTCAACGCCAGTCAGAAGCAACTTGCCGACATCATCGACAGCTGGGGGAGGGCGATGGTCGTTGAGCGTTTCTTTGCGGATGCGGAGCAGCGGCTGGCGGGCGCGGCAGAAGAGCGAAAGCAGCGACTTAAGGAAAGACTGGCGCTCGCTCGTCAGATGATGGGAAGCGTTGATCCGTTAGATTTCATCGACAGTTGGCAAGCACCAGAGGACCGATATCGCTCCAGATATGATTGATGTGAGTAGAGAAGGCCGCTCAACCTGTGCTCACAAGAAATTTTTGAGCCTGGCTTCGACCACAATTTACGATTGTTAAGGGTTTAAGGCTGAAAATGTCCCACATTAACTTTTTTCTTCCTTCCCAAGGGCAACTTCATGACACTTCAGAATTCGCCAGACGCCGTCGGCGCCGTTGGCAGCCTACTGGTGGAGGTGTCAGCGCACCACGCAGCACTGCTCCGGGCTAAATCGCTGTACAGCGAGAGGCTCGCTCCAGACTTCAATCCGCTGGACTTCATGAAAATTGATGAGTTGAACCTGTCCCGGGTCATCGCATGGCTCCTTCGGCCGCATGGTTCACACGGACAGGGTGGGGCATTCCTACAGAAGTTGCTGGCCCTCACAGGAGGAGAATGGTCACCGGAGGAATGTTCATCGGCCAAGGTTTACCTCGAGCATGTAACAGGGGACGGTCGCATTGACATCATGGTGAGATCAAATGGCCGCGTGCTTGCGATAGAGAACAAGCCCGATGCTGACGATCAGCCATATCAACTACAGCGCTACCTTCAGTATCTGGATGGGTTAAGCCTTCGGGACTATAGGCTCCTGTATCTTACACCAAACGGCACGGCTCCGAATGAAAAGAGCATCACGTTGAAAACCGCCGAAGCTCGCGTCAAAAGCGCCCACCTGCATCTTGTCTCCTATAACGCGACGATGCTGGAATGGTTATCCGCCTGCAGGGCAATCTGCAGGGCAGACCGGGTCACGGTATTTCTTGACGAAGTCTCCAGAGCTATCCGCAAAAAATTTCAAGGGGTTTCCGATATGTCGGATCAGGAACATATTACTGACGTGATGGCCGCAACTCCAAAGTCAGTGGAAGCGTCCCTGCTAATTGCCAATACTGCTCTCGCTTTGAAGACTCGGCTCGCCAGGGTACTCGAGCAGCAGCTGGGTGAGGTAATAAAGGCAAAGGGCTGGAAGTTTACTGCCGGATTCACGCCAGCGAGGTATTCCGCGATCAGGGTCGATTTCGATGAGCGGTCGCCTGTTGTTGTCAGCTTCATGTTTGATCGTGCGAACTTTAACTCACTAGCAATCGGTATTGAAAAGAGGCAGGGCGCTAAATTCCCAGGCAGCAATCTGCACCGTGCGATGAACAGTATCCTTGGTGCCAGCCACGGCGGCGCCGGAGAGGACTGGCCCTGGTGGCAAAGTTTAGGAGCCGAGAACGCTCTCTGTCCCCTTGCGAGGGATTGGGAAACAGATGTTGATGTCTGGGTGAAAATAGCCGACGGCCGCGCAACCCTCATCGCCATGTCGGCGATAGAAAAGGTAGCTGATGCCTGTTTGCGCTCGCTGGCTGATATCGAACATTTCCCGCAAAGTGTTTGACGATCAGCTGTGAGATTCGCCATCCGTGTCCTCGGACGCCCAAACTAGATTCCGGAAAGAAATGATAAGAGATAACGGACACGATCTGCGAGCGAGCTTTGATATCGAAGGTGAAGATGAAAATTTTGTCATCACGTTCCATTCCCGGGGCGGCACGGGTGATGAAGCACGAAACCCGGACTATATTCCCGGTCTTAAGGTTCTCCTGCACCGCCTAGCCTCGGTCGACGTAACGATGAGGCAAGTTCACCTTGACAGCGGTCCTGCAAGGAAGGCCGTCAATGCGGGGTTGATGTTCCGGCATCAACTCCTGCTTCCGGAGACTTCTGAACTGGACCTCGCTCGGCTTGATACTGATGAGCTTTGCAAGCACATTTCGCGAGAGCAGAAATCCATAAAAGTTGTGACCGGCGAAGAAGTTGCCAAGACGGACTCTCCCGGCAATGGCACGCGCAGGATACGGCTTGAGATTTCAGTTCCCGGTTTCAGGTCTGCGGAAAGTCTGAACGCGTTTCTGACGTTTGGTGACGACGTTGATGTCCAGCGCCTGCAAATGACAATCGTTGAAAGCGGCTGGCAGGAGTGGTTTATGCTTTGGCATTCGATGCTGCGAACCGGAGAGGATATCGGCAAAGACAGATACTACTTCCCCTCCGCGGACATACGTGTCCAGATCGTGGAGAGTGAGGATGGCAGCATTCCAAAAACACGGTTCGGTATTGGAAGGTCAGGCAGGGACTGGATTGTTGAGATCAATCCACCCAAGGACGCCAGCACGGAAGATCGCCTCGGCACTGTCGCGATTGATCAAGATGGTCGGCGTTGGCTGCTTCGTCAGGGCGTTTTGCACAAGAACCGGTTGAGCGGCCGAATAGATAAGGAATTTTGCCAGCTCACGAGCCTGAGGCCCGTTGAGGTTAAAGCTGCCAAGCGTAGCTGGTACCCTGTTGAGCTTCTGGACAGATCATCCGTAGATTTACCTGTTGGAACTCTGGAGTTTGTAAAGCGGTGCGCCATTGCACGGTCCCCAGGCGACGAGATGCAAGTCAGCGGCTCCATAATATACGGAGCTCCGGAAATCGCCGGATCATATCTGCAGAAGGCTGCTTATCGAGCCGAGCGGGAAGTCCTGCGCAAGCAGGGTTATGTCTGGGAAGCACTCAAGGAAATAGCTGATCAAAATAAAGCTGATCTTACAAAGCCCAGCCATGCCGCAGGTTATGAGGTAGATGGTCTGTTGAAAACCGATGATTTGCGATTTCTGCTAGAGATCAAAACGACTGCGTTTGCATCGGACATTTACACTGGTGTCGGACAGCTTCATCTATACGATCATATGATCAACGGGGTGAAAGGGGCAATCAAAGTGCTGCTTCTTCCTCGCGCGCCTCAATATCAAATAACGGAGGCTGTATTGGCGGCCAATATTACGGTCCTTTTGTATGACTTCAGCTATCGAAAGGACGCCTTGGTCGTCACATTTCCGGCGGCAACGCGCGCATTTTTCGGATTTCGTTTACCGTAAAACGTCAGAACGCTAATATCGCTGCGGCAGTGTCGCAGTTTTCGAGCCAAATTGTTGCTTGAGTACCCTCCAAAAATGACGTTGGACCGACGATCTTTTGTTGAAGAACAAATATAGAACATAGATTGATAACTAGGAAGCTTTCTGTCATTTTGTCACAAATTGACCCAGCAGCGATTCGAGGACATCATGCGCCACAATACCCGCTCAGAATTTACAGCTCTTCGGGAGAAGGCGGGAATGACCTTAGCGCAGGCGGCTGAATTACTGGATGTCTCATTGAGGACTGCCAGGCGATATGAAGATGGTGAGAGCCAGCCTAGGCGACTTGAGATAAAGGCGCTCGAAAGGATCGTGCAGCAGGGATCCACGGAACCGCCGACGCAGTTTCGGTTCATCGACCTGTTTGCCGGGATCGGTGGTCTGCGTCTGGGTTTCGAAAGCATTGGTGGCTACTGTGCCTTTACATCAGAATGGGATCCATACAGCCAGAAAACTTACGCCCTCAACTATCGTGACAATCACCAGATCGGCGGCGATATTCGCGAGTTCTCAACTGATCCCGGAAAAATTCCTGAGCATGACGTCTTGCTCGCTGGCTTTCCGTGTCAGCCATTTTCGATCGCCGGTGTTTCCAAGAAAAATGCGCTGGGACGTCCCCACGGCTTCCTTTGCGATACCCAGGGAACACTATTTTTCGATACGGCTCAGATAATCGCGCATCACCGACCTGCCGCATTCGTGCTGGAAAATGTGAAAAATCTGGAACGTCACGATGGTGGGCGCACGTTTGCTACTATTATGAATGTTCTTGCAAATGAGCTGGGCTACCATGTTCAACACAGGGTGATAAGCTCCGAACCATGGGTGCCACAAAAGCGAGAGCGGGTTTTTATTGTTGGCTTCAGAGAGCCGACAGATTTCGATTTCAAGTCGCTTATTGTTCCGGACCCAAAGAATGGCCCCAAGCTGGGCAGCATTCTTGAGCCGCACGAGGAAGTCGATCCGAAATATACCCTGACGCCACGACTCTGGGAGTATCTTCAGAACTATAAGGCCAAACACCAGTCCAAGGGCAACGGCTTTGGCTTCAGCCTCTTCGGTCCCAATGACGTTACCCGGACGTTGTCCGCGCGTTACTACAAAGATGGTTCCGAAGTTCTGGTCGAGCAGCCGGGCAAAAGACCGCGGCGCCTGACCCCACTCGAATGTGCTCGCCTGATGGGTTTTGATCGGGGCGACCGGCGTTTCAAGATTGCTGTTTCTGACACCCAGGCTTACAGGCAGTTTGGAAACGCTGTCGTGGTGCCTGTTGTGGAATTTGTTGCGCAGGCCATGGAAAGGCACATCATGGCGGCACTTCGAAAGGCCGAGCATGAGCCAGTGCTCATCTCGGCAATTCGTTCTGTGACCAGACCACAAAGGGTGTCGATGACTGCGAATGGCTGATATTGTTTCTCCCGAGACCAGAAGTCGGATGATGTCCGGTATCCGGGGCAAAAACACAAAACCGGAAATGATCGTGAGACGAGGACTTCACGGTCTCGGGTTCCGTTTCCGTCTGCACGACAATCGTCTTCCCGGGAAGCCGGATCTTGTGTTCCCCAGATACCGGGCAGTGATATTTGTGCACGGCTGTTTCTGGCACGGTCATGATTGTCATCTCTTCAAGTGGCCTTCAAGTCGGCCGGAGTTCTGGTTCGCCAAAATCAATCGGAACAGAGAAGTTGACGACCGCTCGCAAGTCGTTCTCGCACAGAATGGATGGCGCCAATGCATAGTCTGGGAGTGCGCCATAAAGGGAAGAACTAGGCTTCCTCTTGAGGATCTCATTGCCGAGTGCGCACTCTGGCTCAGGGCTGATGCGCCGAAACTGGAAATCCGGGGGCGGAGCGCATGAAAAGGGGATTTCTTTCAGACTATTTTCAAGGGATCGTCGTCAAACGGCTCAGCGCAGTTGAGACAACTCCTGCAAACTCCAATCAGCATGAATTCAACGGCTCTGCTTCGCTTCGACACCTCCTGGGTGATGACGATCGTAAAAACATCCCCACACGCTTTATCTGGCTGGGTGAAGAGCAGGAAGCCATTACCGTAGAGGGCATGATCAGCTGGTATGACGCAAGGAGAAGCCACCCAACACGTACCGAGTACCGCCTTTACTACTACGGAAATGAAATCACCAGTATGATGTCTTCTGGTGACGTCTTCTTTCTGGCCATATGTCGGGATGGATCGGCACTAGTTATTGTGACCCCGTCAGACACGACCATCCAGAACCAGCTTGCCTGGCTGTTCGGCCTTTACGAACAGCCAGAGTTCCAGTTCGCATTCCAGCAGGTGAAAGGCAACAATGACGCGGAGCTTGACTTTGCAGCTCGCTATATTCTCGACGAGCTTGGGCTTGATGTTGAAGAGCCAGAAGCTGACAGGCTCGACACGTTAATCGAGCCCTTCGGCCTAAAATTTCCCGGAACGAGAGAGTTTTCGCGTCTTGCCCGGACATCACTTCCAGAAGTCTCGGCGCGCGATGATGCTGACGGTGCTTTGGTAGCGTGGATGGATCGTGAGGAACAGCTGTTCCGCAGGCTGGAAAGGCGGATCGTCGCAGAGCGGATCGGCAGCGGTTTTCAGGCAGCCGATGGCGCTGATGTCGATGGCTTCCTCAGTTTTTCTCTCAGTGTTCAGAATCGCCGTAAATCCCGCGCCGGCTCAGCCCTTGAAAACCATCTTGAGGCAGTCTTCACTGATCATGGAATTTCTTACGCAAGGGGGGCTGAAACCGAGAATCGGAACAAGCCGGATTTTCTTTTCCCGGGCCAGACTGAATATCACGACGTTAATTTTCCTTCAGAGCGGTTGACGATGCTTGGATCAAAATCGACGCTAAAGGATCGCTGGCGCCAAGTGCTTTCTGAAGCACAGCGAGTTCCCGAAAAGCATCTGCTGACGCTTGAGCCTGGCCTTTCGGAAAATCAGACCGCGGAGATGCAAGCGAAGCAAATACAATTGGTCATTCCCAAGAGTATCCAGATGTCCTTTCGGCGAGCACAGCGTGATTGGCTTATAAGCGTGAAGGACTTCATTGGTCTGGTCAGAAGTCGACAGGCACAACAGTAATAAGACAGATCGAATTACGGGAATTGTTTTTTAATTTAGACAATGTAGAGATGTGAAAGGGGACGGGTCAGCAGGGGGAATCACGTGGAAGCAAAGGTCTCGACGGGAATTGTTGGACGCCTACGGTGAGTACTCGTGTTCTCGAACCATCATCCTTGTTCACTGGTATTTCTCCGTTGTTTCGCCTTGCGTTGATAAAAGGCGAGGAAGCATCCGTTCTGCTTCATCTGCGTCGAAACGCTCCGGTGAACGGAAGGGACGGTCACGGCAGAACCCCATTAATGATAGCTGCGACAAGCGGCCGGTCTGACATTTGCGACTTGCTTCTCCTCGAGGGCGCTGATGTATACCTTAGCGATGCTGAGGGTTGCACTGCGATCGACCTCGCCAAGAGATATGGCCATCATTCTATCGCTTCAAGTCTTCAGGCCAAGGTTGGCTTGCCGCCGCCTGCGGTCTCTGACACAGCTTCAGCCACTGATGAGGGCGGATCTTACCTTGAAGGCTGGGAGGCCGAGGAAGAGTTTCACGCGCCCTTTGACAGTCGTGTGGCCGATGTGGATGTCATTGCGTTGCAGGTTGCCATTGCATCACATCGGGTGACCCGTGAGCGTGACGAGTGGGAACTAGCCGATATATTCCTGCCAACCAGCGGCACTGAAAGACCCATAGCCGCAATCCCGCAGAAGGTTCACGCATTGATTGCGAGCGGTCTCGCCGCTGGATGGCTTACTGACGATGATCTTAGTGCTGCATGGACACGAGCCAGTCCCGAGCATATCCGTCAATTGCGTCAGTTACTCGCGGCGGCGAACGTGAGGGTTTTTCCTGCCCGACCCGGGAATCCTTTCCAATCCATCAGTAAAGTGGAACCCGTAAGCCGGGATCTCCAGCTCTGCCAAGAGATTTTCGACAATCTGCGAGAAACGTGCGCCAGCTCGTTGAATACTGCTGACAAGTACAAAATTGAGATTGCCGACTTCGGACCGTTCAGCCCCGATCGCGAGGCCAGAATTTTCGGAAAGCTCGCTGATGCCCGGACGCGGCTCGTGGATGCGTTCACCAGGCTTCTGAATGTAAACCCTTTGGCCCAACAGAACAATCTTCTGCTAACCCAAGAGGGTGCGGACGACTTTACGGACGAGGCTGATGAAGACAGCGATATTCTGAAGACCGGAGATGATGAGAGTTCCGAAACGAATGCCGGCGAACCCTCGGCACCTGAGCTTTTCCTCCGAGATTTTATTAAGCTTTCTAATGAGCTCGAGCAAAAGTATTCGGACGCGGACGACCTTAGAAATCTCAGACTGGCACTCGATAACTACCGGAGAGCCAGAGATCGGGGCATGGAAGGAGGACTGAAGCTGGTGCCTTGGCTGGCGTACCGGTACCGCAGAAGAGGATTACCCGTCGAAGACCTCATCCAAGAGGGTAACATCGGGCTGATGCGGGCGGTGGAAAAGTTTGACAGCATCAAAGGCAGCAGGTTCGGGTCATATGCGGTTTGGTGGATACGGCAGGCCATGTTGCGGGCTATCGAAGACCAGTCTCGCCTCATACGCGTACCGGTTCATATTGGTGAGTTTGTACGGAAAACGGAACGCATCCGGCAACGAACACGAGCCGCGCTCGGCCGCGAGGCGGGGATCGAAGAGATTGCGGGCGAACTGGAGGTTTCTCCCTTAAAGATCAAGAATGTCCTCGCTATCCCGGGTTCCCCCTTCCCGCCCATTTCGCGATCGCGAATTGACGACAGCATCCCTTCCCCCGATCGCCGTCATGATTTGTCAAACTTGCGTGCATTGACGAGCGAAATGCTTCTGCAGTTGCCAGCGCGGACGGAGCGGGTGCTTCGCCTCCGTTTCGGAATGGGAGGCGTTGAGGAGCACACGCTCGAAGAGGTAGGAGAAAAATTCGACGTGACCCGAGAACGCATCCGGCAGATCGAGGCAAAGGGCTTACGCGTGCTCCGGCACCCTAACAGGTCAAAGAAGCTGGAGGCGTTCCTTTGAGTGAACCAATCAGAGGAACGCGCAATGCGCCGCCGCGCGCCAGTGCCATGATCGAGGCGCTGCGTGGCTTGGGCTACTCTGCAGCCACAGCGCTTGCTGACATCATTGATAACAGTATTGCAGCCCATGCCACGACGGTCGACCTCACGTTCGTCTGGAATGGCACATCGAGTGCCATTTCCATTCTCGACAATGGCGATGGAATGGATGATGTTCTTCTCGACCGTGCGATGCGCCTCGGTGAAAGAAGCCCTCTCGAACAGCGCAGTGGCAGCGATCTGGGCCGGTTCGGCCTCGGCTTGAAAACTGCCTCGTTTTCGCAGGCACGACGCCTCACCGTGGCATCACGAAGAGACAATATTACCAGCACACTCAGGTGGGACCTTGATGTTCTACGCGACGACAGAAGCGGCTCTTGGTCCCTTTTAGAAGGACCGGCGGATGGATCAGCGTCGCTCCTCGAAAACCTGGAACTGCTCGATCATGGCACGCTCGTACTTTGGGAGAATATGGACCGCATTGTTCCGCGCGGCGCAAGGTCACAGGATTTTCTTGAGGTCATTGATGTCATCGAGAAACATCTGGCGATGGTTTTTCATCGGTACCTCGCCTCACGCAAGCTGGCGATCCGTATCAACAGCAAGCCCGTTCAGGCATGGGACCCTTTTCTCGAAAGCCGCGCGGACACCTGGCGCTCCGGCCGCGACAGGTTTTCTGTCAACGGTTACGAAATAGCGGTTGAAGGGTTTGTTCTTCCGCACAAGGATCGTCTTCCGGAGAAAACCTGGACCGATGCGGCTGGCCCCGATGGCTGGACATCGCAGCAAGGCTTTTACGTTTATCGGAACGAACGCCTCCTCGTAGCAGGGCACTGGCTTGGACTTGGTCGCGGCCGTTCCTGGACAAAGGAGGAGCCCTTTCGTCTTGCACGGATCAAGCTCGATATCCCGAACAGCGCCGATGAAGACTGGAAGATCGACATCCGAAAGTCGACAGCACGACCTCCATTGGAGGCCCGTCCCCGACTGTCCCTGTTTGCCGAAGATGTGCGCCAACGGGCACGCAAAGTGTTTGCGTTCCGCGGCAAACCGGATCGAAGCGCCAGGGGGGGGCCTGTCGCACCTGCGTGGCGCGCAGATCGTTTGTCCGGTGGTATCCGATACAGGATAGATGAGAACCATACCGCGGTAGCCGCAGTGCTCGAGCAGGGGGGGGCGATGCGGGCCGACGTCCTGGCAATGCTCCGGATTATAGAGGAAACGGTCCCGGTTCAACAGATCTGGCTTGATACGGCGGAGGCAAAAGACACACCGAAGACCGGCTTCGACGGGACACCGCCGGAAGAGCTGATATCCATCATGCAGACGGTATTCAATAATCTCGTGAGCCGAAAGGGCCTTTCAGAGGAACAGGCTCGGCGGCAAATGGCTGTAACCGAGCCGTTCGATTCTTGGTCCGCATTTGTCGAAACACTCACGTTTAAACCGAAGGAATAGTTTTTTGAGCAACGAAAAAGTTGTCAAGTTTGCCCAGGAACTTCTGATGGAAGAAGAGCGAAGCGCGATCAGCCCCGCTTTGATCAGTACAAAGATCGATCAGGTTCTGATGTTCAAACCGGCTTGGAAGGATGGACTGGATCGCGACGCTGCCATCAATGAACTGGTGCGCCGTTTCAGCATATGGGTAGGCGCAGATTCCACGATACAGAACGACGAGGGTCACAAAGCCTGGCTCAACGCAGGTCGTAAAGGCGACTGGCGCTACTGGCAACGGTACCGGGAATATCTTGAAGGTAAGATGTCGGTTGTCGCAGTGGAAGGGCTCGACCGATCAACAGACACCATACTTGGCATGCTCGAAGACCCTGCACGTGACGGGCCGTGGGATCGGCGCGGCCTTGTGGTTGGCCATGTCCAGTCAGGCAAGACAGGAAACTATACCGGGCTCGTCTGCAAGGCGGCCGACGCAGGTTACAAGATCATTATCGTCCTTGCCGGCCTCCACAATAATCTCCGATCCCAGACACAGATGCGCCTCGATGAGGGTTTTCTCGGTTATGAGACCCGACCGATTGCTGATGATATCCGTGAGATCGGTGTTGGCCTCATTGACAGGGATCCGTCCATCAGGCCGAACTATGTTACAAACCGAACCAATAACGGGGACTTTAGTACGGCCCGGGCCAATACGCTCGGAATATCGCCGGAACAGCGCCCTTGGTTGTTCGTCATCAAGAAAAACAAGACTGTTCTGGAGCGCCTGCTCGCCTGGATTCGACATCACGTCGCAGATGGTCAGGATGAGAACGGGCGCCGGATTGTGCAGCGGCTTCCTCTTCTGCTGATTGACGATGAAGCTGACCACGCTTCCGTCGATACGGGAGAGCAAGTTTTCGGCGAGGATGGAGTACCCGACGAGGATCATCAGCCGACTGCCATCAACAGTCTTACCCGCAAGATCCTTCATACTTTTACGCGATCAGCCTATGTCGGATATACTGCAACCCCGTTTGCTAATATTTTTATTCACGAAAGAGGACAGACCAGAGAGGAAGGTCCCGATCTTTTCCCGTCGGCGTTTATAGCGAACCTCGCAGCCCCTTCCAGTTATGTCGGCCCAGCACAGATCTTCGGATTGCAGTCGACGTCAGGGCGGACCCCGGGGCTGCCCCTGTTCCGGCCTGTCGCAGATCACACCGGCGAAGATGGCAAGGGCGGCTGGATGCCGCACACACACAAGAATGGCTACGTGCCTCTGACAGGCAACGAAAGTGGCCTGCCACTGACACTTGAACAGGCAATTGACTCGTTTCTCATCGCCTGTGCAGTCCGTGATCTGAGGGGCCAAGGCGATGCGCATTCCTCGATGCTCGTCCATGTGACGCGATTTACCTCTGTGCAGAGGTACGTCCACGAGAGGGTAGAAAATTACGTTTCCGGGCTGAAGCAGCAACTTAACCGTCGGATAGGCCATGAGGAGGCTGTTGCGCGCCTCGAGCAGCTTTGGGTGACGGATTTCGTGCCGACAAGCGTCACAGCGAAGTCAGAATTTCCGATTTTCGCAGACGACGCTGACCTGCCTGCGTGGTCAGAAGTGTTGGAGACAATCACCCAGATCATTGCCGACGTTGACGTCAGAATGATCAATGGTACGGCGAAGGACGCGCTGGATTATGCCGACCACCAGGGCCAAGGTATGAAGGTCATCGCGATCGGCGGGGACAAGTTGTCCCGAGGCCTCACTCTCGAAGGCCTTTGCACGAGTTATTTCCTGCGGACCTCCAAGATGTATGACACTTTGATGCAGATGGGCAGATGGTTCGGTTATCGGCCGGGTTACATCGATCTGTGCCGGCTGTACACCACTAACGAACTTGCTGACTGGTTCGGGCATATTGCAGACGCGGCCGAAGAGTTGCGTGAGGAGTTCGATCTGATGGCCGCAGCGGGCTCAACACCGCGGGACTACGGGCTGAAGGTCCAGTCCCATCCCGTGCTTCTCGTGACATCACGGCTCAAGATGCGATCAGCACGAAGCCTCATGCTATCATTCAGTGGGCAGGTGTCAGAAACCGTATCGCTTTTTTCCGAGAAGGGCGTTTTGCAACGAAATTTCGACGCCACAGCAAGCTTGGTGCGCCAGCTCGGTCAAGGCGAAGATGACCCGATTCGACAGCGTGGCAACAGCACGTCTCAATGGAAGGGCCGCCTATGGAATAATGTTCCTGCAGCACAGGTCATCGAATTTCTTAGCTCATACAAAACTCATCCTGACGCCTACAAAGTAAATGCCGTCTTGCTTGCTGAGTTTATCACCCGGATGAACATAGACGGAGAGCTTACCAGCTGGACTGTGGCAGTAATCGGCGGCGGACGTGGAAAGTCCCTCTCTTTGACAGAGAACTTTGAAATTCAGATGGCGAGGCGCACGGCTGAGGGGCCTGGCACCCGATATTCGATCGGGCGGTTGCTTTCACCGCGGGATGAGGCGATCGATCTGTCCGGAGAAGAATGGGATGCAGCCCTTGATGTTACAAGGAAGAGCTGGAAGCCTGACCCAGCCCGGCCAAAATCCACGGAAGCACCCGATGAGCCATCCGGTCCGTCAATCCGCAAAATTCGGGGGGACGGTCATCCCGAGCGAGGATTGTTGCTTCTGTATGTCCTCGACCCTGCAGAGGCCGGGCTCCACATTGATCCGCTCCTCCCCCCTGTGGTGGCGTTCGGTATCAGCTTTCCGTCCAGTCAGTCGGGTGCGAAGGTCGAGTACAAGGTCAACAACGTTGCATGGACACAGGAGTACGGCGGTGCTGACTGATACTGATGAGCTGGAAACTGCATGGCGTGCGCTCGCGGGCCAAACCGCCGACAAGGGCTGGCTGACCGTAGCACTCGGTCACTCCAGCCCGCGGTTCAGGGGTGGCATTGTTTTCCCCGAGGGAGGGGAAACTCTTCTTGTAGGTTTCAACGTTGGTTCAGAAATCCGGAAGGCCGATCTTCCTGAAGGAACCGGCTTCCGCGTCGCAATCTCAAAAGAGACTTTTTCGGCTGGTTTCGACACCTGGTTATGCCTGACGCGTCAATCCGGCGCCGGTCGTGATCTGTTCGTTCAGATGGCAGC
The DNA here is from genome assembly GCF_001423445.1 of Rhizobium sp. Leaf311. Lineage (NCBI taxonomy): Bacteria > Pseudomonadati > Pseudomonadota > Alphaproteobacteria > Hyphomicrobiales > Rhizobiaceae > Rhizobium > Rhizobium sp. Leaf311. The sequence continues at coordinate 32,255 of NZ_LMNZ01000024.1, read as the reverse complement.
CGATATCGTTTCTGCACTCTCTCGCGCCACGACACAGTCCGATCCCTGGCTTTTGAGCCTCATGCTGGCCAGGATCCGGGCATGGCAGGAATTTATGCGTAAACCACGCACCGACCTCCTGTGTCCCGAAGAGGAGCTTGGTCTGTTTGGCGAGCTCACTTTCATGCGGGAAGCAATCGCCGGCGGAGCAGCCGTTGCAGATGTGGTTCATGCATGGAACGGTCCTTCAGGAAGCCTCCAGGATTTCCAGACTGCTGTGATCGGTGTCGAGGTCAAGGCAACGTTGTCGGCGAACAGCTTTTCTGCACACATCAGCTCATTGGAACAGCTGGACGGAATGAGAGAACGGGCCATTCTTCTTGCCGCCATCCGGTTCAGTCTGCATGAAGGGGGCGAGACTCTTACCGAGCTGATTGGTGCAATGAGAAAACTCGCTGCCGACGGAGGTGTGGCCTCCACACTTAATCGGATGCTTATGCTGTCCGGTTTTGGGGATGAAGTTGCGGAGCTCTATAAACGCCGGTTTTCCGCCATCGATACGCGTCTTTTCGAGGTGAACGAAACTTTTCCCGCACTGGTACGCAGCAGGACAACCCCGGAGATCCGTGCTGCAGAGTATGAAATTGATCTTGATCTCGTCGCTTGCGTCCCTCTGACGCTTGAAGCCGCGTTGCAGCAATATGGAGTTTTCAGCGAATGACACTTGAGGAATTTCTTGTTCAGACACAGTCGGAGGTGCGGTCCATGGTATCTGACCGGATGGTGGCTGGAACCTATCTCAAGGATGAAGCCGCATTTACTGACGTTGTCATGCAGCATATGGCAGAATGCGGAATGACGTTCGATCCGCGGGTCCTGCATATCGAGCGCACTGTCTCCAATTCTAAGCTGAAGCTCAACGGATACGCGGTCTCGGACGACGCTGATCAGGTAGATCTGTTCGTCACCCTCTATGATGGAGTCGATATTGTTCAGCCTATTGCCGACGCGGACGTCGTGAGAGCCGCGGAACAATGCCTCAAATTTCTGGGAAAATCTGCCGACGGTAAACTCGTGGCAGCGATCGACCCCTCCGATGACGCTTATGAGTTCAGCCTTACGATCAAGGATTGCTACGAGGATCTCGAGCAGATCAGGGTTTACATTCTGACGGACCGCCAGGCGAAAACGCGCGCCTTCAAGCCCCGAGATGTCGCAGGGAAATCAGTCCGGCTCGAGGTTATGGATATCGAACGTCTCCACCGTCACTGGTCCGAAGGCAAACCACGTGACGAGCTTGTGGTCAGCTTCGAGGAAGTCTGTGGCTCTCCCCTGCCGTGTGTCTATGTCCCGGGCGAAAACGAGGAATACGACTACGCGCTCACCGCAATTCCGGGTGCGACGCTGCGGCTGCTGTATGAGCGTTACGGGGCCAGGCTACTGGAAGCCAACGTGCGGTCATTTCTCAGCCAGACCGGCAAGGTTAACAAAGGCATCCGGGATACGCTCCGTGATGCACCCGAACGCTTCATGGCCTACAATAATGGCATTGTATTGATTGCTGACGAGGCGAGCCTTGCGCGCGCTGCCGACGGATCAACGGGGCTCGCTTGGCTAAAGGGTATGCAGATAGTCAATGGAGGGCAGACTACAGCATCAATTTATTTCACCAAGCGTAAGCATCCTGACATTGATCTCACTCGCGTACGCGTGCCGGCAAAGGTTATCATTCTGCATTCCCACAACCCTGACGCAGAGGAGATGCTGATTAGCGATATCTCGCGATACGCAAACAGTCAGAACGCAGTGAAAGTCTCGGACCTTTCGGCAAACAAGCCTTTTCATGTCGAACTGGAGAAACTTGCACTCTCGACGTATTGCCCGGACGGTACGAGCAGGTGGTTCTATGAGCGTGCGGCTGGAAGCTATAACGTAATGCTTGCGCGTGAGGGGACGACGCAGGCGAGGCTGCGGCAGCTCAAGGAAGCTATTCCACCCGGTAGGAGGATCACGAAGACCGATTTGGCGAAATACATTCAAGCCTGGAGCCGGAAACCACAGATCGTTTCGCTCGGAAACCAGAAGAACTTTGATCGCTTTATGTCTGATGATGACACTGTCACGGCAGTGATCCCAGACGTCACCCGTTACAAGCAGGCGATCGCGCAGACTATCTTGTTCCGAACAGTCCAGAAGATTGTCCGGGCCGGGGGATTTCAGGCGTACCAGGCAAACATCGCCGCTTACACTGTCGCCGCGTTGTCTGAAGTTGCGGGCAGCCGGTTGTCCTTGGATAGCATCTGGCAAAAGCAGGGGCTGTCATCGGAGCTTTCCGGTTACATCATTAAGCTGGCCGCACGCGTGAATGATATTCTAAGGGACGATGCGGGTGCCCGACAGGTATCGGAGTGGGCCAAAAAGGACGAATGCTGGGACAGCCTGAAAGCTTCGTCGTTGCCGCCGATTTCCACCGATGTCCCTGAAATCTCTCGTAATCATCCATGACAAGCGGGGTACTATCACCGTCGTTCAGTGGTGCTGTGTTTAAACGCTTAAGCGCAGTCGAGACGGACATTACGCGGTCCAACCAACATGAGTTCAACGGGTCGAAGCCACTGATGAGCCTGTTCGGGAAGGAACACCCGCAGAAGATACCAACAGACTTCGTCAGGCTTTCAGACGACGGCGGGATACTGACTGAAACCGGGATGCTCACTTGGTACGACGCCCGGGCCCGGCATCCGACGCGTTCTGAATTCAGGCTTTACTATTACAACAATACGGTGACCGCGACGGCGCGCGAAGGCGACTTTCTTCTTATCGGGAAACGCTACAACGGTTCGACGCTGGTTTTGATGGCCCCGGGTTCGGGTTTGGCGGCGGCCAGAATTGCATGGTTGTTCGGGATTGAAGTCGAACCGGGGGCGGCATTCGCCGCTTTAAATCTCCACGAAGATGAGCGCTCGGCCATCGGACGAGGACTTGGAATAGATTTCGATGTCAACTCTCCGTGGGAAAGTGAGGTCGATCCGGTTCTAGAATTTGACAACGAACGCATGATACCCGCTATCCGGGAAGTGCAGCGGCTCGTTGGCGTAACTAGAGCGTCTGACATTGGCAATGAATGGCCCTCTGCTTTTGGGCAGTCTGAGGATGACGACGGACAATTACGGTCTTTGGCTGAAATAACGCGACTGCTCGGGGGGCTGCCATAATCAAGAGGGACTGGTTTAAGACTGTGAAAACCGCACTGGCCTCGGCTCTTGACCGTGACCACATCTTTTACAGTTGGCACATCTGTTAGTCGAAGGATTGTTTAGTCCTGTTTGCCAACTGTAAAGAAATACATGTCGACGACCCTCATTAGAGGAATCGGGGCACCAAGCCGCTGCTCCGTTATCCGGCGCGCTTCTTCATATTCGTCAGCGCGGCCAGCGATGTGCTGCTGAAGCGAAATGATGGATTTTTCGTTGAAGCGAGTGGGGATTTTTTCTGCTCGCGCACCGGCGACAAAATATCGGTCGTACGCCGGGACACACCCCAATGTGGCCAACATGATCTTGCTGGAAAGTGTGTCGGTTACATTGATAAGCCTGCCTCGTTGCGGGAGCGACCTGTAGTTATCAGCAATAGCATCCCTCACACGGAATACTTCTTTGATATCCGAAGGTCCATCGGCGTTTGAGTGCCGCAAACGCCTTGCTTCAGAGGTGCGGACGATATCCACTATAGGGAGATGTACAGTGAAATCATATTGCCTGAGAAAAGAAGAACCCCGCATCATTCCCCAACTGGCGAGGAAGAAGCCAAGGTTGAGAGCCAAGCTTTCGGGCGTCGAAGACGGATCGCCAAATGCTTCGTAGCAAAATCGCCAGCTGTTCAGGTTGGATTTCTGACGCTCGGCATCTCGCAGTCTTGGCTCGATGACGTTGGCGACGCGACTGCTTGTGTGGCTGAGTGTCATGTCAAACTCTTAAATTAGAAAACTGGACTATAGAGCAGTCGCTCAACGTTCCAAAAGCTCACGCACTGCTACCGTACTCAGGCTAAATTACAGGAAGCCGCCTGCTGATGTTCTTTGCGTACGTTTGTACACCTCGAAACGGTGTTCTTCAGGTTAGCGGTGAGCTTTGGTCAATGATATCGGGTGCACGAAGACTCGCGTGCACTCCGCTTTTGGGCAAATTCTAACAGGGACGTGATAGACTAGGCAGCTCTGTCGATATCGCCTTTATCTTTGAGCGCTCGCACCCGGCGGCGAATTTCCGTAAATACATGGAAGGCTTGGCCTCGGGCTGGATTGCTACGTTCGTGGGCCGTTCGTCCATTCTCCCGCGCACCATTACGGTCACTCGGGCTACCTTCGCGAACTAGATAGTTATCTTCAATCCAAACGCTAACCATTGCCGCAACCGGAATGCCAAGTATGACGAGGGCGATCACAACTGCTAACACTGCAGAAATTTGTTGCTCGCCGTTCGCTGAACCATAAATAAGTGCGGTAGAGCAAACCAAGCCGTTGATCCACAGAAGCGCTTGGCGAATTCGATCGTTGGATTTGTATCTTTCGATCCGGGCGTAGTAACGACGCGTTACGTCTCTGCGATAGTCATTAAGGTCTGTTGTAGACATTTTCGACCAGTGGACAGTATCAAGCATTACTCCCTTCTCCACTAAGCGCGGCACCTCTCGGCCCTCCGATCGGCGGAGTTGTGCAATTTGATCAACGGCTTCCTTCTCCCACCTTTCCAGCTTGTCTTCACGTGGTTGCCGGTGATTGGCAAATCCGCCCAACACAAAGCTGAGCGCCGCACCGAGCTGAAATACAGATATCCAATCTTGAAACATAAGGTTTTCCTAGTTGTGTCATTTTGAACCTGAACAACTAAGGGCACCGCATTTCAAGATGCTGAACTGGTTGATAAAAAATTTAATCATTTTCGATTTTTTCGTGCTATAGGCGAATTTAGTTGCATGGATATCATGTAAATTTTCCGAACGCGTCTCGCCTGCATTTAGACGCTGATCTTAATGCGACCACCGCCAAAAGTTGATTAGTCGGCAGGGCTGTAGAGTTGCCGTTCCGTAAGCGCTCTGCGTCGAAGTTTTCCTGCCTTCGCGAATGTATGGTTCTGGCTGAAGCTATGAAACGTGCACGCCTTGAAGGGATGTGAACGCAGGACCCGTAATCGAAAGTTAGTGAGACCCGAAGATTTGACGTATTATCAGAGAGTTGTTCGAAAGGTCGCCTACAGCATGAGGCCAGCAAAGAGCTCCACACCGTTAGCCGTCTTCTTGCAGGTGGTCGTCCATCGATTTTCGCCAAGATTTGGTCGCTGTTTCTATCAGGAACATACTCTCTTGGGCGGACTTGCCGCCTACATCTTCAATGTCACAGCGAAATCTTGATGGGCTCACCGGGAGTAGTTCGAACAGCAAGATTTCCTCTTAGAGCGTCCGCGTGTACCTATAACATCAACCGCCCCTCTGGTTACTTGCGGAAATAATTCTCGATATCCACCCGTGTCGGATCCGCGCAAGGTGATAGCTTTGTGCCGTCGGTCAAAGGAACCGCGACTGTTATTGGCTTTCGCGGCTTTCCGGTCTCTGTTTTCAGCCGGGCCGCGAGATTGTCGGAAGAGGGATCAAGCTTGCTTGGTCGTTCCGGTACCGTGAACGTCGGCTCGATTGTACCCGCGTTGAAACACTTTGCGATCGTGTTGCGCGACAGCCCGGTGCGTCGGCTGATCTCACGGACGACTGCTTCTCTCGCAACGCCATCCGACGGATGATGTCCCATGTGGATCAATCCGTTGCCCCCGTCGCTCACCGCTTTTGGGAAGGTTCGCATGGCTCAGATCTCAATGGAAATTATCTGCCTAACCGGCTCAGTTCTGTGCGGAAACCAACAACGAAATCCGCCCACACACATGAGTATAGACGTCTTGTCGAACTTCTCATAGAAACGCGGCGGGAGGCTAAACTGACGCAACAGCAGCTTGCCAACCGGCAAGCCGCAGTCCTATGTGGCGAAAGTGGAAAGTGCTGAACTGTGTATCGACGTAGTCGAATTTGCGAAGCTAGCCAAGGCCATGGACGAAAGCCCGACAGCATTGCTCGATAGGCTGCTTGCCGAGTTTGAAAAACTCGAAAGAGTGCAAGATTTTCCCTGACACGCTCTTTGTCGTCATCTTAATAGATAGATCGTCTTAAACTGAAGGAGACGATCAATGACCGACAAAGCACCTGAAATCATCACTCTCAAAGCCCTTTGCGCAGAACTGAAAATCGATCCAAAGGAAGCGCGGGAACGTCTTCGCGATGCTTTCCGTGATCAGAAGAAGTATCCCGAGTTAGCAAAGTCCCACAAACCTAAATCACCGTGGCAATGGGTTAAGGGGTCAGCAGGAGAGAAGGATGCAAGGGAACTGTTTATTCAGACCCCACCCAATAAATAGCCTGACGCTTTGAATATTGTTTAAGCTAAATTTCTCTGTCGTGCATTTATCACGGCAGAGTTGCTCTTGTTACTTCTCTAATGTTATTCTTTATTAGTCGTCCAAAATCATCTGCGGAGGGTTTTAGGGCCTACAAAGTCAGAGAAAGTCGCAAGTTGTTTCGCACCCTACCGATTGAAGCCTTTAGCAAAATTGATATTCTGACGAGGCCGTATATTGGAAAATTGCCGCCAGTAGACAGAAGTTTGCCAATTACTGGGAATGACGAAGCACAAACCGCACGTGATAACGTAAAAAATCTACTTTATTGCGAATTTGACCAAGGTTGGCCAATAGACGCTTTGTTTCGACTCTTGAAAATCGCTGAAGCTGCATTCTGCGCAAAAAGACTTCACGAGGATCAAATTCTGATTTTATCGGAGTTATGGGAAGCTGTTCGGGCGAGCGAAAGCGTTATTGAATTGTCGGATACGAAGCAATGGTCGCAAGCGTTCGATCAGATTATAATCTACATGCAGGGAAGCAGTTTTCGTCATGGTGTGAGAGTTTCTGATAGGGAGAGATTCCTGGGCGAAGCCTTAATTGCGCTTTCACGTAAGGGCTTTCCATTTCGAATTGACGGGAGAGGTGCGAGCCTAACTGAACGTTCTTACAACGCTATTTGCAATCTAATCGAAAAGAAAATCAAACGCGCTGGCGGAGAACATGTAGCTAACGCTATGTTAAACCTGATGAAAAAAGCAGGGCGCATTGAGGATGGCACTCTTCTACATGCTCGGATGCCTACGACCGTGTACGGTAAAAAGAGATCAGGCACACCATGGCATTATATTTATTCGCTGGCCGTAAAACATTTGGCCTCACCGCCAACCGCAAGCAATCCTGAACCCGTGTTGGAAGCCATGGAAGCGCTGGCGGTTGCGATGTCTGCGACATTAGATGTAGAGCCACACTCGTCATACGAAAACTTAAGCCTATCTCGAATGTCCTTAACTGGATTTATGTTTGAGACAGTAATCTACGATGAGTTGTTCGCCATTCCTCAGTGGCAACCAAAGATAAGCGCATCACTGTTAACGCTTTGGATTGATTCATTAGAGGCTGAAGGTTGCGAGTTTCCGATTGCTAGCGCTGCACACTGGAAATTCTTAGGCAAGCAGGTTCTGAAATGCGCTTCGGAATACAGATTATCCATCGCAGATGAGCGGATATTGAAGACAGCACAATCATCTAAGGAAGATTCAAAAGCGCTTCTCAAAGCTATCTCGTCACCTGCTTCCGGGGTCAATCAATCATATAAAACCCCCTCAGATACTCAGCATCGTTCGGCTACAAACTTTCCAATCTTACGTGCATCAGACAATCGCCTCCTAATTCAGCCCCGGGCTGTTGTCGGCCGAGCTTTTGTGGAGTGCATCTACTCAGAAATGCGAAAAGCTCAGGTCCCCGATCTTGAAAATATTATGGGTCGAGCGTTAGAGCGTTTGGCTCTTAAAATTTTTGAAAACGCAGGAATGCCGGTATCTGTTAGCGGCAAAAAATATCGGAATGCCATAAGGAACGAGATATTAGAAGCTGATCTAGTTTTCGAAACTGGTGAGAAAATTTTTTTAGTCGAGTGCACAAAGAAGCCTCTAACTAACCGCGCACGGAGCGGACATACGCTAGATGGGCTTCGGGACTTTAGCGGCAGTTTCCTGAAATTACTTCAACAACTCGCTCAGCATGAGGCACACCTTCGAAAAGTGGGAATGATCGAATTCGAAGACGGCCAAGTGGTCCGTTTAGGGGGACGTTCCGTGGAGAAGGTAGCATTAAACCTTTTCGATCATGGATCACTACAGAACCGCGATATGACGATGAGTTTCATTGAGGCCTTGTCCAATACTTACATGACTTCGAGCGTACCTGAAGCACAAAAGATCCTTACAGATGTCAATAAAAGACTTAAATTCGTAAACCGTGCGCTCAACGAAATTGTGTCCTCATATGCACCAGCAAACGAACGTGGTCTTTTTGATTTTGCTATGTCTACGTGGTGGCTAAGCGTCGACCAGTTGCATTATCTTGCGTTCAAAGAAGGGAATCTGTGGAAGACGATGGAGCGTATCAGACACATGACTGCCAGAAGCGGTGACATATTTTATGAAGTTAATCGAGTAATGAACATGAACGAAGTCGGAAAATCGATTTTCGATGTATGCAAAAAGATGAATAGCCGGGGCGTTTTATAACGCGCTGAAAATCACGCCGCACGAACTGCGGTAGTGCGTCAAAGAACCGTCATGCCGACGAAAACGAGGGAGTTGCTTTCAAATAAGTAACTTAAAAGTTGTGGGCATTGGCATGCAACATGGTGCCTACCCGACCCTGAGTGTATACTAAAGTTATTTAAGAGAGTCATTAAACACAGCGATCACCGACAAAATGACGTACATAGAGCGCCTTGTTCAAATCGGAGATAAGCTGGAAAGCGATCAGCTTTTACAGGATGGTGATAGAGTCACCATTTTGCTCGCTGAACCCGGTGCAGGTAAAACCGAACTCATGAAATCGCTGGCCGCGCATTTTGGTGTACAACGTATTCGCGCCAGTCAATTCCGCCATAAAACCAAATTCCCAGATAATCCTGTTCTAATAATCGATGGTGTTGATGAGGTCGCCAAGATCGATCAGTCCGCTGTTGATCAGCTAATTATCAAGGCGGAAGAACTAAACCCTGATAGAGTATTTTTTGCCAGTAGGTCAGCACAGTGGGAAAGCGCGCGGACGTTGGCTGTTAAGCAAGCTTTCGGCGTCGAGCCGCGAATAGCGTATTTGAAGCCCCTAAACCAAGATGAACAGCGTAAACTCTTCGAGACATACAAACCGCATGATAGCTACGCGAAATTCAACGACCGCTTAGCCAGCTTGGATGTCGGTCCTCTGCTTGGCAACCCCCAAATGCTGAAGATATTCGCGGATGCTTATACTCAAAACGGAGGAAATTTCGGAACAAGGCGGCAGGTATTCGCAGACGCTATTAAGCAGCTCGCGAGTGAACACAACCAAGAAGTCGTTCAGTCGGACAGAACCCCCACCCTAAAGTTGATAGAACATGCAGAAGAATTATTTGCCAAACTGCTTCTGAGCGGTGCGTCAGGCGTCACCTTGACAGAACGAAACGCCGACCGCGACTTCCCGTTCGTCTCGGCTTTGCTTAGCGCTGGTGGAGCTGTACCTGAAATCGTAAACACCGGATTGTTCAAACCGGCGGACGCTGAGGAGCAGCATGAACCAATTCACCGTATCATTGTCGAACATGCCGCTGCGCGCTATCTAACGCGACGAATTGAAACTCCATCAGACCGACTGTCACTTAGGCGCGTGATGTCGGTGATCGCACCTAACGACGTAGCGCGTGATGAGCTTCGTGGGTTGCTGGCTTGGATGGCCACAGAAGGCGGAGTTTCGGTCGAGCGTGCCGTGATCGACATTGATCCATACGCAATCATCTCGAATGGTGATCCATCTTTCCTTTGTGCATCATCGAAATCCCACCTGCTTAAAAAGCTTGCTGAAGTGGCCGACATCAATCCTCATTTCAGAGGAGCCGATGCGTGGCGCGAGTTCAGCGCAAGCGGCTTTTTCACCGATGACATTGGTGCCGATGTCGAAAAAATTCTGAAGGAAAAACCGACATCTGATGCCCTAAGCTCCCTATTGCTAGAACTTCTGAAAGGAACACCTGCAGCAGAGAAACTAACTGATCTTCTGGCTACGATTTTGCTCGATAGAAACGAGGGCCGATACCAGCGCAAACGCGCATTACGAGTGCTATTGGAAAATTCGAACTTTGAAAGCGTTACAGCGTTTGAAGCGCTATTAGCAGAAGCATCGCATCAGGCGCTGGAACTTGCATCTGAGCTGTTCGAGTTTTGCTACGCGAAACACCTTTCTTTGGACGACGGAAATCGATTGCTCCAGTCGATTTCGATAAACTGCTTTCAAAATGGTCCAGACAGCTATGATGAGCAAACGTCTCGATATTTCATTATTTCCCTCATTGGTCTCTTTGGTGCTGATGCATTGGTTTCGCTACTCGATAAGCTGAGCGATGGCCTGACATGCAACTGCGATAAACACGAGCTTCATAATTGTTACTGCCGATATGGCCGAAGCTATCTGATCGGAAAGTTGTTGGATCGCCTATTCGAACTTGGCGGGCAAAGGCCGAGCGCGGAACAACTCTGGCGTTGGCTTCAAAATGTTCGATATCCCTATGGGCGTTCCGGGAGGGATAGCGTTTCGGTTGCGGAGCTGCAAGCTGATGATGAACTTCGCCAAGCCGTTCATCGGCTTGCATTCCAGCATCTCGGTGATCGAGATTCGATATTTGATATGAAATTCGGGATGTTCTCCGGTCCGGGTCACTCAGGCCTTTCATTTAAAAGGATCGATCATGAGGCTCTTACTGACTTTGCCTTTGAGCATGACGACGATCTTCTGTGGTCGTGTTTCATTGAACACCATCGCCTATACGAAAAGGAAAATTTCCAGAATTCTTATCGCGCTCATATGCGGAAACAGGCTTTGGAAAAACCTGCCTTCTTAAGACGATGGACGCTGTCGCTGCGGGCATCGAATGAGCAATCCGCTCAATCAAGACCTCGCTTTTGGCGACGGTCGGCCCGAATACGTAAGCGGGATCGGGTGCAGAACGAAATCCGCCAAAAGAACCAGAACCATTTTGAAGAAAACCGATCTGAAATTGCATCAGGGCGTCATTGGGGATGGCTTGAGCTATTTGCGCGAAGCTATCTATTCGACAAAATAGATCGCTTGCCCGATATGGGCGACGACGAATTTCATATCCGAGCGCTCTGCAACAGCTTTGATTTCTTAAAGCCGCACATACCTCCACTCGAAAAAATCGCGACCGAACGCGGTACATTCACAATTGTTACCGTCGCTCATGCTGCCTGCCTAGCATATTATCGCCAGAATGGAACGCTGCGTGGGATTGATCGATCAATTCTTGAAACAGTGAGGACCAATGCTGACGTGTCCTACAGTGGCAGTAATGATGAGGATATCTCGACTTTCCGTGATGAGCTAGAATCAGAAATCTGGACCACTCCCGAGGATGTTGAAAACTTCGCCCGACGTTATCTTGAACCGCAGATCGCCAGCCCTGAGTTAGAGCATTCCAATGTTTATTGGCTCCTGCACAAACCGCAATTCGAGCCTCTACGCGAGAAGTTATGCTTAGCTTGGATGCAGAGCTATCCGCGTATGCATCTGAACAATATGAGAAGTCTATTCGACTTCGTATCTATCAGCTGTGATAACAGGTGGCTCGACGGGTATATCGACGAACGTCTCGCTGACCTAGATAACGCAAGCAGTGACGATAAGCAGGCCGAACGCTGGACAGTCGCCCATGACTTCTGGCGGCTTCGAAAATTCTTTATCTGCGAAACGCCTGACGAAGCCACCCTCACTTGGCTATCAGAGAGTAAAGAAAGACTTCTCGCGTTGGAAAGCGTAGCAAGCCGCTTAAATGGCGATGAGCATTCTTGTTGGAAGGAACTATCCGCAAAAAAAATCGGGGTCATTTTGACTACTTTCATTGATCTTTGGCCCAAGGTTCACCTTCCAAACCACTGGGGCACCGGCGATCCTCCAGAGCAAACTGCCTATCGATTCCTAACGGACATTGTGTGGGCTATCGGTCGTGATAAACCGATCAAGGCAATCCCTGTGCTCAAAAACCTTCTTGCTGATACACGCTTTGCCGATTTCACAATCTCCCTGAAGGCAACCAAGGCAAGTGCGCTGAAAAAGCAAGCGTTGGAGGGTTTCGAACCTCCCACGCCGGAAGACATTACGCAAATGCTCGACAATCAGAAAATTGCTTCTGTTGAGGATATGAGAGCGTTACTGATCGAAATATTTGAGGAAATTCAAGGCTGGTTGAATGGTTCAGAAACTGATCCGGTGAATCTGTTCTACGACAAACAGAGCGACAGCACTTTCATCCGAAAGGACGAAAACGGCACGACAAAAATCATTGCTGACCGCCTCAAGCAGCGCTGCGAAACGTTGGGCTTGAACGTGACCATTGAGCTGCATCAACGCGATAGCAATCGCACGGATATCGGCATTCTTTCCAATATTGCCGGGCAAAACGCTTTGCTGGTAATCGAAGCGAAAGGGCAATGGCACAGAGAACTCTACACTGCGGCAGCAGAGCAATTGGACGCACGCTATTCAATTCATCCAAGCGCTTCCCGACAGGGTATCTATCTGGTTTACTGGTTTGGAACGGATACAGACGTTGCAGGAGTAAAAAAACATGACGTTAAGTCTGCAAACGAGCTTCTACAGAAGGTTCTAGACAATATGCCGACCGAGTTGAAGGCTAGAATCAATGTCGTTGTTATCGACCTAACCCGATAACTCTCAGCTCATCGGCCGATCTTACAAACTGCAAGGTGGAAGGATGTTAGCCGCTCACCAAGAGAAGCTGCCAAGCGATACTCTCTGTACCACCAGTAACCGTACCCAAGCACTTGACACCCAGAATGGCACACAAGCGCGTTCGGCATTGAAATAGCAAAAGGCATTATTGCTGCAACACCTTGATCTTACTGAAGAAAAATGGTGCCCTGAGGCGGATTTTAACCACCGACACGCGGATTTTCAATCCTCCTTCATCCGAAGCTAAAGAACGCCCCACGCCCGAAACCTCCCCCTCCCCGTCATCTCTCTCAGCCCGAGTTCCAAAACGATCCGCCGCGCCGCTTGCGGCGTGACCTCGAGCGTCTTCGCCACCATACCGGCCGACACCAATGGCTTCGCCATCGCTAACTCAACCAGCTCCGGCAGTTTCGAAGACGTTCGTCTCCCCGCCAGTTTACGTTCCATCATCTGCCGAGCCAGCATCAGCCGGTCATGTTCTTTCATGCCGATCTCGGCGGCCGCGATTAGACCATGGGCAACGGCGAGCAGCCGGGTCTCGCGATCGCGATGTCGGCGCCGATCCACCGGGATGCTTCTGAGGCCGGTATTGACGGCGGCGAGATGGGCACCGGTGGTAACGCCGGCCTGGCGCAATATCGACGCGGCCAGCAGCCGACCGAGCCAGGGCGCGTGCTGAAGGACCGAAAGTTCGTTCCAGGCATCGAGGGCGATGATCGCCTGCAGCACCGCAGGCAGGTTTTCTGCCTGCCTTAGCACGCCGCGCCATTCGTCGAGCCGCGCGTCTTCGTCCCAGTCGAGATCATAGACGAGCGGATCTTTTTCGGCCCCGCCGCCGCGGTCGAGCCGTGTGGCGTTCGCGATCGCCGCCTCCGATCTAGCAAGCACCGCATCAATGGCAACATAGTCGACGCCGGGAAGGTTTTCGCCGCCGTCTGCCTCTTCCCCCTCCCCTACCGGATCGATCGCGACCGCCCGCCGGGTGGCACCGCCCGCCTCTGCTTCATCGGCGCCGATCGACGTCACTGGCTCCGTCTGCCGAAGCGTTCGAATGCCGTCGGCCGACAGTGCCCAGCCGGGAAGTTGGGCGGCGATGCGTCGGCGGGTGCGCAACACGTCGCGGGCGATGGTGAGTTCGTGGGTGGGTGTGCGGGTGTCGCGAAAGGCGTCGTGGAGGACGAGGTCTTCGAGATGGACAAGTTCGCCGTCGATCCACAGCGAGGCGCAGGCATCGGCGAAATTTTGTCGCTCGAGGAAGCCGGCGCCGACCGGCGAGCGTGCAATGCGCTCGTCGAGACGGGTAAGGGCGATACCGGCGCGGAATGCCGGTTCCATCAGGGCTCTCATGCCGATTTTTGTGAGATCGTAAGCCATTGAAATTATGGTAAATGATTTCCTATAGGAACTCTAGATGTATATTACAGTTCCTCACATGGTACGATTTTCGGTTGGGTTTATAACCATCGATAAGTACCTCTTATCAAGTCTTATGCGTACGTTCTGATTGTACGCTTTGATATCCCATGATATAGTCGCTCCCATCATGAACTCGGAGCTCACAATGCCCCAGACCAGCTACAAAATCAGTGAGGCTCGCAAGAATTTTGCGGAAGTCCTCGATCGCGCCAATCAGGGCGAGGAAATTGTCATTATGCGCGGCAACGAGGTCTATGCCCGGATTGGACCCGCTATCGATGGCAATAAACGTCCTTTTGGCCTTTTGCGCCATCGTGGCCTTCCCGACGACCTGTTCGATACTGTTGAGGCCGAGCAGGCTGCGATCGATGCGGGCGACTGGAACGACGAGGCCGGTGTCTGGCAGGGCAAGCCTGGCGAGACCGGGCAATGAAGGTTCTGCTCGATAGTCATGCGATCTATTGGTGGGCAATCGGTAGCAAAAGGCTTTCTGCACGGGCACGCGCACTGATCGAGGACAAGACGAATGTCGTTCTGGTCAGTGCCGTTTCGTTCTATGAGCTGGATAACAAGATGCGGCTGAAGAAGCTCGACCTGAAGCCACAGGAGTTGCGAGCAGCCGTGACAGGCAGTGGCCTGCAAACTCTTGCCATAACCGATATGCACGCCGAACTGGCAGCAAGCTTTGACTGGGACCATCGCGATCCCTGGGATCGCATTCTTGCAGCACAGACGAGACTGGAACATTGCGTGCTGATCTCAACCGATGTCGTGTTCGACACCGTGCTTCACGAACGGATCTGGTGAGGCATTGATGAAAGTGTTTGTCGGGATAGCAGAGGCGGCTGAACGGCTTGAGGATCTGATTGAGCGGGCGCGCCTTGGAGATGAGATCGTGATCTGTAGAGACGGGACGCCGACTGCCTCCTTGGCCCCGATCGATGAAAAAGAAAAGGCGATGGACAGGTTCCTGGCTCTTGCAGCTGAAGGTCGCAAGAACGTTCCAGTCGGGGCCACATCCAACCACGACGACTTTTATGATGAGCATGGATTGCCGATATGAGTGGTCTTGATCGCCGCTTGCGTGAGCTCGACACGATTGCAGCGGTCTTGCCGCTCGAACGCCGGGACGAACTTGCGGAGCTTTTGACCGATCAAGATATCGAAACGCTTCGACATCTGGTCAACGAGGGCATGGGGCCCAATACGCTGCGCGCGTTGACATCAGACCTTGCCTATCTGCAGGCCTGGTCCATTGCAGCAACCGGCGCCTCCCTCCCCTGGCCGGCACCTGAAGCTCTCCTGCTCAAATTCGTCGCCCATCATCTGTGGAATCCCGAAAAGCGTATCAGTGATATGGGTCATGGCATGCCACAGAACGTTGACCGGCTCTTGCGGGACCAGGGGTTTCTCAAATCGATTGGTCCCCACGCGCCCGACACGGTAAGGCGCAGGCTTGCCTCGTGGTCGACACTGACGAAATGGCGCGGCCATCAAGGGGTATTCTCTTCCCCTGCCCTCAAGCAGGCGATCCGGCTGGCGGTCAGAGCCACGCCGCGTCCACGAAAACGCAAAAGCGCCAAGGCCGTGACCGGTGACGTCCTCGCAAAGCTCCTTGCGACCTGTAGCACCGATAGCCTGCGTGACGTCCGTGACCGGGCAATTTTGATGGTGGCGTTTGCCTCCGGTGGTCGTCGGCGCAGCGAAATCGCTGGACTGCGCAAAGACCAATTGACCGTCGAGGGCCCGATTGCTGTCGACAACGCCCCTCCCCTCCCCTCGCTTTCGATCCATCTCGACCGGACAAAAACGTCCGGAAGTGAAAACGATGACGTTGTTTATCTAACGGGTCGACCAGTCGATGCATTGAATGCATGGATGACGGCCGCGCGCATCGATAGCGGAAGCATTTTCCGCAAGATCGATCGCTGGGGAAATCTGTCGAAACACGCTCTGGAGCCCAGCGCCATCAACGCGATCCTGAAACAGCGTGTGGTTATGGCCGGGCTGGAGCCGGGGGAGTTTTCCGCACACGGCCTGCGATCTGGATATCTGACAGAGGCAGCGAACCGTGGCATTCCCCTCCCCGAAGCGATGGAGCAATCACGCCATCGCTCGGTTCAGCAAGCTTCCAGCTACTATAACAATGCCACGCGGCGCAGCGGTCGCGCTGCAAGAATGCTGTGATGGAGAGGCTCGGAACTTAGCACATGACAATCTTGTTCAAAACCACGATCACTGAAGATCAGGCATTTGCAAAGATCGAGGCAGCGCTGAACACCGGCCGCGAATACGACGGCTATTTCAGTGTTGCGGACGATGATAGCGAGACGCCTTTGTCATGGGGACCCTCGATGAGTGCTGAAGAGTTTCTCGCAAAAGTGAGAGAAATGCTCGAAGTGACATGGCAAGCAGCCCGGTTTTGGGTTGTCTATGACCGTCGAGAGGATCGTGGAGATCCTGATGCCATCGCGATGCGCAATGCAGCGTTTCGTATCACTCGCGGCTACAACGGCGTCATCGTAGCTTCGTTAAGTCTTCTGGGACGGAAAGACGCCTTGGAAGATCTCGAACTGATTTTCGTCTGTTTCAGAGAAGATTTCCAACGACGCAACTTTAGAATTCGCTTTGAGAACAAACCCATTACACCCCAGTGATGGCCAATCAATTTTGCGCCAACACCGGACATCGCGGCTGGCGAAAAATTTCTCTATCCTGCGACGTTGCAAACGTCAGGAAGACAAGTGTCGCTTTAATTGGGCAGAGCGTCCGAAACTTCATGCGGCCTAATAATCCCGATTCGACCGTCATATGGTCTGTGGATCTGCGCCGATCATCCTCGAACTCGAAGCGCTCAGCACGATTGGCGCGGCTGTTACTTGACCGCACCATCGAGATAGAGATCTTCACCTCGTTGCAGCCGCGTGAAAGTGAAGTCGTCTTTTCTGAGAAAGCGGTCGAACCAGCCTAAAAGATCATCTGTGGTCGACGAGTTGCGATAGCCGACCAGCTTGACAGTCAGGGGAGCACTGAAGGCTATGTCAAAGGCCGTGTTGAACTGGGTGGTGCCTGAAAGCTGAACCAAAAACGTGCCGCCACCATGGTGACGCATGGAGATTTCCGCACGAGCGAAGAACTCGTCGCTGTAAGTGGAGATAAGGCCGGGGGCTTCCCACCAATCCTCCCCAGTCAAAGCGTTTGGAGTTCCTTCGCCTTGGAAGTCTACCCCAATTTCTTGGAGACTGCGATAATCACGATTCTCAAAGCGCTTCAGCGGAATTTTTAGCCACTGTGTATCCAAACCCGGGTTCAACCACTGCGAGACGTCATCCTCGGGTTCATTGTTGGGATCGAAGAAGAATTTCGGAGATTTCACTTCTAAATTCAGGCCGACGTAGTCCTCCTCCAGTTTCTGACCAGGCCAAGATCCACTTGTGGCTCGTAAGGTGATGCGCGGTTCCTGGACTTTAAGGTCGAGCGGATAGCTCTGATAAACAAGCTTAAAATGTCCCATGCAGTTCTCCGGTATGAAAACTCCTCGTCGATTCCTGAAGATAGCGGTTGATGTTATACTTTGCTATGACGCATCTTTCAGGAACGGACCGCTCGCAATTGCTGCCTCTGCCGGAGGCGGGGTATGATTACGTGGGGCAGGACAACCCGGTCTGTTTCATTGAGGCCTCCGTGGATGAGGGCAGTTTTGAGAAAAATGCTAAATGGAAGCTTGGTGGGAAACGTAAAGTGGCCGTTGGAGCGGGTGGGAGCGTAGTCGACAGATTCTGACTTCGATCTATTCCAAATTCGAGGCGCTTTTTGAGGTCAGTTCCGGCTGGGGGCGAAATGACACGTTAAGCGACGATGCGGCACCTGCCATCGCGGCTTTGCATCAAAGTATCAGCAGGGAGAATTCACTCCGTTTTGAGCCCGAAACTTCAGCATCTTTTCCCCCAGGTTGAGTTCGGTCCTCGCCGCCTTTCCTTTTTCGAACAGCAGCAGCTATGCCTGTTTCCCCATGCAGGCACTTCACAAAAGCTTTGCTGACAGGACCGTAGACGAACACATAGTGATGGAGAGGTGAACGGTGTCTCGGTTGCTACCGTGGGGGATAAATGCCTCTGCACGGGCGTGCCGACAACCTCATACAGCATATTTGCGGTTCTTCTATTTTCAGGATCAACGGTCGAAAAATATCTCGTATCAGCGATACTTGCTCCCATGGCGGCCGGTTGGTTCAAGGTGTACCATGGTTGAAATCTGGTCAGGCATTTCAGAAAGAAAGACTTTTTCCTTCAACGAACCGATTGGAATCAGACCGAACAACAGGATTTGGCTGCATGAAAGCGTCGCTGTAGACAGTTTCTTTTTTCCAAGCATAATTTTAACGCGCTAGAGCACGTTTGTTGAACGGGGTAAGAACAAGAGGGGGTAAGAGATGTTCGATACGCTGGCGCAAGCCCATCAAGTCATCGAGGAGAGCTTTGCCGCCAATATGGTCGAGATAGTGGCAGGCGCGCTGCGACCGGCTATGGTGTTTTCAGCGAAAAGTGACGACAAGCTCGGTGGCAGCCGGATCGGCGGTACGCCGGATCTGCCCAAGGTGATCGAGTGGCCGCAACGACCGGTTCCTAACAATATCGATGAGATTGCTCAACGCGCAGGCGAGCCTTTGGACGCAGATTTGCGCCAGCATCTTGCCGCGGGCCTGCCCTATGCCTTCATCGCGCAGGTCAATCTGACGGAGGCGGCGGGTCTGGGAGATGTGGCAAAGCCCCTGCCCGACGCTGGCCGACTGTTGTTCTTTTACGATTTGATCGCGGGCCCCTTCGACACGGGGGTACAGTCGGCCAAGGTGATCTGGGACCGCAGCCCGGCCGAGGAGCTTGCGCATGCCGCCATGCCGGATAGTCTTGTCACCGCCGCTTCTGCTTATCGCACGATGATCGACGACAGCAACCGGCAATACGGCATACAGAAGGACGCTCGCCCGGCCGGTGCGCCTTTCCCGGGCACACCCTATGGCGGTCCGGTCCGACCGATGGCGCTGAAGGTTGCGCTGCAACTGCCCTCCTTTTCCTGCCTCGAATTCCAGGCGTCCGGCCAGCTGGCCACGACCTATTCCGCTGATCGGGCGGTGATCGGCGGCACCCAGGCATTTAGCCAGGCCTATGACGACGTTTCCCATGGTGCTGAGCAGGAGAGTCTGCTCCTCGGCGTGCCGGTGCCTGAGCAGGACGATCCCCGTTACGACGCAGTCGTTGTCAGCGACTACAACGCGCAGTCTGTCTCCCATGACGACTGGGCGAAGCACAGGGACACGGTATTGGAAAAGGCAGATGACTGGCTGCTTCTGCTGCAGATCGATGTGCCCGGCTGGATGCAGGACAGTGGTGAGGGTACGGTCTATTTCCTGATCCGTGACAAGGATCTTCAAGACCGGGCGTTCGAGCGTGTCGTCACCGTCTACCAGCAAACCTGAGGGCGGGTGATGCGTCGCCTCCCTTTTGCAGGCCCCGTAGTCAGGCTAACATTTCGGGCAAAACTCGGAAGTTTCTCAGGTGACGCATGCTAGTACACATGAGGATAGGACAAACTAAGCTTGGAGCGCCATCGCTCGGTGCATCAGGCGTCGAGTTGCTGCACTAACGCTGCACGACGGAGTGGACGTGCGGCGAGAATTCCGTGAGGAAAAGCTCAAGCCATCGATTCCTCACTCGACCGGTGCGATCAGGTAGACCGTAGATCTTTTGCCGCTTCGACCATCACGAGCACGTTGAATCCTTCCCGGACATGAAACCCGTCTTCAGCTAGCAACGCATTGCCATGCGCGTCCATAAACCACTTCGCGGTGTCGTGATCGTAGAACTCCGCAACAGCAGCTTCGACCTTTGCTTTCGCCTCGGTTAGAACGTCGCGCTTTTCCAGCCTTCTTGTGTTGATCTGCACGAGCTTCCGTTTGGCAGGCTTGCCTGCATCGGAAACGAACACCGAGAGCCTGCTACCGTGGTAATATTTAACGCGGACCCGTAACCGCTTTGGACGGGCTTTATCGAATTGATCGTTGATCGCCTGGATGCGGGCTTCAATTTCGTCAGCTGTGAGATGGGTTTCGGGCATCACGTCGCTGACTGGGATGAGATCGTCAGCAAAATGCTCGTGCGCCACTTCCGCCGCATGTTGGGCGTAGGCAAGATGCGTCACGGGCAGAGCCGCAAGCCACTTGCGCCGCTGGGCGATAGCCATGGATTTGGCTGCCAGCTCACCGAACTTCGACACGGTAAAGTTCTCGCGCTTCTGGCCGTCATTGGTCATGAGTGTGGCCTGCCAGGCGTCGCCCTCGCGGGTCTCGATCCGGCGTACCCCGGAAATGCCACTCTGGTTGTTCTTGCGCAGGAGAACGGCCTGCTCGTGATTGGTGGCGGGCGGTATGGCTTCGATGATGGAATCGCGATAGGCACGGGCCGCCTCGTAGGCAGCTTCATCGCAGCCGTAAACACTGTCCTTGAACAGGCGCACAATTCTGTGGCCGCGTCGTCTCAGGCTGACCCACCAGCCAGCACCGCGACGCTCATTGGCATCCTCGCGTTTCAGTCCATAGTTATCTGCATCGTGCTTCGTCTGCGGGCTGTGTGCCTTCCTGCGGCTACTCCCTGCCCCACTGCCCATATCCACCAGCGCCATCACCGTGTCCCTGACCTCAACCTCTCCCGCAGATTAGTCGGCAGATTACGGCGAGTTTGGGATGCCACGCGAACATTATAGGCTCCCGGTTGCAAATATGGCCGTGGCTCCTTGCTTTTGCCACAATGATTGATTGCATTCCATGCAGATTTTGACAGCTGATTGATATTTAATCGATCCGATCACCGGGGTTCCCCATGACCGACCAGCCATCGTCCGCCGATTTCATCCAGGCCAGCCGTGTTCTCAAGGTCAAGTCGCCGCTCGGCGAGGACCAATTGCTGCCGGAACGGATGGTCATCACCGAGGGCGTATCACACCTTTTCGAGATACAGTTGAGTGTCCGCGCCAAGAAGGAAGCGGTGAAGGCGGAAGAACTGATCGGTCGATTGCTGGATGTGTCGATCGAAGTGCAACAGGGTGATGGTGGAAGCGGCATTCGCCGCCCCTTTAATGGCCTGGTGACAGACCTTCTTGAGGGGTCGCCGATCACTCGAGGCTTGCGTTCCTACGCCATGATCATCCGCCCGCAAATGTGGTTGCTATCGCGTCGTTCCGATTGCCGTATCTGGATGGACAAGACCTCGGTGGATATCGTTGAAACGCTGTTTTCCGAACACGGCATCCCAGCACCGGATACGTCAGGCGTGATCAAAGCTCCGCCTGCACAAAGCTACAGTGTCCAATACAACGAGACCGATTTATCCTATCTTCTCAGACGTTTAGAGGAAGATGGGTTGTTCTACTGGTTCAGCCACGAGGATGGTTCCCACAAGCTGCATGTGGCCGATACTGCCAATGGCTGGCTTGGACCATCACCTTCTGCACAGGGTGAAAGCAGAGTGAGATTGGCACAGGGCTCGTCGGATCGAAACCACATTAACGACTGGGCCCGTCGCTTTTCCTATGTGCCGGGCCAGCGCGCTGGTGCCGACTGGAATTTCGAAACACCGGGCATGGTGCCAGGCAATATGACACCGTCACTGGTGCAGATGCCGGATGCGACCAAGCGCGAGCTTTACGAATATCCCGCCCGCATCAAGACAGTAGAAGAGGCCGAGCGCGCCCAGAAGCTGCGGGCGCAATCGATCGAGGCCGACCACGACCGCGTCTTTGGCGGATCGACCTCTCGTATTCTCGAAGCCGGTCGTCGCTTTACGCCCTACGAGGTCGCACATCCCGAACATGAATACGAAGAGCATGTGATCATCAAGGCGAGCCACACCATTGTGGACCGCTCCTATGAGACCAACAGCAACGAGCCAGAATACCGCAACCAATTCGAGGCCATTCCCGCCCGCGTACCCCTCACTCCGCATCGCACGACCAAGCGCCCGAAAATCGAGGGCACGCAGGTGGCCATTGTTGCCGGTCCTGAGGGCGAAGAAATCCATCCGGATCAATACGGTCGCATCAAGCTGTGGTTTCCATGGGACCGCAAGGCGAAGAAAGATGGGACGGATACATGCTGGGTGCGAGTTAGTCAGGCATGGGGCGGCGGTACGTGGGGTGCGCAGGTCATTCCACGCATCGGCATGGAGGTGATGGTTGCCTTTGTGGACGGCGATCCTGACCGACCTTTGGTGACAGGTGTCGTCAACAACCCGAAAAATTCGGTCCCCTACGATCTCCCTGCCAACAAGACCCGCATGGTTCTGCGTTCCAATACG
Source organism: Rhizobium sp. Leaf311 (assembly GCF_001423445.1). Classification (NCBI taxonomy): domain Bacteria; kingdom Pseudomonadati; phylum Pseudomonadota; class Alphaproteobacteria; order Hyphomicrobiales; family Rhizobiaceae; genus Rhizobium; species Rhizobium sp. Leaf311. The sequence goes on along the minus strand of NZ_LMNZ01000024.1, from coordinate 9,592 downwards.
CACAAGGGCGACGGCTTCAACGAAATTACCTTCGAGGACGAAGCGGGCAAGGAGAACCAGTTCTTCCACGCCCAGAAGGACCAGACCACTCGCGTCCTGAACGACCGTACCAAGCGCATCGATCGCCATGAGGTGGCCTCTGTCGGTGGCAACCGTGCCGTCGAAGTCTCAGGCAACCAGAAGCATGAGATTGGTGGATCGGTAAACACCGTGGTCGGCGGGACAGGCCCGATGGCCATGATGGCCATGGCAGGCGTTCAGGCGCTATCTGGTCAGACGGCAGGGTTTCTCAGTCAAGCCGCCCAGATTGCTGGTGGAGGAGGTCCAGGCGTGGCAGCCTTCGCCACGTCACTCGCGTCATCGGCACTTGGCTTCCTCGGCGCTGGCGGCATGTCGTCACGCGAGGGTGTGGTCTCAGGCCCCAGCCCGCGTTCCGATGCAGGCACGGCGCTTGCTTATTCCGGTACGGGTGTTGGAACCGATGCTTCCAGTCTCTTCCCTCTTTCTGGCATCATGAACACGATCATCGGGTCGTTTCAATCGACGTCTGTGGGGGTCGCACAAACTGAGCAGATCGGCGTCAGCAAGGTTTCCAACGTTGGGCAAACCTCGCTTGAGAACATTGGAAAATTCAAAAAAACGATAGTTGGAGAAGAGTTTGTCATCGAATGCGGTGCATCGAAATTTATCATGCGCAAAGATGGGACGGTCATCATCCTTGGTACGAATTTCAACTTCACTGCTTCAGGTCCCACGCAGATCAATGGCGTCGTGGTTGATCTGAACAAGCCGGGCGGCGGTTTCTCCGAGGCCGGTCCTACGTCTGCGGATTCATCGGCGAAGGGTTGACGTGTCATGTCTGTGGACAATCGTACACCGTTCCCTGCACTTGCGTTCCGGCAATACAATATGGTCGGCGACCTCATGGGTGTCGTCGTCGCGAGAGGGACATTCAAACTCACCAACGGCGGCCCTCTGCAACTGGCAGACAAGCAACAACCTCTTGTCATGTCCGATGTTTACGATGGTGATCCTCACCAGACCCCGCAGATGGCTTGTACAGACCTTGCACCCTTCAAACCCGGCACCGACGTTACCTTCGTAGGTGCTACCTTCCCCCCGAACGGCGAGCCCTCATCATCATGGACCTGCGGCCTGCGGGTTGGCCCCGTCGAAAAACGCCTGCGTGTTCACGGCCCCCGCCTTTGGCGTGCAAAAATGCGTAAAACTTGGCGGGGGCTGATAGATCGCCAACAAGAAGATGCTTTAGAAGGTTGGGAGCTGACCGTAGGCGAACCAGTGTCCTATGTGCCCCTAGACTGGCGGCTGGCGTTTGGGGGGTACCTGGAAGACGAAGCCATCGAAGAAAATCCTATTGGTGTCGGCCTTGTGGATGAAGCACTCTTCAGAGAACGGCATGAATGGCCTGCACCGCAAATCGAACATGAAGCCCAGCCAATCCGTACCGTCACCGACAGACCGAAACCCGCCGGCATAGCTCCGATCTCTCCGTTTTGGAAAGAACGTGCGGAGCTTGCGGGGACATACGATGATGAATGGCTTCAGAACCGCCACCCTCTTCTACCACCCGATTTTGACTTTGCCTTCTGGCAGGCCGCCCCACGAGATCAAATTTCTGATCCATGGTTATCGGGCGACGAGCCTTTTGAGCTCAACAGGCTCTTGCCCCAATTTGAAAACCTCAAAGGCTCTCTGCCTAAAGTAGCTCTGAAAGTCGACATTGATCAAGGCAACGGTGTTCAAGTCGCTCAAATGGTGCTCGATGGTGTTCATTTCGATATGAGACCAAGCGTAGGGCGAGTGTTCCTTACGTGGCGAACGGCCTTTCCTTGGCCAGCCAGAAGAGGTCTACCTCGCTTATCGTTTGTAGATCGAGTGGAAACGGTCTGATGGTTGAAATCACGGTCAGTGCAAATTCACGAACCCATCAAAATGTAACGCAGCAGGCCTTTAGCACCGGAGCTATTGAACGCAACGGTCTTGTTGCGGACCAGCCGGTCATATGGAATCGCGGCGGCAACTATTTCTATCAGTTCAAAGACCCTTTGGATTACGATTCCGTCCATGAATTCAATGACGCTGAATTGGAAAAGAAGCTTCGTGAGGAGGAAGAGTTAAAGTCAACGCAGCCACCACCGACAACAGCTGATCCACATCCACCTGAACTTGTGCCTGATGATGGTGAAACGTTTGCTATCGCCACATCACCAGACGTTTGCCGCTCTCCAGAAAAGCCAATTCCGTATATGGCTTGGGGAAAGGCCGACGACAAAACCAATTACTCGCCTAACGTTCGATCGAATGGTCTTGTCATCAAACGGCAAGATTCAAAATTTTTCCGTTGCTATGGCGATGAACCGGGAGTGGGCAAAGGTGTAAAGTCCGGTACTGTCGAGGATGTTGTCGAGCCGGTTTCGTCGTCCGCGATAGTGCGCGCTAATGGTATCCCGGTGCAGCGTCATGCTGACAAATGCACGCTCAATAATGGCAATTGCCCCGGTGAATATGTTCATGTGAAGTCTACGGAAGTTCATTCTCCACCAGATGGAAATGATGAGCAGAACCGTGGCGGTTTTGGGAGGGCCTGGGACGGGTTCTATAATAACTCTGACGAAGCCCAGCTAGCAGGCGGAGCCCTTAAAAAAGGCGAAGAATATTGGAATGACCCATCGCGGATCGGCTCTGATTTACAGTCGGCCTGGGATTCCAGACCATCAGTCGACGATGTCACGTCCTTTGGAAAAAACGTTGGTCAAGGAGTTGCCAATACCGCAGACTATGTTTGGAATAACCCCGGGCAGTCTGCGGAAAATGTTGCTACGTGGACCGGAGATGCGCTTAAGGGTTTGTGGACCGGTGTAACCGACGCCTACGATAAAGGGGGCGTGCCACAGGCGGGAGGCCACTTAGCCGCCGTTGCCGTTGGTGTAATAAACCCGTTCAGAAAAGCAAAAACTGCTGGCGAAGCAATAGAAGCGCTTGAAGATGTCACGAAAGCAGAACGTCGCGCCAAAGAGGCAGAGGAAGCCGCACGGAAAGCTAGAGAGGCAAAGAAGGCTGAGGAAGAGGCCGCCAAAGCGACAGAAAATGGAGACGGGGGTACAAGGAGCACACGCAGAGGCGTTCGGAATCCATGCCTGCACTTGGCGAAGGGGGATGCGTCGGGGACAGGACCCTATCGTGGAGGCTCTTACGGCGGAACGAAGGGCGTTGGTGCTCTTGACATGGAGTCGAACCATATGCCTCCAAAGTCAGTCTCGCCCTTAGGCGAACTTCCAAGTCCGTCCATGCAGATGGACAAAATTGATCACCGAAAAGCTATGTCCACCGGCTCGAGTTTCGAAGCACAGGAGTGGAGGGAACTTCAGCAAGAATTAATCAGTGAGGGAAGGTACAGGGATGCATTGGCGATGGATATACGGGACGTTCGGCGACTAGCAGCTGAGAACGGAGATCTAAGAAAATACAATGAAGGTGTCAGAGAGCTTCTCAAGTATTATAAGTGCCTGGTAGCAAACGGCTGGTTGCCCGGCAAATGAGGACATAGATATGGAATGGGAAATTGAATCTTTTGTAGGAATGGGACCGTTGCGTTTTGGTATGCAGCCACATGAAACGAGTGCCATTTTAGGACCGCCAGATAATACAAGGAAGGGCATCCGTAGTGGTGCTTTTTCGGAATTTCGTGCGGTACAAAAGCCAATATTAAGGTACAGGGAAGGGTCTCTAAGTGAAATTGAAGCATTTTATGATGTTCCAAATGTCTCGTTCAGAGGCATCAGAATATTTGAGGAGCGCGGTATAGATGTCTTAAGGAAGCTTGAAATTATGAATGGCTCAGCCTTGATCTCAGTCGGGATCGTTTTGTTTGGTAATCTCGGGATATCAGTTGGACGTCTAGATGAGAAGGTTCGCGAGCAACATTCAATAACTGCCTTTGCGCAGGGGTTGTGGGATGAAAAGATGCGAAAGCTTGACAATATTTCTTTTCTCTAATGCAAAACAACATTGAATTTTGTAACTACACCTTATCGATGGCAGTTGATTTGCAGCCACAAATCCGACTTTCGGTCGTCTTGGACGAGCGGAAACGCCCGGCTTGCCGGCCTTTCAGGCAGATCTCGGTGAGGGCCGGCGGGATCGTTGCGGCTATCAATGCCACGATGAGCGGCCCTTCCCTCTCGAGCGAGCGCGGTTTTTTCTGCAGTTTCTGCCTCGGGCAGTGCTTCTCGCCCTTCCCCTCCCCCGAATCCCTAGTGTCCGGCACGCCGCCGCAGATGGTTGACGAAGCGCGTTTTAAGCTGGGTGCGGCCGGATGCCCATTCTACACCGGATTTCGAGTCTAGCAGAG
>NZ_LMNZ01000024.1:4979-5111 GCF_001423445.1 Rhizobium sp. Leaf311 | reverse complement strand
CTGATGAACTGCCGAGGGGAAGCCATCTTGAGCGCGGAATGGGGATGGATTTCGTTGTAGTCCTCGATCCATCCGTCGATGAGCCGGAGCGCTGTTTGGGCGTCCGGAACTTGGGATATGCGGATATAGTCG
>NZ_LMNZ01000024.1:4290-4872 GCF_001423445.1 Rhizobium sp. Leaf311 | reverse complement strand
AAATATCCTCGTGTCCCGCGCTGTGTAAGCCGAACCATTGTCCGAGAGGTGCTCGATAGCATTGGGGGCTCGGGTTGCGCGGAAGCGTTTCTCGACTGCCTCCAGCATCATGTCGCGCACGTCAGAGCCGGAGATGCCCGCATTGGCGACTGCCGTCCAAGCGATGATCTCGCGGTCGAAGGCGTCGATGATGAAGGCGAGACGAATGACCTCGCCATTCCAGCAGGTGAACTCCAGACCGTCGGAGCACCAGCGCAGGTTAGAGCGCATGACCATGACCTTGCCATCATGGATGCGGCCTTTGCGGACGGCCGTATGTTTCTCCAGCAGCATGGCATGGTTGCCCATGATACGATGAACCCGTTTGGCGTTGACGATGGGCTGATCGGCGGCTCGCCTTTCGCGATTGAGAAGCGCGGCGATCCGCCGATAGCCATAGGTTGGCCTTTGATCTACCAGCCTGCGAATGGCGGGCAGAAGCTCTGCATCCTCAAGCTTGTGGTATGGTCCACGCGGCTTTGATTTGCCTTTCAGCCGCTCGATGAGGTTGGAACGGGAAACGCCCAGCGTGTCTGCCACGGC
>NZ_LMNZ01000024.1:3951-4219 GCF_001423445.1 Rhizobium sp. Leaf311 | reverse complement strand
TATCCGTTTTTTTGAGTCCGCTTTGGAAAGGGCTTCGCGGAGGATTTCGACCTCCATCGTCTTGCGACCGAGCATGCGCTCCAACTCCCGGACGCGATCCTCCAGTTTCTTCACTTCCGAATTCCCGACAACCGCCTCGTCAGAATCCACGGCCGCAGCACCTCCCTCACTCAAAAGCCTGCGCCATCGATACAGCAGATTGGGCGCAACGCCATGGCGGCGAGCGGTCGATGATACCGTCTCGCCAGGTTCAAAACTTTGCTCAATC
>NZ_LMNZ01000024.1:0-3835 GCF_001423445.1 Rhizobium sp. Leaf311 | reverse complement strand
CAAGCCTGTGCTTGAGCCTTTCTGCTTATGCCGACTGTCCGGTCGAAATGGGGTGCAGTTCACACCACGACTTTGCTCGTTGGAACGAAGACTGGAATGATCCTTTCAACGGGCGGAAATATGAGCAAAAACTCCTTTGCCGGATTGTAGATCGTCTGCCGCGTCAAGCCCTCGTCTTTCCAGTGACCTATGGTTTCCGAACCCAATTTTATCTCCCCGCTTTTTGGCATAACCACGCCGGTGCGCGCACCCATAGACGATGCATCCATCGCGGCTGAACGTGTAAATGTATCGACAGAAGGCACCTTGGCATTTTCCGCTGCAATATGGACAAGCTTTGTATTTCGCCATTCCTGGGGATGCCATTTATAGCGCTTTAGACAAAAGGCGGAAACACGGTGCTGCTTGTAAGCGCCAGTTCCGCTTGAGCCAAGATAAGTCCATAGAATAGATAGGCCACCGGTTGCATTTTTCCAATTCTGATTTGAGAACGCCTTCTGGTCCACCTCAACATGTCCGTCATATGGACCTGGTGATGGTCCATAGTCTTTCTTGAAGTCAGTGGGACTGTTGTGAGGATTGTCCGCATACCGGCGTAAGTCTGACTTTAGAAAGCCTTCGAGCGGTATGTCATCTTTTCGCTTGAACGCTTTATAGGCCATTTCCGTGCGGTAGATTTGCGCTCCGACCTTCACGTTAAACTCTTTTGTAACGCCCCCATCTTGCTGGAAGAGTTGGTTCAAGGACAAAGTTTTGCTGGTTCCGGTGCCTGAGAGAAAATGGGCAAGATTTTGGCTTGCCAGAGTGTCCTGCCCTCCGGCTGTTTTTAGAAAACGCCACGCATACGACAAAAAATCCTGATCCTGATAGGTATGGTTATGAATCGATGCAGTGTGAGTCAAATTCCACGCAGCCCAAACACCTGGCCGCGAATAAAGCAAAGAATTGGCCTCACCTATCTCTCTTTCGCTGACGGGACGTTCCATCACTGTCTTCCTCACCCATTAAGAACCTAGCGCAAGACCGATCAATGAGATCTGCAGAACCCGGTCGGCCACATGAATAACGATGAACTCAATATCCTCAAATATAGGTCGCCAAGCATAAGGACAAACCTGCTAATTCTTATTCCCTCAACCAAAGCGGGCGTAATTATGTCCGGCGACTAGAAAGAAAGCAACCAAGCTCAAGACGGTGCTACCGCTAGCGCTGTTTTCTCTCACACATTGACCAAGGGCGATAAGCCGTTCCGAGAATAACGCAGTAGTGTCGGTGGCCGGATCGCGCCTTGGTTGCTCATGAACTTACGAACGGCATCAGAGTTGGACTGGCGGACGGGTTAATTAAAATCGTCTTATCCCATCCTGCGAGAGCACCTGCGAAACCCCTTGTTCGCGCGATGGTGTAAGCGCTTGTTAACGATCAAGCACCGACGGTGTCTCAGCATTTCCTCCCCTTCGACGTTTACAGTAAGCGGTGTTTTACTCCCGTATTGATTAAACGCTTAGGCCGTTCTGAAAGCTACCGCCGCGGCATTGATGGCAGGAATACGCCACTGGCGGAGATCGTCCAATGGCCTCATCACCACGGCAACTTGCTGTCCTCGTAATCGAGATAGAGATTTTTGCTTGTAGCCATATGTCGCTCGACGACGTCTGCAACACCCTGGACGCTTGTCTGCAGTTCGATCTCTCGTTCCACGGCTCCATCAAACGTTCCCATCGCCGTCCTTGCCCAGCCCGGATGAATCGAGAGCATCGTCAGGCCCTACTGTCTGTAATCTGCGTAGATGCCATGGGCCAGCATGTTGAGGGATACCTTACTCGCTCGGTATAGCTCCAGGCCGGCTTCGACATTGATTTCGACGCTGCCGCGACGAGAGGATATGAAGGCCAGCATGCCGCCTGGAGTGACGAGGTTGTCGATGAGGTGGCGCGCAAGATGGATGGGGCCGAAGATATCAGCATTTAGATAGATGACGTCGAACCGCCTGTCCGACAAGGACTTGAGAATGGGTTGATCTCGTTTGCCTTGATCACGTTGATCCTGGCAACCGCTAGGTGATCAGGATTGCCTGCGCCGATAGACAACAGGTCAGTGACATCAGCCGCTCGATCCGCTCACCTTGCCGACAATCTGGACGTATTTGGCCACCTGGCGTGCTTGCGCCGCAATCAGCATCGCCTGCAGTGCGGTAATGGATGCGTAGCGGTAAGGGAGTTCGAATTTGCGGTTGCAACCTTGTCAGCTGACAAGGTGACGTGAACAGAGGGGTAGAAGATCATAGGACCCTTCATCGGCGATATTCATGGCAAATTATCCACCTCGCAAACCAAACCTTGTCAGCTGACAAGGCTTGCTTGTGAGTGACGGATTGGCAGTGGCGGGCGTCACCTGTCTGAACGTCCGTCGCTTGGCCGAGGGGCCGAATGCAATAAGGTAGGTTTGAAACAAAATCTCTAACTATCCCGACCCAGACCGCTTATCGGTTTATTTACTCGCCCGGATCTACCTTATCGCCCAGAACCGTAAGGCAGTGGATGCCCCTTTTTTGACGAGATAGCGTGTCGAAAATCGGATTTGACATTTCGCGCAGGTGAACAAGCACGAAGAGGTCCACTGTCTCGGGTAAACGAGATAGTGCCGAATCCGAGTCAGTCGATTTATAGCGAGACGAGGCTCGAGGTCATCACAAGGTAGCAATCGCGGCAGTAGCTCACAAATAATCGCCAGATTTGATCGGTAAGGGCAGACGGCCAAAGATCACTTTCGCAGAAGCCTCGAGTTCGCTGACATGTGAGACAATGTTAAGAAAGACATCGCTTCTCCGGAAAAACAACTATGACGCCCATCGCATCGCATCGCTTGCGGGAAAGCTTGGCGGCTGTCGACACGATGACACGTCTACTCTTGCTGTTCTCGCTATCGCTTTCGGCATCCATACCTTTCTTGGTGTGTGTAGTATTCTCGATGGCTCGCCCCAGCGGTCTCTTTCGCAGCCATCATCTAATACGCGTCGGTTTCAGTCGAAATCTACGCGTTTTGGTCGTGGATGGCGCGATTTTACCCGCAGGTGACCTGCCGTTCTACCCGCTCCGCAATGTTAGCAGTGATGGCGGTTGGCTGCGCGATGATCCTGGCTATGTCCAGCTGGCAAATGCTGCCGCACTTACGGGCTCAGTTTCTCTCGAAGAGCATCTCGTTAAAACTGCTTCAGACCATACCGGAAATGTTGGTCGGGCACACCATAATGGTCTCGCGGCACAAAGCCTCTTGCCGGACTTTCACGTGTTAAAGAGCGTTTCACCTAGCTTGCCGCTTCCGAACCGCAGTCAGGGGCGCTGAGAGGGGAGGGCGCGGTGGAAGCCGGGATCGGCCAACACCGTTGACTGGCCCACCCTGTTTGAAGAGTGCAGTCATATCGTACTGTTATTCTATTTAATTTGGCGATCTTTGGGCGGATTCAACCGCCGTCGGCCCGCCAGGGGTAGTTGATCATAAAAACTCGCTGTCACTCGCTCAGAAACTTGAAAGCGTTAGCCGCGTGAATAACGACTTCGTAGGTTCCGATCATTTCAAGTCGCTCGTCCAAATGCGCTACCTCGTATCAGGAGGCCCCCGTAGCCACTACCCGCAACTGATTATGCAAGGGATTGGCTGAGGGGCGATGCAGCAATTCATCTGGACGTGCGGCCTCAACGCGATTCCGCCCAAGGGCTTTCGCGCGGTACAGCGCGCTATCGGCGCTTGCAAGCATCCCGGCGAGGTCGTAGCAGTCTGGTGCCGCAAGGCCAATACTGACGGTGGCTTGGGTTTTCAGGCCCTCTGCCCGCGC
>NZ_LMNZ01000023.1:568-686 GCF_001423445.1 Rhizobium sp. Leaf311 | reverse complement strand
CGGGGGCCCGCACAAGCGGTGGAGCATGTGGTTTAATTCGAAGCAACGCGCAGAACCTTACCATCCCTTGACATGTCGTGCCATCCGGAGAGATCCGGGGTTCCCTTCGGGGACGCGA
>NZ_LMNZ01000023.1:0-467 GCF_001423445.1 Rhizobium sp. Leaf311 | reverse complement strand
TGCATGGCTGTCGTCAGCTCGTGTCGTGAGATGTTGGGTTAAGTCCCGCAACGAGCGCAACCCACGTCCTTAGTTGCCATCATTCAGTTGGGCACTCTAGGGAGACTGCCGGTGATAAGCCGCGAGGAAGGTGTGGATGACGTCAAGTCCTCATGGCCCTTACGGGATGGGCTACACACGTGCTACAATGGCGGTGACAGTGGGACGCGAAACCGCGAGGTTGAGCAAATCCCCAAAAACCGTCTCAGTTCAGATTGCACTCTGCAACTCGAGTGCATGAAGGCGGAATCGCTAGTAATCGTGGATCAGCATGCCACGGTGAATACGTTCCCGGGCCTTGTACACACCGCCCGTCACACCATGGGAGTTGGTCTTACCCGACGGCGCTGCGCCAACCGCAAGGAGGCAGGCGACCACGGTAGGGTCAGCGACTGGGGTGAAGTCGTAACAAGGTAGCCGTAGGGGAA
>NZ_LMNZ01000022.1:275-161090 GCF_001423445.1 Rhizobium sp. Leaf311 | reverse complement strand
ATAGAGGACACCCCTCAAACAAGTCAACACTGCCAATCCAAAAAAATACAGATTTTATGTAAGGCCATGATTTGGCTAGGGTATTTCCAACGGGTAGCGATTTTCCCCGAAAGGGCGACCATGTGGCGCGTACTGGTCCTCCGCCGTGAAACATGCCATAGGGTATCCACAGTCTCCGACGCCATGTCGTCGGTTCTCATCTGATATAAGAGATTGGATATCCCGTGCGCGTACTGCCTGAAGCCGTCATTCCCGAACTGCCGAAATACTATCGTGGCAAGGTCCGCGAGAACTATGATCTGCCTGATGGCAACCGGGTCATCATCTCCACCGACCGCTTGAGTGCTTTCGACCGGATACTGACCTGCATCCCATATAAGGGTCAGGTTCTGACCGAAACAGCTCGCTACTGGTTTGAGCAGACAAAAGACATTTGTCCGAACCATGTCGTGTCCTACCCGGACCCGAATGTGGTGATTGGCAAGCGCCTCGATATTCTGCCCGTTGAGATCGTTGTGCGCGGATATCTCGCCGGCACGACAGGGACCTCCATTCTCACGCTCTATAAGAAGGGCGAGCGACATATGTATGGAGTTACCTTTCCAGAGGGCATGAGAGATAATCAGGTTTTGCCGGAACCGATTATCACGCCGACCAGCAAGGAATTCGATGGCGGCCATGATGAACCGCTAACGCCAGCGGAAATCATAGAGAAGAAGCTCCTGACGGAAGCGCAGTGGCAAACGCTTTCTGCCTATGCGCTGGCACTGTTCAAGCGGGGACAGGAAATTGCGGCAGAGCGCGGGCTTATCCTCGTCGACACAAAGTATGAGTTCGGCACGGATGAAAACGGCACGATCATTCTGGCGGACGAAATCCACACGCCGGACAGCAGTCGTTACTGGATTGCAGAGAGCTATGAGCAAGCCTTCCAGAACGGGACGCGGCCCCAAAGCTTTGACAAGGATTTCGTACGCGCCTGGGTAGCTGAGCGGTGCGACCCCTATAAGGACGCCATTCCCGAAATTCCACAGGAACTCGTTGAGCAGACGTCCAAGGTCTATATCGAGGCGTTCGAGCGCATAATCGGAAAAGCGTTCCAGCCCGATGACAGCGGCAGCTCTCCAATTGAAAGGGTGCGAAAGAATCTGGAGCCCTTTTTTCAGGGGGTGTAATTTGACCAAGACAAACAGCGAGAACTCACCGTCCCAGACGCAGGAGCATCCCCCTCGGAAAAGCCGTCCCCGGCGCTCGGCTGAGGAAACCCGCAAGGACATTCTGGCAATGACGGAATGTCTTTTTCGTGAGCGGGGATTCGGGGCTGTCTCCATTGCCGATATTGCTGCGGCACTGGAGATGTCACCCGCCAATGTCTTCAAGCACTTCCACTCCAAGAACGCATTGGTCGATGCGATGTTTCTGCAGCAGATCCGCCTGCTCGAACAGAAGCTGATGCCGCTGGACGCATCCCATCCACCCTTCGAGCGTCTGGCGCATCTGGCGCGAAGCCTGATGGAAAACCATCGCCGCGACCTGAACGACAATCCCTATATCTTCGAAATGATCCTCATGACGGCCAAGCGAGAACTTGCCTGCGGCCGTTATTACGAGAATGTCATTTCCGATCTGCTGGCGACAATCATCCGCGACGGTGTTTCGGCCGGTATCTACGCGCAGACGGATATCGACACGTCTGCGCGCACCGCGCTGATGGCGTTGACAAGCGTCCTTCATCCTGCGCTCATCGCACATGAGGAAGTCGACATTTTAGCAACACGATGTAGAGAACTTGCTGAACTAGTCGATTGTGCACTGCGGTATGGGATTGCTAAGTGACGATAACGGCTATACGTCACCAAGCTCCTGAACGTCGCCTTATAGCGCCGCACGCGGAAGACTGACGCAGAGCCGATGCGCTGTGAACCATGAAGCATCACTGAAATCTTGGCCGCCGAACATGAGAACTCCGATGAAAAGACGTTTTGGTCCTTTATTGACACTAATGCTCATGGCAGGCGCGATAGCGGGTTGCAGCGAGGGCGGCGAAGAAAACAAGGCTGCAGGTCAGGCAAACCAGCGCCCACCCTCTCCCGTCAGCATCATCACGATGTCCATGAGCGAGCACCCGCTGACCACAGTTCTGCCAGGCCGCGCAAGCGCCTATCAGATGGCGGAAATTCGCCCGCGTGTGACCGGTATAATCCGTCAAATTCCCTTCAAGGAAGGCAGCGCGGTAAAACAGGGCGACATTCTCTACCAGATCGAGGACAACACCTACAGGGCAGAAGTCGCTCAGGCGCAGGCAAGTCTTGCCAAGGCGCAGGCAAGCATTCCCGGCGCCCAGGCCAATCTTTCCCGTTACGAACGACTGGTAAACAGCGGTGCGACCCAGATCGAATATGAAAATGCAAAAACGACCTTGGCACAGGCACAGGCCGATGTAGCGCAGGCGCAGGCCGCGCTCGAGACCGCGACAATCAATCTCGACCTTACCAAGATCCGCGCGCCATTTGATGGCATTACCTCCTCGACCAATTTCAGCATCGGCAACGTCGTCACAGCCAACCAGACATCTGCCCTGACCACGCTTCGTCGCATCGACCCCATCTACATCGAACTGATGGAGTCCAGCGCCAACCTGCAGCGTTTGAGAAGCGCTGTTGAATCCGGCCAGCTTGGGAAACGAGAGGCAACCGCAGGCATTCATCTGACGCTTGAGGACGGCACCGAATATTCGCAGGACGGCAAGGTCGACATGTCGGACATGTCTGTCAGTGAAACGACTGGCACCTATTCGATCCGCGCGTTGTTCAAGAATCCCGATGCGACCATCCTGCCCGGCATGTACATGCGGGCAACCCTGACGATTGGCAATGAGAAGGGTTTCCTGATCCCGCAGCGCGCAGCGACCCGCAATGCCAATGGCGAGTTGACGGCCAAGTTCGTGACTGCCGAAAACAAGATTGAAACGCGTATCTTCCCGACCAGCAAGGAATCCCGCAACGCCTGGCTGGTGACGGAGAACGTGAAAGACGGCGACAAGCTTGTGGTTGATGGCTTCCAGTGGATTACCGAAGGCGCAACCGTTGCGCCCGTCGAGGCAACAATCGACGAGCGAGGTCTGGTGACACCGAAGCAGCAGCCTCAAGCCGCACCCGCGGCTGCGCCCGAAGCAAAGTAAATTCGTCCGAGTTCCCCATGCACATCTGCAATATGTAAGGCGCAGTCCAAATGGCTCATTTCTTCATACGGCGCCCCGTCTTTGCGTGGGTTATCGCAATCGTCATCATGCTTGGCGGTGCACTCGCAATTTCGACCCTGTCGATTTCCCAATATCCGGAAATTGCACCGACAACCGTCCGCATCAGCGCCACCTATAATGGTGCAAGCGCCGAAACGGTGGAAAAGTCGGTTACGACCGTGATCGAGGACGGTATGACCGGCCTTGACGACCTGACTTACATGACCTCGTCTTCCAGCACCGGAAGCGCCTCGGTCACGCTCACCTTCGGCAATAGCATCATGCCTGACATCGCGCAGGTCCAGGTTCAGAACAAGTTGCAGCTCGTCCAGTCGCAGTTGCCTGACGTCGTTCAGCAGCAGGGCGTCGATGTCAGCCGCTCGACATCCAGCATCCTGATGGTCGGCGCGCTGATCTCCACGGACGGTAAGCGCAACTCCGCGGATCTCGGCAACGTATTTTCGAGCACGCTGGAAGATCAGGTCAAACGTCTTGAGGGCGTAGGCTCGATCAACGTCTTTGGCTCCGAATATGCGATGCGTATCTGGCTGGACCCGTTCAGGCTCAACAAATATCAGTTGACCACCGCTGATGTTACCAGCGCCATCGAAAGCCAGAACACGCAGGTTTCGGTGGGATCGCTCGGTGCGCTACCAGCCGTCGTGGGACAGCAGCTCAACGTAACGGTAACGGCACAAAGCCAGCTGACGACAGTAGCCGACTTCGAATCCGTCATCCTCAAGGTCGAGAAGGACGGCGCAGCTGTTCGCCTCAGCGACGTAGCCCGCATCGAGATCGGGCAGGAAAGCTATGGCGGCGATTCGCGCTCCAACAGCCGTCCGTCTGCGGGCTTTGCCGTTAACCTCGCCACCGGTGCCAATGCGCTGGACACGGCGGCGCGCGTCAAGACCGTGCTGGTCAACGCAGAAAGCTCTCTTCCCGAAGGCGTGGCCATCGAATACCCCTATGACACGACGCCTTTCGTCAAGCTGTCGATCGAAAAAGTGGTACACACGTTGATCGAAGCGATCATTCTGGTTTTCGTTGTTCTCCTCGTTTTCCTGCAGAATCTCAGGGCAACGTTCATTCCAATGATTGCCGTGCCGGTCGTTCTTCTTGGAACATTCGGTATTCTGGCCCTGACCGGATATTCCATCAACACGCTGACCATGTTTGCCATGGTACTGGCCATCGGTCTTCTCGTTGACGACGCCATCGTCGTCGTTGAAAACGTCGAACGAATCATGTCGGAAGAGGGGCTTTCCCCTCTGGAAGCGACGGAAAAATCGATGGGTGAAATTACTGGCGCCATCGTCGGTATCGCACTCGTCCTTACCGCCGTTTTCATCCCCATGGCCTTTTTCGGCGGCTCTACGGGTATCATCTATCGCCAGTTCTCGATCACGATCGTCTCTGCGATGCTGCTGTCGGCGGTAGTCGCCATCGTTCTGACCCCTGCCCTGTGCGCAACCATGTTGAAGCCGGTCAAGCACGAGAAGAAGCAGACCGGCCCTGCAGCATGGTTCAACCGCAACTTCAACCGCACGACCAACGGCTATGTTTCCAGCATCGGCTATTTGCTCAAGCGGCCATTGCGCGTGCTGGTCCTGTTTCTCGTCGTGATCGGCGGCTGCGCCTGGTTCTTCACCCGCCTTCCGACATCCTTCCTGCCGCAGGAAGACCAGGGTGTGCTTTTGACAATCGTTCAGACCCCGACCGGCTCGACCATCGAACGCACCAATGCGGTCGTAAAGCAGGTTGAGGCCTTCTACCGCGAGAAAGAGGGCAACAATGTCGAATCAGTTTTCGGCGTTCTTGGTTTCAGCTTCACCGGTTCCGGCCAGAATAACGCCATGGTCTTCACAAAGCTGAAGGACTTCTCAGTCCGCACGTCTGCTGAAAGCCACGCAGCTGCGATCGTCGGACGTGCCCAGAAGGCATTCTTCGGAATGCGTGACGCACAGGTCTTCGCACTTCTGCCGCCGGCCATTCAGGGCCTGGGCAATTCCAGCGGCTTTTCGATGTATCTCGTCGATAGCGGCAAAAACGGCACCGATGCCCTGACAGCCGCTTCCAAGGAATTGATCAGACAGGCAGGGACCAACCCGAACCTCAGCTCCCTTCGCAGCAACAGCCGTGACGACGAATCACAGATGAAGATCAATCTCGATCAGGAAAAGATGGGTGCGATGGGAGTCGATCTTGCTTCCGTCAACCTGATGCTGTCCACGATCTTCGCCGGTCGCGACGTCAACGACTTTACGCTGAATGGCGAATTGAGACCTGTTTACGTTCAGGGCGATGCACCTTACCGGATGCAGCCGGAAGATCTGAAATACTGGTATGCCCGCAATACAAACGGGGAAATGGTGCCTTTTTCCTCCTTTAGCGAAGTATCCTGGATCAATGGTCCGCCGACACTCGCTCGATTCAACGGCACAAGCGCGATCTCGATGGAAGGCGCTGCAGGCCCGGGAGTCGCTTCTGGCGATGCAATGGACGAGATGGAACGGATGACCGCGGCTTTGCCGGGCGGTTACACCGTGGCATGGCAGGGCATCTCCTATCAGGAACGCTTGTCTGGCTCACAGGCACCCATGCTCTATGCGCTCTCGGTGCTTATCGTCTTTCTGTGCCTTGCCGCACTGTATGAAAGCTGGTCGATACCCTTCTCGGTCATCATGGCCGTGCCAGTGGGCGTGCTGGGGGCGCTGGTCGCAGCGCACTTCTTCGGCCAATCCAATGACGTCTACTTTAAGGTGGGGCTGCTGACGACCATCGGCCTTGCCGCGAAAAACGCCATCCTCATCGTCGAATTTGCAAAGGAGCGCCAGGAGCACGGCTTGAGTTTGCTGGATGCTACCCTTGAAGCTGCAAAGCTGAGATTACGTCCGATTATCATGACATCGCTCGCCTTCATTCTCGGCGTCGTACCATTGGCAATTGCCAACGGTGCAGGCTCTGCGGCGCAGAATGCGATCGGTATCGGGGTATTGGGTGGTATGCTTTCTGCAACACTGCTCGGAATTTTCTTCATCCCGTCGTTTTTCGTCATTATTCGGCGGATATCTAAACGTTAACAAATAAAAAATATGCTAGCAAAACCGAAAGACGCTGTTAGAAATGTTGGCAATTGTGAACCGCATTTTTCTTCAGTATCCGGCGCTACGCTCGTTTTGACTGAGGTGCCAAGTGCGCCAAATAAAATTGGGATAATTTCAATGTCGTCCATTCGCGCTACCATTCCTCTTGCAATGCTGCTGCTTTCCGGCTGCGTTGTCGGTCCGGACCACAAGGCACCAGAAACCCAGATGCCTGGGAAATTTGCCGAGGGCGGAACCGCCACCAACGGCGACGTGGCAACAGTGGCCTGGTGGAACGCGTTCAATGACAGCCGCCTGAACGGCTACGTGGCAACGGGCCTTTCCCAGAACCTCACGGTTCTGCAGGCACTGGAGCGAATCAACCAGGCTCAGTCGCAGATAACGGTCGCTGGCGCTGGCGCGCTTCCAAGCCTTACTGGTTCTGCCTCCCACACCACCGGACAGACCAAGGGTAGCTTCCCGACCAACAACTCCAGCGTCCAGAACAATTCTTCAGGCGGTCTGGATGTGTCCTGGCTGCTCGACCTTTTCGGTCAGTATCGCCGGTCCAAGGAAAACGCGAGCGCACAGCTTGATGCCGCCTATTCAACGGCCGACGTACAGCGTCTGACGCTGATCTCTTCCGTCGTTTCAGCCTATATCGATGTTCGCTACTATCAGGAACGTCTGGCAATTGCCCGCGAGAACCTGAAGTCTCGTCGCGAGACGCTGGATCTCACCAAGCTTCAGCTTGAAGCCGGTGCAGCATCGCGCCTCGACGTCGTCCAGTCTGAAGGCCTCGTCAATTCCACGCTTGCGGACATGCCTGGTCTTGAAACAAGTTTCCGTCAGGCCGCGCACCGCATCGCTACACTTCTCGGCATGCCAGCCTCTTCGCTGGTTGTCGAATTGCAGCGTGGCGCACGCCAGCCGGTTGCTCGCAGACCTGCGACAACAGGTATTCCAGCTGACCTGATCCGCAATCGTCCAGACATTCGCGTTGCCGAGCGCAACCTGGCTGCCGCCACCGCACAGATCGGTGTTGCCGAATCACGCCTCTATCCAAGCATCACCATCAGCGGCTCGATTTCGCCAAGCTACGTGAACCTCTCCAACAATGGCTCGCGTGGAACATCGAACACCTGGTCCTTCGGCCCAAGCCTCGTCCTGCCAATCCTTGATGGTGGCAGCCTGCGCGCCAATGTCGATATCGCCAAGTCATCGGCTCGTGAGCAGTATCTTGTCTGGAAATCCACCGTTCTCGAAGCAATTGAAGAGGTTGAGAACGCACTGGCAGCCGTCAATCGCGACAAGCAGACTGAAGACGCCCTTCGCAGAACCGTGAAGTCCTATCAGGAAGCTCTCTCGCTCGCGACAGCCAGCTATCGTGACGGTGCCTCGTCTCTGCTCGACGTACTGGATGCCCAGCGCCAAGTGTCCACGGCGCAGGCCAATCTCGCGACAGCCGTTCAAAAGACGGCTCAGGATTACGTATCTCTGAGCATCGCGCTTGGCGGCGGTTACGCGGTCGGCGAAACGCAAGCCGTCACCGGACCCAAGGTAGCTGCAGCAAACACTCCCAAGGGCATGTGATAAGCTCAGCATTCGAACAGATAAAAAACCCGCGGCTTCGACCGCGGGTTTTTTTATGTCTGTAAACCGCGCACAAAAAAGGCCCCGGATCGGGGCCTTTATCATACAGGGGGACGGAGCGTTTAGTTCTTGGCGCGCTCGACGTAGGAATTGTCTTCCGTCGCGATGACAACCCGGATGCCTGCATCAACATGCGGCGGCACCATCGTACGAATGCCGTTCGACAGGATCGCAGGCTTGTAGGAGGAAGACGCTGTCTGGCCCTTGACGACCGGTTCGGTCTCAACGATCTCGAGCGTAACGTGACGCGGAAGTTCCACGGCCAGCGGCAAGCCTTCGTGGATCGACAGGACGCAGGTCATACCTTCCTGAAGATAGGCCTTCTGCTCACCCATGGTTTCAACGTCAACCACGACCTGATCGTAGTTTTCCGGGTTCATGAAGTGGAAGCCTTCACCGTCTTCGTAGAGAAACTGGAAGTTCAGGTCTTCAACGAAGGCACGCTCAACCTGTTCGGTCGTGCGCCAACGCTCAGACACCTTCACGCCATCAACGATGCGGCGCATATCGACCTGGGTCACAGGCGTGCCCTTGCCGGGATGGAAGTTGCTGGCGCTGAGAACGACATAGAGCTTGCCATCCACGTCGATAACATTGCCCTTGCGGACGGATGAGGCGATAACCTTGACCATAGGATTTCCTTGTAACTCAATGAAATGCGTCGTAAAGGACCGCGCGGCTGCACCGACCCGACGGACGTTTTGTAAGTTTTCTGGGGCGCAACTATCCTAAATTTGCGGGAATTGCCAGCCTTCAACAGCATTGAACCAAAAACTGTGCGGCAGTTTTCGAATATTTCGATAAAAGGCGGAGTTTGAACGCCTTCGATCTGAACAATTCTTCTGCCGACCAACCGTATTGATGAAAAGAAAGCAGCATATGGGCTCGAAGCTCGACACAGCATCTGCCTGGTGGACGCCCGACGTTCATCTGGATCGCCGCCCCTTCCTCCTGGGTCGAAATGCGATACAGGCAGCCATGCGCAGCTTTTTCGCCGCCCGCGATTTTCTGGAAGTCGATACTGCGACCTTGCAGATCTCTCCCGGCAACGAGGCACATCTGCACGCCTTTGCAACGACCGGAATAAGCACCGGCGGCGAGCGCGCGCCCTTGTATCTTCACACGTCGCCGGAGTTCGCCTGCAAGAAATTGCTGGCGGCCGGAGAAAAGCGCATCAGTTGCTTTGCCCACGTCTACCGCAATCGCGAGCGCGGACCGTTGCATCATCCGGAATTCACCATGCTGGAATGGTACCGGGTCGGCGAAACCTATGAGACGCTGATGCGCGACAGCGCGCAATTGCTGGGGCTTGCCGCAGAAACAGCAAAGACGAAGACCCTGACCTACCGGGGGCGGAGCATCGACCCGTTTCTTGAACCTGAGCGACTGAGCGTGGCGGAAGCCTTTAATCGCTTCGGAAATATCGATCTTCTGGCAACCATTGCCCCAGATGGCGAAACCGACCGCGACCATCTTGCAGCAGAACTGAAACAAGCCAGCATCCGCGTTGCCGATGATGACAGCTGGGCGGATATGTTCAGTCGTGTCATCGTAGAGCGTGTCGAGCCGAAGCTCGGCTTCGAGCGGGCGACCATTCTTGATGAGTACCCGACAAGCGAAGCCGCACTCGCCCGTCGTTCTCCAGCAGACAGCCGCGTTGCGGAGCGTTTCGAGCTCTATGCCTGCGGCGTGGAACTCGCCAATGCCTTCGGCGAACTGACGGATGCCGCAGAACAACGTCGCCGTTTCGAAGCGGAAATGCTTGAGAAACAGCGTGTCTACGGCGAGACCTATCCAATCGATGAAGACCTGCTGGCAGCGCTCGAAATCATGCCGGCGGCCAGCGGCATTGCGCTTGGCTTTGACCGTCTGGTGATGTTGGCAACGGGTGCACCGAGGATTGACCTTGTCATGTGGGCGCCAGTACCGGATTATGGTTCATGACGATACGCAGCCTCAAATCGGTGGAGGAGTTGCATGATGCTGGCCTGATCGGCAGGCAGTCTCTGGAAAGCCTGCGTCCCGTTGCAGACAGATACGCCGTGGCCGTAACGCCTGCCATGGTCAAACTCATAGATCCCAGCGATTCGAAGGATCCAATCGGCCTGCAGTTCATTCCAAGCGATGCGGAATTGGTGCAGACGCCGCAGGAACGCGCTGATCCCATCAGCGATGAGGCGCACAGCCCCGTCCACGGCGTAGTCCACCGATACCCGGACCGGGTGTTGCTGAAAGCCGTTCACATATGCCCGGTCTATTGCCGCTTCTGTTTCCGCCGGGAGATGGTCGGACCACAGGGCAACGGGACGTTGACGCCGCAGGAGCTGTCCGCAGCGCTCGACTATATCCGCGACCATGATGAGATCTGGGAGGTCATTCTCACCGGTGGCGATCCGCTCGTGCTATCGCCGCGGCGTCTGTCCGCGATCATGGACGGTCTCAAATCCATTTCGCATGTGAAAATCATCCGATTCCACACACGCGTTCCCGTTGTCGATCCCGATCGCATCGATGCGGAGCTTGTGGATGCCCTAAAGTCGAGCGGCAAGACGACCTATGTTGCGCTTCATGCCAACCACCCACGCGAACTCACGACAGAGGCACGGGCAGCCTGCGCCCGTATGATCGATGCAGGCATTGCAATGGTCAGCCAGTCGGTGCTGCTAAAGGGCATCAATGACGATCCTTCCGTCCTGGCAGAGCTCATGCGCGCCTTCGTTGAGATGAGGGTCAAGCCCTACTACCTCCACCACCCCGATCTGGCGCCCGGCACCAGCCACTTCCGATTGGATATAGAAGAGGGTCAGCGTATCGTTGCCGCTCTGCGAGGTCGTATCTCCGGCCTTTGCCAGCCGACCTATGTTCTGGATCTGCCTGGAGGCCATGGAAAAGCCGTCATCGGTCAGAATGCGGCATCGAAACATGCCGACGGTTGCTACACGGTTTCGGATTTCAACGGCAACGATCACCTCTATCCGTGATCGCCGTGTAAAATTGCAGTCGCGAATGCGGCGTCACAGGGACTTTGGAGAGGCGGCGGCAGAGAAACAAAAATTTCACAATTCCGCCCCCATCCTGTCATCATAAAGAAAAATATTCTACCTATATTGAAAATCATTGATCACGCCGCAAATCCGGAGTATCAGTGTTTCAACTGGAGAGCGATTCTCCGGTATTCCGGGGTCAACACCAACGCAGGGAGAGTGTCATGTCCAAACCGAAACACATTGCCGCAATCCTTGGAGTGCGGTTCGTGACTGCCGGATACACAGCGATGTGTTCCCGCTGCTGTCGAATGTGACCTTACGGTCCAACCTTATCTAAAATTCAATTCGACGAATTGCTGTGTCACAAGCCACAGCGGGAGTATGTATAATGCAAAAGCAAGTCATTGAATTCGCAGGTGAACCTGTCGGTATTGTCGTGCCGGACGAGAATCGTTTGAAGTTCATCGCCGTCAAATTTCATGTTCACGATCTCGACGAACAGCGCTTTGACAGCGCAGACGATGTCCGCACAGCCATTCGCAACCTGGTGCGCAATCGCAATGTCGCGTCACTGGTCTGAGAATCCGCAGACTTCAACAGATGAGACCCGCAACACCACAACCTTACCGCGCCAATGATGCGACAGCGCACAGCTTAGACGTTGTCGCATCCATCTGAGACGCCTTCCCGCTGCTGGAGGGCGTTGTCAGAACGCTGTGAATGTCAGGGTCGTCAGAGACCGCACGATGCCCGGAATGCTGACGATATTTTCATTGATGAATTTGCCGATATCCTGCTCCGGCGAGAGATAGATCTTCAACAGGAGATCATATTCGCCGCTCGTCGAATAAAGCTCGGAAACCAGTTCCGTTTTGTAGATGGCATCGGCAACGTCGTAGGTCTTGCCGGGCGTGCATTGAAGCTGAACGAAAATTGGCTTCATAATCGGTTCCCGTCACATGATGGATGATGCGCAAAACGCAAACAGCCTTGCGCGCTGGCTGCACTATTGTCCGAGCAGAGCGCATGTTTCAACCCCGGTGGCGCATCTTGGCCATTCCTCCACATTCCCGGCAGGCATCATGTCATGACGAGATGTCGGTATTCCCTTGCAAGGACTGCCACTAATCTGTCTTCATGACAGGCGGAAAAGACAATCGGCCTGCTGGCAGATGCCACGACCTATGACCTGTCACGTCCTTGGGTGATTTCGATGTATAATGATCCGCGTTCACACGGCCTTTGGGAAAAAACCGCGCCGAAGCCGCCGGCGACGTCCTCGCTGGAAGGTGATTCCACGGTCGATGTCGTGGTCGTGGGCGGCGGCTTTACCGGACTTTCCACCGCACTTCATCTTGCAGAACGCGGTATTCGCGTCACCGTTCTCGAAGGCAAGGAGATCGGCTTCGGCGGTGCGGGTCGGAATGTCGGCCTCATCAATGGCGGTATGTGGGTCATGCCGAAGGAATTGCCTGATGTGCTCGGCCCGGTCTACGGCGAAAGGCTGCTCTCGCTTCTCGGCAACGCCCCCTTCCTTGTTCGTGAACTGATTGAAAAACACCAGATCGAGTGCGAACTCGAGAAGAATGGCACCCTTCACTGTGCCGTCGGCGACAAGGGTCTGGCCGAAATCCGCGAACGCTGTGCCCAATGGGCGGCTCGCGGCGCTCCCGTCAGGCTTCTCGATGCCGAAGAAACCGCTCAGCGCGTTGGTTCGTCAGCCTATAGCGGCGCCTTGCTGGACGAGCGCGCAGGCACGCTGCAGCCTTTGGCCTATGTGCGGGGCCTCGCATCCGCAGCCATCAAGGCAGGTGCCACCATCCACACATCCAGCCCGGTCATCGACTATGAGCAGGATGGAGAGGGCTGGCGGGTCAAGACTGCAAGCGGTTCGGTACGCGCCGACTGGGTGGTGGTCGCGACCGAAGCCTATAGTGACGGCCCCTGGAAAATCATCCGCGAGGAGCAGGTCTACCTGCCCTATTTCAATGCGGCAACGAAGCCTCTGGGCGACAATCTGAGAAAGACAATCCTGCCAAACCGAGAAGGCTGCTGGGACACCAATGAAATCCTGTCGTCCTTCCGCATGGACAAGGCAGGTCGCCTCGTATTCGGCAGCGTCGGGGCTCTGCGCAACACGGGCGCAACCATCCACCCCGCATGGGCAAAGCGCGCCTTGAAAAGACTGTTTCCCCAATTGGGCGACGTCGAATTCGAATGTGAGTGGTACGGTCAGATCGGCATGACCGACGATTCCGTGCCGAGATTCCACAAATTTGCAAAAAACGTCGTCGGCTTTTGCGGCTATAACGGGCGCGGCATCGCCCCCGGCACCGTATTCGGCAAGACGCTTGCAGCCCATGTTGCAGGTGACGTGGCAGAAGATGCCCTTCCCCTGCCGGTCACATCTGCAAAAGCCAGAAGCTTCCGCGCCCTGCGGGAAGCCTATTACGAGGCCGGGGCGCAGATTGCCCATTTTGCCGGCGAACGTGGCTGACGGCTGATATCGACCGCAGTTTGGAGCACTGGTGGCAGGGGTAACCGTTATATTCTTGCGTATATAATGCCAGCCCTTTAAGAAGCGTTATATTCCTTCGGATATTTCGCTAGCTGGAGCTGACGGCCATGACAATCTTGCGCAGGACATTCATCACGGGCGTCGTTGCCTTCGGCTGCTGCCTGTCCACCCTTGGTCTGGCACATGCGGCACCGGAGCAGCAACAGGTGACGGTTTTCGCGGCGGCGAGCATGAAGAACGCACTCGATGCCGCAAATGAGGCATGGTCGAAAGAGACCGGCAACACCGCCGTCGTCTCCTATGCGGCAAGCTCGGCATTGGCAAAACAGATAGAAGCCGGTGCACCAGCCGATCTCTTCATCTCCGCAGATCTTTCATGGATGGACTATGTCGCGACCAGGAAACTCATCAAGGAAGGCACAAGGACCAATCTTCTCGGAAACCGCCTTGTCCTGATCACCTCCGCAGACAAGGCTGCACCTGTAAACATCCAGCCGGGGTTTGGACTGGCGCAGCTCGTGGGTGACGGAAAGCTGGCCATGGGCGCTGTCGATTCCGTTCCCGCGGGAAAATACGGTAAGGCTGCGTTGGAAAAGCTGGGGGTCTGGTCTTCAGTGGAGGCAAAAGTTGCCGCCGCAGAAAGCGTTCGTGCCGCTTTGCTTCTCGTCTCTCGTGGTGAGGCCCCTTATGGCATTGTCTACCAGACCGACGCCGCTGCAGACCCGGGAGTGAAGATCGTCGGCACATTTCCGGAAAACAGTCATGAGCCCATCATCTATCCGGCGGCCATTCTGTCCCAATCCGGCAACCCTGCCGCAACCGCCTATCTGGATTTTCTAAAATCGCCAGAGGCTGCATCTTTTTTTGAAGAGCAGGGTTTTACAATTCTGAAGTAAGATCTGACCGATCGCCTGCATCAACAGGCGGTCTTGCGGGTGCGGCATAAACGGGAACATCATATTGGATTGGCTTAGCCTCAGCGCGCAAGAGTGGACATCCATACGTTTAAGCCTCTGGGTTTCCACCATCGCCATGGTCGTGAGCCTGCCTTTCGGCATCTTCACCGCACTTGTGCTGGCAAGGGGCAATTTCTGGGGCAAATCACTCCTCAACAGCATCGTGCATCTGCCCCTCATTCTGCCACCCGTCGTTACCGGCTTTCTTCTTCTGATCCTCTTTGGGCGCAAAGGAGTCATCGGGCAGTTTCTGGATCAGTATTTCGGCATCGTCTTTTCCTTCCGCTGGACGGGTGCAGCGCTGGCTTGCGGGATCATGGCCTTTCCGTTGATGGTTCGCTCCATCCGGCTGTCGATCGAAGCGGTTGATCGCAAACTCGAGGAAGCGGCGGGCACCCTGGGCGCAAGCCCGTTCTGGATTTTCGTGACCGTCACCCTGCCTCTGACGTTGCCGGGAATCATCGCCGGAATGGTTCTGGCATTCGCCAAGGCCATGGGAGAGTTCGGTGCAACGATAACCTTCGTCTCCAACATTCCCGGAGAGACCCAGACCCTGTCATCAGCAATTTACACCTTCACGCAGGTTCCCGGAGGCGATGCCGGCGCGCTGCGGCTGACAGTGGTCGCCATCGTCATCTCCGTGGTAGCCCTTCTCGCGTCCGAGTTTCTGGCACGCATTGTCGGCAGAAGGGTTCACGCGCCATGACCTTGACGCTCGATGTAAAACACCGGCTGGGTGCCTTTGCGCTGGATGCACAATTTACCGCAGGCAAGGGCGTGACCGCCCTGTTTGGCCGCTCGGGTTCAGGCAAGACCTCACTTGTCCGGATTATCGCGGGCCTGATGAGGCCCGATCATGGAACCCTCGCTCTCGATGACATCACTCTGGCAGATAGCAAGAGGCACTTCTTCACCCCCTGTCACAAGCGTCGGTTTGGCTATGTCTTTCAGGAGGCGCGACTTTTCCCGCACCTGACCGTGCGCCAAAATCTGGTTTACGGTCGCTGGTTTGCAGGCAAGGTCCAGGCGGGCGGAGACGGCAGCAAGATCATCGAGATGCTGGGTATTGAGCATCTTTTGAAACGCTACCCGGAAAAACTGTCCGGTGGCGAAAAACAGCGCGTGGCCATCGGCCGGGCTCTTTTCTCCTCCCCGCGCCTGCTTTTGATGGACGAACCGCTTGCGGCGCTGGATGAAGCCCGAAAGGCCGAAATCATCCCCTATCTGGAACGGCTTCGTGACGAGACCGGCGTCCCCATCATCTATGTCAGCCATTCAATCAGCGAGGTTTCGCGCCTGGCGGACCAGATCGTGGTCATGAAGGGCGGCAAGGTCGATGCGGCGGGCCCGGCAGCGGAAATTCTGTCCCATCCCGCATTCGGTGAACAGCTTGAGCGCCGGGACATAGGCAGCATTCTGTCCGGCAATGTCGAGGCATTCGATACGGTGCATGGGCTCGCCACCGTCAGGGTGGGTCGATCGGCGCTACAGATCCCTGCAACGGCGGCCCGGGTCGGACAAAGGGTGCGTATCCACATTCCCGCCCGCGAAGTATTGCTGGCAACGGTCAGGCCTGAAGGCTTGAGTGCTCTCAATATTCTGGCGGGCCAGATTGCCGACATCGGGCCCTTCAGGGACGGTTTGGCGATGGTTGCGGTGAACTGTGACGGAACGGTCGTTACGTCGCGGATCACGAGCCTTTCTGTCGAGAGGCTGGGCCTGGCCAAGGGGCAGACCGTTTTCGCAATCGTGAAATCGGCGGCGCTCGATCCCTATTGATCTTTGTTGCGATGGGCCTCAAGCCAGTCAAGGTCTTCCTTCAACGCATCATCGAGGCGTCTTTCCATGTTGCGATAGCGCTCAAGCAAGGTCTGACCAAACTCCGTCAGAACCGCCCCGCCGCCCTGGCTGCCGCCACGCTGGCGCTCAATGACCGTGTCCTTGAACATATGGTTCAAAGCATCCACCAAAAGCCACGCACGTCGATAGGACATATCCATGGCCCGCCCGGCAGCGGAAATGGAGCCTGTCGAAGCAATCAGTTCCATGAGCTGGGCTTTCCCAGGCCCCAACCGATCTCCCAGGGGAAAATCGATTCGAAGGGTCGTTTTCAAGGGCGATTCGCGTCCACTCATTCTGCCTCGCCAGCGAACTGATCGCGCCACGCTTTTTGCGCCCCCGGGTAAGGCAGGGAGCTTGCCTCGTAGATACCGCGCGCAATCGCACGACTGACGGTCATCGCCGCGAGGTGGCAAAGCTCGGCAAAATCATTCACAGTTTCCAACGGCATCTTTCCCGTGGCCGCAGCAAACATGGTATCGCCGTCACTGGCCAGATGCGACGGCATGACAGCACGTGCAAGCCCGCCTTGCGCCATGATCGACAGCCGATGCGCCTGCGCCTTGGTCAAAACTGCATCCGTCACCACACAGCCGATGGTCGTTGCCGTCTGCGTCGCGCCCTTGATGCACATGGCCGTATCGGCCGGCGAAAACTGCGGTGGCAACCCGAAGCCTCCGAACTCACCATTCTGCTCGAACGGGGCGGCCCAGAAGTGCCTGCTCGTTCCAACTGTTGTCGACCCCAATGCATTGACGGCCACAATGGCTGCAATCCTGTGGCCACCTGTCGTCGTTGCACCGACAGACCCCAGCCCACCCTTCCATGTTGCCGTGGTCGCACCTGTGCCAGCCCCGACGCTGCCC
Source organism: Rhizobium sp. Leaf311 (assembly GCF_001423445.1). Taxonomy (NCBI): domain Bacteria; kingdom Pseudomonadati; phylum Pseudomonadota; class Alphaproteobacteria; order Hyphomicrobiales; family Rhizobiaceae; genus Rhizobium; species Rhizobium sp. Leaf311. The sequence goes on along the minus strand of NZ_LMNZ01000022.1, from coordinate 143,947 downwards.
AGCAGGAAGGGCTGGGCACTGGCGGCCTTGAATGCGGCATAGCCCATTTCGCGATAGGGGGAGTGGACGCCCCATTCCTTGTTGCTGCCATTGAGCAGGTCCATGAGAATGGCCTGTGGGACAATGGGGACACGGGTCGTCCCGACAGGAAAGCCACGACCGATCTCGCGAAGGCCCGCCTGCACTCCGCCCGCTGCATCCAGCCCAAAGGCAGAACCACCGGACAGCACGAAGGCATCTACTTTGGCTATCGTCATTGAGGGGTCGAGCAACGCTGTGTCACGCCCGCCCGGCGCACCACCAAGAATGCAACCGGACGCCGTTGCAGGTTCATCGAACAGAATGGCCGTGACGCCCGAACCCAGCTGGAGATCCGTCACATGGCCAACGGAAACACCTTCGATATCGATCAGCAGATTGTGCACGGCGCAACACCTTTCAGGTCATCTCTGCCGGTATCTCGCCGTGCCATCCTCTTGTCAACGCCTCAGGAAAACACCGCCGTCCCGATGACCGGCGTCGAAGGAACCGCCATATCCCGCGGCTCCAGCATACCGGAAAGATAGGCTTCGCGCCCGGCGGTCACCGCCTTTGCAAAGGCACCCGCCATGATGACGGGATTGCCCGCTCCGGCAACGGCCGTGTTGAGAAGCACGGCATCATAGCCAAGCTCCATAACGGTTGCCGCATGGGAAGGGCGCCCCAGCCCCGCATCGACGATCATCGGCACATCCGGAAAATGGGCCCGCATGGAGCGCAAGGCCGTCACGTTCAACGGCCCCATGGCACTGCCGATGGGCGCGCACCAGGGCATCAATATCCTGCAACCGGCATCGATCAGCTTTTCGGCCACCACAAGATCGTCTGTCGTATAGGGAAATACCTCGAAGCCGTCATCGCTGAGAATGCGGGCAGCCTCCACCAGCGCAAACACATCCGGCTGAAGTGTATCGTGGTTGCCGATCACCTCCAGCTTGATCCAGTTTGTCTTGAAAACCTCGCGTGCCATTTTCGCCGTCAGAACAGCCTCTTTTGCGGTATGGCAACCGGCAGTATTGGGCAGGATATTGCGGTCCAGCTCCCGGATAAGCTCGAAAAACTGCCCGCCTTGCCTGCTTCCGGCCATTTCCCGTCGCAACGAAATGGTGAGAATGTCCGTCTTGCTGGCGCGCACCGCATCGGCCAGAACGGCAGGCGAGGGATAACGTGCGGTGCCAAGCAGCAACCGTGAGCCAATCTCGCGTTCGTAGAGTTTCAGCATGGCCTACCCTCCCTGCATGGGTGAAAGAACTTCAACCCGGTCAAATTCCTTGAGGCGAAAGTCACCGCGATCCTGCGCGTGGACGAGATCGCCGTTGACGGCAGTCGCCAGCCACTCGCCTTCATAGTCAAGCGCTGTCAGAACGGTCGAAAGCCGGTCGGCAGCAAGATCATGCTCTTGCCCATTGACGAGAATTTTCATGGGAAACCTCCTTTGAAAGCAAAATACCGGCCGCCTGTTGCGCCATGGCTGGCGAAAGCAGAAAACCATGCCGGTGCGCTCCATTGACGAAAAGCGTGCCATCATTCTCAACGACACGCGGAAGATTATCGGCAAAGGCCGGGCGCACGCCCGTTCCCGTCTCGATGATCTGTGCCTCCCCGAAGGCCGGGTGAAGCGCGTAGGCGGCGTTTAGCAGCTCCATCATCGAGCGGGCGGTTATCGGCCCGCTCTCCTGCGTTTCGATCATCGTTGCCCCCACCATGAAGCGCCCCTTGTCGCGAGGCACGATGTAGAGCGGGATGCGTGGATGAAGCACTCGAATGGGACGTGACAGCGCAAGCTCGTCCGTGGCGAGATAGAGCATCTCACCCCGAACCCCACGAAGACCGGCAAGTCTGCCCGCCTGCGCGGCGCCCGTGCAATCCACGCGATGGGGGAAGGCTTTTTCGTCAACGACGTCTGCCCCCAGATGGAAATCCACGCCGAGAGAGACAAGCCGCTCATGAAGCGCATTGAGGGCGGCTCGTGGATCGAGATGCCCCTCGCCCTCAAAGAAAAGACCGATCGGAAAACGCCCTGCGAGATCAGGTTCGAGCGCCGCAATTTCGGCCTCATCCACCCAGCGATAACCCGTCGTGCGCGACGCAAAGCGCGACAGTTCAGCCTTGTCCCTGCCTTGGGCCACAACCAGCGTGCCTTTGCGGACAACAAGACCCGGCGTGGCCTCGTCCCACCAGTCGAGGGCGGATTGGCCGAGCGTCAACACCGCCTCATCCGCACTCTCCCTTTCGCACCAGGGTGCCAACATGCCGCCCGCAAACCAGGACGCACCGCGCCCTGGTTGATGCGCCGGATCGCAAAAGGTAACGCAGGCACCGCGGCGGGAAAGTTCCAGCGCAACCGTCAGACCCGCAACGCCTGCGCCCTTGATAAGAACATCCATCTCAGCCCTCTGCCGGTTTTTCCAGCGGCATATAGAGATCACCGCCCTGCTGGAATTTCTGCGCCATGGCTTCCAGACCTTCCTTCTGCGCCTCGGCACGAATGTCGTGCGAAATCCGCATCGAGCAGAATTTAGGCCCGCACATCGAGCAGAAATGGGCGACCTTGTGCGCTTCCTTGGGCAGGGTCTCATCGTGAAAGGACCTGGCTGTCTCAGGGTCGAGCGACAGGTTGAACTGATCTTCCCAACGAAACTCGAAGCGCGCCCGCGATAGCGCATTGTCGCGGATCTGTGCCGCCGGATGTCCTTTGGCGAGATCGGCGGCATGGGCGGCGATCTTGTAGGTGATCACGCCAACCTTGACGTCATTGCGGTCCGGCAGACCGAGATGCTCCTTTGGCGTGACGTAGCAAAGCATGGCCGTGCCGAACCAGCCGATCATGGCAGCGCCGATGCCTGAGGTGATGTGGTCATAGCCGGGGGCAATATCGGTGGTGAGCGGCCCAAGCGTATAGAAGGGTGCCTCGCCGCAGACCTTCAGCTGCTTGTCCATGTTCTCCTTGATCTTGTGCATTGGCACATGGCCAGGCCCTTCGATCATCACCTGACAGTCTTTCGCCCAGGCGATCTGTGTCAGTTCTCCAAGCGTTTCCAGTTCTGCAAACTGCGCAGCATCATTGGCATCGGCAATAGAGCCGGGACGCAGGCCATCGCCTAACGAAAAGGAAACGTCATAGGCCCGGCAGATGTCGCAGATTTCCTCGAAATGCTCGTAGAGGAAGGACTCCTTGTGGTGATGCAGACACCACTTGGCCATGATGGAGCCACCACGCGAAACGATACCGGTGACCCTGTTGACGGTGAGCGGAATGTAATGCAACCGCACACCCGCATGGATGGTGAAATAGTCGACGCCCTGCTCGGCCTGCTCGATCAAAGTATCGCGAAACACCTCCCAGGTCAGGTCTTCGGCAATGCCGCCCACCTTTTCCAGCGCCTGATAGAGAGGGACAGTGCCAATCGGGACCGGAGAGTTGCGGATGATCCATTCCCGGATATTATGGATGTTGCGACCGGTGGAAAGGTCCATAACGGTGTCGCCACCCCAGCGGATGGCCCAAACCATCTTGTCGACCTCATCCGCCATGGAGGAGGTCACCGCAGAGTTTCCGATATTGGCGTTGATCTTGACCAGAAAATTGCGGCCGATAATCATCGGCTCGGCTTCCGGGTGGTTGATATTGGCGGGAATGATCGCCCGGCCAGCGGCGACTTCCTGACGCACAAATTCCGGCGTGACGAAATCTGGAATATGTGCACCAAAACTTTCGCCATCGCGCACCAGCTTGTCCTTGATCGCCTCGCGGCCAAGGTTCTCACGAATGGCGATAAATTCCATTTCCGGTGTGATGATACCTGCTCGGGCATATGCGAGCTGCGTGACGGCCTTCCCGTCCCTGGCTTTCAACGGCCGATGACGCAGCGGGAATTCAGGTGTCAGCCGCTCGCCCGTCGCAAAGCCGTTATCCTCCGGTTTGACGTGGCGGCCATCATAGACCTCCACATCGCCCCGAGCGACGACCCAGTCATGACGCAGCCGGGGCAAGCCGCTCTCGATGCTGACGGTATGGGAAGGGTCGGTGTAGGGGCCGGAGGAATCATAGACTGTGACCGGCGGTTCGCCGGCTGTTGGATGCACGGCGATTTCTCGCATCGGCACACGAATATGGGGGTGAAGGGTTCCCGGCTTGTAGATTTTAGTGGAGGCAGGAAGCGGGCCTGTGGTGACGACAGGCGAGAGATTTTTAGCGGCAATGTTCATCGTGAGGCTCCAAAGCAAAGACAGTGGAGACCCAGTTCGAGCATGAAGACGAAAAACCACGGACGAATAGCGATAATGTTCGACGAGGTCGAACTGCCAGTTCCGCGTTTGCACCGTCCCTACGCCAGTATGAACTGGATCAGGTTCAACGGGTCACTGCGCGCGCTAGCAGTATCTCAGCCCCTTGCCGGGACCCCCCTGGTGAATGTCGCAATGAAAGACCCGGCGTCATCTTTTGTCAAGTTGCGATATTGGGCGCTTTTTTAGCGGTCACGACAAATTAACCTAGCCATTTATACGAATGTTATTTTTTCCAGCTTATTTCGAAGAATGCGTTATGATGACGCGCTAATATGGGAGAATATAGGGAATGAATTCAACAATTCGTGAAATACTATCGAAATTCGGGCAGCTCCCTGCGCCGGTCGATACAATCGCTGACGACGCTGATCTTTATGCAGCGGGACTTTCTTCTTTCGCATCAGTACAGTTGATGCTTGGTATCGAAGACGCATTCGATATCGAATTTCCTGACAGTATGCTCAATCGCAAGTCATTTGCGAGCATCCACGCAATCGAAACCACAGTGAAGACGATTCTCGACGGCAAAGAGGCGGCGTAATGGACCTTTCCGTCGCACCGCCCAATGCCACGCTCTCTGCGCGCGCGGCTCGGGTCGCGTCAATCGCCGCACACCATGCGGATGACGTCGATGCGGCCGCACGGTTCCCGAAGGAAGCTGTCGATGCCCTGCGCTCGGAACGGCTTCTGGGGATTCAGGTTCCGGCACATCTCGGCGGCGAGAGTGCCAGCCTTTCGCAGATTGCGGACATCTGCTGCACCCTTGGGCAGTCCTGCTCTGCAACGGCAATGATTTTCGCCATGCACCACATTAAGGCATCCAGCCTTGTCGAGCATGGTGAGGAGCGCGCCTGGCACACCGATTTCATGCGGCGTGTGGCAGCCGAGCAGCTTCTGCTGGGTTCGGCAACGACGGAAGGCGGCATAGGCGGAAATCTGCGAAACTCGATCTGCGCGATCCATATCGATGGCGAGAATTGCACGCTGGAAAAAAACGCCACCGTCATTTCCTACGGCAGTGAAGCGGACGCCATTCTCATTACATCGCGCGCCCATGCCGATGCTGCGCCTGCCGACCAGGTCATGACGGTTTTCCTGAAGAACCAGTACAGCCTTGAAAAGACGCATGTCTGGAACACGCTGGGTATGCGAGGCACGTGCTCGGACGGATTTCTGTTCAAGGGCCAAGCGCCCGCACAGCAGATTTTTCCGAAACCCTTTGCGGAAATCGCCGCGCAATCCATGCTGGCAACCTCCCACCTTTTGTGGAGCGGCGTGTGGTACGGCATCGCCGCCGATGCTGTCCTCCGCGCCCAGGCATTCGTTCGCGCAGCAGCCCGCAAGTCGCCCGGTGTCGCACCTCCAGGCGCTATTCGTCTGGCAGAAGTATCCAGCAAGCTGCAGATTGTGAAATCGAACGTCATTGCTGGTCTCAAGGCCTATGAAGACACCAGAAACGATCCCGACCGGCTGATGTCGATGGCCTTTGCCATCGCCATGAACAACGTCAAGATATGCTCGTCGGAAACCATTCTGGAAATCATCAACCATGCCATGCTGATCTGCGGCATCATGGGCTACAAGAACGGTACGCCCTTCAGCCTCGGGCGGCATCTTCGAGATGCCCATTCGGCACAGCTGATGATCTCCAATGACCGAATCCTCAGCAACTCCGCCAATCTCCTGCTCGTGCAGAAGCAGGACACCAGCCTCTCGGGATAAAACCATGGATATGCAAACATCGTTTCTCGATCGCCTGTTCGACAAGGGACTGCTGATCGATACCGGCGTCGATGGACTCTACGGTCGCAGCGGCCAGTTCGAAGACGTCATTTCAGGATTCGAACGCCTCATCGGCAAGTTCGGCGGTGCAGACAATGCGGAAGTGATCCGCTTCCCCCCCGGCATCAACCGCGCCTATTTCGAAAAAAGCGGTTACATGAAAAGCTTTCCGCAACTGGCCGGCACGGTCCACTCCTTCTGCGGCTGCGAACTGGATCATGTCAGCCTGATCAAGAGCATGGACGAGGGCACCGACTGGACGAAAGACCAGAAGATTACCGATATCGTCCTGACCCCTGCTGCCTGCTACCCGCTCTATCCGACCATCGCCAAGCGCGGCAACCTCCCCAGCGGCGGCGGTCTTTACGATATCCAGTCCTACTGCTTCCGCCATGAACCATCCAAGGATCCGGCCCGGCAGCAGCTTTTCCGTATGCGTGAATATGTTCGCATCGGCACCCAAGGCGATGTTACCGACTTCCGCCAGCTGTGGATGGATCGCGGCGTGGAGATGATGGAAAAGGTCGGCCTGGACGTCAAGCTCGAGATCGCCAACGATCCCTTCTTCGGGCGGGCTGGAAAGATGCTGGCCAACAACCAGCGCGACCAGAACCTGAAATTCGAGCTGCTGATGCCCGTCACATCCACGGCCAACCTGACCGCTTGCATGAGCTTCAACTACCATCAGGACTCATTCGGCGCAAAATGGGGCCTCAATCTCGCCGATGGTGCCGTTGCCCATACCGCCTGCGTCGGCTTCGGACTGGAGCGCATTGCGCTTGCCCTGTTTGCAAAACATGGACTGGATGTCGAGACATGGCCACAATCCGTGCGGGACGCTTTGTGGGGCTAAGGACGGCATGACCAGCATATTTCCGGCGTTGAGTGCCGAAGCCTATCTTCCACATCCGTTGCATTCATCGGAGCGGATGTGGCCGGAAACCAATTGCTACGTCGATCTGTGGATCGAACTTCTGGCGGCAAGCGCCTTGCCGCCAGAGGCCATGCTGGGTTTTACACTGGCGCAGGACTTCGAAGGCGATCAGTTCACCTTCTTCAAGGTGCCGCTCGAAGACCTGGAAACGCTCTATGGCATCCGGGTGACGGAGCTCGCGATTTTCGACAGGCTTGAGAGCCACGTCGAAACGCAATTGCAGCGCGGTCGCATCTGCCTGATCGAAATGGACAGCTTCTACATGCCCGACACGCAGGGCGTCGGCTATCGCAAGGAGCACGGCAAGACGACGGTCGCCATAAACCGCATGGACCTGCAAAACCGCAGACTGGAATATTTCCACAATGCCGGTTATTTCGCGCTTGAAGGTGAGGATTTCTCCGGCATTTTCCAGCATCACCTCGGTGATGACGATCTTCCTTTTCTTCCCTACACGGAATTTGCCAAATTTCCCGAACATCCTGTTGATGATCGCGACAGACGGGAAGCGGCGCAGCGCCTGCTGATCCAGCATTTTGCGAGAAGACCGAAGAAAAATCCTGTAAGGGCCTTTGCCGAGGTTTTCCCGTCGCAGGTGGAAAAAGTGGCGGACCGACCCTTCGGCTTTTTCCATAAATACGCATTCAACACGCTGCGTCAGCTTGGCGCCAATTTCGAACTGGCCGCCAGCCATCTGGAGTGGCTTGGCGGGGATATAAGCCATTCCGGCGCGGCGGTTCAGGCTCTGCGGATATCCGAAGTCGCCAAATCCGTGCAGTTTCAGCTTGCCCGTGCCATCGCCCGGCGCAGGTTCGATCCACTCGCAGCAGCTCTTGATCCCGCAATCGACGCATGGGACGAGATGATGGCGGAACTTGAGGCTGCGCTTGGCAAGGCGAGCGAGGCAGCGTGACGGCGATGTCCGCAACCAAAACCCCGCAAGGCCGGCTCTTGAGCCACGGCTGGACCCTGACGCTGACGCCCGCCAATGCCTTCCAAGCACCCGGCGACATTCCTGCAGAAGCGAAGACCATCGCGGCACCAGTTCCCGGGACCGTTGCGCAGGCATTGGAAATCCTCGGAGCGTTTGACCGGCTGAACCCGGTGCCGCTCGACACCCAGGACGCATGGTATCGAGTATCGATCACATCTGAAACGCTGGAACCGGCCATTCTGCGTTTTGAGGGGCTGGCGACGGTCGCCGAGATTTTTCTCAATGGCAAATGCGTTGCGCACTCGGACAGCATGTTCGAGGCAACCGACGTGCCATTCACTCCCTCAGGCGCCGATGACCTCGCGATCTGCTTTCGCGCTCTGACTCCACGCCTCAAGGCAACAGGTCCGAGGGCGCGCTGGCGACCACAGATGATGAGCAGCCAAGGCTTGCGCCTGATCAGAACGACGGCGCTCGGCTATATGCCGGGTTGGTGCCCCGAGGTTCACGCAGTAGGCCCATGGCGGCCCGTTCGCCTGACAAGCCGGACAGAACGCAGCTTTGACATGGTCTCATCGCGCACTGAACTGGCGGTGGACGGAGCAGGTCTGCTTCATCTCGCGATCCGTATCCACAGCAACGCCGCTAATGTCGAAGTCACTTGCGCCGGCAGATCAGAAAAGCTGACGGCTACAGAGAACGGTATTTTCGAGGGCACGTTGCGGCTGGAGAATATTGAGCCATGGTGGCCTGCAACGCACGGCACGCCGACGCTTCATGATGTGACGCTTCGTATCGACGAGCAGGTCTTCACGCTCGGCACGACCGGTTTCCGGCGCATCGAGACAGAACATGGCGAGGATGGCAAGAGCTTTGGTATCCGGATCAACGGCGTTCCCGTCTTCTGCCGGGGAGCCGTATGGACGACGGCGGATATCGTGCGGCTGCCGGGTGGCAGGTCCGACTACGAACCCTGGTTGCGCCTTGCGGCGAAGGCCGGAATGAACATGATCCGCATCGGCGGGACCATGGCCTATGAAACACCGGAATTCTTCGCGCTCTGCGATGAACTGGGGCTGATGGTGTGGCAGGATATGATGCTGGCCAATTTTGATTATCCGGCAAAGGATCAAGGATTTCTCGCGCACATAGAAACGGAAATCTCGCAGCTTCTGAGCGCCACGGCGCTGTCTCCATCCTTGACCGTGCTGTGCGGCGGCAGCGAAATGTACCAGCAGGGCGCGATGATGGGCCTTTCCGAACAGTTCTGGAAAGGGCCATTGACGGAAGACCTGTTGCCAGCCCATGTAGCGCGGCTGCGCCCGGACGTGGCCTATGTTCCCAACTCGCCGTTCGGCGGAGCCCTGCCGTTTTTGCCGAATGAAAAGGTTGGCCACTATTACGGCGTGGGCGCCTATTGCCGACCTTTGGACGATGCAAGGCGTGCCGATCTGCGCTTTGCGGCGGAATGCCTCGCCTTTGCCAACGTGCCGCAGCAGAGCACACTGGACAAGCATCTTCCGGTAAAGCCGGTACATGATCCGATGTGGAAAATGCGCGTGCCCAGGGATCGTGGCGCATCATGGGATTTCGAGGATGTGAGAGATCACTATCTCGCCTTGCTCTACGCTGTAGAGCCCAGCGTCTTGCGGCGGCAGGATGCCGACCGTTACCTCGATCTGTCCCGCGCCGTCACCGCCGAACTTGTCGAGGCGACGTTTGCGGAATGGCGGCGTTGCGGCTCCAGTTGCAATGGCGCACTGGTCTGGACACTCCAGGACCTGCTACCTGGGCCGGGTTGGGGCGTCATTGACGCAACGGGAGAGCCCAAGTCCATCTGGTATGGGCTCAGGCGCGCCTTTCGTCCGCTGCAACTGGCGCTGACGGATGAGGGTACCAATGGGCTCGATATCCACGTCATCAACGAAACCGCCGTCGACATGGATCTTGTCGTTGACGTCACGTGTCTGCGCGACGGCCTTCAGCCGGTCGTGACGGGTAAAACATCGGTCACCCTTGCCGCCCGCGACAGGCAGAAAATCCCGGCAACCGATTTGTTCGGAGCATTCTTCGATACGACCTACGCCTACCGTTTCGGGCCGCCATCGCATGATGTCACGGTAGCAAATCTCTACGATCAGAAAAGCGGCGCGCATCTCGCATCGTCCTTCCATTTCCCGCAGGGGCGGCAGATGGCGATGCATCCAGCAACGCTGGAAACCGAGCTTGTTCACAACGACTGTCTGTGGACGTTGCGGGTAAAAACCGACGTTTTCGCCCAGTCAGTGCATGTCGAAGCTGAAGGTTTCAGACCATCGGACGACTGGTTTCATCTGGCACCCGGTCAGACAAGGCACATCGACCTTGAGAGGCTCGACGCCCAAAGCGGAGACAGGCCCTCGGGTGCACTGAAATCCCTTGGCAGTCGACGTGCCTTTCACTTCTGAACTGGACGGACGAAATTTAAGTCGGCAATATTGTATTCGCCAACTTTGGTACCTTATTTTCCAAGGTTTCTGACCTATATAACCGCCATTAAACTATTCTGAAACGCACCCTTCTTCCCACGACTGCGGCTTTGACGCAGTTGCAAACATCGATTACCTTCTGACCATTCCGGAGGGCGAGAATTTTTATGATCGCGCCATCCAGTCCCGTTCATAGTCTGAAGACGAGCCGTATGATTTCCAGGTGTATCCGGTCTGAAAATCATACCGCTCGGCACGGCAAGGCGTAGAAATCCTACATGGAAAAAAGTCTAACCCGTTACATCTGGAATCACACGCGGCGGCAGCAGCTTTACATCCTGCTCATCGTCGCTCTTTCGATGATTCCCTATTTTCTTGCCTTCGACCTGCCAAAACAGATCGTCAACGGCCCCATTCAGGGGGACGGATTTGAAGGCGTCAACTCGACGCAACTCTTCATGCATATTGCCTTTGATCTTCCCTATATCGGGACGGTCACGCTGTTTCCGGGCATCGAACTGAGCCGACTGGGAATGTTGATGGGCTTGAGCCTGACATTTCTGGCTCTCGTCATCGTCAACGGGCTCTTCAAATATTACATCAACACCTACAAGGGTCGTCTCGGCGAACGTCTTCTCCGCCGCATACGCTTCCAGCTGATCGACCGCATTCTTCTGTTTCCGCCATCCCACTTCAAACGGGTTAAGGGTGCGGAAATCTCCAGCATGATCAAGGATGAGGTAGAGCCGCTGGGTGGATTTACCGGCGATGCCTTTGTCCAGCCCGCACTTCTGGGCGGGCAAGCGCTGTCGGCCCTTTTCTTCATTCTCGTGCAGAATTTCTGGCTCGGCCTGATTGCCGCCTTCATGGCCGCCATTCAGGTTGGCATCATTCCGCAGATGCGCCGTCGTCTTATCGAGCTTGGCAGACAACGCCAGCTGAGCGCCCGGCAACTCGCGGGCCGCATCGGCGAAATGGTCGATGGCATCGGTACGATCCACGCCTATGACACATCCAATTACGAACGGGCGGATGCGGCGCACCGTCTGGGTGAGATCTTCAAAATCCGCTACGATCTCTACCAGTGGAAATTTATCGTCAAGTTCATCAACAATTTCCTGGCACAGCTGACGCCTTTCTTCTTCTATGCGCTGGGCGGATATCTGACCCTGCGAGGCAGTTTGGACGTGGGCCAGCTCGTGGCCGTCATCAACGCCTACAAAGAGCTTCCCGGACCACTGAAGGAACTGATCGACTGGGATCAGGCGCGCCAGGACGTGCAGGTAAAGTACGAGCAGGTCTTCGAGCAGTTCGACTCACCGCTGATGATGGCCGCGAAAATCCAGGAATTGTCGCCACAGGCAGCAGCAGCGATTACCGGCCCCATCGTAATCGCCGGACTGTCCCTCGATGACGATAGCGGCACACGTTTGCTCGATCAGGCCAGTCTGACGATCAATCCGGGGGAAACAATCGCAATCGTCGGCACCGCTGGCGCAGAAGCGCTTGCCGATGCACTTGGGCGAACACTTTGGCCGACCTCGGGCAAGATCACCCTTGGCGACACCGACCTTCACGAATTGCCCGAATCCGTCACCGGCAGACGGATTTCCTACGTTTCTGCAGACACCTATTTCTTCCATGCAAGCCTGAAGGAAAATCTGGTTTACGGCCTCAAACACGCGCCGCTGAAGCCGAAAGTCTATAGCGGTGCTGAACTGGAACATCGCAAATGGGAAGTCCGCGAAGCAAAGCTTGCCCAGAACCCTGATATCGACATCAACAGCGACTGGATCGACTATGCGTCAAGTCCGGCGGGAAGCGACGAGGAAGAGCAGTTTCTCAAGGCCATGCTCTCGGTGCTCGATACGGTGCAGCTATCGCCTGATGTGCTGGAATTTGCATTGCGCTCGTCCATCGACCCGCTGACCGACCTGCATCTGGCGGCCCGGATCGTTGAACTGCGACAGGCCCTGCGCACGGAACTTGATCGAGAGAACCTCAGCGGGCTGATCGTGCCGTTCGAGCCAAACAGCTACAACACCGAAGCGACGGTGGGTGAAAACATCATGTTCGGCACCATGCGGGATGCCACCACCGGCAGCAGCATGATCATCAACAGCGATTATTTCCGCGCGTTGATGCGTGGAACCGGCCTGTCCGACACGCTCTTCCATATGGGCTACACAATCGCGGAAAACGTCGTTGAAATCTTCAGCGATCTTCCGCCAGACCACCCCTTCTTCCAGCAGCTTACCTTCATGACCGCGGACGATATCCCCGGCTATCAGCAGATGCTGCAACGCCTGCAGGGCAAGGGCTACAAGGATGCGACCGAAGCGGAAAAGCGGGCCATGCTGCGCCTGAGTTTCTTCTATATCGAGCCCCGCCAGCGTTTCGGCCTCCTGACGCAGGAGGTGATGGACAAGATTGTGGAGGTCCGCCACATGTTCCATGAGAAACTGCCGGATGACCTTCGCAGCTGGATCGAGCCCTATGATCCGGAAAAATACGCCACATCCACCAGTCTTCTCGACAATATCCTGTTCGGCAAGATCAGCCATCGCTATGCCGATGCCTCACGACGCATCACCAGGATTGTTGCAGATGCAATGAAGAAGCAGGGCCTTTACGAGAAGGTTCTGGCTGTGGGGCTGGAATTCAATCTCGGGGCCGGCGGCAAGCGTCTTGGACCGCTGCAGCGGCAGAAGCTCAATCTGGCGCGGGCATTGATGCGCAAGTCGGATTATTACGTCCTTAACAGACCCCTGCCCGGCCTCGACCACCGGCTTCAGCAGGAGATTGTTGACAATGTCATCAACTTTCTCAGAAGCGACGGGACAAATCCCGCCGTTCTGTGGGTGTTGTCCAACCCGTCACTATCAAAAATGTTTGACCGTGTTATCGTAATAAACCACGGATCGGTTGTTGCAGACGGCCCCTATGAGACTCTTGCAGAAGAAAACGGTACATTCAAAGAAATGATCGCAGCCTGATGGGTAATACAGGCGGTCAGGAACACGGACAGGAAAAGGCAATGCTTTTCAAAGACGAAATTCAGATGCTGAAACGCGTTCCCTTCTTCAGCGAAATGGAACCTTCCAAGCTGAAGTTGCTCGCATTTGCATCTGATCGGGTTTCATACCATGCCGGTGACGAGCTGTTCCGTCAGGGTGACCTTGGCGATGCCGCTTATGTTCTTCTGACCGGCAAGGTTGACGTTCTCATTGACTCGCCTTCCGGTCCGATAAAACTGACGGAAATGAGCGGAAACGCCATCGTCGGTGAAATCGCCATTCTTTGCGATAGCGTCAGAACCGCGACCGTTCGTGCTTCTACCTCCGTCGAAGCCTTGAGAATTGGCAAGGAACAGTTTTTCAAGCTGATGTCGGACTTTCCGGAAATTACCATCAAGGTGATGCGGGTTCTTGCCGAACGCTTGACACAGACCACCACCGAATTGAGCAAAGCCAGGTCCGAGAACAAGGCATAGAGCGGCATTTGCCGCAGCAGCACCGCAGAAATAAAAATAAAAGTGGTGCTATTGTAATAAAACTGAAATGCTGAACGTAATAAGGCAGAGCGGTATTGGTTCTCGCCTGAGCTGGGGCAAGACAGAAAGAGGCACGGTGTCCGAAGGAGGAGCTTGGACACATGTGATAAACTGGGGTGTATCATGGCGTTGAAGTCCGACGATCATCGTCGGGACAGTAAGCAGGAATTTCGGGTCAAGATCTGGGGAGCAAGAGGAACGCTTCCCGTCTCAGGAGAAAAATTCCAAAAATATGGCGGCAACACCATCTGCATCGAGGTGAGATGCGGAGAACACGTCTTGCTGTTCGATGCAGGCTCGGGCCTGTTGCCGGCGGGACAGGCTCTCAAGGCCGAAGGCATCGGCGATGTCAGCATGTTCTTTTCCCATTGCCATTACGACCACATTGTCGGCTTCCCCTATTTCAAGCCCTTCTTCAACCGCGAAAATGACGTTCGTATCTGGTCCGGCCATCTGGCAGGCCAGAAAACCACGCGGGAAATGCTTGCCGAATTCATGAGCCCGCCATGGTTTCCAGCACCTCTGGATATCTGTTGCGCGCAAATCATTACCCGGGATTTCAAGGCCGGCGACGTCCTGTCGGTCCATCCCGAGCTTGAGATCACCACGGGAATGCTCAATCACCCCGGCAATGCGATAGGCTATCGCATCGATTGGCAAGGTCGCAGTCTGGCGATCATCACCGATACCGAGCATGAGGACGGCAAGCTGGACAAATCCGTTTTGAAATTGATCGATAATGTCGATCTGTTTCTCTACGATGCCTCCTTTACCGAGGCGGAAATGTCGACCTATCGCGGTTATGGCCACTCCTCCTGGCAGCAGGCTTGCCTTCTGGCGAAACACGCAAACGCCAAACGTGTCGGCTTCATTCACCACGCGCCATTCCGCACGGATGATGATCTGGACGCCATCGAGGCCGATGCAAAAAAAGAGTTCTCGGGTGCCTTTGCCGCGCGTGATGGCGACACGATTGAGCTTTGAGACGGTGTGACCGGCATCGAGCAGTGCAGGCTCGGTGAAATGCCGACGACGTGATCATCGCTCTATTCTGAATTTCCCCGCGTTCAAGTATAGCAACAGACGGTTTCGACTTGGACGCCCCTGTCCGTCGCCACGCTGCAACAGGTTTTAGGCAACGGAGACATCAAGCATGGATGATATCGTGTCGGAGACGTCGCTCAGACGTGCGCGATTGCTCTCCGGCCTTGTCATGCTTACTTTCGTTTTCAGCCATTTGCTCAATCATTCGCTGGCATTGATTTCGCTGGAAGCCGCCGAATATGGGCGCGGCTGGTTTAGCCTCATCTGGCTTAACCCCGTCAGCAGCGTCATCTTCTATGGCGCCGCTCTTGTGCATGTCACCCTTGTCCTGCGTACGATCTATTCACGCCGAACCCTGAAAATGCCGGTGCGCGAAGCAACCCAGATTATTCTGGGACTGCTGATCCCCTACATGATCATCGATCATGCCGCCGGAATTCGGCTGGCACGCGCGCTTTACAGTATCGATATCGGCTATGAGGTTGTCATCAACAATTTCTGGATCCGCAACCCGATGCTGGGATTGCGCCAAAGCACTGTGCTCGTCCTTATCTGGTTGCACGGGTGCCTCGGCGTCTTTTACTGGCTGCGATATCGAGACTGGTACAAGCAGATCTCGCCCTACCTTCTGACATTTGCCGTTCTTTTGCCAATCCTCGCACTTCTTGGCTTCAGCGATGCGGGCCGGGCCATGGAAACCAACCCGCCGGTTCGTGTCGTCCACCCCAATCAGGCTGAGTTGGAGGCGGTTGTTGATCGTGTCACCGCCGGCCTGAAGACCATTTTTGGGGGTGCTGTGCTGTTGGTGTTCGTGATGCGCGGCGCACGCAGCTGGCGACAACGATCCAACGCCTTCGAAATCCGCTACGATCATGGCGCGCTGGTGCGCGTGCCCGCCGGGTTGAGCATATTGGAGGCCAGCCGGTCAGGCGGTGTTTCCCACTTCTCAGCCTGTGGCGGTAAGGGTCGCTGCTCGACATGCCGCGTGCGGATCATCCAGACAGATGGGCCGCTGCCGGAACCTTCCAGCCTGGAAAGAGCGACATTGCAGCGTGTTCACGCCGATGACGATGTCCGGCTGGGCTGCCAGTTGCGACCTCGGCATAATCTGAGTGTGGCGCTTCTCTTATCCTCGCGGCAGAAGGGAGATATGCCTCCCAATGCCGAACCGATCCGGCCGGGCCGGGAGGAGGAAATTGCTGTCCTCTTCTGTGACCTGCGCAATTTCACCGCACTCTCGGAAGCGCGTCTTCCCTATGACATGGTGTTTTTGCTGAACCGCTACTTCACGATGGTTGGTCAGGCGGTCGAACATGCGGGTGGAAGGCTCGATAAGTTCATCGGCGACGGCGCGATGGCGCTTTTCGGCCTGGATGGAGACAAGGATCTGGCAAGCCGAAACGCGCTCAAGGCCGCAGCGCATATTTTGCGCAATGTCGAAACGCTCAATGAAGAGCTCGAGCGGCAATTCGCGGTCAAGCTCAAGGTGGTGGTCGGCATCCATGCGGGCCCGTCCATCGTCGGGGTCATGGGATATGGCGACGCCAAAAACCTCACCGCAATTGGCGACACGGTCAATGTCGCCAGCCGCCTCGAAAGCGCGGCCAAGGAATTCGATACGTCGATTGTGGTATCGGAGCCCCTGTTGCGGCAGTCCGGCCATGATGCTCAGACATTGGAGCGACGCACGATTGCCATTCGCGGCAAACGCAACGAGATGAGGGTCTTCCTCATCTCGGAACTGG
Source organism: Rhizobium sp. Leaf311 (assembly GCF_001423445.1). Lineage (NCBI taxonomy): Bacteria > Pseudomonadati > Pseudomonadota > Alphaproteobacteria > Hyphomicrobiales > Rhizobiaceae > Rhizobium > Rhizobium sp. Leaf311. Next base: position 127,158 of record NZ_LMNZ01000022.1, on the reverse strand, counting down.
AAAGCCGAAGGTTCCTGTAAGGATCAGGCTTTCCGATAGAGGAAGTACCTGTCTTTTGGTACGGAGGCCGGGACGGGAAGAGGCACAAGCAAAGCATCATCGAGCGGCAACCCGCTGACTGCGACACCGCCGCGCGCCAGCATTCCGGCAACGAGCTGCGGCAGCCAGGTCAGTGTGATGGCATCCTTTTCAGGATAACCGGTACCGATATCTGCATGAACCAGCGACGCATCAACGCCGAGATAGGCCTGCGCTGTCTCGGATATCTCACCGATGACAAGATTGCCCTCTTCCGGCACGGAAGACGCATGGGCGCCCATGGCACGATCGAAAGCGATGATGCGACGGCCGGGAAAAATTTCGCGCAGATGATTGAAGGTGCGACCGTTTCCGAGACCTATCTCCATGACGGGACCATTGTCAGGCAGGTCGAGATCGGCCTGGACATGGTTCAATATGTCCCTCTGTGCCGTCAAACGGCGAATGAAGCTGTCCAGTCTGCTCATTTTTCTCTTCCATCAAGCCTTGATGATATGCTTGGCCACAATCCCGCGCTTGGCAAAGGCATTGCGGGTGTCGATGATCAATGGCGACCACTCGCTGAGGCTGGCATAATCGATATTGTCATGGTCGGTCGCGACCAGAACCGCGTCGAAACTTTCGATTGTCTGCTTGTCCCAGGAGACGGACTTCATTCCAAGCAGATCGCCATATTCGCGTGTTTTCGGGATTTCGGCCACGAAAGGATCGAAATAGGACACCTGTCCCTTTCGCTCGGAAATCAGCTCGATCAGTTTCAGCGAGGGGCTTTCGCGAATATCGGGAACGTTCTTCTTGTAGGCCAGCCCGACGACAAGAACCTTGGACCGGCTGAGAGCCTTGCCCAGATGCAGGTCGAGAGCCTCCGCAAGGCGACCGACGACATGGCCCGGCATGGCAGTGTTGATCTGCCCCGCAAGCTCGATGAAACGTGTCGGCAGGTCGTATTCGCGTGATTTCCAGGTCAGGTAAAACGGATCGATGGGAATGCAATGTCCACCAAGCCCGGGACCGGGGTAAAAGGGCATGTACCCGAAGGGCTTCGTTTTGGCCGCATCGATAACTTCCCAGATGTCGATACCCATCGCCTCGTAGACGACCTTCAATTCGTTGACGAGCGCGATGTTGACAGCCCGGAACACGTTTTCGGTAATCTTCACCGCTTCCGCAGTCGCATTGGTGGAAACCGGAACCACGGTCTTTACCACGGCCCCATAAAACGCCGTCATCAATGTCGCTGCATCAGCGCCATCGCCAGATACCACCTTGGGAATGGTCGAGGTCTGGAAGTCGCGGTTGCCGGGATCTTCCCGTTCCGGAGAAAAGCCAAGGAAGAAATCGGTGCCCGACCGCAGGCCGGTCTTTTCCAGAATGGCCTTGACCACCCCATCCGTGGTGCCGGGATAGGTCGTTGATTCCAGCACGACAAGCTGTCCCGGGCGCAGGCTGCTGGCTATCTCGCGACAGGTGTTTTCCACGTAGGAGAGATCGGGATCGCGGTATTTCGTCAGCGGCGTCGGCACACAGATGGCAATGACATCACAGTCTGCAAGCTGCGAAAAATCGCAGGTCGCGATGAACCCTCCATTCTCTCGCGCTCCGTTCAGGATATCGTCAGATACCGCCTCGATATAGCTTTTGCCGGCATCGATTGCCGTGATCTTGCCGGGGTCAATGTCGAAACCCACGACCTTGAAGCCGGAATTGGCAATGGTCATGGCCAGTGGCAGGCCGACATAGCCAAGGCCGATGACGCCTGCCGTCGCTTTTCTGGACTGGACGAGTTCGAGAAGGTGTTGTGCGTTGGATGAGGATGTCAAAGCTGATTGCGCTCCGCGCATGGAAAAAGATGTTCATCAGTTGGGCAAGAAGAAGCAGAGTGTCAAGGTTGGCAGCCTCGATTTCCCATTGACGAAGCCTTCTGCGGCAAAGCAGAACTAGCACATGAAAATCGCATTCTATTCTCCGCTGAAATCGCCCAACCATCCCGTTCCCTCCGGCGACAGGCTGATGTCGCGCCTTTTGATCAGGGCACTCCAGCTGGGTGGGCATGAGGTAGAGGTCGTTTCCGAGCTTCGCAGCTTTCAACGCGAACCGGTTGGCGAGGGACAGGATAGTCTGAAACTGGCGGCTGAAAGGGAGCGGGAAGGCATCGCTGCGGCATGGCAGCGCGACGGCACACCGGATGTCTGGTTCTGCTACCACCCCTATTACAAGGCCCGTGACCTGTTGGGGCCATCGCTGTGCCAAAGTTTCGGCGTGACCTATGTGACAGCGGAAGCCTCCTATTCACCGAAGCGCAACGGCATGGGCTGGGAGGCGATCCAGACCGAATTGCTGGCAGATCTACGGTTAGCTGCGGTCAATATCTGCTTTACGGAACGGGACAGACAGGGTCTCCTGAATGCTGAGCCCCTGCTTCAATCGGCGCTTTTGCCCCCCTTCATCGATACCGCCCTCTTCGAAAAGACAGCTTCATCGCCCATTCGCTACCGGATGGCGACCGTGGCCATGATGCGCGCGGGCGACAAGCTGAGCAGCTACCGTGCGCTGTCACAGGCGTTGCAGCTCCTGCCGGAGGATTGTCCGTGGTCGCTGGATATTGTTGGAGACGGGCCGGAGCGCGAGACGGTACGCGGGCTGTTCGACAGCGTCGATCATGAGCGCATCATCTGGCATGGCGAACAGACGCCAGAAAACATCGCCACCATTCTTTCCCGCGCGTCCCTCTATGTCTGGCCCGGGCACGGCGAAGCCTATGGACTTGCCTATCTGGAGGCACAGGCAGCGGGCCTGCCAGTGGTCGCCGAAAGGGTGGCTGGCGTTCCCGCTGTCGTCACGAGTGGTAAAACCGGCCTGTTGACGGAAGCGGGCAACACAGAAGCCTATGCCGATGCATTGCTGCTGTTGATGAAAGACGAAACCCTGCGGCTGGAAATGGCAGCCAGGGCCCGACATTTCGCCCTCTCCGAACGCTCGCTCGGCAGCGCCGCCGCCACGCTTGACGCCATTATCAAATCCCTGCCGGGAGAGACATCATGAGTAAAAGACTGTTGCTTGATACGCTGGATGAGTTCGCCGGACGCGAGATCGTTGCGGATTTCTGGTTGCGTGACGATGACGCGGTCGAGCCGACACCGGCGCTGGACAGATTTCTGGACCTTTGCGGAGAGTTTGCCGTAGCTTCAACACTTGCCGTCATACCTGAGCCGACGGGCGATGCCCTGGCCGCCCGTCTCGAGAAACACTCCAACGTGGATGTTGCCGTTCACGGCTGGGCACATCGCAACCACGCAGGGCCGCAGGAAAAAAAGCGCGAACTGGGACTGCACAGACCCCTCGATCTCGTGCTGGGAGAGTTACGCCAGGGGCTCGCCAAGCTTCAGGCACTGCATGGGGACCGATGTGTTCCCATGCTTGTGCCGCCCTGGAATCGTATCGACGCCGCCGTGGTCGAGCACCTGCCAGACCTCGGCTACAAGGCCCTTTCAGTCTATGGGCCGGAGGAGGAAACCAGCCTTCCCCTTCTCAACACCCATATTGATGTTATCGACTGGCGTGGCTCGCGCGGCGGCAAGGACCACGACACGCTGTTTGCAGACATAGCGATGCGCATTCGCACCGCTCAGGACAGCGGCCGCATGACCGGGATCCTGACGCACCATCTCGACCATGACGAAACCGTATGGGCTTTCCTTCGATCGCTCTTCGAAGTCACATCCAGCCATCCCGCCTGCCGCTGGCGCTCATCCCGCCTTTGGCTCAAGGAAATTTCACCATGACTTCCATGCGATCAGCAGCCCACCATCTGCAGCTTGCACGCCGCGACGAAGATCGTCCACCGCGCTGAGTGGCGCACGGTCCGGCAGCGCGGCCAAGACAAAATTTCCGCCCGCGAGCGATACCGATCCCGCTCCGCGCGCCACCTCCGTAAAAATCAACGGCCCCGTCGCCCACCAGGCGGGTGCCCTTGGCAATTTCTGGAATATCTCGGGGAAAGATTGCAGCATCCGCTCGAACACCGGATGACCGGCGGGCGTGGCGATGAAAGAATTTGCCAGCAACAGGCTGCCCTGGCCCGTCTTGCGGGGCACGTCCTCGCCGAATGCGGTCAAACCGATCATCGGCAGCATATCGAAAAAGCTCACATCGTCCCGGGCAGGATAAAAATCGCAATCGAGGTAGATTCCGCCAAAGCGCGAAAGAATGACGTAGCGGGCAACATCGACGGCACCGGGATAATCCCCGTCTTCAACCATTCTGGAAAAGACAGGGTTTGATGAAATGCCGGCTTCATCAAGGTCCCTCTCGCGCCACAGGCGATACTCGATCCCGTTTTGACGGGCGTGGTCCGACCATGCCTGTGTTGACACCGGCACCGGGCGATCGCCGATCCATATCTGATGGATGATCCTTGGAACCGGCTCGCGGTTCAATGCCGCAATCCACCGACGCTCATCGAGCGAAAAGCGGCCAAAGGGCTCAAGAACGTCAGGCGGCGGAACAAGGAGATATTGGTGGCCCGTCGTGCTGACCTTGTCTCGCTGCGCCTTTGCAAGAGCCAGAAAGGCAGAGTGAAGCTTCCTTGGCAGCCCAAGCGCCGTCGTCTCACCCATCAAATGTCTATCCGGCTCATCGGAAAGCCGGGCGAGACGTTCGCGGGCTTCATCAAATTGCCTCACCGCAATCAGTTGCCTGATCTCCGACAGCTTTTTATCCAGACTGGCCTTATCAGACATGGCAACTCCCTCAGAGTTTAATAACTCGGACACATCTTCGAAATACATGTTTTCTATTATGTGAGCGATATTCGGAACATCCTTAAATTTTCGATGTTTCAGGAGCATAGACAGAACTAGGGGGCTGCGATAACGTGATTTCAATGGCCCAAAACAATTGCTCCAGGCAAGATAAGAAACGGTGAGGACACCCTTGGCATGAGTTTAGGCGCCGATTTGCTTCGCATTGAAGATCTTCAGGTTTCCTTTTCCTTGATGGGCGGCAAAATTGACGCCGTCAGAAATACAAGTCTTCGTATTCTGCCCGGCAAGGTCACCGCGCTGGTGGGAGAATCCGGCTCAGGAAAATCGGTCATCGGCCAGACCATCATGGGTATCCAGCCACGCACCGCCAGGGTCAGTGGCCGCGTGCTGTTCTCCGATCCTGCACGCCCGGAAACGGGTGCGGTCGATCTTTTAAGCCTCGATCCCGATGGCAAGCCCATGCGAGCCATCCGTGGCAACCGCGTCGGGCTTATCTTCCAGGAGCCGATGACGTCGTTTTCGCCGCTCCACACGATCGCTAACCAGATCGATGAAGCTTTGAGAATTCAGTCGGTGCTGACACCTAGGGAAAGACAGGCCAAGCTTGAGGAGACGCTGGACCTCGTCGGTTTTCCCAATCCAAAAAAAATCTGCAACATGTACCCTTTCGAGCTGTCTGGCGGGATGCGCCAGCGCGCCATGATTGCCATGGCGCTGATCTGTCGCCCGGCCCTGCTGATCGCAGACGAGCCGACGACGGCACTCGACGTGACGATCCAGGCGCAGATTCTCAAGCTGCTTCGCGACCTGCAGAACAAGCTGAACATGAGCATGTTGCTCATCACCCACGATCTGGGTGTGGTCGCCAACATTGCCGATGAAGTTGCTGTTATCTACCAGGGCGAAATCATGGAGTCCGGAACGGTGGACGACATCTTCCGCGCACCCTCCCACCCCTATCTGAAGGGTCTTATGGCCGCCGTTCCGCATTTCGACATGAAACCGGGCGAAAGGCTGAAGGCGCTTCGCGATGTCGTCATCGACAAGGAAAGCCTGATCGGCAAGTCATCCGCCAATGTCGACAAGGCGGACGGCGTGCTGTTGACCGTCAACAATGTCAGCAAGACATTCACGACCCGCAAATCGAGCTGGTTCACCTCTGGAAAATCCCTGGAAACCAAGGCCGTCGATGGCGTGAGCTTTGAAATTCGGCGCGGCGAATGTCTGGGTCTCGTCGGTGAGAGCGGCAGCGGCAAGACCACGGTCAGCAAGATCCTGATGCGCGCGGTGCGACCGGACGAGGGCTCCATAACATTCCATAGCCGCACCGGCGATATCGACGTTCTCGACGCAAAGGATGGCGACCTGCGGGAACTGCGCACGAAGATTCAGATGGTTTTTCAGGACCCCATATCGTCGCTGTCACCACGCATGACCGTCAGCAACATCCTGAGCGAGCCGCTCGAAATTCATGGTCGAGGCGATGCTGCCTATCGATCCGAAAAGGTTCGCAACCTCCTGAAAGCAATCGGGCTTGGCGACAGCGCGCTCAATCGTTACCCGCATAGTTTTTCCGGCGGCCAGCGGCAGCGCATCGGCATTGCAAGGGCGCTGACGCTTGGGCCGGAACTGCTGATCTGCGACGAGCCGGTTTCGGCCCTCGACGTATCGGTTCAGGCGCAGATTTTGAACCTCCTGAAGGATTTGCAGAAAGACCTCGGGCTGACCTACCTGTTCATTTCTCACAATCTGGCTGTTGTCGATTACATGGCCGACCGGGTTGCCGTGATGTGCGAAGGCAGGATCGTGGAACTGGCGCCGAGGGAAGCCTTGATGCGCAACCCCGTCCACCCCTACACCAAATCCCTGCTGGCTGCCGTTCCTTTCCCGGATCTCGACAGGCCGCTCGATTTCAGCACCATCGGCAAGATCAGCGCGACCGGCAAATTCGACTGGGGCAAGCAGTTTCGCGCCAATGACAATGATACTCTCGTAACCGCAGACCTCGGCGACGGGCATCTCGTGCTGGCCAATGGAAATGTCGATGTGTCGGAGCTGCGCTCGTGATTACCCGTAGAACAACTCTTGCCCTTCTGGCCTCTGTCTTCGCGCCCTGGAAAGCAAACGCTGCCTACATCGATTCCGATTTCTTCAAGGACAAGCGTGACAAGGGCGAGCTTCCGCCGGTTGAGCAGCGGTTGCCCAAAAATCCTCGGGTCATAAATCTCGCAGATCATGGCCGCCAGCCGGGTCGCCATGGCGGCTCCGTCCGTATGCTGATTGGCGGTCAGCGTGACATACGCCTCATGCCCATCAACAGCTATGCGCGCCTTGTCGGTTATGACGAGAACTTCAACTTCCAGCCGGATATTCTGGAAGGCTACACGATCGATGAAGAGCGCATATTCACGCTGAAACTGCGTGATGGACACAAATGGTCTGACGGCAGCGATTTTACCTCGGAAGACTTCCGCTATTTCTGGGAGGACGTGGCGCTCAACCTGGAAATCCACAAGGGTGGTCCACCCATCGAGTTGCTGGTCTACGACAAGCCGCCCAAGGTGGAGGTCATCGACCGCCTGACCATTCGCTACACGTGGGAAGGTCCCAATCCCGATTTTCTGGCAAAGCTCGCGGGCGCATCTCCTGCACGCATCTTCCTGCCATCGGCCTACATGAAGCAGTTCCACATCAAATATCAGACGCCGGAAAATCTTGCCAAATTGGCGAAGAAGAACAAGGCGGATGACTGGAGCAGCCTGCATATCAAGATGTCGCGGCAGCTTCGGCCTGAAAACCCTGACCTTCCGACGCTTGACGCCTGGCGCAACATCACCCCGCCGCCTGCCGAGCAGTTCATTTTCGAACGCAACCCGTATTATCACCGGGTCGATGAAAACGGCCTGCAGCTGCCCTATCTCGATCGCTTCCTGCTGAATGTCACCTCATCGGAAATCATTGCCGCAAAAACTGCGTCCGGCGACAGCGATCTGCAGTTCATGGGGCTGGATTTCAACGACTATACCTACCTCAAGGAGGCGGAAGATCGCTTTCCGCTGAAGGTCAATCTGTGGACACGCAGCCAGGGATCGCGCGTCTGTCTTCTGCCCAACCTCAATTGCGGCGACGACGTCTGGCGCAACCTGTTCCGCGATGTGCGGATGCGACGGGCTCTTTCTGTCGGCATCGACAGGCACGAGATCAACATGGTCTGCTTCTATGGCCTCGCCAAGGAAAGTGCCGACACGGTCTTGCCTGAGAGCTCGCTGTTCCGCCCGGAATTTGCCAGGGCCTGGTCGGACTTCAATCCGAAAATGGCGAATGCGCTGCTGGATGAACTTGGCCTGACCAAGCGCAATGACAGGGGCATCCGGCTGCTGCCCGATGGGCGGGCGGCGCATATCATCGTCGAAACCGCCGGTGAAAGCACGCTTGAAACGGACGTGCTTGAACTCGTGACCGACCATTGGCGTCAGCTCGGCATATCGCTTTCCAGCCGTCCGACCCAGCGCGACGTGTTCAGAAAGCGGGCCATGGGTGGCGAGGTGATGATGTCGGTGTGGTTCGGCATGGACAATGCCGTGCCGACGCCCGACATGCTGCCCGCGGGACTCGCTCCGACCGGAGATGACCAGCTGCAATGGCCCGTCTGGGGCGTGCACTACCTGTCTGGCGGGCGCGAGGGTGTCGAGCCTGACCTGCCTGAGGCCGCGCATCTCCTGGCCCTTCTCAAACAATGGCGGCGAAGCGTGAAGGAAGAAGACCGTCGCAATATCTGGCTCGAGATGCTCAGCATCTATTCCCAGCAGGTCTTTTCCATCGGCATCGTCAACAGCGCCCTGCAACCGATCGTCCACGCGGCGAAAATGCGGAATGTTCCGGAAAAGGGCCTCTACGGTTTTGAGCCCACATCCTATCTCGGTGTCTATATGCCAGACGCGTTCTGGTACGACGGAGACGCATGACATGCTTAGATACGTCGTAGGGCGCCTGCTGGTCATGATCCCCACTCTCATTTTGATTTCGATGCTGGTCTTCACCATCATCGAATTGCCGCCGGGGGATTATTTCGAAAGCTATGTTTCGGAAATGCGGGCCATGGGCGAATCCGCCAACATGGCGGAGATCGAGGAGCTGCGCGTTCGCTACGGCTTCGATCAGCCCGCACCGATCCGCTATTTCCGATGGGTGACGGGAATGCTGGTGGGAGATTTCGGCTATTCCTTCGAATATCAGCTGCCCGTCAACGAAGTCGTCGGTGATCGCTTGTGGCTGACGATGCTCGTATCCTTCGTCACCATCTTCGTGACCTGGATTCTCGCCTTCCCTATCGGCATCTATTCCGCCACCCACAAATACAGCTGGGGTGACTATGGCCTCACCTTCCTGGGATTGCTCGGCATCGCCATCCCCAACTTCATGCTTGCGCTCATTTTGATGTACTTTGCCAATATCTGGTTCGGAACCTCCATCGGGCACCTGATGGACCGGGAATATCTGAACCAGGCCATGAGCTGGGCGAAGTTCAAATCCATTCTGGAGCATCTGTGGATACCCGTCCTCATCATCGGCACGGCCGGAACCGCCGGCATGATCCGTCGCCTGCGGGCAAACCTGCTGGACGAATTGCAGAAGCAATATGTCGTCACGGCCCGCGCCAAGGGTCTGCACCCCTTCAAGGTGCTGACCAAATACCCGCTGCGCATGGCGCTGAACTTCTTCATATCGGACATCGGCTCCATTCTGCCCGCGATCATCTCCGGTGCCGAAATCACCGCTGTCGTTCTGTCACTGGAAACGACCGGTCCAATGCTGATCCGTGCCCTGCAAAGTCAGGACATGTATCTGGCCGGCTCCTTCCTGATGTTTCTGGCGTTCCTGACGGTGATCGGCGTATTGGTCTCCGATATCGCACTCGCCATTCTGGACCCTCGTATCCGCTTTGGGGGTGGTAACGTAAAATGACCTCCACCATTCCCAAGCCCGGCGAGCCGCTACCCCACTATGTATCGACGGCCCCGTTCGATCCCAACCTTATCGAGCCAACGACTTCGGGGGCGGCAGCCTTCAACAAGGCATCGCAGTTCAGGCTGATGTGGTGGCAGTTTCGCCAGCACAAGGTCGCGCTATATTCCGGCATTTTCCTGCTGGTCGTCTATCTGTCCATCCTGATCTGCGAATTTCTGGCGCCCTATAATCTGCATACCCGCAACGTCGAAAACATCTACGCACCGCCTCAGGCCGTTCATCTGTTCCATGACGGACAGTTCGTCGGGCCTTTCGTCTATGGGCGAAAAATGAGTCTCGACATGGAAAATCTGCGGCGCGTCTATAGCGACGTGCCGACGGACGTCCAGAAACTGCGCTTCTTCTGCCGTGGCGATGATTATCGTTTCTGGGGCCTGTTCGACAGCAACGTCCATCTGGTCTGCCCGGCGGAGGGTGGACAAATGTACCTGCTCGGCACCGACCGGCTTGGGCGGGATGTGCTTTCGCGTATCATCTATGGCGCACGCATTTCCTTGACGATCGGGCTATTCGGCGTCGCCATGAGCTTTGTTCTGGGCATTGTCATCGGCGGTCTGGCGGGCTATCGCGGTGGCGTGTTCGATCTGATCGTCCAGCGCATCATCGAGGTTCTCCAGTCTATCCCGAGCATTCCCCTTTGGCTTGCGCTCGCAGCCATCATGCCGGTGACCTGGAGCCCTATCCTCGTCTACCTCGGTATTACGCTCATCCTCGGGCTTCTGGACTGGACGGGACTGGCGCGCGCGGTGCGTTCGAAACTTCTGGCTCTGCGTGAAGAGGATTATGTTCTTGCTGCCCAGTTGATGGGAGCAAGCACACCGCGTATCATCGGGCGACATCTTATCCCCGGCTTCATGTCGCATCTGATTGCGTCGGCGACACTGACCATACCGGGCATGATTCTTGGTGAGACGGCACTCAGCTTCCTCGGCCTTGGATTGCGCCCCCCCATCACAAGTTGGGGCATTCTGCTCACAGAAGCGCGAAGCGTGAGCGTGATTGCCCTTTATCCCTGGCTTCTTTTGCCGACCATCCCGGTGGTGCTCGTCATCCTGGCCTTTAATTTCTTTGGCGACGGACTACGTGATGCGGCAGATCCTTTCAAATAACGACGGACCTTCCAGTGATATATCGACCCCCTATGACGCATTATTCGAAGCTGGACCCGAGGTGCCAAGCGTGAGCGCCCGTCTGAACGACGTCCGCATCCTGATGTACAGCCACGATTCCTTCGGTCTGGGGCACTTGCGTCGCTGTCGGACGATTGCCCACGCCCTTGTCGAGGATTACCGCGGGCTCAATGTTCTGATCATCTCCGGCGCCACTATCGCCGGTGCATTCGACTACCGTGCCCGGGTGGATTTCGTCAAAATCCCCAGCGTCATCAAGCTCAGAAATGGCGAATATACCTCGCTCGACCGGCATATCGATCTTCAGGAAACGCTGAAGATGCGCCGCTCGATCATCTACCACACCGCCGAAAGCTTCCAGCCGGACATCTTCATCGTGGACAAGGAACCCATGGGCCTGCGCGGTGAGGTGGAGGAAACGCTGGCCTACCTCCAACAAAAGGGCACCAAGCTGGTTATCGGCCTGCGTGACGTGATGGACGCGCCGAATTTGCTGGAGGCCGAGTGGAAGCGAAACGATATTCTGCGCAAGATCGAACATTACTACGATCACGTCTGGGTCTACGGTCCGCCGGATTTTCATGATCCGCTTCTCGGCCTCGACGTGCCATCCGCGGTGCGCGAGAAAATGGACTTCGTCGGCTTCCTGCAACGCTCCAAGACGCAGTCTGAAAGCACGTCTTATCGCGCCGAAGGTGACTACATTCTGGTGACCACCGGTGGTGGCGGGGATGGCAGCGAACTGATCGACAATGTCATCAATGCCTACAAGGCCGCTCCCGAGCTGACGCAAAAGACGCTGATCGTTCTCGGTCCCTACATGCCGGGCGAACAGCGCCAGCGCTTCATGCAGAACACGTCCGGCATTCCGCATATCGAGATCATCGAATTCGATAACCGGATGGAGGATATCGTCGCTGGAGCGAAAGCAGTCGTTTCGATGGGCGGATACAACACGGTTTGCGAAATCCTTTCCTTTGACAAGCCAGCTCTTATCGTGCCGCGCATCGTTCCGCGCGAGGAACAGTTGATCCGCGCAACACGAGCCTCCGAGCTCGGCCTCTTCGACATGCTGCTGCCGGAAGATGCGGAAGACCCGCATAAGATGGCGAAGGCACTCAAAGCCCTGCTCACCCGGGCTCCACCTTCCGCCAATGGCAAGGGTATCGAGCTTGACGGGCTGGAAAATATTTCAAAACGCATTGCCGAATGGCTTCAGCCGCAGGATGCCGTCAAGGTCATCCCCGCCAGCGGCTAATATTTAAAAAGAGACACGGACATCGTGACCATCAGACATAAGATCGTGGTTCTTCTGAAGGGGTATCCGCGTCTGTCGGAAACTTTCATCGCACAGGAACTTCTGGGGCTGGAAAAGGCCGGGCTGGAACTGGAACTCGTTTCCATGAGGCGGCCGACGGACAAGAAGCGCCACCCCGTGCACGACGAGATACAGGCAGGTGTCACCTATCTGCCGGAATATCTGCATGAAGAACCCTTGCGCGTTCTCAAAGCCTTGTGGGCCTGCCGGAAGAAGCCCGGTTTCGCCAAGGCGCTGAAGCTTCTGGCGCACGATCTGCGCCATGACTTTACCCGCAATCGCTTCCGCCGCTTCGGTCAGGCCGCCGTGCTTGCCCATGAGTGGCCGAAAGACGCTGGCTGGCTGCATGTGCATTTCATCCACACACCGGCATCGGTTGCAGCCTATACGCATGTCATCAGCGGCATTCCCTGGACGATTTCGGCCCACGCCAAGGACATCTGGACTTCAAGCGACAGGGACCTTTCCGCCAAGCTGGATAGCGCCCGCTGGGCGGTAACCTGCACGGCGAGCGGGTTTCGACACCTGCAAAATCTCTCGCGTGACAAGGGCAAGGTCCACCTTAGCTATCACGGCCTTGATCTGACGCGCTTTCCGCATTTCGAAGGTCCGAGAGCACCACGCGACGGCTCGGATCCGAATGATCCTGTCCGAATCCTCAGCGTCGGACGCGCCGTCAAGAAAAAGGGCATCGACATTCTCCTTCGCGCCCTGGCGGCCCTGCCCTCATCGCTGTCATGGCAATTCACCCACATCGGCGGCGGTGACGAACTGCAAGGACTGAAGGCTCTTGCTGCCGAACTTGGCATTTCCGACCGTATCACGTGGACGGGAGCCATGGACCAGAAGCAGGTGCTGGAACATTACCGGCAGGCCGATCTCTTTGCACTGGCCTGCCGCATTACCAGCGATGGCGACCGCGATGGGTTGCCAAACGTTCTGGTGGAGGCGGCAAGCCAGAATCTCGCCTGTGTATCGACAAATATTTCCGGTATCCCGGAATTTTTCATCGATGGAGAAAACGGCGTTCTGACGGAGCCGGAAGACGCGACAGCATTCTCCGATGCCCTGCGCAGCGTGATCGTTGACCCCGAAAAACGCGCAAGACTTGGCGCAGCGGCAGAAAACCGCGTGCGCAGTTCATTCGATCATCGCAATTCCATTACAGAATTGAAGGCATTGTTCGAACAGGAATGGGAGGCAAAGCTGTGATCGCCAAGAAATCAGCGCCGCGCGTTTTCTTCTATGTGCAACACCTGCTCGGCATCGGCCACATTGCCCGTGCCAGCCGGATTGCCCGTGCACTGGTTGCCGACGGTTTCGACGTGACCCTGGTAACGGGTGGAACCCCGGTACCGGGATTTCCCGGCGAGGGCATCCGCCATATCGAACTGCCGCCCATTGCTGTCAGCGACGGCAACTTTGCCGGTCTGGTGGATGCAACGGGCAAGCCGGTCGACGATGCCTTCAAGGATGATCGCACGAGCATGTTGCTCGGTGCCTATCACGGCGCACGGCCAGACATCGTCATTATCGAGGCGTTTCCTTTCGGTCGCAGGCAAGTACGCTTTGAGCTCATGCCGCTGCTGAGCGCCATCGATCACAGTCTGGAGCGTCCGCTGGTCATGACCTCGCTGCGCGACATCCTGCAGGAGCGCGCCAAGCCGGGGCGCGACGAGGAAACCATCGCTCTCGTCAAAAAGCATTTCGATACGGTGCTTGTGCATGGCGACCCGGATTTCGTGCGGCTGGAAGATACGTTTCCGCTCGCCCACCAGATCAGCCAGCGGATCGTCTATACCGGCCTTGTTGCACCTGCCAGAGCGGAGGCTGCCCGGGACCGTTTCGATGTGGTGGTATCAGCAGGCGGTGGAGCGGTCGGCGCAAAGCTTATCAGCGCGGCACTGGATGCGGCTCCCGCCATCGACCGCGTGAAGAGCTGGTGCCTGATCACCGGGCCGAACATGCCGCAGGCGGATGTGGATGCCATTTCCGCACGAGCAGGCAACGGAATAGAGGTTTTCCGGTTCCGGAAGGACTTCGCCAACCTATTGTCAGGAGCCCGTCTTTCCATATCGCAAGCCGGCTACAACACGGTTTGCGACATACTGCAGGCCAAATGCCGCTCTCTGCTCATTCCCTTCGCGGCCAGCGGAGAGACGGAACAGGGCGCACGCGCCAGCCGCCTTGCAAAACTGGGTCTTGCCCAGGTTCTTGAAGAGGATGCCATATCTCCGCAATCCATGGCTGACGCCATCAATGCGGCACTAGACCTGCCTGAACCCGACCATATCGACCTCGATCTGGATGGAGCCGCGGGCACGGCGCGGATATTGCGCCAACTCTACGACGAGCGCGAACATGACAGGCTCAGTGTCTGAGCTTCTCGCGTCGGAAGCCGAGCCCTATCAACCTGCCTGCCAGATGCGCCAGAAGTGGAAAGCGCATGATGGCCAGAACGAAAGCTGGCGGACCCTTCGCCTTTTTCGCATCGGCCTGATCTTTTCTGTTCTTGCTGCGCATCATCAATTGCAGCCGCTGCGTCGCCTTTGTCGGAAAAGTCCGGCGTTTCTCTATCGCAGCCAGATCGGCATCGGTGATGGCCCGGCCAGAGGTCAGAATGGGAACGAGCACGTTCGCGGTCGCCACCGCATCCTGAATGGCCAGATTGACACCCACGCCGCCGATGGGCGACATGGCGTGGGCCGAATCTCCGATGCAGATAACGCCCGGCTTCCACCATTGTGTGAGACGGTCGATCCGCACGGTCAGCAACTGGACATGGTTCCAGCTTTCCAACTCCAGAAGCCGTTCCTGCGGCAGCGGGCAGACCTGCGCGACCTGTTTGCGGAATGCATCCAGCCCCTTTGACCTGATCTCGGCGAAGACACCCTTGCGAACCACATAGCCACATTGCCAGTAGTCGCCGCGGTCGATGAGGACGAAGCCCTGTTGCGGGCCGGCATGTCCCATCGTTTCAACGGGATCCCCCGGCTGTTTTGACAGCCGCATCCACAGCACTTCCGTCGGCACGCCGAATCTCTGGATTTCCAGACCAGCCTTTTCCCGAATTGCGGAATTGCGCCCATCCGCTCCGACCACAAGGTCCGACTCGACAGTCAAAGGACCGTTTGCGGTTTCAAGGCGAAGGCCACGCACTCTTCCTCCATCTTCGACCAGATCGGTCACGGTCGCACCCATCAACAGTCGAAAATTCTCGTAGTGACCGGCCTTGCCCGCGATGAAATTCAGAAAATCCCATTGCGGCATGAAAGCGATGAAGCGATTTTTGACCGGCAGCCATGAAAAATCGGCAATCGTGATCTTTTGCTCACCAATCTGTGCATGGAGTTTTTTCGCCTTCGTGTGCGGAAGCGCCAGAAACTCCTTGATGAAGCCAAGCTGCTCGATGATTTCAAGCGTTGACGGATGAATGGTGTCGCCGCGGAAATCGCGAAGGAAATCGGCGTGTTTCTCGATCACGGTCACGTCGATGTTGAAGCGCGCAAGGAGAAGCCCGAGCATCATCCCCGCCGGCCCGCCACCGGCAATCGCCACGGTCGTTCTTATCGACTGCATGATCTGGATTCCACTTCGCCCAATGGCTAGCTCCGCCGAGACACGGCATGTTTCGGGTGAGGCCAGCCATTCTCATTGAAACTGAACAACCATCCCCCCCGCGCAAAGATGAAGGCAAAGGCAATCGCCGTCCAGGTGCCCAGCAAAAGTCCGGCAGCAACGTCGCTGGGATAATGCGCCCCGACAATGACGCGTGAGACACCGATGACCAGGGCAAGACCGATAAACAGAAAACGGAAGCGGGGAACAAGCATCAGAAAGGCGCCGAAAAAGGAGCCCGCTGCGGCTGAGTGTCCGGACGGAAAGCTCTCATAGAGATTGTCGCCGGTAAAGGGTGTGAGACTGTAGGCCCCCATCTCCATCAGAAGCTCCGGCCTTGCGCGTCCGATGAGGAATTTCAGCAGATGGACGAGCACACTTGCCGTACCGATTGTCGAGAAAAAATAGAAGAGCAGACGCCACGTCGTTCTTATACGCACACCGTAGGCGCGCGTCCCGAATGCACGGGCAGCCGTATAGGCGAGGATTGCCAGAAATCCTGTGGTGTAGAGCATCCAGCGGAACGTGCCGAAATCCGTTATTGCCTGGTTGAAGCCGACGACAGCAGCCGGAAGTGCCTGCGCCCGTTGCGAGATCAGCGGATCAAAAGGGATGAATGCCAGCACGAGAACGATAGTCGCAATAAAAATCCAACCACTTGAAACAAAAAAGCGCCGCATGTCATTCCTCAGCATCAGGGGTGAGACTATGCGGGCAGCAACCGCCAAACACAAGTGTGGGTTCCTCCTTGTTATGCCCGCCTTTGCCTTGTAGAGGCTTGAAAGACATTATCGATATGAACCGGATTGTTATGACGAACGCTCAAGGCCCGACTTCACCACACAGGCTGACCATTCTTGGTTCCACCGGCTCCATTGGCACGAATACGGTGGACGTCATCCGGCAGTTGGGCGGTCGTGACCGGTTCGAGGTGATGGCGTTGACCGGAGCGAGCAATATCGATCTTCTGGCGCAACAGGCCCGCGACCTCGGCGTCAAGCTTGCCGTTACTTCGCAGGAAGATAAATACGCTGCCTTGAAGGATGCTCTTGCTGGAACAGGCATTGCCGTTGCAAGCGGGCAAAGTGGCCTTGATGAAGCCGCCAGCATGGATGCAGACTGGGTGATGGCGGCCATTGCCGGAACGCCGGGGCTTGAGCCGACGCTTGCTGCGGCACGGCGTGGCGCCAATATTGCTCTGGCAAACAAGGAATGTCTCGTTTCCGCCGGAGACGTCTTTCTTCGCGCCGTTGCCGAAGGGGGCGGCCAACTTATTCCCGTCGACAGCGAACACAGCGCGATTTTTCAATGCCTCGAACCCCATAACAGAAAGGCCATCGAACGCATCGTGTTGACAGCGTCCGGAGGTCCGTTCCGTACCCATAGTCGCGAGCAAATGGCCGGGGTGACTGCCGACGTCGCGCGGGCGCATCCCAACTGGTCGATGGGCCTCAAAGTATCCATCGGCAGTGCCTCCATGTTCAACAAGGCGCTGGAAATGATCGAGGCAAAATATCTGTTCGATCTTTCGCCCGACCAGATCGAGGTTATCGTTCATCCACAATCGATCATCCATTCCATGGTGGCCTACACGGATGGCTCAGTCATCGCGCAACTCGGCTGCCCGGACATGCGCACGGCCATCGCTTATGCCCTGACCTACCCCGCGCGCGGCGACATCGAGGTGGAGCGTCTGGACTTTGCGAGGTTGGCGAGGCTGGATTTCGAAGCACCTGATGAGGTTCGCTTCCCTGCCCTCAGGCTTGCCAGAACCGCCTTGCAGCGTGGCGGTGCGCAGGGCGCGGTCCTCAATGCCGCCGATGAAGCCGCATACCACGCCTTCGTAGACGGGCAGATCGGCTTTCTGGATATGGCGGACATCGTGGAGACCGTGATGGACCGCATGAACGACGGAAGGACCGCCCAGACTATCGAGGATGTCCTTGCTGCCGATGCGCAGGCGCGGACTTATGCGCGGGAAACCATTCTCAATAAACAAAAGGCCGCATAACGCGGCCCTTCGTTTCGAAATTTCTCATTCTTATCAGGCAACAGCCCGCGCCAGAGCGCATCGCGACCACAACTGGTGAAGTGCTCCAACCAGCTGCTCCAGATCCGCATCGCTGTGAAGCGGTGTCGGGGTGATGCGCAGACGTTCCGTCTTGCGTGGCACCGTGGGATAATTGATCGGCTGCACATAAACGCCATGATCATCGAGCAGGATGTCGGAAATCCACTTGCACTTGGCCGCATCGCCGACCATGACGGGGACGATATGGCTTGGATTTGGCATGTGCGGAATGCCGCTCTTGTCGAGCATGGAACGAAGTGTGCGGACGCGCTCCTGATGCCGGGACCGCTCGAACGGACTTGCCTTCAGATGCTGGATGGACGCAACAGCACCGGCCGCCAGTGACGGTGGCAATGCCGTGGTAAAGATGAAGCCCGACGCAAAGGAGCGAATGAAATCGCAAAGCGCCTCTGACGCAGCGATATAGCCACCCATGACGCCGAATGCCTTGCCCAGCGTGCCCTCGATAATCGTCAGGCGATCCATCAAGCCTTCACGCTCAGCGATACCGCCACCGCGCGGGCCGTACATGCCAACGGCATGAACTTCATCGAGATAGGTCATTGCGCCGTACTTGTCGGCCAAGTCGCAGATTTCCTTGATCGGCGAAATGTCGCCATCCATCGAATAGACGGATTCGAAGGCAATCAGCTTCGGCGCCGAGGGATCGGCAGCCTTGAGCTTTGCTTCAAGATCTTCGAGATCATTGTGCTTCCAGATGACCTTTTCACAGCGGCCATAGCGGATGCCTTCAATCATCGAAGCGTGGTTGAGAGCGTCGGAGAAAATGATGAGGCCAGGAATCTTCTGTCCGAGCGTACCAAGCGTCGCCCAGTTGGAAATATAGCCGGAGGTGAAGATCAGCGCGGATTCCTTGCCGTGAAGATCGGCAAGCTCGCGTTCCAGCTGAACATGATAATGGTTGGTGCCAGAAATATTCCGGGTGCCTCCCGCACCCGCGCCACAGTGGTCGATTGCGGCCTTCATCGCCTCGATCACCTTGGGGTTCTGACCCATTCCGAGATAGTCGTTGGAGCACCAGACCGTGACGTCCTGCTTGTCGCCCTTTTCCGTGTAGCGGGTGGCGCGCGGAAAATTGCCCTGCTGCCGCTCCAGATCGGCGAATACGCGGTAGCGACCTTCCGAATGCAAGCCATCCAGCTCGGTCTTGAAGTATGCCTCAAAGTCCATTCCATGCTCCAGAAATCTTGTATTCGTTGTCGGCTCACCTCCCTGAACCGTCAACCCCCCTTGACGCCATTTAAGATAAACTGCGTCAATTCGCCTCCAATTTTGAACTATTCCAAAAACACATATAAGGGAATTGCCAAACCGCAAAATTGATTCACATCAATCAGCAATCAAATTGGAACTTTTTCTTTCTGATGCCGTTCAGTAGGGCACAATCGATTTGGGCCGGGAGCATAGCCTGACAAGGGGAGGCTTCCATAAACACATTCGACTTGTTAGATATCTGTTGCGGTCGGAGGTAGCAGTCGCCGCAGATAACCTATGGGACGCCTACCAAGAGCCATAGAGCTCGTATGTAACGTTGGAGAGAGTTCATGAAAAAGGCTATTATTTTCGCCGCAATCGGTTTGACGCTTGCAGGTTGCACGCAGACTGAAAAGGGCGCTTCGATCGGTGCCGTTTCCGGCGCTGTCATCGGTGGTGCAGTAACCGGCAACGTCCGTGGCGCAGCGGTTGGCGCAGCTATCGGCGGTGTGGGCGGCGCTCTGATCGGCAACGCTTCCGAGCCTGGCTATTGCTACTACCGCGACCAGTACGGTCAGCGTTACACAGCTCGTTGCCGCTAATACCTGAAAATTCTATCGAGGAAGCCCCGGTTCGCCGGGGCTTTTGCGTTTGTGGTGCGAAAATGCTTTTGCGGGTTACCAACCTGTCCATTTATGATTAAAATGTCATATTAACGGACGGGAAACCGGTAGGGCCGATAATAAATGCTCAACCATAAAGTAGCGTATGCCAGCAAGACGGACTGACCCAAAGAAGAGTATTGCGTTCTGGAAGGCAGGCACCGCACTGGCGGTCGCAGCATCCATATCGCTTTATCCGGGATTCGCGTCCCAGGCCTTCGCCTTCAAGATTTTCGGCATTACCATATTCGGATCGGACAAGGACGAAGAACAGGTCCTTGATCCCGTCAAATTCACCGTCACGCTGAATGCACCCGGCGCCGACAGCAAGCTGCAGCAAAGCCTGGAAAACAGCTCCCTTCTGTCATCCGAACCCGACAAGCCGGCCTCCGGCGACCTTGGCCTGTTGATCAGGGCGCGCGATGACCGTGAGAGGCTGATTGCCGCGCTCTATGAGAATGCGCGGTATGGCGGCACGGTAAAGGTTACCATCGAAGGGCGGGATATCGATTCCATCCCTCCAAATCCGGCGTTCAATCGCTCCGGGCCCGTTCCAGTCGTCTTCGAAGTGGTTCCAGGACCCGCCTTCACCCTTGGAAATGTGAGGCTGGAGGGTGATGTCGCAGGGCGGGACCTCGATCAGTACGGCCTTGTAACGGGTGGCGATGCAGGCTCCCTTGCCATCATCAAGGCAGGCAACAAGCTGATTGACGATCTGAAGGCCGAAGGCCGCCCGCTTGCTGAACTGACAAAAAGAGAAGCCGTCGCCAACCATGCCAACAGCACGGTCGATCTGACACTTGCGGCCAAGGGCGGGCCGGTTGCGCCGCTGGGCAATGTAACTGTCAAGGGCCAGCGCACCGTCGATCAGGCATTCATTGAGCGCTATTCGCGTCTGAATGGCGGCGAACCCTATTCGCCTGAGAAACTGCGGAAAGCCTCTGAACGATTGCGCAAGCTGGGGGTCTTTTCCAGCATCACCATCAAGGAAGCCAGCGCTCTTGCGCCCAATGGCACCATTCCGCTCACCATCGAGGTTTCGGAAGGCAAGCACCGGTATCTCGGCGTTGGCGCTCAATATTCGACCACCGAAGGTATCGGTCTTCACGGCTACTGGGGACATCGAAACCTCTTCGGACAAGCCGAATCGCTTCGGATAGAAGGCGCGGTTTCGCGACTGGGCGAGGCATCGAATGTCCAGGACATGGACTATTCCGCCGGGATCATTTTCACCAAGCCGGGCATCTTCAACCCGGAGACGACATTTACCGCCAGCCTCAAGGCCAAGACGGAACATCCGGATACCTATGACGCGAGATCCGTCACCGGCTATGGCGGTTTTTCCTATGAGTTCAATGACTATGATACGGCTTCAGCCGGGCTTGAGGTCGAGTTTACCGATACGGACGATGCGTTCGGCAACAACCAGTATCTCACGACATCCATCCCGCTGGAGTTCGTGCGCGACATGCGTGACGACAAGCTGAACCCGACCGACGGGTTTCGCGCTGCTGTTTCTGTAAAACCGAGTTACGAGGCGCTGAACGGCACGTTCTTCACCAGCTTCGAGGGATCTACCACCGGCTACAAGGGCCTCGGTGCCGATGATCAGGTGGTGTTGGCCGGCAAGATTGCCGGCGGCGTTCTTGTCGGTGTCAGCGAACTTGAAGACGTGCCTGCGACACGACGCTTTTATGCGGGCGGCGGCGGCTCGGTTCGCGGTTACAGCTATCAGGAAATCTCGCCTTACACCGATGGCGGCGAAGCAACAGGAGGCCGTTCCTATGTCGTGGCCTCGCTGGAGGCACGCTTCAAGGTCACGGAAACGATCGGATTGGTTCCCTTTGTCGATGCAGGCGTGGTATCATCCAAAATCACGCCGGATTTTTCCGATATTCGCGCAGGTGCAGGTATCGGACTTCGTTATGCAACGCCTTTCGGCCCTCTGCGTCTCGATGTGGCCATGCCGCTCGAAAAATATGACGGTGGCAGCAGCTTCGGCATATATGCCGGCATTGGACAGGCGTTCTGAAGAGCAATGCCGGGCGTAACCAGCAAAGTGTAGATTGATTTCGATGACAGCATTGATTCGTACCCTGACATGGATCGTCTACGCCGCCCTGGCAGGTGTGGCACTCGTGCTTGTAGCTGTCCTGTTTTTAGGCTTCACATCGACGGGCGCTCAATTTGCAGCAAGACAAATTGCCTCTCTCATCTCCACCCCGGACCAGGCGTTCGAAATCTCGGCCCCGTCGGGACTGCTGACAGGCGATCTGCGGGTTGCAAGCCTGACCGTATCCGACAGACAAGGCCCCTATGCCCGGCTGACCGGCATTGAAGTGGACTGGTCACCGCTTGCGCTCCTGAAAGGCACGTTCAAAGCAGAGCGCGTAACCGCCGCAAGCGTCGATATCGAGCGGGCTCCCCTGCCCCCCGTAGAGCCCGCCCCGCAAAGCACGGAAGATTTTTCTTTGCCGGTGGAAATCTCCATCGACGATCTTTCCCTGCCCGATATCAGGCTTGGTGAAAAACTGGCCGGACGGACGTTCGCTCTGGCCGCCAGAGGTCGTGGGAACGCGACAAGCAACGCAATTTCACTGTCGCTCACCGCCAACCGCAAGGATGACGCCAAGGCGCTTGTCGTTGCCGATATCGCATTTGCACCGAATGACAACATTCTGAAGCTGGATGCGTCACTCAACGAGCCACAGGGTGGCTTGCTGGCAAATCTTTTGCGCCTGCCGGGCGCACCTGCGGTCGCGCTCAACCTTCGCGGCGAAGGGGCCCTGTCAGACTGGACCGGTAAACTGAATGGCGCCGTGGCGGATACGCAGGTTCTAGACGTCACCGGTCGACACCAGCTTGCCGCCGATGGCACACGCCGTCTGGAACTGCATGGCGGCGGACAGCCGGACATGCTGTTGCCACCCTTTACCCGCCAGCTCTTTGCCGGCCAGACCAAACTCGATCTCGCCGCAACCATCTCGCCGGAAGGACGCATCGGCGTCGAAAGCGGGACACTGGAAACCGGCAAGCTGCTTCTGACAGCATCAGGCGCCATCGACCCGCAGGGTCAAAACGACCTTTCCGCCAATCTCATCGGCACGGATGGACCGATCAATCTTCGTTTGCCGCTGGAAGGCGGCGAGCTGAACGCCCTGATCGATGGCATGGATCTATCGCTCCGTGGCGGCGCTGATGCCGCCAAGCTCTCCTTGAGCGCCGCTCTCAGGCGGCTTGATTTGCCTCAGGGCCAATTCGAAGACGTCAAGCTTTCGGCCATGAGCGACGATCTCAACCTGGCCAGCCAGAGCGGCACGATCAGGACGTCGGTCAGCATCGCCCGGTCGACAATGACTGCACCGGACCTCCAGCGCGTCGTCAAGGCACCGCTGACACTGAACGCACCGCTGCGCATTTCGCCCCAGACGATTGCCTTTGAAGGTGCGACCCTGGAAAGCCCGAGCATTGGCGGCACAGGCAGCGGCACCTATGATATCGCCACCGGCACAGTTGCCACGAATCTCCGTCTTTTCGTCATGCCAGCCGTTCTTCCCCCTGATCTGGCAGCGAAATTCGATACCACCATTGCAGTGGACGGCTACGTCAATGCGACCGTGGGCAGGGCGACGCGCATCGAAAATCTGGTAATCAAATCCGGAACCCTGGAAGCCAATGGCGACCTCTCGCTTGAGAACGGCAATATCGTCGCAAAGCTCGGCGGACGACTGCCGGCGCTTGAAAAGCTGACGCCTCAGGCATCTGGCGCGGTCGGTTTTTCGTTGGAGGCCAATGGTCCGCTAACCGCCGCGGATTTCCAGATCAACCTCAATTCTGCAAAGGCGCTCTTGGCGGGGCGGGCTTTGGAAGCTCTGACGGTAACGGCAAACGGCAAGGCCGATCTGAATGCGCCGCAAGCCAAACTTCAGGCCAGCGGCACACTGGATGGCCAGGTCATCGATGCATCGGGCCAGCTGGTTCAGAGTGAAAACGGCACAGCAATACCGGAACTTGACATCAAGGTCGGTCGCAACGTTTTGAGAGGCGACCTTCAGTTCAGCCGCGAGTTTCTTCCCTCCGGTCAGCTGACGTTTGATTTCCCGGACCTGTCGTTGCTTGCTGCCCTTGCGGCGCAGCAGGCCAGTGGTGACGTAAAGGGCGATATTGCGCTGTCAAACTCCGGCGGAAAGATTGCCGCCACCATCCGCGCAACCGGCGGAACCATCGCGCAGGGCACCACAACGATTTCGAAACTGGCCGCCGATCTGAAGATCGATGATCTCACGGCTCTGGCTGCCAATGGAAATGTGCGCGCGGAAACCATCAATGCCGGTGCTGTTGCCATTTCAGGGCTGAACGTCAACGTCGATCATGCCGGAACGGCAACAACATTCGATCTCAATGGTCGTTACGACAACGCGCCTCTGACCCTCAAGGGAAGCGCAGATACCGGCGCAGGACCGATAGCGGTAACGGTGGATGCGCTGTCAGCGACCCCACGGGGTATTCCGGTCAAGCTTGTGCAGCCAACAACTGTTACCATCACCAATGGTACGGCTCGCATCAGCAATCTCTTCATCCAGACGGGAAATGGCCGCATTGAGGTCAACGGTACGGCAGGATCTGCGCTCGATCTCAAGGCGCAGATCAGAAGCCTGCCAGCCGACCTCGCAAATGCCTTTTCACCGGGGCTTGATGCGGCGGGAACTATTTCCGGCACTGTGGCCGCCACCGGCGCCTCGTCCGATCCTGCGGTGGATTACGATCTGACATGGTCTGACGCTGCCATCAGCCAGACACGGGCCGCTGGTCTGGGTGCCCTGGGCATAAAGGCAAATGGGCGTTTTGCAGGGGCAACCTTGCGTCTCGACACCACGGTCACAGGACAGGGTGGCCTCACGCTGTCCGGCGGAGGTACGCTGGGCGTCACCGGCAACAGGCCTTTGGCGATGGCGTTCAAGGGTACCCTGCCCTTCGGGGCTCTCGCAGCGCAAACGTCTGCGCAAGGGTTCGATGTTCAAGGTTCGGCAGCAATCGATGTCAAGATCGACGGCACCACCAGTGCGCCGGTCATTACCGGCGGCATAACGACGGACGGTACGCGCGTGACCGATGTCCGTCGCAACCTGACGATCAACAATCTGGGTGCCACGATTGGCTTTGACCGTGACAAGGCGACGATCTCGCGCCTGACAGGCCGTCTGGCAGGTGGGGGAACCATATCCGGCACGGGCTCGGTCGGAATGTCTGCCGCGTCGGGCTTTCCCGCCGATCTGACCATCACGCTTGATCGCGCGGCCTATAATGACGGAACGTTGTTCACCACGATCGCAAGCGGCACCTTGACCCTGAAGGGCCCGGTCCTGAATTCACCGGTGTTGGGCGGTACGATCACACTCGAAAAAAGCTCAATCACCATTCCAGAGCGTCTGCCCGCTTCGCTGTCACAGTTGAATGTCAAGCACAAGAACGCTCCGGCAGCGGTAAGAGCACAGGACCGCAAGCTCAAGGCAGACAAGGGCAGCGGGGGGAACTCGTCGCCCATCGCTCTCGATCTCCAGATCAATGCGCCAAGCGGCATATTCGTGCGCGGACGAGGCATCGACGCGGAGTTGACGGGTAGCCTGACGGTGCGGGGCACGGCAGCGGAGCCAGCCGTATCGGGCGGCTTTGAAATGCGCCGGGGCCGACTGGAAATCCTGACGCGCCGTCTGGACTTCACCACCGGCGACATCACCTTCGGCGGCGGTCTCGTACCCGTGCTCAACATGGCAGCCGAATCGACCGCCGGATCGACAACGGTAACGGTATCGGTTACCGGCAATGCCAATGATCCGGCATTCGCCTTTACCTCCTCCCCGGCATTGCCGCAGGACGAGGTGATGGCCCAGCTGATTTTCGGCCAATCCATGTCAAAACTGTCCGCACTCCAGATCGCGCGTCTGGCAGATGCGGCCGGTCAGCTCGCAGGCGGGCGCTCCACATCTCTTTTCGACAGCCTGCGCAGCAACCTCGGTATCGACGATCTCGATATTTCGACGGATTCGGAAGGTCAGGCGCGCGTTTCTGCCGGTAAATATCTGAATGACCGGACCTATCTGGAGCTTGAGCAGAGCGGCAGTTCAGGTGCAAAAGCGATCATCAATCTCGATGTCGGACGAGGCGTGAAACTGCGCGGCGAAGCCGGTGGTGATGGCGAAGGTGCTGCAGGCATCTTCTACGAAAAAGAGTACTGAAACCCGCAGCGTAAGCGGGTGAAGAACTCTCGATACAGAACCCACGCCCTTCAAGCGCTGGATTCGAGTGCCCAGCAAAACACGGCGACGTTGGAAGACACCACCGCAGCAATCCAAAGCCTTGCGCATCAAGTCGATTCTGAGAAATTTGTTAACGCAGTTTAGATTTAAGCAACAATCTGCTGTTACAACTATACGGATGAAGCCGGAACGCCATGCTCCGGTTGTTCTTACACCAGGCAGGAAGCCGAAGTCCGGATACGCGAGCGTCGGTGCGCTTGCACTAGCCCAGAACAAGGATTGGGAAGAATTCTGATGGTTACGATTAATTCTACGAACTTTGGCGGCGATACGCTGGAAATCATCGCGTTTCGTCTGCACGATCAGGAGTTCTGCGTCAAAACGACCACCATCCGTGAAATCCGCGGCTGGGCTCCATCGACTCCACTTCCACACGCGCCGAAGGATGTCATCGGCGTCATGAACCTTCGCGGCTCTGTCATCCCCATCATCGACCTGGCCTACAAGCTTGGCATGAAGAGCACTGTTGCGAATGAACGCAGCGCCATCGTCGTTGCCGAAGTGCACAATATGGTCATCGGAATGCTGGTTGATCGCGTCTCGGACATTCTGACAATTCCAGCAAGCCAGGTGCAGCCTGTCCCTGAAGTTTCGGCGTCCTTCGACAAGTCCTTCTCGGAAGGCATCATCGCAAACGAACATGGCATGATTTGCTTCCTGAACCTCGCAAAGATGTTCAAGGGCACCGATCTGGAAGATCTGGCCGCCTGATACTGCCAAGTATAGTTTTCTACCATTGCGAAGCCGCCCGGCAAAACTGGGCGGCTTTTTTCATTGCTGTTGTTTCATAAAACAATATGCGGATATACATTTAAATACTATAAACCTTTGAATTAACAAAAGATTTATTCGCAATAATAGTCGATTTATACTTGCAATACAGGGAAAAATACTGCTGTAAGAGAAATTCATAAATGAATTTTTAATATTATAGATGTCTAATTCAATCCCAGAGCGAAAACAATCATTCATAATGATTGTTCTCGAAAACAATGCGCGCGGCACCGGATGGCTTCATTGCCGCGGCATCATCAGCCAACCTGGAGACAACATGCTTTGGCGGGGAAAGAGTGCGGACAACAAGCAAGTCCTGGACGCGTTTTCAGCATCTCAGGCGATGATCGTATTCGATTTGACGGGAAACATTCTTGATGCCAACGAAAACTTCTGCTCGGCGATGGGGTACTCGCTGGCCGAAATCGTTGGAAAACATCATCGGATTTTCTGCGAAGAGGATTACAGAAATTCTCAAGCCTATATCGACTTCTGGAAGAGCCTCGGAAACGGGAAATACGACGCACGGGAATACAAGCGTATTCGCAAAGACGGTCGGGAAGTCTGGATCGAAGCTTCCTACAACCCCATCTGCCGTAACGGCAAACCTTACAAGGTTGTTAAACTTGCAACCGACATTACGGCGAAGAAGCTGAAGGCTGACGACGACAAGGGCAAGATGAACGCCCTCTCACGTTCTCAGGCCGTTATTGAATTTACGCCGACCGGTGAGATTCTGACCGCGAATGAGAACTTCTGCACCACGCTGAATTACAGCCTGAGCGAAATTGTCGGCAAGCACCACCGGATGTTTTGCGAACCAAACTATGTTGCTTCACCGGAATACGCCAACTTCTGGAAGCGCCTGGCAGCGGGTGAATTCATCTCCGACGAATTCGTCAGATACGGCAAGAACGGCAAGGAAGTCTGGATCCAGGCGGCTTACAATCCCATCCTGAACGACAAGGGGCATGTTGTAAAAGTCGTCAAACTCGCCACGGACGTGACGCCGCGCATGAGCGCGATTTCGACGCTTGGCGAAGCCTTGCGCCAATTGGCAGATGGAGAACTTCGCCAGAAGTTGGACACGCCTTTTGTGCCCAGCATGGAAAAGCTGCGGGCCGATTTCAATGAAGTCATCGAGAAACTGCGCCTGACCATGCAAACCGTGGCGAACAATGCCACGACCATTGCCTCGGGCTCGACGGAAATTCGTGTCGCGGCAGACCAACTTGCACAGCGAACGAGCCAGCAGGCGGCGTCTCTGGAAGAGAGCGCGGCGGCATTGGAGCAGATAACGACGACGGTAAAGGATTCCAGCCAGCGGGCCAACGAGGCCGGGAAGCTGGTTAACTCCACAAAACAAAGCGCCGAAGTATCAGGCGCGATTGTCGACCGGGCCATCGGGGCCATGGACCAAATCTCACAGTCTTCCGGTGAGATCACCAACATTATCGGCGTTATCGACGATATCGCCTTTCAGACAAACCTACTTGCCCTGAATGCCGGGGTAGAGGCCGCCCGCGCAGGCGAGGCTGGTAAGGGTTTTGCCGTCGTCGCACAGGAGGTTCGCGAACTTGCGCAGCGTTCGGCAAGTGCAGCAAAGGAAATCAAGCAACTGATCAACAAATCTCGAGAACAGGTCGCCAACGGTGTCGATCTTGTCGGCCAGACGGGGAGCGCCCTCAAGGAGATTGCGTCCAAGGTCGGACTGATCGATGCCAATGTCGCGGCTATCGTTGAGGCCACCAAGGAGCAGGCAAGCGGTCTGGCGGAAATCAATGATGCCGTCAACATCATGGATCAGGCAACTCAGAAAAATGCGGCAATGGTGGAAGAGACCAACGCCGCGAGCCACGGCCTGGCGCGCGAAGCCGAGAGCCTGAGAGAATTGCTGGGTCAGTTCAAGATCGGCAATTCCGCCCCCTCCCCCCGCGTCCCGGAGGCACGTGTCGCGCCATCGCCAGTCAGGATGGTAGCATCGTCCAGACAGACTGCAGCGGCAGCCAAATGGGAAGACTTCTAAGCCGAGACTTTCCCGGCCAACAAAAAAGGCGGCAATCTGCCGCCTTTTTCATGTGTCATATCGTGTCGCTCAGGTGAACAATACGAATGTCTTCTGCAGCGTAATCCAGATACCCCAGATGATGGGGATACCGACGATTGCCCATGCAATCAGCGCCTTGGCGTCGAAGCCACCCTTGCCAATTCCGAAAGATCCGGTCGGACCGGCGCCAGCAGCTGTCGTCTTGGCCTGAAGGGCCGCAACTTCTTCTTCCGACATGTACCACTTGTCGGCCAGCGGCTTCACCATCAGATTGGCGATGAGGCCGAGGACCAACATGCCAGCCAGAATATACATCGTGAAGTCATAGACCTGGGCGCGCGGAATACCGGCGGCGATCTGCGCTTCACGAATGTAGTTGACGACGACAGGCCCGATGATGCCCGCCGTTGCCCAGGCTGTGAGCAAGCGGCCATGGATGGCGCCAACGAACTGGGTGCCGAAGATATCGGCAAGATAGGCCGGAATCGTCGCAAAGCCACCACCATACATCGAAACGATGATGCAGAGCATTCCAACGAAGAGCGCCTTGTTGCCCAGACCTGCCGCCCAGGGAGCCGACGCATAAAGCAGGATGCCGAGAGCAAAGAAGGTGAAGTAGGTGCCCTTGCGGCCGATGCGGTCAGAGAGCGAAGCCCAGAAGAAACGACCGGCGATGTTGAATACCGACAGCAAGCCGGTGAAACCGGCGGCGATTGCGGCGATCTGCGCCAGTTGCTCCGGGGTAAGATCAGCGAACTTGACGTCCGGCTGGCCAATCAGCGAACCGGCGAAGATTTCCTGGAGCATCGGGGATGCCATGCCAAGAACGCCGATACCGGCAGAAACGTTAAGGCACAGAACGAGCCAGATCATCCAGAACTGCTTCGTCTTGTGCGCGTTTTTCAGGTGCACGTGACGGGTCGTGATCATGGAATTCTTGGCAGCAGGCGCTGTCCAGCCTTCCGGCTTCCAGCCAGCTGGCGGAATGCGGTAACCAAAGGCACCGGCCATCATGAAGACGAAATAGATCGCTGCCATGACAAGGAAGGTTTCCCACACGCCGATGGAAACGTCGGTGCGGAAATGGCGCATGAGAGCGTCAGCAAGAGGCGCACCAATCATAGCACCACCACCAAAGCCCATGATGGCCATGCCGGTTGCCATGCCGCGACGGTCCGGGAACCACTTGATCAGGGTGGAAACCGGAGAGATGTAGCCAAGGCCAAGGCCGATACCGCCGATAACGCCGGCGCCGAACCACATTAGCCAAAGCTGGTGTGTCATGATGCCGATGGCAGCGATGGTCATGCCACCGCACCAGCAGATTGCCGATACGAAGCCTGCCTTGCGGGGACCCGCACGCTCCAGCCATCCACCCCATATGGCGGCAGAGCAACCCAGGAGAACGAAGAAGAGTGTGTAGATCCAGCCGAGGTCACTGACGCGCCAGTCGCAAGTCGTGGTGAACAGCGCAGATGCGAGGTTGAGGTCGGTACATGCAACGGACGACGTGATGCCGATTGCCTTGGTGAGCGGCAGCCAGAAAACCGAGAAGCCGTAAGCCATGCCGATGCACAGATGGATGGCCAAAGCGGCCGGGGGAACCAGCCAGCGGTTGAAGCCAGGTTTTGCGATAATTCTTTCACGGTCCAGAAGACCTGCACCCGCACCTGTGGGCGCGAATGTTTCGTTGGTCGCAGTCATTTGTGTCCCTCCATTCACCGCGCCAGGCGATGAATTTCGATGTTGTTATTCATTTCCACGGTGTCGGAGCAGCGTCTGGCGCTTCCTGGCGCAAGGCGCGCTCCGATACATTGGAAACAATGTCCCAAGCCCACGGGGCCAAAATGCGCGGGCGGCTCCTTCTACGGGACGCTCACATGCACTGGCCTGATGTGTTGCCATCCAAGGCTCAGCAATTCATGTGCCAGAAACGAAATTGAGGTTTATCAACGAGATAGACAGGCATTCATCAGGCAGTGGGACAAAATGTCCCAGCGGGCCCGACAAAATGTCCACATTTTTGCTTTCTTTTCGCCACGATCGGATGGCTTTGGCTGCCCCTAGAGGGCCTGCGGCAGCCATATGGTGAAGGACGTACCCTGGCCGGGAATGCTCTCGACAGTAATTTCACCGCCTTGCCGGGCAATCAGCATCTGGCTGACGGACAGACCGAGACCCGTTCCCTCCTGCCGCTTCGTGGTGAAGAAGGGATCGAAAATTCGGGCGACGACATCTTCACTCATGCCCACGCCATTATCCTTCACGGCAAGCCCTACCCCATGTGACCCGTGCCGTTCCTCATCAAAGCTGGTCAATGTAAGGGTTCCGCCCTCTGGCATGGCATGAGCGGCATTGACGATGAGGTTGACCAGTACCTGTTGCAGTTCAGTGCGGTTCATTGCCAGAAGGCCGGTGGCAGTGTCTGCCCTGACGATTTCAATGCCTGCCCGGCTGAGCACATGTTTGACCAGCGGCATACAGTCTGAGATCACCGCGTCCGGGCTGAGACGCTCCACATATCCGGCAAATTCCTCCGGTCTGGCAAACTGCAGAAGCTTGCCCACGATCCGGCTGATCCGCTCGACCTGCTCATCGATCAGATTGAACTCCGTCCTCGCCAGATCCGCCTGATCGCCCAGAATCACACGCGCGACTTCGAGATTGCCCTGGATCACCGCAATCGGATTGTTGATCTCGTGGGCGACGCCCGCGGTAATCTCTCCGATCGTCGCCAGCTTTTCCGACATGACCAATTGCTTCGTCGTTGCCTCCAGACGCAGATTGGCAAGCTGCAATTCCTGTGTGCGTTGGCCGACCCGGACGTTGAGCTCCTCGTTCCAAGCGCGCAGCTCACCCTCGCGCTGCTGGAGCCGATCAAGCAGCTCATCAAGGTGAACGGCCACCTGTCCTATCTCGTCTGCGTTCGGTGGAAGGCCGGTTCGCGCCGAAAGATTGCCGTCATCAACCTGTGAAATTGTCTCGGTAATGCGTTCAAGTGGTTTGAAGATGGCCCGTGCCCAGCGCAGAAAAACGGGAATGCTGAGAATCGTAATGCCCAGAAACGCCGCAATAACAGAACCAAGCGTCTCATACTTGGCCTGCGCAAACGGGGCCTCCAGAAAACCGACATAAAGCATTCCCACGCGCTTGCCATAGCTGTCCACCAATGGCTCATAGGCTGAAATATACCAGTCGTTGACGACAAAGGCGCTGTCCAGCCAGACCTGACCGGAACCCAGAACGGCGGAATACACCACCTGCGATACTCTGGTCCCCAGAGCCCGCTGATTCTCGAACAGCCGCACATTGGTGCTGATGCGGACATCATCCAGAAAAAGGGTAGCCGTGCCCTGGCTTCCCTCCGGCAGACTGGCCTTTCGGTAGACGAGATCATTGATCGTATCGATGAAATCGAGGTTCTGGTTGAGCAGCCTGCCGCCAACCAGCGCGAGCGTCGTTCCGTCACGCAGCTGGAGCGGACTTGCCGCATGGATCATCATTCCGCGGGTTTCGGTAGGTTTTTCTCCGCTCTGGGCGTTGGCGGTCGGCACGAGGTCAAGCCGCGCTCTTTGTGCAAGAGCAGGCGACAGCGTCTTCAAATCCTCCTCGGAAAAAACATCGATAGCATAAGATGCTTTGCCTGCAAGGGCAGACGAACGCACCGGCCAATCGACGCGCGTCCGGCCTGTTCCGGTACCCGCGCTTGCGGAAATCGCTCCCCCGCCATCCACGACGAAAAGAAAGTCGAGGCCGAGCTTTTGCCTGCTCTCTTCCAGAAAGAGCCTGAGCGCCTCTTCATCTCCCGCGGTGGTGATGTCTCTGAGGCGGGCCGAAGCGCTGATCGCCCCCAGCCGTTCGCCGGTGTTCTCGAGGATTGTTGCGAGATACTGATGGGCAACAGTCAGGTCACTGTTGACCTTGGTGGTCAGGAGCGCATCGAACTTGCCGCTCCACCGTACCATGGTTATGCCGAGCAGCAGCGGCAGAATGACGAGCGTCGGCAACAAGGCGATGGCCAGAAGCCGAAACCGGACTGATTTCAATGCGCCAAATACGCTAAAAAGCCCCGGTTTTTCAGCCATGCCAGAAAGACATCTTACGATCGATCGTCTTTCGTGAAATTCCAAGCCGCCTTGAAGCCTCGTCCCTGTTCCCCGAAACGTCACTCAAGACAGCCAGTATATGACGTCGCTCGACCTCCTCCAGCGTCCCGGAAGAGCTTTGCAGCGGCACACTGCCCTTCAGATCGAGCGGAAAACGGCCAAGGATGAGGCTTCGCTCGATGAAATTGCGCAGTTCCCGCACGTTCCCCGGCCAATGGTAGGAAAGAAGCATTGAACGAACCGAATCGTCCATCGCCACAGGCGGCATTCCCAGTTGCTGCGAAAGCTTGTGCATGAACAACTCGCAGAGTTCCAGAACATCCTGGTCACGGTCACGCAACGGCGCCAGATAAATCTGCATAACGTTGATACGGTAGAACAAATCTGCCCGGAACCGGCCTTTCTCGACATCCGCCGCCAGATCTGCATTGGTCGCGAAGATGAAGCGTATATCGATCGGCACCTCGCGCTCGGCACCGACGGGTCGGACTTTCCGATCTTCGAGAACGCGCAACAACTTGCTTTGCAAGGGGACGGGCATTTCGCCAATCTCATCCAGAAACAATGTTCCGCCCTGAGCGTGCAGAAACAATCCTTCCCGTCGCGTATCTGCCCCCGTAAACGCACCTTTCACGTGGCCAAAGAGTTCGGTTTCCAGCATGTCGGCGGGAATGGCTGCGCAATTGACCGGCACGAATGGTTTGCTGGCACGGTCGGACAGATCATGGATGGAGTGCGCCAGCACTTCCTTGCCTGTTCCGGATTCGCCGGTCAGCAGAACGGAGGTTGGCAACGGCGCAACCCGGCTTATCATGTCGCGCGTCTGTTGAATGGTGGCAGAACTGCCGACCAGCCGATCCCTGAGGAAAATATGGTCGGCGGCGGTCCTCAACTGATATTTGAGTGCCGAATTTTCCCGCTGGAGATTGGAACGATCAAGCGCACGTGAGATCGCATTCAGGATCTGGTTTGACCGAAACGGCTTGAGAACGAAATCCGCAGCGCCAGCTCGGATGGCCTGGATTGCAGTGTCGAGATCCGCATAGGCCGTCATCAGGATTGCATCGGCATAGAAGCCGACCGCTCTCTGCTCCGCCAGCCATTCCAGGCCTGTTTTTTTCGGCATGATATTGTCGAGAATGACGATATCGAAATGGCGCTCGTCCAGCTTTCGGGTCGCCTCTGCGGTATCTGCGGCCTCGTCCACAAAGGCACAACGCGTCTCGAGCGTCCGCATGAGAAAGTTGCGCATGCCGGGCTCGTCATCGATGATGAGAACCGAGGCCTTGGCTAGCCACGGGCCGAAATCCGGCTCCTGTCCTTTTGCCTTGGTCTTCGGGATCATGTCATGTTGCATGGTATTCTCCCGGCGCGCAACATCAGCGGACCGTCAGATTTTTGCGTGGAGACGCCGGTTTCGCGCTCAGGGCCAGCCGCGCGCGTTACGGAGTTGAGGAATAGCAAAACTGCATCAGAAAGCAAAAGGAATGCTGATGCCGTGCTTGCCGATATCTTACCTCAGTCAACAAGAACCCTGTCGGAACGCGTGAATATCTCCATGTCATCACCCCTGACCAGGGCGACGAGTGTCATGCCGGCACGTTCGGCGGTTTCGATCGCCAGGGCGGTTGGAGCTGACACCGCCGCCAACATACTGCTACCGAGAATCGCGGCCTTCTGGACCATCTCGACTGAGATGCGGCTCGTCACGACCACCACGCCTGCGCTGCCGCTACCACCGCTGCGCAGAACCGCCCCTGCCAGCTTGTCCAACGCATTGTGCCGCCCGACATCCTCGCGCGCGGCTTGAAGTCCCTCTCCGGGAATATAGAAGCCGCAACCGTGCACCGCACGGGTTTGCCGGAAAATGGGTTGGGCTTCATGGAGCGCATCCATGGCAGCCACGAGATCATCAGCGGAAACCTTGAGATCGCAATGCGACACATCCGGAATGG
This sequence comes from Rhizobium sp. Leaf311, assembly GCF_001423445.1. NCBI lineage: Bacteria > Pseudomonadati > Pseudomonadota > Alphaproteobacteria > Hyphomicrobiales > Rhizobiaceae > Rhizobium > Rhizobium sp. Leaf311. The sequence continues at coordinate 92,115 of NZ_LMNZ01000022.1, read as the reverse complement.
GCCGCAATGCCTGCTCGATCGATTCAATGCCGCATAGGCCACACCCAACGGGGCCCGCCATGTGACGCCTGCGTGAGCGCAAGGCGTCAGCCTGCTCATCGAATAGCGACACCTGGACGTCGAAACCCTGCTCGGTCTCCAGCACGTCCACAGCATCAATCTGCGAAACGCTCGATATGATCCCCTCGGTGAGGCTGAAGCCAACCGCAAAATCTTCCAGATCCGCAGGTGTCGCCATCATAACGGCATGTGTGGTGCCGCCATATGAGAAAGCAACGGCGACTTCTTCAGGAGAATCCCGAAGGCCCTCGCTCACGACGCCATCACGGCGGGATATGCGTTTGACGGAGCGGTACGGGGAAGTTGCGGGCATGGACGGACCTATTGGAAATACTGAATGAATGCCTGAAACGCGATTGCGCCGATCTCGGTCAACGCTTTCGGCTTCTTTGGCTATCTCTGAAGAGACATACTATACCAGCGTAGCGCGACCATGCGCGATTAAGTGCAGCCCAAAAGAAAAAGCGGCCCGTTGGGCCGCTTGAAGGTTCCGCTTTTTGGGCAGTCGTTCTTACGAACCCGCCCGGTGCTTTCAAGCAGCGACAAGAACCTCGTGCAGGTTCGTCAATTCATAGAGATGCTTTTCAAGCTTTGTCAGATGTTCGTGATGGTGGCTGCCTTCGTCAATCTCTGAACGGGCGGCATCGATACGCTTCTGCAGGTCATCGGCGCTCAGTTCGTCGGCGGGCGTGGCAGATTCGGCAAGCAGCGTGCAACCTGTGGGCAAGATATCTGCGAAGCCACCGAAAACCACATATTTGTGGGACTCGCCGGAAGCCAGCTTTACGGTCACGATACCAGGCTTGATTGTCGTCATAACCGGTGCGTGGTTTGGCAGCACGGTCATTTCACCAAGCGTGGCAGGAATGACAACTTCAGTAACCGTTTCGGAAACAAGCAGACGCTCTGGGGAAACAAGTTCGAATTTGAAACTGTCAGCCATGGCTTTTCACTTCTTTTTTGTTGCGCGACGGGCAAAGGCGCGTGTCAAACCACGCGCCTTCTTTCATAGTATCAGGCGACTTCTGCAGCCATCTTCTTGGCTTTTTCGATCGCTTCTTCCATGGAGCCAACCATGTAGAATGCCGCTTCCGGCAGATGGTCGTACTCGCCATTGACGAGGCCCTTGAACCCCTTGATCGTGTCTTCGAGAGCAACCAGCTTGCCTGGCGAACCGGTGAAGACTTCGGCAACGAAGAATGGCTGGGACAGGAAGCGTTCGATCTTACGAGCGCGCGCAACAGCCAGACGGTCTTCTTCAGACAGTTCGTCCATGCCGAGGATGGCGATGATGTCCTGGAGAGCCTTGTAGCGCTGCAGCGTCGACTGAACCTTACGAGCCACTTCGTAGTGCTCTTCGCCAACGATCATCGGGTCGAGCATACGGGACGTGGAGTCGAGCGGGTCAACAGCCGGATAGATGCCCTTTTCAGCAATCGAACGCGACAGAACGGTCGTTGCATCTAGGTGGGCAAAGGATGTTGCAGGCGCCGGGTCGGTCAAGTCGTCGGCGGGCACGTAGATTGCCTGAACCGATGTGATCGAGCCCTTAGTTGTCGTCGTGATGCGTTCCTGCATCTGGCCCATGTCGGTTGCCAGCGTTGGCTGATAACCCACGGCAGAAGGAATACGGCCGAGAAGAGCCGACACTTCGGAACCAGCCTGCGTGAAGCGGAAGATGTTGTCCACGAAGAAGAGAACGTCCTGGCCCTTGTCGCGGAAGTCTTCAGCGATGGTCAGACCTGTCAGAGCAACGCGGGCACGCGCGCCTGGTGGCTCATTCATCTGGCCGTACACGAGTGCAGCCTTGGAACCTTCGCCGCCGCCGTGCTTGTTCACGCCGGATTCGATCATTTCGTGATAGAGGTCGTTACCTTCGCGGGTACGTTCACCCACGCCAGCAAACACCGAGTAACCACCATGCGCCTTGGCGACGTTGTTGATCAATTCCATGATCAGAACGGTCTTGCCAACGCCGGCGCCGCCGAAGAGGCCGATCTTGCCACCCTTTGCATAAGGTGCCAAGAGGTCGACGACCTTGATGCCCGTAACCAGAATCTGGCCTTCGGTGGACTGGTCCACGTAGGAAGGAGCTTCCTGGTGAATGGCGCGGCGACCGGAAGTGACCAGCGGGCCTGCTTCGTCAACTGGCTCGCCGATGACGTTCATGATACGGCCGAGTGTCTCTGGACCGACTGGAACGGTGATCGGAGCGCCCGTGTCGCGAACGGCCTGACCGCGAACCAGACCTTCGGTCGAGTCCATGGCGATCGTGCGAACAACGTTTTCGCCGAGATGCTGCGCAACTTCGAGAACCAGACGGTTGCCCATGTTGTCAGTTTCGACCGCGTTGAGGATCGCAGGCAGGTCGCCTTCGAACGCCACGTCGACAACAGCGCCGATAACCTGCGTAACCTTGCCGGTCGCGCCAGTGATCGCTGCGGTTTTCTTGGGGGTAGCTGCCTTAGCCATTATCCTTACCCTCTTTCCTTAACCTCAGAGCGCTTCCGCGCCCGAAATGATTTCAATCAGTTCCTTGGTGATCTGAGCCTGGCGTTGACGGTTATAGGAAAGCGTCAGCTTGTGGATCATTTCACCGGCGTTGCGCGTGGCATTGTCCATCGCGCTCATCTTGGCACCCATTTCGCCAGCAACGTTTTCGAGCAGAGCCCGGAAAACCTGAACCGAAATGTTGCGCGGAATAAGGTCTTCCAGAATGGAAGCCGCATCCGGCTCGTATTCGTAGATAGCCGTCGTAGTCGGCTGCACAGCGTCAGCGGCAGGGGCAGCAGCAGGGATGAGCTGCAGGCCTGTCGGCACCTGGCTGATCACCGACTTGAATTCGGAATAGATCAACGTGCAAACATCGAATTCACCGGCGTTGAAACGCGCGATGATCTTCTTGGCAATGCCATCCGCATTCTCGAACCCGACCCGCTTCACGTCACGCAACTCGATGCGCTCGATGATATTGGATGCGAATTCGCGACGAAGGCTGTCGTAGCCCTTCTTGCCGACAGTCATGATCTTGACCGTCTTGCCTTCTGAGATCAGCTTGCGGGCACGATCACGGGCAAAGCGGGAAATCTGGCTGTTGAAACCGCCGCAAAGACCACGCTCAGCGGTGCAGACGACGAGCAGATGCACGTCGTCCTTGCCCGTACCGGTCATCAGAACCGGAGCAACGTCTGCTTCAACCGCCTGCGCGATGTTGGCAAGAACGGCGCCCATGCGCTGCGAGTAAGGCCGGGCGGCCTCCGCAGCTTCCTGGGCGCGCCGAAGCTTCGCCGCGGCGACCATTTTCATCGCCTTGGTAATCTTCTGCGTCGCCTTTACGGAGGCAATGCGGTTTTTCAGATCCTTTAGTGAAGGCATCCGTTATCCGTCCCAGTCACGAGGCTAATCAGGAGAAAGACTTGGCGAAGTTTTCAAGAGCGGTCTTCAGCTTGCTCTTGGTGTCATCGCTAACAGCCTTTTCCGTGCGGATGGTGTCGAGAATGTCCTTGCCTTCCGAACGGAGGTAGGACAGCAGACCCTGCTCGAACTTGCCGATATCGGCAACAGCAACCTTGTCGAGGTAACCGTTAACACCGGCGAAGATCACGGCAACCTGTTCTTCCGTCTTGAGCGGAGAGAACTGTGGCTGCTTGAGCAGTTCGGTCAGACGCGCACCACGGTTCAGCAAACGCTGGGTCGATGCATCGAGGTCGGAACCGAACTGGGCAAACGCTGCCATTTCGCGATACTGGGCAAGCTCACCCTTGATCGAACCGGCAACCTGCTTCATGGCCTTGATCTGCGCAGCAGAACCAACGCGAGACACCGACAGACCGACGTTAACAGCCGGACGGATACCCTGGTAGAACAGGTCGGTTTCAAGGAAGATCTGGCCGTCGGTGATCGAGATCACGTTGGTCGGAATGAAGGCGGAAACGTCGTTACCCTGTGTTTCGATGACCGGCAGAGCCGTCAGCGAGCCAGCGCCGTTTTCGTCGGAGAGCTTTGCAGCGCGCTCGAGAAGACGGGAGTGGAGGTAGAAAACGTCACCAGGGTAGGCTTCGCGGCCCGGAGGACGACGCAGAAGGAGCGACATCTGACGGTAGGCAACAGCCTGCTTGGAAAGGTCGTCGTAACCGATCAGCGCGTGCTGGCCGTTGTCACGGAAGTATTCACCCATGGCGCAACCGGCGAACGGAGCCAGATACTGCATAGGAGCAGGATCGGACGCGGTTGCAGCGACGATGATGGAGTACTGCAGAGCGCCACGCTCTTCCAGAACCTTCACGAACTGCGCAACCGTCGAACGCTTCTGACCGATGGCCACGTAGACGCAGTACAGCTTTTCGCTGTCAGGGCCGTTGTCGTGAATGGCCTTCTGGTTGAGGATGGTGTCGAGAATGATGGCGGTCTTGCCGGTCTGACGGTCACCAATGACAAGCTCGCGCTGGCCACGGCCGACAGGGATAAGAGCGTCGATAGCCTTGAGGCCTGTCGACATTGGCTCATGAACCGACTTGCGCGGAATGATGCCAGGAGCCTTTACGTCAACGCGCGAACGACGCGTGGCGTTGATGGGGCCCTTGCCATCGATCGGGTTGCCGAGAGCGTCGACAACACGGCCAAGAAGCTCTGGACCGACAGGAACGTCAACGATAGCGCCAGTCCGCTTGACGGTGTCGCCTTCCTTGATGTCACGGTCGGAACCGAAAATAACAACACCGACGTTGTCGTTTTCGAGGTTGAGTGCCATGCCGCGAATGCCGCCTGGGAATTCGACCATTTCACCAGCCTGAACATTGTCGAGGCCGTAAACGCGGGCGATACCGTCACCGACGGAAAGCACCTGGCCGACTTCCGAGACTTCTGCCTCGTTGCCGAAATTTTTGATCTGGTCTTTTAGAATTGCGGAAATTTCCGCGGCGCGGATATCCATCAGCCAACCTCTTTCAGTGCAAGCTTAAGGGTGGAAAGTTTGGTGCGAAGAGACGTATCGGTCTGGCGTGAGCCAACCTTGACGATGAGACCGCCAAGAATGGATGGATCGACGGTCAATACGACCTTCACATCCTTGCCAGTCACGCTCTTCAGCGCCGCCTTCAGTTCAGTTTCCTGCGCCTCATCCAGCGCATGTGCCGAAGTCACTTCGGCAGTAATCTCACCGCGATGAGCGGCAGCGATTTCACGATAAGCAACGATCATGCCGGGAACGGCAAACAGACGACGATTGCCTGCGACAACCTTCAGAAAATTTGCCGCAAGACCGGAGATACCGGCCTTTGCAGAAATGGCTGAGATGGCCTTCGACTGATCTTCCGAAGAAAAGACCGGGCTCGCAACCAGACGCTTCAGGTCATCGCTGTCATCCAGCATAGCCTGAAACTTATCGAGGTCAGCACCGACCGCTTCAATCACACCCGCTTCCAGAGCAAGCTCGAAAAGCGACGACGCATACCTTTCCGCTACACCGGATGTTCCATGGGAGGTATCTGCCACGGGCACTTTTTCCCTGCTAATCGTCCAAGAAGGCCAAGCTGAGGACCAGCTCCACCAAATTCTTGAAATCGTTTCAATTTCCCCGAAAAAGGCCGGAATTCCCCCCTGCCTTATCTCGATTTCGCGGTCCGTCTAGCATAGGAAGCCGGGACTCGCAACACGCGTAGTAACGGAAAGTGTCGTTTGGGCAAGAGGGATGGCGTTAAATTTTCCGACATCATGCCCTTGGGAGCGATAACTGCGGCAGAAATGTCAAAACCGCCGCCTCAGACCATTCCGAATACGTAGCAGAGCGGCAAGGCCGCGAGAATGGCGTGAACAACCAGGAGTAGGCAATTTCGCAGTGTTGCTCCACCGTCCGACAGGATTGAGAGGACAGCACCAAAGACAGCAAGGGCGAATGAAGCCCCGAATGCGAGGTAAACCATGGGCTGGGCGAGCAGCATCGCCGTTGCGCCAAACCCGAGATAGAATGCTGCCAGGGAAGATCGAAGCAGGACGAGGCCGTCGCGGCGCTCTGCAGTAACCTGAAGGCCAAACAACCGGAAGATGAGCCCCGGTGCAAACATGATGACAAGGCCGATGACAGCGGAAAGGGCTGCGGCGAAAAAGGCGAGCTGTTCGCCGAACTCCACCGGAAAATAGAACTCCATGATGTCCCTCAAATCAATATTCTCGTGGCCGCCTTATGGCACGAAGACTGCGCCATCGAAAGAAGCTCAGAGAAAACTTTGTGGGTCGATATCCACCTGAACGTGGATCGATCCGCGCTCCTTCGGCCCGTTACCGAGCATGGCCCGCATGAAGGATTGCATGTCGGAATTGCGCTTGCCGTGAACGAGCAAACGAAAACGGTAGCGTCCGCGGATCAACGCAAGCGGTGCTTCCGCCGGTCCAAGCAGCATGATGCCGGAGGCAGGGGGTGCCGATGCACGCAAGCCGCGGGCATGGGCTTCAGCTTCGGCCCGGGTATCTGCGGAAACGATAACTGAGGCTAGACGGCCAAAGGGTGGCAGCAGCGCCTTTTCTCTCTCGATCACCTCGCGCTCGTAAAATGCCGCCGCATCCCCCGAAACGATGGCCTGCATAACGGGATGCTGGGGTTGGTAAGTCTGCAGCAGCCCGTGGCTCTTGCGACCCGTGCGGCCAGCGCGACCTGTCACCTGGGACAGGAGCTGGAATGTTCGTTCCGCCGCACGTGGATCACCATTTGCAAGACCGATATCGGCATCGACAATGCCGACCAGGGTCATCAGCGGAAAATTATGGCCTTTGGCAACAAGCTGCGTGCCGATCACGATATCGGCCTCGCCTTTGACAATTGCTTCCAGTTCCAGTCTCAAGCGCTTGACGCCCATGAGATCGGACGACAGCACGATTGTCCGCGCCTCCGGGAAGTGCTTCTCGACCTCTTCGGCAATCCGCTCGACGCCCGGGCCGCAAGCAGCCAGATGATCGAAAGTTCCGCATTCCGGGCAATGGTCGGGCGTCGGCTGGCTGTGGCCACACTGGTGGCACTGCAACTGGCTGCGGAAACGGTGCTCCACCAGCCAGCTTGAGCATTGCGGACACTGGAAGCGGTGACCGCAAACCCTGCACAGGGTGAGCGGTGCATAACCGCGCCTGTTCAGAAACAGCAGCGACTGCTCGCCCTTCTCCAGTGTTTTTGCAATGCCGCGCAGCAACACAGGCGACAGGAAACCACCTCGCTCCGGCGGATGGCGACGCATATCCACAAGATGCAGATCCGGCATCGCCGCATCACCGAAGCGCGTGTGCAGATGAATCGTATTATAGCGGCCGGACGTGCCGTTGACCTGGCTTTCGACGGATGGCGTGGCTGACACCAGCACCACGGGGAAATCCGCTATACGGGCGCGCACCACGGCCATGTCGCGCGCATTGTAATAGACGCGGTCTTCCTGCTTGTAGGCAGGGTCATGTTCTTCATCGACAATGATGAGGCCCAGATTGTCGAACGGCAGGAACAGAGCGGAGCGCGCACCAGCCACAACCCGAACCTCTCCGGTGACCGCCTGACGCCATACCCTCTCGCGCATACGCGGTGAAAGGTCCGAGTGCCATTCTGCCGGCTTGGAGCCGAAGCGATCCTGAAAGCGTTCAAGAAACGAGGCCGTCAGGGCAATTTCCGGCAACAGGATAAGGACCTGCTTTCCCTGCCGCAGGGTTTCGGCGACGGCCTCGAAATAGACCTCGGTTTTTCCAGACCCCGTCACCCCATCAATAAGAGAGACAGCGAAGCTGCCTTTTACGACGTCTTCGAGGATTTCGGATGCAGCTTGCTTTTGCGGACCTTCAAGTCTGGGTGCGGTATAGTCCGGATCAGGCTCCGCAACGACTGGCGGCGCTGGCAGGAAGACGGTTTCAAACACCCCCTGCTTCGCAAGGCCATCAATGACGCTTGCGGAAACGCCCGCCGCATTGGCAAGGCCGCTCTTGGTCCAGGCGTGCCCCTCAGCGGCAAGCTCCAGCGCGCGCGCGCGAGCCGGGGTCGACCGTTCCGGGCGAGCCTCTGTCAGGCGCAGGCCTTCGATCATCGGTTCAGGATCAAAGGCAGCCGGTGCGCGCAAGGCCATGCGCGCCACCAGGCCCGGCGCTGACAGGGTATAGGCAGCGACCCAATCGATGAAACGGCGCATTTCCGTGCGCATGGGCGGGCAGTCGAAGGCTTTGGTGATCGGTCGCAATTTCTTGGGATCGACAGGCGCACCATCGCTCTCATCCCAGACAACGCCAATGACCTGTCTGGGACCCAGCGGCACCTGCACGATGGAACCGGGCTCGACAATCATTCCTTCCGGCACCGCATAGCTATAGGGCCCCGGCGCGGGCAACGGCACCAGCACGGGAACAGCCGAAACAGGGTCAGACGGAGAAGGCTTGCGTTGATCGAACAGCGCGCCAAACAGATCGGTCGAATCTTTTGCCATGATGCAGGCGACAATGCCCTCTAATGATAGGAAAGGGAACCTTTAGCGCATCGCATCCGGGATCGGAATCATTTTTGGGCGTGTCAGGCCTCTTCAGCTAGGCGCCATGGCCGCACATCATGAAAAGTTTAACCAAATGCTGAGGGCGGCAGCGTATTGTCGCATGAAACGACGGGAAACAGCGACTTGCAGGACATTCTGACCTTTGCCGATACTGAGCTTCTTGCCCTGCGCCAATCATGGTTGGCTTCGCTTGAGGGTGAACGGCGATTGGCCGGAAACACCGTGGAGGCCTATGAGCGCGATACGCGGCAATTCCTCATGTTCATGACAGGTCACCTCGGGCATTCCACTCGCCTGACCGATATCGGAAAGCTTCGGCCCGTCGATCTGCGCGCTTTTCTGGCGTTTCGGCGCAAGGAGGGAACCGGTGCGCGTTCACTTGGGCGGCACCTCGCAGGCCTGCGTTCCTTTCTTCGATTTCTGGAAAAAAAGGGGCTGGTCAATGCGGCAGGCGCAACGGCCATGCGCTCTCCCAAACAGCCAAAGTCCCTGCCCAAACCGCTGACCGACCGGCAGGCGCTGACAATCACCACTGCCGAGGGGCAGCTTTCAGACGAACCGTGGATCGCCGCACGCAATGCGGCGGTGCTTGCGCTGCTGTATGGTTGCGGTTTGCGCATTTCCGAAGCACTCGGTCTGACGGCATCCGACCTGACCGCCGGGACGCGAAGCCTTCGGGTCACCGGCAAGGGAAACAAGATGCGCGTCGTGCCGCTGCTCCCCGTCGTGCTGGAAGCAGTTGAGGCCTATCGCAAGCTTTGCCCGTACCATCTGGCACAAGACGAGCCGCTTTTCCTCGGTGCGCGTGGCGGGCCTCTACAGCCGGCAATCATTCAGCGTGAAATGCAGAAGATGCGGGGCGCCTTCGGCCTGCCGGAGAATGCGACACCGCACGCACTGCGCCATTCCTTTGCCACGCATCTTCTGGCGGGCGGCGGTGACTTGCGCACAATTCAGGAGTTGCTGGGGCATTCCAGCCTGTCGACGACGCAGATCTATACCGGCGTCGACACCGCCAGGTTGCTTGAAATCTACGACAAGGCGCATCCTCGCGCCTGAAACGAAGGGTGTCATACCCAACAGGATTAAAAAGACGCAAGCGTTTACTGTTTGCTAACCAAACGCGTTAACCGTCCATGCAAATCCGCCGCCCTATAAGCAATCGCAAATGACAGGGGGTGATTCGATGATTGTTATTTCCAAGCCTCAGAGCCTGACATCCTTATTGATGGGCCGCATGGGAAATGCGCTGTTGTGGCTGTTCGCCTCCATGCACCTGGCGGCGCTTGCCGTTCTGCTGGCGACCCTTCTGTCACTCACGGATGCGAATGCCGCTACGCAGGAAACAGCCTGCCCGGGGAAAAATCTGCTGGTGGACATGCAGCAGTCGGACAAGGCAGGCTACGACGCAATCGTCGAAGAGGCTGCGAAGGTACCGAATGGTCAAGGCACCTTCTGGAAGATCGAAAAAGATGGGGTCGAGCCGTCATGGCTTCTGGGAACAATGCATCTGTCCGACCCGCGCGTGCTTGAAATGCCGCAGGGCGCGCCCGAAGCCTTCGCGAAAGCGACGACGGTCATCGTGGAATCCGATGAGATCACCGATGAGAAGCAGGCTGCGGCGGCACTTCTCGCAAAGCCCGAACTCATGATGTTTCTCGACGGGACATCCATGACCGACATGCTGTCGAAAGAAGATGCAGCAACACTTGAACGTGGCCTGAAGGAGCGCGGCATTCCCCTCGCCGCCGTTGCGAAGATGAAACCCTGGATCCTGTCCAGCTTCGTCGCACTCCCGGCCTGCGAATATGCCCGCAAAGCCAGCGGTGCCAGCTTTCTGGACATGAAGCTCGCAAAAGATGCCGTCGCTCAGGGCAAGAAACTCGTGGGCCTCGAGACGCTTCTTGAGCAGATTACGGCCCTGTCGGAACTTCCAATGTCCTTCCATGTCCAGTCATTGGTCGAAATGCTTCGGCTTGGCGCGCGAATGGATGACATGATGACGACGATGATCGATCTCTATCAGGATGGACAGGTCGGAATGATCATGCCCATGATGAAGCATCTCGATGCCAGCGAGAATTCGGATGAAGGCTATGCAGCATTCGAACAGCGCGTTATCGATGATCGCAATCACGTCATGGCCAAGGGCGCTACACCACATCTCGAAAAAGGCAATGTGTTCATGGCGGTCGGCGCCCTGCATCTTCCCGGCGAGGTGGGGGTCATCGAACTCCTGCGTAAAAGCGGCTTCACGCTGACCGCTGTCAACGAGTGGTAAGCCACTGTAAATTTAGCATTTTCTTAAGTTCAAAATCGGCACCTTTGGTGCAACCATATCGCGCGCAATTCATTATTTCCTCGCATCAAGGCTGCGACAGCGGCCTGGAAACCTGTTTTCGAGGGGAAAAGAGATGGCACACGAACCAAGTGAACCGAAGCGTGTGGGTCTGACAGAGGGGGTCAACAAGCCCGTCTTCATCTGGTCAGTCGGTCTGACGCTGGTCTTCGTGATCGCTGGCGTGATTGCGCCCCAGGGTTCTGCCGCCGTCTTCAGCGCCATGCAGTCCTGGATCGTGACGGAGCTTGGCTGGATCTACCTTTTGTCAGTGGCTGTCTTTCTGATCTTCATGCTCTACCTGGGCTTTTCCAGCCACGGCAGGATCAAGCTGGGGCCGAATCACTCCGAGCCGGATTACAGTTATGGTGCATGGTTCTCGATGCTCTTTGCGGCAGGCATGGGCATTGGTCTTGTCTTCTTTGGCGTGGCGGAACCGGTCAAACATTTCACGGCACCCCCGGTGGGAGACCCCGCCACCATCGATGCCGCCCGCACCGCCATGGAAATCAGCTATTTCCATTGGGGACTCCACGCCTGGGCCGTCTATGCCGTCATCGGTCTGTCACTTGCCTATTTCTCATTCCGTCACGGTCTGCCCCTAACGATGCGCTCGGCGCTCTACCCCCTGATCGGTGATCGCATTTACGGTCCCATCGGCAACGCCGTCGATATCTTCGCCGTTATCGGTACTCTCTTCGGTGTCGCGACATCGCTCGGATTGGGTGTTCTGCAGGTCAATGCAGGCTTCAACCACGTGCTTGGCTGGCCAATTAGCTTCTGGATACAGTTGCCGCTGATCGTCATCATTACAGGCATGGCGACCGTCTCTGTCGCAACCGGTCTCGATAAGGGCATCAAATTCCTGTCCAATCTGAACATGATGATGGCCGTTGCCCTCATGCTGTTCGTCTTCGTCATGGGACCGACAACCTTCCTGTTGCGCGCATTCGTCCAGAATCTGGGAGCCTATCTGGACCACTTCGTCCTGCGCACTTTCTACATGTACGCCTATGCCCCCGATAAGGGCCCGAGTGACTGGCTGGGTGACTGGACGCTGTTTTATTGGGGCTGGTGGATCGCTTGGTCGCCCTTCGTCGGCATGTTCATTGCCCGCATCTCGCGTGGACGGACGATACGTGAATTCATTGCAGGCGTGTTGCTCGTACCCGCCGGTTTCAGCTTCGCCTGGATGACTGTCTTCGGCGACACGGCGCTTTCCATGCATCTGACGGGCGCGACGACTGCCGTTTCAGAAGCCGTGGCAAATGACGTAACTCTTGCACTGTTCGTGTTTCTTGAGCAGTTCCCGCTCGGCGTCTATGTGTCGTGGTTTGCGATGGCATTGATCGTGTTCTTCTTCGTCACAGGCGCGGACTCCTCTGCTCTGGTCATCGATACGCTGACATCAGGCGGGCGCGAGGATGGCCCGACGGCACGCCGTGTCTTCTGGGCAATCGTCTCTGGGATAATCGGAGCGATATTGCTGTCGACAGGCGGCTTGGATGCCTTGCAGACCGCATCCATCGCCGGTGCCCTGCCCTTCACCTTTGTCATGCTTCTGATGTGCTGGGGCCTCTGGAAGGGACTGCAGCGCGAGGGCTTGCGGCAGAACGCACTGGTACAAAGCCTGAGGCCACGCCAGTCGGCCAGCTGGCAGCGTCAGTTGCAGGGCATCTTGAACCATCCCGGAAAGGCCGAAACGGAGCGTTTTCTCCACGACGTCGCAACGCCTGCCCTTGAGGCCGTCGCGCTTGAGCTGGAGAAACGTGCGCTCACCTCAAAGTTCGATCATCAGGCGGACAGGCTGAAGCTGGTCGTAACACCGGGCGAGGCGGAGGAATTCATCTATGGCATCCGTATGCGCCGCTATGAAACACCTGGCTACAGCTTCTTCGAAAGCCAGTCGAACCGTAAGACCGCCGACCATTACTACCGCGCCGAAGTCTTTCTGTCGGACGGTGGGCAGGACTACGACGTGATGGGCTTCACCAAGGAGGAGCTGATCCAGGACGTCCTGCTACAATATGACAGGCACTTCCAGTACCTCCACGCCATCCGCAGCTAAAGACTATCGTCAAGGCCAAGCGCATGGATGCTCAGGTCATCCGCCTGATAAGGTTCGTCCGCCAGTAGAGCTGGTGGACGAGCACCGCCGCGATGTGAACGACGATCAACGTCCACAGGAGTAGTTTGAGCGGGCCGCCATGCAGATCGCCAGCCACTTCGTTGCCGAAGTAGTATTTGCCGATCCCAGCAAGCGGCATGACGGCGAAAAGCGCGTAGAACGCCCAATGCGCAATTTTGGCTGCCAATTTTGCCAGTTTCGGCTCGTTTGCAGGCGCATCGGGTACACCTTTAACCAAGCGTAAAATCAGTCGCACGAGACAGAGCAGCAGAATGGCGATGCCGACATAGGCATGGATATTCGCCGAGGAAATGTCCGCAGCGGTTACGGGTTCGCCCCGCCGGACCAGCCTGTTCCAGTGCTCCATGCCATCCGCAAACAGAAGATTTAAGAAGATCAGCAGCGCCATCAGCCAGTGAAGCGTCTTTTGTGGAAACGTGTAGCCAGTTCGTGACACTGCAGCCATGCCCTTAACCCCTCAGAAGCGTCCAGGCATCATGGTAAAAGCCGCAGCTTCAATCAAGCTGCGGCTTTTGCCTTACCAAAATATAATGATGGAGCCGCTCGCGGCCCGGCCGATTACATGTGGATCGGCTTGAAGAAGGTTGCGAGGGCAGCTTCCTTGACGGCCTCCGACATGGTCGGGTGCGCGTGGCAGGTGCGGCCCAGATCTTCCGACGAACCGCCAAACTCCATCAGGACCGAAATTTCCTGGATCAGTTCGCCAGCGCCGAAACCGATGATGTGTCCACCCAGAACGCGATCCGTTTCCTTGTCAGCAAGGATCTTCACGAAACCATCGGTAACCTGCATGGCGCGGGCGCGGCCATTGGCCGTGAAGGGGAACTTGCCGACCTTGTAGGCGATGCCTGCGGCCTTCAATTCCTCTTCGGTCTTGCCGACCGACGCGACTTCCGGCTGGGTATAGACGACGCCCGGGATGACATCATAGTTCACGTGGCCATGCTGACCGGCAAGAATTTCCGCAAGTGCCACACCTTCGTCTTCGGCCTTATGCGCAAGCATCGGACCCTTGACCACGTCACCGATGGCATAGATGCCTGCGACATTCGTCTTGTAGTGACCATCGATTTCAACGCGACCGCGGCTGTCCAGTGCCACGCCCGCCTCTGCCAGACCGAGACCTTCAGTGTATGGCTTGCGGCCGGTCGAGATCAGCACGACATTGGCTTCCAGCGTTTCAGCAGCACCACCCTTGACCGGCTCAAACACCACCTTGGCACCATCGCCTGACTTCTCAACAGCGGTAACCTTGGCGCCCATCTTGAAGTCCATGCCCTGCTTGGCAAACAGGCGCTGGGCCTGCTTGGACAATTCGCCGTCCATGCCGCCAAGAATGTTGTCGAGATATTCGACGACGGTGACCTTCGCGCCAAGCCGTGACCAGACGGAACCGAGTTCGAGACCGATGACGCCGCCACCGACGACGATCATCTTTTCCGGAACCTTCGACAGGGCAATGCCGCCCGTCGAGGACACGATAACCTGCTCATCGATTTCGACCTGTACGCCGGGAATGCCAGCGACATCAGAACCCGTCGCGATGACGATTTTCTTGGTCTCGATTTCCTGAACCTCGCCCGCATCATTGGTCACGGAGACCTTGCCGGCGGAAACGACCTTGCCGAGGCCCTGGAATGTATCGATCTTGTTCTTCTTGAACAGGAAGGATACGCCGTCGACATTGGCCTTCACGACGCCGTCCTTGTGCGCCATCATCTTTTCGAGGTTCAGCTTAGGAGCAGCAACCTCGATGCCAAGGCTGTCGACGCCATGGGCCACGTGAGCAAAAACTTCCGACGCGTGCAGCAGGGCCTTGGAGGGAATGCAGCCGACGTTGAGGCAGGTGCCGCCATAGGTCGCGCGCTTTTCGACAACAGCGACCTTAAGCCCCAACTGCGCTGCCTTGACTGCGCAAACATATCCGCCCGGGCCTGTGCCGATCACAACTACATCATATGCCATGTCTTTGTTCCTGATAGATTGTGGACGGCGACCGCCGTCCTTTCTTTCGTTTGACCTGAAATTCAGGCCGATTTTTCAGTTGCAAGCTTGATTCCGAGGGCGATGAACACAACGCCACTCGTGCGGTCGATCCACTGGCTGGCACGGGCGAAAGCCGCGGGCATCCGTGGTGTCGTCATGAACATGCTGACACCGACAAACCAGAGAATGAGGCAGCTTGCCATCACGAAACCGTAGCCGAACTTGATCGGAACGGGCGTATGCGCATGAACCACCGTCGAGAAGATCGACAGAAAGAAGAACACCGGCTTGGGATTGAGCGCATTGGCCGCAAAACCAAGGGTGAAGGCCTTGAGGCCCGATTGTCTTTTCTGCCTGGAAACGTCTTCCGCACCAACCTCTGGGATATCCATCTTGCCAGCGCGCAAAGCCTTGATGCCGATATAGATTAGATAGGCGACGCCAAGCCACTTTACGATGTTGAAGAGATAAATGGACTGAGAAATGACCAGCCCGAGCCCAAGGATCGTATAGGTGACGTGGAACATCAGGGATGTTCCCACACCGAAACTGGTGATGATCGCCGCTCTGCGGCCATTCACCATGGCCTGACGCATGACCATGGCGAGGTCGGCCCCGGGAGACACGATGGCAAACGAGAAAATCGCCATCAGGGATGCAAGCTCGATGAGATACTGGTGCATCGATCTTTCCCCTAGAACATCAAGACGAAGAGCATGAGGAGAAGCCCGATCATGGAACCGATCCAGACCAGTGACCGGACATAGGGAATGCCCATCAGATAGAGCGGGATGTAGACAATGCGGCAGATGACCCAGATCCATGCGCCAATCAAAGCAATCCCTGCAGGATCGCCCGCCATGATGACCCCAAAGGCGAGAGCGATGAAGGCAACGTAGGTTTCGAGAAAATTCGAGACTGCGCGCTCTGCACGGCCAGCAAGCTTGCCCTGCGGTTTTTTGCCGTCGTCACGCGGACCGGCATTCCAGCTGCTCCCCAACTCTTTCGTCGCCGTCAT
Organism: Rhizobium sp. Leaf311; assembly: GCF_001423445.1. Taxonomy (NCBI): domain Bacteria; kingdom Pseudomonadati; phylum Pseudomonadota; class Alphaproteobacteria; order Hyphomicrobiales; family Rhizobiaceae; genus Rhizobium; species Rhizobium sp. Leaf311. The sequence continues at coordinate 76,057 of NZ_LMNZ01000022.1, read as the reverse complement.
GGCCTGCAGCGCGATGTGCACCATCAGAATGAGTACACTGACCCCTATGAGGGGTAGAAACGGTGATGCGGCAAGGAAAGTGGGTTGCACGAGCAAGCTCCTGAGACAATTTCAGCGGGATTTCACTTGAAACCCCGCTGACCGAAAAAGCAAGTTCGATCAGAGATCGAGAACGAGACGCTCTGGATCTTCCAGGCTTTCCTTGACGCGAACGAGGAAGGTCACGGCTTCCTTGCCATCAACGATACGGTGATCGTAGGACAGCGCCAGATACATCATCGGACGGATGACAACCTGACCGCCGATGGCAACCGGACGATCCTGGATCTTGTGCATGCCCAGAATACCGGACTGAGGCGCATTCAGGATCGGCGAAGACATCAGCGAACCATAGACACCACCATTGGTGATGGTGAAGGTGCCGCCCTGCATGTCTGCCATACCCAGCGAACCATCGCGTGCTGCCTTGGCAAGACGACCCAGTTCCTTTTCAACGCCAGCGATGGAGCGCTGATCGGCATCACGGATAACAGGAACGACAAGGCCCTTATCCGTGCCGACAGCCATACCGACGTGACAATAGTTCTTGTAGATGATGTCGTTGCCATCGATCTCGGCGTTAACCGCTGGCAGTTCCTTCAGCGCGTGCGTCACGGCCTTGGTGAAGAAGCCCATGAAGCCGAGCTTGACGCCATGCTTCTTCTCGAACACGTCCTTGTAGCGATTGCGCAGTTCCATGACCGCAGTCATGTCCACTTCATTATAAGTGGTCAGCATCGCTGCTGTGTTCTGTGCGTCCTTCAGGCGGCGCGCAATGGTCTGGCGCAGGCGCGTCATCTTCACGCGCTCTTCGCGAACAGCATCGCCCTCGGAAGAGGCCGGACGTGGCGCGGAAACGGCAGCAGGTGCTGCGGCAGGAGCAGACGTTCCCTTGGCGACAGCCGCCAGAACGTCACCCTTCAGAACCTGGCCACGCTTGCCGGAACCGTCAACCTGATCGGCCGACAGATTGTTTTCAGCCAGCAGCTTTCCAGCAGCAGGTGCTGGTGGCATGGAGCTTGGTGCAGAAGAAACAGCGGCAGGTGCAGCAGCAGCCGGTGCGGCTTCAGGAGCCTTTGCCGGTGCAGCAGCAGGTGCAGATGGAGCAGCGCCGGCTGCACCCTCAGCGATCTGGCCGAGCAGCGCGTCGAGACCAACGGTCTCACCGTTCTGCGCAACGATTTCTGTAAGGACGCCGGAAGCTGGCGCTGGAACTTCAACGGTAACCTTGTCGGTTTCCAGCTCTACCAGCGGCTCGTCAGCCTTGACGGTATCGCCAACTTTTTTGAACCAGGTGCCGACAGTCGCTTCGCTGACGGACTCGCCGAGGGTTGGTACGCGGATTTCAGTGGCCATGATCTAGTTCCGTTTCATCAAAAATCTGTTTTGCAAGGGTGCATGCGGGAGAGTTTTCACTCTCCCAGCGCGTCTTCCAGGAATGCCGCGAGCTGCGCGAGGTGCTTGGACATCAGGCCCGTTGCTGGCGATGCAGCAGCAGGACGACCCGTGTAACGGACCTTCTGGTACTTGGCATCGATATGGGCGAGAACCCATTCCAGATAAGGGTCGATGAACGACCACGCACCCATGTTCTTCGGCTCCTCCTGGCACCAGACCATCTCGGCGTTGCGGAAGCGCGACAGCTCGTTGATGAGCGCCTTGGCCGGGAACGGATAGAGTTGCTCGATGCGCAGCAGGTAGATGTCGTCGATGCCGCGCTTTTCGCGCTCTTCCAGAAGGTCGTAATAGACCTTGCCGGTGCACAGTACGACGCGACGGATCTTGGAATCCTTCTGCAGCTTGATTGGGCCGTCCTTGATGACCTCAGCATCGTCCCACAGCAGGCGGTGGAACGAGGACTCGCCCGCCAGCTCGGTCAGCGAAGACGTCGCGCGCTTGTGGCGCAGCAGGGACTTCGGCGTCATCAGGATCAGCGGCTTGCGGAAGTCGCGCTTCACCTGACGGCGCAGGATGTGGAAGTAGTTCGACGGCGTGGTCACGTTTGCGACCTGCATGTTGTCTTCGGCGCACATCTGCAACCAGCGTTCCAGACGGGCAGACGAGTGTTCCGGACCCTGACCTTCATAGCCATGCGGCAGAAGGCAGACGAGACCGGACATGCGAAGCCACTTGCGTTCACCAGACGAGATGAACTGGTCGAAGACGACCTGCGCACCGTTGGCGAAGTCACCGAACTGGGCTTCCCAAAGCGTCAGCGCATTCGGACGGGCCAGCGAGTAGCCGTATTCGAAACCGAGAACGGCTTCTTCTGACAGCATGGAGTTGATGACTTCGTAGCGAGCCTGCGTTGGCGCAAGATTTGCCAGCGGAATGTAACGCTCTTCGCTCTCCTGATCGTAAAGAACCGAGTGGCGCTGCGAGAAGGTGCCGCGTTCGCAATCCTGACCGGACAGACGGATCTTGTGACCGTCGACCACGAGCGAGCCGAAGGCAAGTGCTTCAGCCATCGCCCAGTCCAGACCTTCACCGGTCTCGATCATGTTGGCACGGTTTTCCATGAAGCGCTGAATGGTCTTGTGCGCCTTGAAACCTTCCGGAATGGTCGACAGCTTGCGACCGATTTCCTTCAACTGCTTCATCGGAGCACCGGTCTTGCCACGGCGCTGCTCATCTGCGTTGTCAGCAGCGCGCAGGCCGGACCACTGGCCGTCGAGCCAGTCGGCCTTGTTCGGCTTGTAGCTCTGACCGGCTTCGAATTCCTGCTCCAGATTGGCGCGCCAGTCGGCCTTCATCTTTTCGAATTCGCCTTCGGTCAGCAGACCTTCGGCAATCAGGCGCTCGGCATAGATATTCGCGACAGTCTTGTGTGCGCGAATGACCTTGTACATCTTCGGCTGCGTGAAGGACGGCTCGTCGCCTTCATTATGGCCAAAGCGGCGGTAGCAGAACATGTCGATAACGACAGGCTTGTGGAACTTCATGCGGTATTCGGTCGCAACTTTCGCCGCGTAAACAACCGCTTCCGGGTCATCACCATTGACGTGGAAGATCGGCGCTTCGATCATCTTGGCAACGTCGGATGGGTAAGGCGACGAGCGCGAGAAGCCCGGATTCGTCGTAAAGCCGATCTGGTTGTTGATGATGAAGTGCATGGTACCGGCAACGCGGTGACCGCGAAGGCCGGACAGACCGAGGATTTCGGCAACCACGCCCTGACCTGCAAAAGCAGCATCGCCATGCAGCAGCAGTGGCAGAACCTTGGCTCGCTCGGACAATGGGATGGTATCGCCGTCCCAGGACTTTGCAAGCTGGTCCTGCTTGGCGCGGGCCTTGCCCATGACGACAGGGTTGACGATTTCAAGATGCGAAGGGTTGGCCGTCAGCGACAGGTGAACCTTGTTGCCATCGAATTCGCGGTCGGAAGACGCACCGAGGTGGTACTTCACGTCGCCGGAACCTTCGACATCGTCAGGCTTGAACGAACCGCCCTTGAACTCGTGGAAAACGGCGCGGTGCGGCTTGCCCATGACGTTGGTCAGAACGTTGAGGCGACCACGGTGGGCCATGCCGAGAACGACTTCTTCCAGACCGTCCTGGCCGCCGCGCTTGATGATCTGTTCCAGCGCGGGGATGAGCGATTCACCGCCATCAAGGCCGAAACGCTTTGTGCCCTTGAAGCGCACATCGAGGAACTGCTCGTAGCCTTCGGCTTCGACCAGCTTGGACAGGATCGCCTTCTTGCCTTCGGCGGTGAAGGCAACGCCCTTGTCCGGGCCTTCGATGCGTTCCTGGATCCAGCCCTTTTCTTCCGGGCTCGAAATATGCATGAATTCGACGCCGAGCGTCGAGCAATAGGTCCGCTCGAGAATTTCGATCATCTCACGAACGGTCGCGTATTCGAGACCCAGAACGTTATCGATGAAAATCTTGCGGTCGTAGTCGCTTTCCTCGAAGCCGTAGGACTTCGGCGACAATTCGTTGTAATCCTCAACCGCGCTGGCAATGCCGAGCGGATCGAGCTTTGCATGCAGGTGGCCGCGCATGCGGTAGGCACGGATCATCATGATGGCGCGCACGCTGTCGCGCGTCGCCTGCAAGACTTCGGCTTCGCTGACGCCCTTGCCGGTTTCTGCGCCCTTGGCTTCGGCCTTGGCCTGAACCTTCTTCTCGATCGCCTTCTCAACCGTCGCCCAGTTGCCGTCAAGCGCCGAGATAAGGTCGCCATTGGCCGCGATAGGCCAGTTTGCGCGCTTCCACGAAGCACCCTTGGCGGCCTTCTTCACGTCGTCGGGATTGTCGGAAAGCCCTTTGAAAAAGCTCTGCCACTCTGGAGAAACGGAGGACGGATCCTCCTCGTACCGGGCGTAGAGCTGCTCGATATAGGCTGCATTCGCGCCGTCTAGAAACGACGTGATCTGAAACTGCTCGTTGGCGTCTTGCCTTGCCATGGTGTTTTCGCGGACGTATTCGCCCGCCTCCTCAATCCCGTTGATGACCGTTTCCGGCCTGCCGCTTTCGTCCACGCCGCGTCTAAATCGATGCAGCGTCAGTCTCTTTTCTTGCGGCTTCGGGCAGGCTGCCGTTTCCGACACCTGCCCGCTGCCAAATCTTTGTTATCTCAGCCCTTAAGGACTTCGACCAGCGTCTTGCCAAGGCGAGCCGGGGATGGCGAAACCTTGATACCAGCTGCTTCCATGGCTGCGATCTTCGATTCCGCATCGCCCTTGCCGCCGGAAACGACAGCGCCAGCGTGGCCCATGGTGCGGCCCTTTGGAGCCGTACGACCGGCAATAAAGCCAGCCATTGGCTTCTTACGGCCCTTCTTGGCTTCGTCGATCAGGAACTGTGCCGCATCTTCTTCTGCAGCGCCGCCGATTTCGCCGATCATGATGATCGATGTCGTCGCTTCATCTGCGAGGAACATTTCCAGCACGTCGATGAACTCGGTGCCCTTGACCGGGTCGCCGCCGATGCCGACAGCCGTTGTCTGGCCGAGACCTTCGTTCGATGTCTGGAACACAGCTTCATATGTAAGCGTGCCGGAGCGCGAGACAATACCGACGGAGCCCTTGCGGAAGATGGAGCCCGGCATAATGCCGATCTTGCATTCTTCCGGTGTCATGATGCCCGGGCAGTTAGGGCCAAGCAGGCGGGACTTGGAGCGGTCGAGGCGAGCCTTGACGCGAACCATGTCCATGACAGGAATGCCTTCGGTGATGCAGGTGATGAACGGAATTTCCGCATCGATGGCTTCGATGATTGCATCTGCAGCGCCTGCTGGCGGAACATAGATGACCGATGCGTCAGCGCCGGTCTTTTCCTTGGCTTCAGCAACGGAAGCGAAGATCGGCAGGGTTTCGCCCTTGGAGCCAGTCCAGTTGGTGCCACCCTTGGAAGGGTGAATACCGCCGACCATCTGCGTGCCGTAATAGGCAAGCGCCTGTTCGGTGTGGAAGGTACCGGTCTTGCCGGTCAGACCCTGAACGAGGATCTTGGTGTCTTTGTTTACAAGAATAGACATTATTTCCAGTCCCTCAATTAGCCGTTGATCGCCGCAACGATCTTCTTGGCCGCATCGTCCAGATCGTCAGCAGCCGTAATCGCAAGACCCGATTCATTCAGAAGCTTCTTGCCCAGCTCGACATTGGTGCCTTCAAGGCGCACGACGAGAGGAACCTTCAGGCCGACTTCCTTCACTGCGGCAATAACGCCTTCAGCAATGACGTCGCACTTCATGATGCCGCCGAAGATGTTGACGAGGATGCCCTCGACCTTCGGGTCAGCCGTGATGATCTTGAACGCAGCCGCAACCTTTTCCTTGCCAGCGCCACCGCCGACGTCGCAGAAGTTTGCAGGCTCTTTGCCGTAGAGCTTGATGATGTCCATCGTTGCCATGGCAAGACCGGCACCGTTGACCATGCAGCCGATGTTGCCATCGAGCGCTACATAGGCGAGGTCCCACTTGGAGGCTTCGATTTCCTTGGCATCTTCTTCGGTCTCGTCGCGCAGCGCCTTGACGTCGTCATGGCGGAAGATCGCGTTGCCGTCGAAGGACATCTTGGCGTCGAGAACGCGCAGGTGACCATCCTTCATGACGATCAGCGGGTTCACTTCGAGAAGAGCCATGTCCTTTTCGACGAAGGCCTTGTAGAGCGCAGGGAAGAGCGCCTTGGCGTCTTCTGCAGCGGCGCTGGAAAGCTCGAGTGCCTTCGAAATTGCAGCGACATTCTCAGCCGTCACACCAGCTTCCGGCTCGATCGCAATCGTGTGGATCTTTTCAGGCGTGTCATGCGCAACGGCCTCGATGTCCATGCCGCCTTCCGTGGAAACCACGAATGCAACCTGACCAACGGAACGGTCAACCAGCAGCGAGCAATAGAGTTCGCGCTCGATATCCGCACCATCTTCGATGTAAAGGCGGTTGACCTGCTTGCCGGCATCGCCCGTCTGCGCTGTGACCAGCGTGTTGCCGAGCATATCCTTGGCGTGGGAAACGACTTCCTCGATGGACTTGGCCAGGCGAACGCCGCCCTTTGCATCGGGGCCGAGTTCCTTGAACTTGCCCTTGCCGCGACCGCCAGCATGGATCTGGCTCTTGACCACGTAAAGCGGACCGGGAAGCTGCTTTGCAGCCGCTTCGGCTTCTTCGACCTTGAGGATAGCAACCCCTTCGGCCACCGGCGCACCATAGCCCTTCAGGAGAGCCTTGGCCTGATACTCATGAATATTCATGGATTAATCCCTGTTTGTAGCCTGAACGGCAATTACTTCAGCGACGGAGCAATGTTGACGCAGGCTTCGCAAAGACCCGCAACGGCGCCGACGGACTTCTGGAAGGCAGCTTCCTCGTCCTTGTTGAGTTCGATTTCGATGATGCGCTCAATGCCGCCGGCACCGATGATCGTTGGGACGCCGACATACATGTCGTTGACGCCGTACTGACCGGAGAGATAGGCAGCAGCTGGCAGAACGCGCTTCTTGTCCTTGAGGTAGGATTCAGCCATCTCGATTGCGGAAGCCGCAGGCGCGTAATAGGCAGAACCGGTCTTGAGCAGACCGACGATTTCGGCACCGCCATCACGGGTGCGCTGAACGATTTCTTCCAGACGCTCGGCAGTGAGCCAGCCCATCTTGACGAGGTCGGTCAAAGGCACGCCGGCAACCGTGGAGTAACGGGCAAGCGGAACCATCGTGTCGCCGTGGCCGCCCAGAACGAATGCGGTCACGTCTTCAACGGAAACATTGAACTCTTCCGAGAGGAACAGGCGGAAGCGCGCGCTGTCGAGAACGCCAGCCATGCCGACCACCTTGTTCTTCGGCAGGCCGGAGAACTTCTGGAGTGCCCAGACCATGGCGTCGAGCGGATTGGTGATGCAGATCACGAAAGCATTGGGGGCATATTTCTTGATGCCAGCGCCAACCTGCTCCATGACCTTGAGGTTGATGCCGAGAAGATCGTCGCGGCTCATGCCTGGCTTTCGGGCAACACCGGCGGTCACGATGCAGACATCGGCGCCTTCGATCGCGGCGTAGTCGGATGCGCCGGTGAGCTTTGCATTGAAGCCCTCGACCGGGCCGGACTGGGCAATATCCAGACCCTTGCCCTGCGGGATGCCGTCAGCGATGTCGAAGAGGACGATATCGCCCAGTTCTTTCAGGCTGGCCAGATGCGCCAGCGTACCGCCGATCATGCCAGAACCAATAAGTGCAATCTTTTTGCGAGCCATCGAATGCTTCCTCTCGAGCTTCAATTCAATTTCGCCGCGAATGTATGGCGGCTTTAAATTGTCGCACTCGACTTAGCTTTATTGGCTCCAATTGGCAACAGATTCTTTTAGGCTCAGTATTTTCAATCGTTTAGATGATAAATTTCTTACGTGAACGTAAGAATTTCAGACACGTTTCTGTCATGCTGCTTCACGTTTTTCGTTGTGGAGAGCGAGGTAGTCGGCACTGCGCATTTCGAAAAGTCGCGACGCCGTTCGGTCGAATTCGAAACCTTCGGTACCTTTACGCGTCACCAGAAGCTCTTCCGGCATCGCTGCTGCCGATGCGATGACGCGGACCGTGTGGTCATAGAGCGCATCGATGAGAATGATGAAACGTTTCGTCTCGTTGCGCTTATTCGCATCGAGAAGGGGGATGTGATCGATGAACACAGTGTCGAAACGAGCTGCGATCGCAAGGAAGTCGGAAGCACCGAGAGGCTTTTCGCAAAGGTCGGAGAACGAGAACCGGGCGATGCGACCGGCCGAACGTGGAACGTGGATCGACCGTCCCTTCATTTGTATCTCTGTCGATGCAACGACCTGCCCGTTCACCAGTTGCTGCCAGGCTCTTTCCATGGCCGCATCCGCTGCATCGCCAAGCGGCGTAACATATACGGGCAGACTTCTGATCTTCTCCATCCGATAATCCGTTGGACTATCGAGCGTGACGACCTGGACGTGGCCTTTCAGCAGATCGACAAAAGGCAGAAAGAGCCCGCGATTGAGGCCGTCCTTGTAGAGATTGTCCGGAACGACATTTGACGTCGTCACCAGCGTGCATCCATGCGCAAAGAGTTCAGTGAAGAGACGCGCCAGGATCATGGCGTCAGCGATGTCGGTGACCGTAAACTCATCGAAGCAGAGGAGCTCGGCCTCCTCCAGAATTTGTGCCGCAACGGGAGGAATGGGGTCTGCCTGCTTGGTTTCGCCATTCTTGAGCTTCTGGCGATGGGCGTGGACGCGATTATGGACGTCTGCCATGAATTCATGAAAATGGCAGCGTCGTTTCTTTTCCACCGGGGCTATGTTGAAGAACATGTCCATCAGCATCGTCTTGCCACGGCCGACACTACCGTGAACATAGAGGCCTTTGACCGAAGGGGCTGGCCCTGCCTTTTTTGCGAACATCCAGCCGAGAGCGCTTTTCTTTCTCGCCGGCTTGCGGATCTTCAAGTCGGTTAGAATGCGGTCGAGATTATGAGCGACATCAAGCTGGGCAGCATCTGCCTTCAACTCTCCAGAAGCGGTCAATGCCTGGAGCTGTTCTACGACGCTGTGGTTATAATCGGGCAATGGCTGCATGAAAGAGCCTTATGTGCGGGCACACGGATGCGCCCGCAGAGATGGAATTATCGGCTGAGGGTCAATGGCTGGCCACTGTTTGTCGTACCATCATATTTGGTCTCGCCAGTCTTGTAGACACGGCCGATCGTGTCACCGGCTCTGTTCTTGAACAACACCATCTTGTTGGAAACTTCCCAGGAACCCATCGACGAAAGCTCGCCCGCGCAGCCACGTGTGCCGCCACGCGAACCGCTGCCAAGGTTGGTCAGGGTCAGGAACATGTCACAGCTTGCGCCGCCATTCGAAACGCGCCAGTTGCCAACCATGGCTTCTTTCGTCACGTCCATTGCGGCAGCAGGTGCTGCGGAAGCGACGTTGGTGCCAGCAGGGGCCGCATTGCCAGGAGCTGTCGGGAACTGCGTGGAACCACCCGGTGGCGGCAATGAACCGGACTGAACGGAAGGCACCGGCTGCGCCTGAAGAGGCGGCGTGTAGCCGGAATTGCCACTCGGGCTGTTGTTGTAGTCATAAGAGGTACGCTGGCAACCGGCGAGGCTCATCACAACCGCAAGGCCTGTCACCACATATCTGAATTGCATCTCAAGCTCCCGATTCTCTGCTTCGGAAAGAACATGTCTACACAAAACGGCTGAATTATTACCAAAGAATTAGTCACGGCAAGCCGATGCTTCGATAATTACGATTTCAGCCGAATTTTATGCAAATCTTCAGCCCTCTGTCTGGTGAACAGGCCATTCGCGCGCGTCATGGCCTGTCTATTAAGTCAATATGGCGTGCCGCTTACACGCGACGCTCGACCATCATCTTCTTGATTTCGGCAATGGCCTTGGCAGGATTCAGACCCTTGGGGCAAGCCTGTGCGCAGTTCATGATGGTGTGGCAACGATAAAGGCGGAAAGGATCCTCAAGATTGTCGAGGCGTTCGCCGGTGGCCTCGTCGCGGCTGTCGATCAACCAGCGATAAGCCTGCAGCAGGACTGCCGGGCCAAGATAGCGGTCACCATTCCACCAGTAGCTCGGACAGGACGTGGAGCAGCAGGCGCACAGAATGCACTCATACAGACCGTCGAGCTTCATACGGTCGTCGTGGCTCTGCTTCCACTCCTTGGCAGGAGTTGGCGAGACAGTCTTCAGCCATGGCTCGATCGAACGGTGCTGTGCGTAGAAGTTCGAAAGGTCAGGAACGAGGTCCTTGACCACAGGCATATGCGGCAGAGGATAGACCTTCACCGTGCCGTTGATGTCTTCCATGCCCTTGGTGCAGGCGAGCGTGTTCGTGCCGTCGATATTCATGGCACAGGAGCCACAGATACCTTCGCGACAGGAGCGACGCAGCGTCAGGGTCGGATCGATATTGTTCTTGATGTACAAAAGGCCATCGAGAACCATAGGGCCGCAATCATCCACGTCGATATAATAGGTATCAATACGCGGATTTTGACCGTCGTCAGGGTTCCAGCGGTAAATACGGTATTCGCGAACATTCTTCGCGCCCGCAGGCTTTGGCCAGACCTTGCCTTCGGTCATCTGAGAGTTCTTGGGAAGAGTCAGTTCAACCATGTCCAAAATCCTCTATCAGTAGACGCGGGCTTTTGGCGCGATCTTCTGAAGATCGATGCCATCGGCGATCAGGTCGGTATGCACTGGGCGATAGTCAAGCTTGACGTCACCCTGCTCGTTTACCCATGCCAGCGTGTGCTTGCGCCAGTTGACATCATCACGGCCGCCGAACGGGCCGTCGACAAAGTCCTCGCGGGCGTGGCTTCCGCGGCTTTCCTTGCGCGCTTCCGCCCCGTAAACGGTCGTGATGGCATTGGCCATCAGGTTCTCAAGTTCCAACGTCTCGACAAGGTCGGAATTCCAGACCATCGAGCGGTCGGTGACCTTGATGTCTGGCAGTTCCTTCCAGATGGCCGAGATACGCTTGCAGCCGCTTTCCAGCGATTCCTGCGTGCGGAACACCGCTGCATCGTCCTGCATGGCGCGCTGCATCTTGTCACGAAGAACGGCTGTTGGCGTGCTGCCATTGGCGTTGCGCAGACGGTCGAAGCGATCCATGATCTTGTCGCAGGCAGCGACATTGAGAGCCGGGATCGAGCTGTTGCGATCGATGACTTCCGCTGCGCGGATTGCTGCGGCACGCCCGAAGACCACGAGGTCGATCAGCGAGTTGGAGCCAAGACGGTTTGCGCCATGAACGGAGGCGCAACCGGCCTCACCCACTGCCATCAGGCCGGGGATGATGCGCTCTGGATTTTCGCTGTCGGCATTCAGCACTTCGCCCCAATAGTTGGTCGGAATGCCACCCATATTGTAGTGAACGGTCGGCAGAACCGGGATAGGCTCGCGGGTCACGTCAACGCCTGCAAAGATCTTCGCGCTCTCGGAAATGCCCGGCAGACGCTCATGAAGGATAGCCGGATCGAGGTGATCCAGATGCAGGAAGATGTGGTCCTTGTTCTTGCCAACGCCACGGCCTTCGCGGATTTCCATGGTCATGCAGCGCGAAACGACGTCACGCGAAGCCAGGTCCTTTGCGGAAGGCGCATAGCGCTCCATGAAACGCTCGCCTTCGGAGTTGACGAGATATCCGCCTTCACCGCGCGCGCCTTCGGTAATCAGGCAGCCAGCGCCATAGATGCCGGTGGGGTGAAACTGGACGAACTCCATGTCCTGAAGCGGAAGCCCGGCGCGTGCAATCATGCCGCCGCCATCGCCCGTGCAGGTGTGCGCGGATGTAGCGGAGAAGTAGGCACGTCCGTACCCGCCCGTCGCCAGCACCACCATCTTGGCGGAGAAGCGGTGGATCGTACCGTCATCGAGGTTCCAGGCAACGACGCCCGTGCAGCGGCTACCGTCATCCGACATGATGAGGTCGAGCGCGAAATATTCGATGAAGAATTCGGCGTTGTTGCGCAGCGACTGACCATAGAGCGTGTGCAGGATGGCGTGACCGGTGCGGTCGGCAGCAGCACAGGTGCGCTGCACCGGCGGGCCTTCACCGTAATTCTGCATATGGCCGCCGAAGGGGCGCTGGTAGATCTTGCCTTCCGCATTACGAGAGAAGGGAACGCCGTAATGCTCCAGCTCATAGACCGCCTTTGGCGCTTCCATGGCGAGATACTGCATGGCGTCAACATCGCCCAGCCAGTCGGATCCCTTAACGGTATCGTAAAGGTGCCACTGCCAGCAGTCTGGCGTCATGTTGGTCAGCGATGCGGCAATCCCGCCCTGCGCTGCAACCGTGTGCGAGCGGGTGGGGAAGACTTTGGTGATGCAGGCCGTCTTGAAGCCCTGTTCGGCCATGCCGAGCGTCGCGCGAAGACCCGCGCCACCAGCGCCGACGACAATCACATCATAGGAGTGATCGACGTAGTTGTAGGCCTTGCCGTTCTGTGAAGGTGAACTGATCGATGCCATGACAAATTATCCTGCAAATGCGATTTTCAGTACGGCGAAGAGGCAAAGTCCGCCCATGATGACCGCGAAGAAAGTGTTGAGCATCAAAAGCGCCAGCTTGGGCACTTCGGCATGTATGTAATCTTCGATGATGACCTGCATTCCGAGCTTCATGTGGATGATGCCGGAAACGACAACAAGCCCCATGACAACGGCCACAAGCGGATTCGACAGAGCGGAGGCGACTTCCTCGTAGGGTGCGCCGCCATACATAACCAGGAAAACGACAAAGAAAATAAGCAAAGGTACGTTTGCCACTGCGGTAAGGCGCTGGCGCCAGAAATGCTCAGTGCCATCCTTGGCCGAGCCAAGTCCGCGAACCTTGTTGAGAGGTGTGCGCATATCCATGAAAATATCTCCTCAGCGCACGATCAGGGCGACAACCCAGATCAGCGCGGTCAGACAGATCGAAACGACGAAAGACGCCTTCGCGATCCTGGTCGTGAAATGCTTATCGAAGCCATGCCCAAGGTCCCACATAAAGTGGCGAAGGCCGCCCAGCATGTGGTGGACGAGCGCCCAGGTATAACCGATCAGGATCAGTTTACCGATGATGGAACTCATTGCCCACTGCACCCAGCTGTAGGCGTCGACGCCAGAAGCGGTCGCAATCAGCCACCAGGCAACAAGCACCGTGCCGAAATACAGTGCGCCACCGGTGACGCGATGCATGATGGATGCGACCATCGTCGGAATGGGCTTGTAGATTTGAAGATGCGGCGACAAAGGCCGATTGTTTGTCGTATTCGCCATATGGACCTCACGGCGTTTCCTGCGCCCGCAAGCCGGACGCCCCCAAACAACGCACATGACGGAGGAATGTGCATTGCACCAACCGCGACCTTTAATCGCACGAGGCGGCAACCACAAGCACATTTGGGCGGCAAAACGAATTTAATCGATTGTGTATCGAAGATTCTTTGCGATTGAAGGATCAAAAATAAAATATCCAGCGTTTCCAAGCCAAGACGCATATTTTTTCTTACGTAAACGTTAGAAAAAATGCGGCAGATTCCATTTATTCAGGAGATAAAATCTCATGTTTGCGCACCGTAACCTGATACCGTTTCTGGGGCTCCTGACGGCCATTTTCGGCGTTTCTGTCGCTCATGCGGAATACTCGAAAAGCCCTTTCCGGCATCATCATTCTTATGGGCGCCATGACAAATCAATTTATAGTGGTGACAGCCTGACGACCTCCATCCGCCGATTGGGAACCTTTTCAGGTGGCATCACGGCCTTTCGGGAGAGAAGAAATGGCAATTATTTCGCAGTGGAGGGAGGCTCGTTCTCAAGGCCTGGCGCTGGCGGTCTGCCCAAACCGCGCATTATCCACGTCGACAAGGCCAGGTCGGATGCCTCATGTTCCTATGAGGCAGGCGTGTGCGTCATAAGGCCCTGAGAGACCATCATGCAAAACGCCAAACCGTTGTCTTCTTGACATCACTATCCTCAAGCGCCCGCGTTACCGGCACCTGATAGGTCGCGCAGGCGAAAAGATCGTCCTTGGGAAGATAGGCGCGCCCAGGGTCACCGACGAGAACGCCAATACCGCGCCGAGTCAGTTCGCGAAGCCATGGCCGAAGCAGCCCGGCGAATGCGCTGTCATAAAAGACGTCGCCAGCGAGAAGGACATCGGTCTCCACATCCCGCCCGATAATGTCATCGCCGGAGAAATCCACCTCCACACCATTCAGCGCCGCGTTGAGGCCAACCGCCGTCTGCGCCCATGGATCGATATCGATGGCGGTAACGCTCAAGGCGCCAGCCTTGGCCGCCGCGATGGCGACCAATCCCGATCCACTGGCAAAATCTACCACGCGCTTGCCTGCCACCTCCTGCGGATGGTCGATGATATAGCGAGCAAGGCCCTGGCCACCGGCCCAGGCGAATGCCCAGAACGGCGGCGGAAGCCCGATTTCCTGCAACTCATCTTCCGTCTTCAGCCAGAGATCATGCGCCTCGCTTGCCAGATGAAGTAGGATTTCCGGCACATGTGGCGGCGACTGAACGGATGTATTTCCCCGGATGAAGGTCTCAGGATCGGTTTTCACTCGTCCGTTTCCGGCGATTGTGGCGGATCGGCCAGCTTTCCCATACGGCAGACTTCACGATATTCCGCCTCCGTGACAGGCTGTACGGACAGGCGCATCGAGGTGACAAGGGACATTTCGGCAAGCTTGGGGTTGGCCTTCACATCCTTCAAGGTAACCGGTGACGGCATGTCGCAGACAGCTTTGATGTGGACGCAATCCCATCGCGCGTCGCCTTCAGCCGTCGAATCGGGCCGGGACAATTCGCATACTTCCACGATGCCGACGACTTCAAGACCCTCGTTGGAATGATAGAAAAATCCCTTGTCGCCCAGCTTCATGGCGCGCATGTTGTTGCGCGCCTGGTAATTGCGAACGCCGCCCCATTCCTCGCCCGCCTCTCCCTTCGCCTTCTGCTGGTCCCATGACCAGGTGGAAGGTTCCGACTTGAAAAGCCAGTAATTCGGCATGGTCTTACGCTCCCGGATTGTTAAAGACCCAGTTATACGGTCTGACCTCGACGCTCTCGAACAGGCCGGCCTTTGCATAAGGATCAGCATCGGCCAAGGCCCGTGCCGCATCGATATCGGCAGCTTCGACAATCACCAGGCTGCCATTGGGTTTGCCTTCGGCGTCCAGAAAAGGGCCAGCCATTTTCAGCGTTCCCGCTGCATTGAGGGCGTTCAAATGCTCAAGATGAGCAGGGCGTGTTTCCATCCGCACATGCAGATGATCGGACTTGTCTTTACAAATGAAAGCAAACAGCATTCTCGTCTCCTCGTAAGGCCCTATTCCGTGGTGATGGGCCGGGTCATTAACTGTTGGATGGCGGTGCTGATCTCCAGCCTGCCATCGATGATGGACGCAACGGCATCGGTAATCGGCATCTCCACGCCAAGCCCGTCAGCCAGCCGCGAGGCGACCGAGGCGGCATAGGCACCTTCCACCAACCCGCCATGGAACGATCCCGGACCACCCCCCTGCCCCAGCATGATTCCGAAGCGCAGGTTGCGGGACTGATGGCTGGTCGCCGTCAGCACCAGGTCTCCCAGGCCCGAGAGGCCACGAACCGTATCCGCATTGCCGCCCATTGCCACGACCAGACGAGACATTTCGGCCAATCCACGCGAGATCAGTGCTGCCCGGGCGGACTCGCCCAAACCAGCGCCCTCGACGATTCCGGCAGCGATGGCCAGAACATTCTTCAACGCCCCACCCAGTTGCACGCCGATCCGGTCACTCGATGCGTAAAGCCGGAATGTGCTTCCTGAAATCATTCTCGCAAGACGCTCTGCGAGGCTCGTCTCATGCGCAGCGAAAGCCATCGCGGTCGGCAGTCCCTTCGCGATGTCGGCTGCAAAGCCCGGGCCGGACAGGACGCATATGGGATGATGAGGCAGTTCACGCTCCAGCACATCCGTCAACAACTGGCCAGACAGCCGGTCGATCCCCTTGGCGCAGGTTGCGACGACGGCATCCTTAGCCAGATAAGGACCATAAGTCCGGGCTGCATCGGCCTGTGCCTGGGACGGCATGGCGAAAAGGACGAGACTTGCATCTTTCAGAACGTCAGCCTCAGCCGAATATTGCAGGGCGTCGGGCAGGGAAATGCCGGGGAGTGCTGCATCGTGGAAACCGCTGTCTCGCAAATCCGCCATCAAGCTGGCATCCCGGCCAAGAAGTGTCACATCCTGTCTGTTCTCAAGTGCCACCACAACCGCTATCGCGGTACCAAAGGCACCTGCACCGATAACGACGATCCGATCCCTTGCCGTCATGCCTTTGCGCCTCGCTTGCCAAAGCCGATCAGTGTTTGCGCCTGCGCATCCAGAGGCCAGCGCGATCGCGGCTGGACGTCCAGACTATCGGGAGCGATGCCGAGCGCCATCCGCTCCAGCCCTGCCCAGCCGATCATGACCGCATTATCCGTACACAAGTGCAAAGGCGGCGCGACAAATCGAAAATGGTGGATCTCGCACAGTTGCTGAAGCGTGCGGCGGATTTCCTGGTTGGCGGCCACACCCCCGGCAACGACAAGCGCCGGCGTGCCGGAAACATCAGGATATTCTTCCAAGAATCGCTTGAGACCGCGCCCGATCCGGTCCTTTAGCGTGCGCGAGACGGCTTTCTGGAAAGATGCGCAGATATCGGCGATATCCTGCTCCGAAAGGGGGGCTATCGCGGTCGCCGCCTGCCGGACTGCCGTCTTCAGGCCGGAAAAGGAAAAGTCGAGCCGCGCCTCCC
The DNA here is from genome assembly GCF_001423445.1 of Rhizobium sp. Leaf311. NCBI lineage: Bacteria > Pseudomonadati > Pseudomonadota > Alphaproteobacteria > Hyphomicrobiales > Rhizobiaceae > Rhizobium > Rhizobium sp. Leaf311. The sequence goes on along the minus strand of NZ_LMNZ01000022.1, from coordinate 59,247 downwards.
CGACCATGGGACGGGGCAGATTGAAACGGTCTGCGTTTCCTTTCGCTGCTGCCTTTTCAACGGCCGGGCCACCCGGATAAGGCAGCCCCAGGAGCTTGGCCGTCTTGTCGAAGGCTTCGCCCAAGGCGTCATCGATCGTCGTGCCCCAGCGTTCATATTCACCAACGCCGCGCACAAGAATGAGCTGGGTGTGGCCGCCGGAGACAAGCAGCATCAGATAGGGAAATGACAGCCCGTCGGTCAGCCGCGCCGTGAGCGCATGGCCCTCCAGATGATTGATGGCGTAAAGAGGCTTGTTCGCCGCTCTTGCGATGGCCTTTCCGGTCATCAGGCCGACGATCAGCCCCCCGATCAATCCCGGACCGGATGTCGCGGCGACAGCATCGATTTCCGACAAGGACACATTGGCTGACGTCAAGGCTTCCTCGATCAGCCTGTCGAGAGCCTCAACATGGGCGCGCGCCGCGATCTCGGGGACGACACCGCCATAGGCGCTGTGTTCTTCAAGCTGCGACAAAACGACGTCGGAGAGAATGTCACCCTGCCCGTTTTCATGGCGAACCACCACGGAAGCAGCGGTTTCGTCACAACTTGTCTCAATACCGAGGATACGAAGAATGGGGGTCATCAGCCGGTTCGTTGATTGCGGTTTTTCAGAAACTTGGGTACGAACACCTCCGGTAACAATGGATAGAAGCGGATGCAAACAAAACCTTTCCGAATTGGCACGCGCGGCAGCCCGCTTGCCCTGGTACAGGCCTTTGAAACCCGTGACCGCCTGATGGCTGCGCACGGTCTTCCTCAGGACATGTTCCAGATCGTTCCGCTTTCCACGAAGGGAGACCGGATGACGGATCGCCCCCTGTCGGAAATCGGCGGCAAAGGACTGTTTACCGAAGAGCTGGAAACCCAGCTTCTGTCCGGAGACCTGGATTTTGCCGTGCATTGCGCCAAGGACATGTCGACACGGCTGCCGGATGGGCTGCACCTTTCCGCCTATCTCCCGCGCGAAGATGTTCGAGATGCCTTCATCGGCAGGACGGCTGCAAGATTGATCGAGCTTCCCCATGCGGCAACGGTGGGCTCCGCCTCGCTTCGACGTCAGGCACTCATCCGCCGCTTGCGCCCCGATATTGACGTCATCATTTTTCGCGGTCTGGTGGACACGCGCCTTCGCAAGCTTGAAGAGGGGCAGGCCGATGCGACATTGCTCGCCCTTGCTGGCCTGAAAAGGCTTGAGAAGGAAACCGTTCCGACGGAAATACTGGACGCCGCGACGTTCCCACCCGCTCCCGGTCAGGGGGCGATTGCGCTGGAAAGCCGCATTGGAGACACGCGCGTGGAGAATTTGCTCGCTGCTGTCGATCATCGCGAAACGACCGATGCGGTAAACTGCGAAAGAGCATTTCTGGCCGCTCTGGATGGCTCCTGCCGAACCCCCATTGCCGGCTACGCGACCTGCGACGGCGACCTTTTGAATTTCCACGGCATGATCCTGACACCGGATGGGCGGACCGAACACAGCATCGAGGTTTCGGGCAAACGCACTGAAGCCGAAGCGCTGGGGCTGAAAGCCGGTGAGAGGGTCAGAAGTGCAGCGGGAACCGGCTTCTTCGAAAGCTGGGGCTGACCATGCGCGTTGTCGTCACGCGCCCGCAAGCGTCGGGCATGAAGACGGCACAGCTGTTGAGGCAGCGAGGCCACGAGGTCATTCTGCTGCCATTGGTTCGCCCCCTTCATTTGGCGCAAGCCTGTGTGGACGCATTCGCGTCGAGACCGGCCGCCTTTGCCGTGACCAGCGCAGAAGCCATCCGCGCGCTTGAAGAGCACCTGCCCCGGCATCCGGCGATCCCGGACGTGCCGCTTTACGCGGTCGGCGCAGCATCTGCCAAGGCAGCGCAAGAGGCCGGTTTCAAAACCGTCTCCGCCGGTCAAAGCGATGGCTCCGCCTTGGCAGAACTCATTGCGAACGACTGCACGGCTGGGAGAATTAGCGGCGGCATAACCTATCTCGCCGGAACTCTTCGCGAAGATGGTTTCGAGCGAAGATTGTCCTCGCTCGACATTCCCTTCGAAACGGTAGAGGTCTACGGGATGAGCGCCGTTGACTGGAGCAGACACGAACTCGAACACCTGCTTGGCAGCGAAGCCGTTGATGGGGTGCTGCTCTATTCTGCAGACGCTGCGCGCAGATTTTTCGCGCTCTGTGATCAGCTTCAGCTTTCAACCTGGCTCGCCAGAGCGCATTTTGTCTGCATCAGCGAAAAGGTGCGTTCTCAGGTGCCGGAACCCTTTCGACATGTTGCATGGGCCAGCACCGACCCTGTCGAAGACCAGATGTTCGATCTGCTTGAACAAAAAGCGGGAACCTAATTCCCTCTTTCCCCTTTCCTTTGCCGTTATCACTGACTAGGTTTAGGGAAATGCAGGCAGAATGAGGTTGTCATGGTATCGGGAAAGCCGCCACGCCACTCCAAATCCAGCACCGAGCCAGTCACAATTGACCTGGACGCCAAGGACGTGAAGGAAATTGGCAAGGAAAAGGACGCCGCAGCAGCGGACGTAAAGGGCAAGTCTGAACCTGAGCACACGTCTGAACCTGAAAAGGCTGCAGCAACAGCGCCGATTGCGCCCTCAGACACATCTAAAGACAGCCCAAAACCCGTCTGGGACCAGCCGGTCAAAAAGCCTATCGAGCCGGAGCCGAATATACAGAAGACGGAAGAATTGAAGGCCGACAGCTCGAAAACGCAAGAGAGCCCCAAGGCGTCATCTGTCCCTCCCACGAAGGCTGAATCCATCAAAGTCAACGAACCAAAACCATCCGCCCCGAAGGTGGAAACGACGGCCTCAGCACAAGCAAAGAGCGCGAGCTCTGCGACGTCGAGCCCAAAGAGTACGGCTGACAACCTCAGCGGAAACTCAGGATTGCTCGCAGCCGGTATCGTCGGTGGCCTGATCGCCCTCTTGGCTGCCGGCAGTATGCAATATGCCGGTTACCTCCCGCCATTTGCGGGTACGTCGACCTCGTCGGACGAGCTGACGGCCATGAAGACGCAGATCGCAAACCTGCGCGCTCAGATTGCCCAGGCCCCTCAGGCAGCAGGTGACACCTCTCAACTGGAAAGCCGTCTGGCTGCTTTGGAGAATGCTTCGACCGGCGGCGATCTCGCTGGCAAGATCGAGGCGCTGGAAACGACGGTCGCGACACTTCAATCCGAAAAGGCGGCGCAGGATACGGCTAACTCGGATCTGACGAGGCGTCTGAGCGAAGCGGAGGCCAAGCTTAACGAGCCGCGTGACGATATCGAGGTTGCGCGTGCCATCGCCTCCGCTGGGCTGAAAGCAGCAATCGATAGGGGAGGCCCGTTTCTGGCCGAGCTCGACACGCTGTCGCGCGTAACGCCCGACGATCCGGCAATCCAGTCTTTACGGCCTTTTGCGAATACGGGCGTGCCATCGCGGTCTGAATTGACCCGCAATTTCCCTGATGTCGCCAATGCCATGCTGGATTCGCTTAACCAGGCAGACCCCAACCAGGGAATTTTCGCGCGCCTGACCGACAGCGCTCTGTCCTTGGTCAAGGTTAGACCTGTTGGAAACATCGAGGGTGAAGGCGCGGAAGCCAAGATCGCCCGGATGGAAGACAAGTTGCGCAATGGCGATCTAAAGGGTGCCGCCCTTGAATGGGACGGGGTGCCCGATGCGGCCAAGGCTGTGTCCGGAGACTACAAGAAGTCGCTCGATGCACGCATCCAGGTTGAGGACCTCGTCAATGCCACGCTGACGCGTGCCATCAACAGCACGGGGCAACAGGGATAAGACATGACAAAAATTATCAGTTACGCCGTCATCGTACTTCTTGTTGGCTTCGGCTTTTCCTGGCTCGCAGACAGGCCGGGCGTTCTTTCCATCGTCTGGCAAGGTCAGCTCATCGAAATGAGCCTGATGGTCGCCGCATCCATTTTGGGCGGATTGATTGCCACGATCATGATCGTCTGGTGGCTGTTCAACACGGTCTGGAATTCCCCACGGGCCGCAAAACGTTATTTCCGGGCACGCAAACGCGACCGCGGATATCAGGCGCTGTCCACCGGCTTGATCGCTGCGGGCGCCGGAAACGCCATCCTTGCACGCAAGATGACAGCGCGCACGCAGGGCCTTCTCAGCGCAGATCAGGAGCCGCTCATTCATCTGCTGGAAGCGCAGGCTGATCTGATCGAAGGCAAATATGATGCGGCCCGGCGGAAATTTGAGGCGATGGCGCAGGACCCGGAGACCCGCGAACTCGGTCTGCGTGGCCTCTATATGGAAGCGCGGCGCCAGGGTGCCAATGAAGCAGCGCTCGAATATGCCGAAGATGCCGCGAGAAACGCGCCATACCTTCCCTGGGCGGCGCAAGCGACCCTGGAAAGCAAATCCCGCAATGGCGAGTGGGACGATGCGATCCGGCTGCTCGATCAGCAAAAGGCTGCAGGTGTCATAGACCGTGGTGAAGCAGAACGCCTGAAAGCCGTGCTGTTGACTGCGAAAGCCGAGGAAAAGTTTGAAAGCGATCCGAAAGCCGCGCGCGAGGATGCAAAGCAGGCTTTGAAATTGTCGAAGGACCTCGTCCCTGCGGCGCTTGTCGCGGCTCGGTCTTATCTTCGCGAAGACAATCTTCGCAAGGCAGCCTCCGTTCTCGAACCGGTATGGAAGAACGCACCGCACCCGCAGGTCGCGCAGCTCTATGTCCGCGCACGCAGTGGAGATACGGCAACGGATCGGCTGAAACGTGCCGAGCGGCTGGAAAGCCTTAAACCCAATAATGTCGAGTCCCTGATCGCGGTCGCTCAGGCAGCACTCGACGCCAAGGAATTCGGCCGGGCCCGTGCAAAAGCGGAAGCTGCTGCGCGCATGGAGCCCAGAGAAAGCATCTTTCTGCTGATGGCTGACATCGAGGAGGCCGAAACCGGAGATCAGGGCCGGATACGCCACTGGATGGCACAGGCGCTGCGAGCGCCTCGCGATCATGCCTGGGTTGCCGATGGCATTGTCTCGGAGAAATGGTTGCCAGCATCTCCCGTCACGGGCAGGCTTGACGCATTCGAGTGGAAGATGCCGTTCGGACATGTGGAAGGGCCGATTGAGGAAATGAGCGTCGACCAAGCACTCTCGTCGCTGCCCGATCTGGCCAAACCCGAAATCCGCGAGAAAATCATAGAGGTTCCCGTCGCGGTGCGGGAGACCCCTGTTGCGCCTGTTCAGTCGCCCGTGAAAGATGACCCCTCTATGGGTGCCAAGAAGGCGATTGTTGAACCTGCGTCAACCGTAAAGGACCAACAGAGAGCAGCCCAGAAGACGCCTGAGCCGGTGCCGTTCTTTGGCGGGCTGCCGGATGATCCCGGTGTCAAAAAGGCGAATGCTGAACCGGACGAGAAAACACGATTGAAGTTGTTTTGATTGGATAGGATGCCATGTTTGAAAATATCCAATCGTTTTTCCAGAATTTGACGCAATCCAGCGCATCGCGTGATTTTCCGCCGGATGACCTGCGTGTGGCTATCGCAGCCCTCTGTTTTCAGGTGATGGAAGCGGATGGTACCGTCTCAAAGGTCGAGCGTCAGCGCCTGCGGCAATTGCTTCAGGAACACTACCAGCTGAGTTCAGGCAAACTCGATGCCCTGATGGAAGCCGGCCGGGAAGCTGGCCGGGAAGCGGTCGATTATTACCGCTTCACCTCAGACATCCGCCGCCATCTCGATGAGGAAAAGCGCGTCGAACTGATCGGCATCCTCTGGGACATCGTCTATGCGGATGGTGAGCGCAATGAGATGGAGGATCACGTCATCTGGCGCGTCGCTGATCTCCTGGGCGTCTCCGTACGCGACCGGGTCCTTCAACGCCAGCAGGCGTCCAGCCATGTCGATGCACAACAGGACATCGAGGATCACAAAGATCCCGTCTGATTGGTGCGCGGAGTGGCCTGCCAGCCGAGCTGGTCATGGCCCTCATGCTCACGAGACGCGGATCACATGTATTTTGGCAATACTGCATAAAGCTTGATGAGCGAGCGGCACTTGTCGGTTGCTCCGCCAATGTCTAAATGTCATCCAACAACAAATGGAGACATTGATGCTTGCCCTGTTTCAGACGATAGATCTGGCTTTGAACCTTTATACCTGGATATTGATTGCCAGTGCAATCTTCTCCTGGCTCTACGCCTTCAATGTCATAAACTCCTCCAACCAATTCGTCAGCGCCATCGGGAGCTTTCTTTATAACGTCACCGAGCCTGCGCTGCGCCCGATCCGTCGCGTGCTTCCCAATCTCGGAGGCATTGATATCTCGCCGATCATCCTTCTGCTGCTGATCTTCTTCATTCGCTCGCTGATGTGGAACACGATTTATCCGCTGGTTGCCTGAGCCTCGGCAAGTCCAAAGAAAAACCTCCGGACCGATCTCGATCCGGAGGTTTTCGTTATTCAGCTATTTGGAAGCTGTTGATCAGGCCTGAGCCTTGTAGCGCTCGATCGCTTCGATGATCAGCTTGCGGGCAACGTCAACATTCTGCCAGCCGCCCATCTTCACCCATTTGCCGGGCTCCAGATCCTTGTAGTGCTCGAAGAAGTGCTCGATCTGCTTCAGCGTGATTTCTGGCAGGTCCGTGTAGTTCTGAACCTTGTCGTAACGCTGGGTCAGCTTTGGAGCAGGCACAGCCAGGATCTTTTCATCCTTGCCGCCATCGTCTTCCATGATCATCACGCCGATCGGACGAACGTTGATGACGCAACCGGGCACGAGTGGGCGCGTGTTACAGATGAGAACATCGATAGGGTCGCCATCTTCTGAAAGCGTATGCGGCACGAAGCCGTAGTTACCCGGATAGGTCATCGGAGTGTAGAGAAAGCGGTCGACGATCAGGGCGCCCGCTTCCTTGTCCATCTCGTACTTGATCGGGTGACCGCCAACCGGCACCTCAACGATCACATTGACGTCATTCGGCGGGTTCTTGCCGACAGAAATTGCATCGATACGCATTCGCTTCCCTCGATTAGGTGGGTTGAACTCGCATGTCGATACTTTGAAAGGAGAGGCATTGCAACATAACTTAGCCCAATGCGATGAAAGTCCCGCTCTAATATGCGGGCAGGTTCGGTCTACCATATGTGGCAATGACGCTCATCGGGTCGAGCCGTTTCAACGCCTGTCGGGGCTAACAAGCCCCCGACACTGCCGTGAAAATCAGCCGAGACATTTGAGATCAGAGATCGATGATCGTTCCGCGACCGTCGTTCCACACGCGCATGTTCTGTGGTTCGCGGTGTTTAGGATTGACGGGTATTGGAGCAGGTTTGAGGCGGGCTGAAAACACGCGCGCCAGGCTCAGCACGGCCAGGGTACCGACCAGTGCGACCGTCAATGAAGCGGTAAAGAGAGCGGCAAGTGCCAGAACTGCGATGCTGGAAGCCGCGATAAAGAATGTACGAATGCCCTGCATGGTTCAAACCTTTCTGTCCAAACGAATGTGGGCCTTCTTTGCGTTGCTTGCAAGAGGATGCACACCGCCTATGTGCTTGCGAATGTCACAAAAGGTTGACACAAGTGCGGCATGGTCGATTTTTATTTCAACAATACTGTCCGCCCCCGCCGCTCACTGCTTTCAGTGCCTGCAATCAACAAGCGCGCTTTAGCGAAACTGATGACGCTGGATTGCGACGGCGTCATCTTCGACCTTGAAGATTCCGTTGCACCCGACCTCAAGGATGAGGCGCGAGACAATCTCCTGACCTTCTTTAAGGACACGCCGCTGGCGGGTCGCGAAACCATTATCCGCATCAATCCGGTTTCCGTAAATGTCGGGCAACGCGATTTGAAGGCTGCACTGGAATGCGGGCCAAACGCGATCCTTTTGCCGAAAGTTGAGCAGCCGTCCCAAATTCAGGACGTCGCGGACCTCCTGGCCGAAGCAGATGCGCCCGATGATATCAAAATCTGGGCCATGATCGAAACGCCAAAAGGCATCCTGAATGCAGCATCCATTGCCGAATCCTCGCACACCGAGGCTGCCAGGCTTGGCGCCTTCGTCGTCGGCCTCAATGATCTGCGCAAGGCAACCCATGTTCCCGCACAGCCGGGCCGAGCCTATCTCGTGCCGTGGCTGATGCAGACCGTTTTGGCGGCGCGCGCCTATGGGCTGGATGTCTTTGACAGCGTATCGAACGACTTTTACGATCTCGATGCTTTTGCGGCGGAATGCGATCAGGGCCGCGCCATGGGTTTCGATGGCAAGATGTTGATCCATCCAGCCCAGATCGACGCCGCAAACCAGGCCTTTGCTCCCACGGAAGAGGCACTGGCCGAGGCCCGCGAGATCATTGCGGCTTTCGCAAAGCCGGAATCTGTGGGATTGAACGTCATCAACTCCAACGGACGCATGATCGAGAGGGTGCATGTCGGCCAGGCCGAAAGGCTGGTGGCAATGGCTGAGATCATCGCCCAGAGAAAGGCAGAAAAACCATGAAAGTCTATCGCTTCATAACCGGTCCGGACGACGCGAAGTTTTGTCACCGTGTCACCGAAGCTCTCAACAAGGGCTGGGAACTGGCGGGATCACCGACCTATGCCTTTAATGCAGCGACAGGCGTAATGCATTGCGGCCAGCCTGTGATCAAAACTGTCGAAGGCAAAGAGTACCATCCGGACATGAAGCTCGGCGAACAGTAGTATAGGGTTGCGCCGCTGGCCGCGGGAGGAAGATGTAAGCCCCTTCCCACGTCACCCCGCACTTGCTGCGGGGTCCAGTGATCCGACGTCCGTCCGATCGAAAGACACTTTTCAGCCCAACAACTTGAGCTGACTGGATTTCAGGCCTACAGCCGGAATGATGGGAGAGGAATGGCGTTGACGATCAACGATCGGTCGCTGCCTCGTCGGCACTTTCCTCGATACGCTCCATGTCATCATCCGACAGGCCGAAATGGTGACCGATTTCGTGGATGAGCACATGGGTAATGATATCGCCCAGCGTTTCCTCGTTTTCGGCCCAGTAATCCAGGATCGGGCGACGGTAGAGAGTGATGCGGTTGACCATCTCTCCCGTTTCCATCGTAAAGCGCTCGGAAATGCCGCGGCCTTCGAAAAGACCCAGAAGATCGAAAGGCGTCTCAAGCGCCATGTCCTCGAACACTTCATCGGTCGGAAAATCCGCGATCTCGATGATGAGATCCTTGGTCAGCGCGCGAAACTCTTCCGGCAGGTGGCCATATGCCTCTATGGCAAGCGATTCAAACGCTGAAATCGTCGGCGCATGGCGGTCGCGCCAGTCGTCGGTTTTGTCTATGCGGGCCATTTCTGCTCCTTGTGTGCCGCCCATATAAACCCTTGCCGACGAAATTTCGAGACCTCTTTGCCACAAGCGGCAAAATCACCTGAGATTCTCGACGTTTTGGGTTATTTTTCGGGTGTGAATGATCTTGACAGAAACCGCCACCTCGCATATCCCACACGAAAATCGAGGGCGTATTGCGCCTTCTGTTTGCATCGCTTTGTCAAAAGCGGTTTCACCGGCTGGGTTTCAAGAGGCATAAACCTCTCAAATCTTTGCTATTCGACTGATAAAAAGACGGCCAGCACGCATTTGCGGGCAGAGCCGGAACGAACATGAAAGGATAAAAAATGTTCGCAGTCATCAAGACCGGCGGTAAACAGTACCGCGTAGCAGCCAACGACGTGCTGACCATCGAAAAGCTGGAAGCAGACGCTGGCGCAACTGTAGAATTCACCGAAGTTCTCGTGATCGGCGTTGGCGCTGACGCACAGTTCGGCGCTCCTTTCGTTGCTGGCGCAACGGTCAAGGCTGAAGTTGTCGAGCACAACCGCGGCAAGAAGGTCATCGCCTTCAAGAAGCGTCGTCGTCAGAACTCCAAGCGCACACGCGGTCATCGTCAGCACCACACTGTCGTCCGCATCACGGACATCGTTGCTGCCTGATCGGCGCGACACGGGAAACTAGGTTTAAAGGAGCAATCCAATGGCACATAAAAAAGCTGGTGGTTCTTCGCGTAACGGTCGCGATTCCAACTCCAAGCGCCTTGGCGTAAAGAAGTTCGGCGGCGAAGCCGTCATTCCAGGCAACATTATTCTGCGCCAGCGCGGCACGCAGTGGCATCCGGGCGCCAATGTCGGCCTCGGCAAGGACCACACGATTTTCGCGCTGACCGCCGGCAATGTATCCTTCCGCACGAAGGGCAATGGCCGCGTATACGTGTCTGTGGCACCGAAAGCCGAAGCAGCAGAATAAGCCGGTAGCGTCATATGCAGCCGGTGTCCCAATGACCCGGCTGAGACGTAACAGGTTCAGTCATAGAAAAAGGGGAGTTGGGGCACCACCCAACTCCCCTTTTTTCTTAACCCTATGGAGGACTGAACCATGCAAGCTGAATTGTTAAGGGAAGACCAATCACGGTCACCCGAAGAACGGCCGAGACCTGATCGGTCGAGGAGCGATTGCCCCGTCTTATTGTCGCAAAGGCTGGTTTTGCGTAAGCCACACGACGAAGACATTGACGCCCTTGCCAATCTTGCCAACAACGCCAACATCGCGACCATGGTGTCGCGTATGCCGCACCCATACACGGCCAAGGATGCCGCGGATTTCGTGCGACGTGCGAAAGCGGGCGAGATTGGCAAGTGCGTCTATGCGATTACCCGCATGGAGAACGGCGAATTCATGGGCTGCTGCGGGCTGGAACCGCAGGAAGACGGCAAGACGCTCGAAATGGGCTACTGGCTGGGCGAGCCCTACTGGAACAACGGCTATACCACGGAAGCGGCCCATGCCCTGATCGACATGGCATTCCGCACACGTGACATCGACCAGATCGATGCCCGTTGCCGCGTAACCAACATCGCATCACGCCGCGTCATACAAAAGTGCGGTTTTCAGCTTCAGGGTTCCGGCATGGTCGGTTCGCTGGCGCTTGGCGGCATGGTTCCGGTCGAATGGTACAGGCTGGATCGCAAGACATGGGTATCGCTGAGAAGTTGGGGAGATACACGATGAGCGTCGCGCGGTTATCACCACGTGCTCCGGCCGTTGAAAATGCTTCCAGGCAGAGCCCCTGCCCGACATTACAAACCAACCGCCTGGTGCTGCGCCCGCAGCGCCTTTCGGATGCTGGCAGCATTGCAGAGTCGCTCAGCGATTTTCAGGTCACGCGCATGCTCGCGCGTGTCCCGGCTCCCTATTACAAGCAGGATGCGCTGGAATGGTTGATCCTGCGGACATCAGGTACCCTGCCGGATTGGGATTTTGCGATCACCTGCGGTGATGACACGCTGATCGGAGTCGTGTCGATCGAAAAGCGGCACGGTGAATGGCATCTCGGTTACTGGCTTGATCGCAATCATTGGGGAAAGGGCTACATGACCGAAGCGGTAGAGGCCGTCGTCAAGCGTTTCTTCGAGCAGATGCCTGGCGAAGTGCTCTATTCCGGCGTCTTTGCCGACAATCCTGCATCCATGCGGGTCCAGGACAAACTCGGTTTTCAGATCACCGGCTGCCATGAAGCCTATGCTGTTGCACGGGCATCGATGGTCACGCATCTCGATACGGCCTTGACCGAGGCGGCCTTTCGCGCGGCTCGACCGTAAAGAATACCAAGCGAGGCCGGTTTTTAGGTAAACCGGCCTTGCCCTGGGCACTCTCACGTCACGATAATCTTTGACCTAGAGGGCCTGCGCCTATATTTGGATCGGCAGATCCTTTTTTAAAAAAGCAAGACCGCAAACCATTGCAGGAATTGCCACTAAGCTGACAGAACGGCCAAGACGATGAAATTTCTCGATGAAGCAAAAGTCTATATTCGCTCCGGCGATGGCGGCGCAGGTGCCGTATCCTTCCGGCGTGAAAAATTCATCGAATTCGGCGGCCCCGATGGCGGTGACGGCGGACGCGGCGGCGACGTGTGGGTCGAGGTCGTCAATGGCCTCAACACGCTGATCGACTTCCGCTTCCAGCAGCATTTCAAGGCCACGATCGGCCAGCACGGCATGGGCAAGACCCGCACCGGCGCAAAGGGGGCCGATGTCGTCCTGCGCGTGCCGGTGGGAACGCAAATCTTCGAAGAAGACAATGAAACGCTCATCATCGACCTGACCAAGGAAGGCCAGCGTTTTCGCCTGGCCGCCGGTGGCAATGGCGGCTTCGGCAATGCCTATTTCAAGTCCTCCACCAATCAGGCACCGACGCACGCCAATCCCGGTCTGGCCGGTGAAGAAAAGACTATCTGGCTTCGCCTCAAGCTGATTGCCGATGCCGGTCTGGTGGGTCTTCCCAATGCGGGCAAGTCCACCTTCCTGGCGACGGTCACGCGCGCACGTCCGAAGATCGCCAACTATCCCTTCACGACACTTCATCCGAACCTCGGCGTCGCCACCATCGACGGACGCGAATTCATTCTGGCCGATATTCCCGGCCTGATCGAAGGCGCGCATGAGGGCGTTGGCATTGGCGACCGTTTCCTTGGTCACGTGGAGCGCACCCGCGTTCTGCTGCATCTCGTTTCCGCGCAGGAAGAGAATGTCGGCAAGGCCTATAAGACGGTCAAGAAAGAGCTTGATGCCTATGGCGGCGGACTGACCGAAAAGCCCGAAATCGTGGCGCTCTCCCAGATCGACGTTCTGGACGAAAAAGAGCTGAAGAAGAAGGCAAAGGAATTGGAAAAGGCTTGTGGCCGCCCGCCGCTGCTTCTGTCTGCCGCAGCCCATATCGGCATGCTGGAGGCGCTGCGTGAGCTTCGTGACATCATCGTTTCCGACAGCCGTGGCGGCAGCACCGCCATGCCGGATCGTTCCATGCCTGTCGAAGACGAGATCGAGGACGGGGACGACCGCCTATGACATTGGCGCGAAAACCTCTCGGCAAACACCACCGCATCGTCATCAAGATCGGCTCTGCCCTGCTGGTTGACCGCAAAAGCGGCCTCAGGACAGACTGGCTGGATGCGATCTGCGAGGATATCGCGGCGCTGAAGAAGAACGGCGCGGATGTGCAGGTCGTTTCCTCAGGCGCCATTGCGCTGGGACGCACGGTGCTTGGCCTGCCCTCTGGTGCACTAAAGCTGGAAGAAAGCCAGGCCGCGGCCGCCGTCGGGCAGATTGCGCTGGCACGGGCATGGTCTGAAAGCCTTTCACGGCACGATATCGTCGCAGGCCAAATCCTGCTGACGCTCTCTGACACGGAAGAGCGCCGCCGTTATCTCAACGCGCGTGCGACGATCAACCAGCTATTGAAGATCGGTGCGATCCCGATCATCAATGAAAACGATACGGTTGCGACCACCGAAATCCGCTATGGCGACAATGACCGTCTGGCGGCACGCGTCGCGACCATGACAGGTGCAGACCTTCTGGTGCTGCTGTCTGACATTGACGGGCTCTACACCGCCCCGCCGCATCTTGATCCCGAAGCGCAGTTTCTGGAAACCATTGCCGAAATCACGCCTGAGATCGAGGCCATGGCGGGTGGTGCTGCATCGGAACTGTCGCGTGGCGGAATGCGCACGAAGATTGATGCCGGAAAGATCGCAACCGCTGCCGGTTGTGGCATGATCATCGCATCGGGCAAGATGCTCAATCCACTGAAAGCCATCGAAAACGGTGTGCGCTCCTCGTGGTTTGCGCCATCCGGCACGCCCGTTACCGCCCGCAAGACCTGGATTGCCGGACAGCTTCAGCCTGCCGGTGAACTGCATGTGGATGCGGGAGCTGAAAAGGCGCTTTATGCCGGAAAAAGCCTTTTGCCCGCCGGTGTTACCGCAGTGAAGGGTAACTTCGGGCGTGGCGATGCCGTTGCCATCATGGGCGCGCAGGGCCGCGAGATTGCCCGGGGTCTTGCAGGTTACGATGCCGAAGAAGCGCGCCAGATCAACGGCCACAAATCGAATGAGATTGAGGCGATCCTCGGTTATGTCGGTCGTGCCGCGATGATCCATCGCGACGATCTTGTCATGACGGGTGTCTCCGTCAAAATAAACGAAACGAAGAAGGATGAGGTCGATGCCTGAACAGGCCGTGAAGCAGAGCCATGATATTGAAACGCTGATGATGTCCATCGGCGCTCAGGCAAAAGCTGCTTCGCGACCGTTGTCCATCGCCAGCACCGACCAGAAAAACCGCGCGCTTCTGGCAATGGCTTCTGCCATCGAAGCATCGAAAGACAGAATTCTCGAGGCCAATGCAAAAGATCTCGCTGCGGCCGAAAGTTCAGGCGTTGCCGCATCCTTCATCGACCGGCTGAAACTGGACGACGCAAGGATATCAAGCATTTCCGAGGGCATTCGCTCTATTGCTGCGCTGGCCGATCCCGTTGGCGAGGTCATCGCGGCGTGGGATCGTCCCAATGGCCTGAAGATTGAGCGCGTCCGCACACCGCTCGGCGTCATCGGCGTGATCTATGAAAGCCGCCCCAATGTCACGGCTGACGCTGGCGCGCTCTGCCTCAAGGCAGGCAATGCGGTGATCCTGCGCGGCGGCTCGGACTCGCAATATTCATCGCGTGCTATTCATGCCTGCCTCGTGGAAGGCTTGAAGATCGCAGGACTTCCAGAGCATGCGATCCAGCTCGTGCCAGTCACGGATCGCGCAGCCGTAGGCAGCCTGCTTGGCGGCCTTGGCGGCACGGTGGATGTGATCGTTCCACGCGGCGGCAAAAGCCTTGTGGCACGCGTACAGTCTGAAGCCCGCGTTCCTGTCTTTGCGCATCTGGAAGGCATCTGCCACGTCTATGTCGACAAATCCGCCGACCTCGACATGGCCAAGAATATCGTTCTCAACGCCAAGATGCGCCGCACCGGTATTTGCGGCTCAGCGGAAACGCTGCTGGTCGATGCTAGCGCCGTTTCCACACATCTGGAGCCGCTGGTCAGGATCCTGCTCGACGCCGGTTGCGAGGTCCGTGGCTCCAGGACCGTGCAAGAGACGGTCGAGGGCGTGAAGGCCGCGACCGAGGAAGACTGGCGCACGGAATATCTCGATGCCATCATCTCGGTGACTGTGGTGGACGGTATTTCCGGCGCCATCGAACATATGGGCACATATTCATCCAATCACACCGAAGCTGTGATTGCAGAAGATGCGCAGGTGGTCGAACGCTTCTTCAACGAAATCGATTCGGCCATCCTCCTGCACAATGCCTCCACGCAATTTGCGGATGGTGGCGAATTCGGTATGGGTGCGGAAATCGGCATCGCCACCGGCAAGATGCACGCGCGAGGCCCGGTTGGGGTGGAACAGTTGACCTCCTTCAAATACCGGGTGCATGGCACCGGCCAGACACGGACCTGATGTGACTGACAAGCCCGGTCTGGACAAGCGCTATCTCACCATGCCGCATACGGAGCGCGGCATGGTCATTGGCCTGTTTGGCGGTTCCTTCAATCCGCCCCATGCGGGCCATGCGCTGGTTGCCGAGATCGCCCTGCGGCGGCTTGGGCTGGACCAACTCTGGTGGATGGTCACGCCCGGCAATCCCTTGAAAAACAAGGCGGAGCTTGCGCCGCTGAAGACCCGGATCGAGGCTTGCGAAAAGCTGATCAGCGATCCGCGCATCAAGGTGACGGCTTTCGAACAGTCGCTGGGCATCAGCTATACGGCAAACACGCTGGCCAGAATCAAAGCGCGAAATCCGCATGTCCGTTTTATCTGGATCATGGGCGCGGATAATCTGCGCACCTTCCATCGCTGGCAGAAATGGCGAAAGATTGCCGAGACCTTCCCGATCGCCGTCATCGACCGGCCCGGTGCAACGCTTGCCTATCTTTCCTCCACCATGGCGCAGGCTTACAGCCAGTCCCGCGTGGATGAGGATGATGCGGGCATTTTGTGGACCAAGACGGCTCCGGCCTGGGTCTTCATCCATGGACCACGCTCTACGCTGAGTTCCACGGCGCTCCGCAACGGTCATATATAAGGTATAGCGACTGGATTGCGTCCCCACATCTTGAAACTTTAACACTTTGATGCCAACTTTACTGGGTGGCGTGAAGAATCGCTGCGCAGTATCTGGTTTGTCATTTTGGAAAGGGAAACCACTGACAACAGTACACACCAAGGGAAGAGCTTTCAGCGCTATCCCAAAGAGCATGGAGAGTGGCGTTGATGCTGCCCGTCGTGCCCTCGGAACCGTCCTCGCCAGCGTCGAGGATTCCAAAGCAGAAGATATCGTCTATCTCAACATTGCCGGAAAATCGGCGCTTGCGGACTACATGGTTGTGGTTTCCGGGCGTTCGAACAGGCACGTGTCTGCGATTTGCGAACACCTCATTTCGGATATGAAGGATGAGGGGTTCGGTCACTCTCGCGTCGAAGGCCTTGAGGCCGGAGATTGGGTGGTGATCGATGCAGGCGATGTCATCATCCATGTGTTCCGTCCCGAAGTCAGAGCGTTCTACAACATCGAAAAAATGTGGGCCGCGCCTGATATCGAGGAAGAAACACTGCACTGATGCGGTTTCATGGCCGATGCCAGAGCGTCGGCCGCATGGAAATCCGCAGACCATCCTGCTAGAGACGCAAACGACTAAGTTTGCGATATGGATGGATGTGTGAATGCGGATTTCAATTTTTGCGGTGGGACGGCTCAAATCCGGCCCCGAGAAAGATCTGGCGTCGCGCTATCTGGACCGGTTTGCCAAGACCGGACCGGCCATCGGGCTTGAGTTTGTCCGCATGATCGAGGTGGCGGAAAGCCGCGCCTCCAACGCCGAGACACGCAAGCGCGAAGAAGCCGCCATACTCGAAAAGCATCTGGCCGACGGCGCAGCCCTCATTCTGCTCGACGAGCGCGGCAAGGCGCTCGACAGCCCTGCTTTTGCGGACTTGTTCGGTAATATGCGCGACAGCGGCAAGCGTGATGTGATCATCGCGATCGGCGGGGCAGACGGACTTGATCCCTCGCTTTACGAGAAAGCCTCCGCTACGCTGTGTCTCGGAAAACTCACATGGCCGCACCAGCTCGTGCGAATTCTGATCGCGGAACAGCTTTATCGTGCAGTGACGATCCTGTCCGGCCATCCCTATCATCGCGTTTAAAAGCCTGCGCATCGCATCTCGCCACAAATCCGGCCATCATATTCCCTAGTCCGGTGCCGACCCTCTTGGCGTGAAGCGCCGAAGCAGCGTATGGTCGCCAATCTTTTCGACGGTTAGACAGAGTTTATGGCAGATGCACCCCGCAGCAACAGGTGGACGGCCCTTTCGGGCGCGATGCTTGCTGCCTGCTTGGTCGTGTCCTTCCCATCTCTTCACGCCTTTGCGCAGGAAAAAGATGTCGCACCACCTGCTTCTACACAGGATGCTACGCAGGATTCGGCGCAGCCGGCGGATGATGTCGATGCGCTTGAAAGGCGTCGCGACCAGAACCGGCAGGATCTGCAGGAACTCGTCGATAGTATCGGCCTTTCCGAAGACAAATCCCGGCAATTACAGGACAGCATTGCCGCGCTCAATCAGGATACGGCTCGGATCAAGGACGAGCTGATCGCTTCGGCTGCGCGCCGCAAGGATCTGGAAGCCAAGATCAGCGACGGCGAAGACCGCCTCGCCAAGCTTGGTATTCGCGAAGATGCGGTCAAGGCATCGTTGCGGGAGCGCCGCGATGTTCTGGCCGAGGTTTTGGCTGCGCTGCAACGCATGGGCCGCAATCCGCCACCGGCATTGCTGGTTTCGCCTGAAGATGCGCTGGCATCGGTTCGAAGCGCCATCCTTCTGGGCGCCGTGGTTCCAGGCATCCGCTCCGAAACGGACAAGCTTGTCTCCGCTCTCAAAGAGTTGACCGACCTGCGGCAGGCTATTGCGGTTGAGAAGGAGCAGCTGACGGGCACCATGACCGCCAGCCTTGAGGAAGAAAAGCGGCTGGACCTGTTGCGGCTCGAAAACGAAAAACGCAATACCCAGACTGCAAGCGCGCTGGAAGCAGAACGCAAACGTTCTGAAGAACTTGCAGCCAAGGCGACCAGCCTTGAAGGACTGGTTTCTTCGCTCGAAAACGAGATTTCTTCTGTACGTGAAGCGAAAGAAAAAGAGCGTCTGGAGCAGGAGCGCCTCGCCGCTTTGTCCCAGTCCGAACGCGACAAGGTGGAGGCCCAGACCGACGCGGGAATGCCCGATAAAAACCGCATTGCGCCCGCATATGCCTTCTCGAGTCTGAAGGGTAAACTGGCGATGCCGGTGTCCGGAGAGGTCTTGCGACGGTTCGGTGATGCGGACGGTACAGGCCATTTCTCCAAGGGCATTGTCGTTGCAACCGGCCCCGAAGCACTGGTGACGGCGCCCGCGGACGGCTTCGTCGTATTCGCCGGGGAATTTCGCAGTTACGGCCGCATGATCATTCTTAATGCCGGCGACGGTTATCATCTGGTGCTGACAGGCATGGACAATGTGAGGACGAGGCAGGGCATGTTTGTGTTCTCTGGTGAACCCATCGCTTCCATGGGCGCGAAAAGAGTGGCCAGTGCCGCTGCATTGGCGCTGGAAACTGACAAGCCGACACTTTACATTGAATTCAGGAAAGACGGTGTACCGGTTGATTCTCAACCGTGGTGGACCGCGAAAAATACCGGAAGGGCGCGCAATGATTCGTAAGGCTTCACTTCTCCTCATCGGTGGACTTATGGGTGCCACAGCGATGAGCGTCATCTACTCGGCAAGTATGCCCGCGCAAGCCGCTGGCCCTTCCACCTACAAGGAACTGTCGATTTTTGGTGACGTCTTCGAGCGCGTTCGCGCCCAGTATGTGACGCCCCCGGATGACAAGAAGCTGGTTGAAAACGCCATCAACGGAATGCTGAGCTCGCTTGATCCGCATTCAAGCTTCCTCAATGCCCAGGACGCAAACGACATGCGCACCCAGACCAAGGGTGAGTTCGGCGGTCTTGGCATCGAAGTCACGATGGAAAACGAGCTGGTCAAGGTCATCTCGCCGATGGACGATACGCCAGCCTCCAAGGCAGGCATTCTGGCGGGCGACTTCATCTCCGAGATCGACGGACAGCCGGTTCGTGGTCTGAAGCTGGAAGAAGCCGTCGAGAAGATGCGCGGCGCCGTCAAGACGCCGATCAAGCTGACGATCATTCGCCAGGGCGCTGACAAGCCGCTCGAAATCAGCGTCATGCGTGAAATCATTGCCGTGCGCGCGGTCAAGTCTCGTGTTGAAGGCGGTGATGTCGGATATCTCCGCGTGATTTCCTTCACGGAAAAGACCTATGACGACCTCGAAAAGGCGATCAAGAAAATCAAGACCGATGTTCCCGCCGACAAGCTGAAAGGCTACGTTCTGGACCTGCGTCTCAACCCGGGCGGCCTTCTGGATCAGGCGATCAACGTCTCCGACGCCTTCCTCGAGCGCGGCGAAGTCGTTTCGACCCGTGGCCGTAACCCTGAGGAAACCCGTCGCTTTAACGCAACGGCTGGCGATCTGACCGATGGCAAGCCGGTTATCGTTCTCGTCAACGGCGGCTCTGCGTCGGCATCTGAAATCGTGGCCGGTGCGCTGCAGGATCTTCGCCGTGCAACGGTTCTCGGAACCCGTTCCTTCGGCAAGGGCTCTGTCCAGACGATCATTCCGCTTGGCGACACGGGCGCGCTTCGCCTGACGACGGCGCTCTACTACACGCCATCGGGCAAATCCATTCAGGGCACGGGCATCACGCCTGATATCAAGGTGGACCAGCCGCTGCCGGAAGAGCTTCAGGGGCGCGTGCGTGCCGAGGGCGAATCCAGCCTGCGCGGACACATTCAGGGCCAAAGCGAAACCGAAGAAGGTTCGGGTTCGGCAGCCTATGTCCCGCCAGAGGCCAAGGACGATATTCAGCTGAACTACGCGCTGGATCTGTTCCACGGAACGAAGACCGATGCCTCGTTCCCGCCAAATCCGGAAAAGGCCGTCGTCAACAAGCAGTAAGGTCTGGGAGCGCAGGGCAGACCTGCGCTTTCGCCCGGCTCGCAGTTATTTACGGATAGATCATTGTCTTCAGACCTGCGCAAACCGCTCATGGGTCGACAGAAAAAGAAAAGCGCCGGATCATTCCGGCGCTTTTCTGCGCTTGCGGCTCTGGTCGTCGTGACGGTGGGGGGCATCGGCGCATTGTCCTTGTATGCCGCCCTTTCACCCGGCAATCTGAAGGGCAGCTCGACCGCTGAGGATGTTCCGGCATCGGCCGTTGCCGATAAGCAAGAGATTGCACAGCAAACTCCCAACAGGCCGGCTGATGGTTCCATGGCGCCGCAGAGCGGGCATTCCGGCGCAAACGTCAGACGAGACACGATGCCGGATGGCAACGTCGTTTCCGTATATTCGCCGCGCGAAAGAGAGACAAAGGATCCCGTTTTGATGACGGGGCAAAGATACGGCCAGGATCCGCGCATGGCTGCGCAGCCCAATGAGGAGTTGCTGGAAGATTCACCCTTTGGCAGGTTGCCCAAAATCGGTCCGGACGGATTGCGACCCATGGAGCAATATGCCCGGCCATGGTCCGGTGCCAGAGGGACCCGTATCGCCATTGTCGTTGGCGGACTGGGGCTTAGCCAGACAGGGACGCAAAAAGCCATCCGCGACCTGCCACCGGAGGTCACGCTCGGCTTTGCTGCAAGCGGCAACAGCCTCCAACGCTGGATGCAGGAGGGCCGTCGCGGAGGGCATGAGATATTGCTTCAGCTTCCCTTCGAACCTTTCGGCTATCCGGGCACAGATCCGGGACCCGATACGCTGCTCGTTTCCAGTCCTGCAAAGATAAACCTGGAAAAGATGCATCGCTCCATGGCGAAGATCACCAACTACACCGGCGTCATGAACTATCTTGGCGGAAAGTTCATGTCGGACGAGGCGGCGCTGAGCCCCATCCTGCGCGACATGAGCGCAAGGGGCCTGTTCTTTCTGGACGACGGCTCTTCGGCACAGTCACGCACATCTGCCGTCGCCAAGACGCTGAACGCAGCAGCAGGCTTTGCGGATATGCAACTCGATGACCAGGTGAATGAAAACGCTGTTTTGCGCAAGCTCGACGATCTCGAGAGAATCGCGCGTCGCAACGGATCGGCTATTGGCGTAGCGTCCGCTTTTGACGAGAGCATTTCCGCCATTTCCAAATGGGCGATCGAAGCGTCCGGGCGCGGCATTGAAATAGTCGGTGTTTCCGCACTTGTTTCTGACAAGGCCGGTCAGTAATCCTTCTCGCATCCTCATTCCTTCAAGGATCCAGAATGACAATCAAAGCAGACGATCTTCCTTACCGTCCCTGTGCGGGCATCATGGTTCTCAATGCCCAGGGGCTGGTCTGGGCAGGGCGCAGAATCGCCGAGGGCAACTCCGAATTCGACGGCTCACCGCAGCTATGGCAAATGCCACAAGGCGGCATCGATGAGGGTGAAAAGCCTTTGGTGGCGGCACTGAGGGAGCTTTACGAAGAGACGGGCATGAAAACCGTGTCTCTGCTGGCTGAGGCCCGTGACTGGATCCATTACGACCTGCCACCGCAACTGGTCGGCATCGGATTGCGTGGCAAATATCGCGGGCAGGCCCAGCGCTGGTTCGCATTCCGCTTCGAGGGCGACGAAAGCGAGATTCAGATCAATCCACCCCCAACGGGTCATGAACCGGAGTTCGACGCCTGGGCCTGGAAGCCTATGGAAACCCTGCCGGATTTGATCGTGCCGTTCAAGCGCGGTGTCTACGAGAAGGTCGTCTCCGAGTTCCGGCACTTGGCTGGCGCATGAAAACAAAAAAGGCGGCCCAAGGCCGCCTTTTTTACATGTGTGCTCTTTTACTCGGCTTCAGCAGCGTCGGCAGAGTCAGCATTCAGCTGGCCGTACTTCGCTTCACCGATCTTGTTGAGCAAATCGAGCTGGGTTTCGAGGAAATCAATATGGCCTTCCTCATCTATTAGCAATGTTTCAAATAGCTTCATGGAAACGTAATCGCCCGCGTCATGACAAATATCGCGCGACTTCTTGTAGGCTGTGCGTGCGTCATATTCACCGGCAAGATCAGCTTCAAGGACTTCCTTGACGTTCTGGCCGATACGCAGAGGCGCAACCGTCTGCAGATTTGGGTGACCTTCGAGGAATATGATCCGATCGATGATCTTGTCGGCGTGCTGCATTTCTTCGATGGACTCGGCACGCTCTTTCTTGGCGAGCTTCGTGTATCCCCAGTCGTTCAGCAGTCGATAATGCAACCAGTATTGATTGACCGCACCGAGTTCGAGGAACAATGCCTCGTTAAGCTGCTCGATGACTCTTTTGTCGCCTTTCAATGTCCGCTCTCCTGTTTTCTTCATGCAATTGCCTGAGGCGTGACATAAAATCAAAAACATCGGCTTCCGTCGAGTGCCGACGAGCGTGATATTGTTCGGTTGTGCTGATTATAAGATCGACAACTGTCGGAAAACATCCGCAGCATCGTCCGCGTTTTTCCATCGCATGATAGACTTTCGCAGGCACGATGAGCTGCCAACAGTCCTCGTCGAGCATCTCATTGATGACATCGCGAATATCATTATCGGTGATGTAATTGCAGCTGCAAACGAGCATGGTTTCTTGCCTGTATGACGCAACACGTTGTTTTCATTCTTAAACCAAAACAGGAAATTGCCTGTCAAGAAAAACCTCTAATGTCCCTTCCTCTGAAATGTTAGATCGATTCTAAACTATACCAAAAATATCGTATTTTCATCTGGTTAGGGTGATGTCCTCGCAGATCTGAACCGATCAAGTTTTTGTAACTTGCCAATTGTCAGGACAGAAAAAGAGTAAATTTTTTGTGGATCACGTGAAATACTGGCCACCATTTGCAGTCAGCGTGGAGCCAGTGATGAAACCGGCATCGTCCGACGCAAGGAAAAGAACGCAGCGCGCTATTTCTTCGGGTTCACCCAGCCGTCCAACGGGAATGTGCGGCAGGATACGCTCATTGAGAACGTTTTCCGGTATAGCCCGCACCATTTCCGTGCCGATATAGCCCGGGCAGATGGCGTTGACGGTGATATTCCGAGATGCGCCTTCCTGTGCCAGGGCCTTGGTCAGCCCTAGATCGCCCGCTTTTGCGGCAGAGTAGTTCGCCTGACCCGCCTGACCCTTCTGCCCGTTGATGGAGGAGATATTGACGATCCGTCCAAAGCCACGTTCCCGCATCCCAGGCCAGATGGGATGTGTCAAGTTGAAAGCGCCGGTCAGGTTGGTGTCAACGACATCACGCCACTGTTGCGGCGTCATCTTGTGGAACATCGCATCGCGGGTAATGCCAGCATTATTGACAAGGATTTCGACGGGACCAAGGTCGCGCTCGACCTCGGCAATTCCCTCGACACAAGCCTGATAGTCGCGAATGTCCCAGCAATAGGCCGGAATGCCCGTTTCCTCGCGAAACTGGGCAGCGCGCGCTTCCGTGAAGGCGTAGTTGACAGCAACCCTGTAGCCTGCAGCGTGAAACGCCTTTGCAATGGCGGCACCAATGCCGCTTGTGCCACCCGTTATCAATGCAACCCGGCTCATGACGCCCTCCTATTGGCAGTGAAGAAAGCCTGTTACAGACCTTCAACGCACATGGCGATACCCATGCCGCCGCCAATGCACAATGTCACAAGACCTTTTCGTGCGCTGCGTCGCTTCATTTCGAAAAGCAGTGTATTGAGCACGCGTGCACCAGAGGCGCCGATCGGATGACCAATGGCGATGGCTCCACCGTTGACATTGACCATGGATGGATCAAGCCCGAGATCGCGAACCACGGCGCAGGATTGCGCAGCAAAGGCCTCGTTGGCCTCCACAAGATCGAGTTCTCCAACAGTCCAACCGGCCTTTGCCAGCGCCTTGCGTGATGCGGGAATTGGCCCCGTGCCCATGATCTGCGGATCGACACCCGCAGTTGCCCAGGACGCTATTCGGGCAAGGGGTGCCAGACCCCGTCTAGCGGCTTCCGCCTCTGTCATGAGGAGAACAGCGGCCGCACCGTCGTTCAGTCCAGAAGCATTGCCTGCGGTAACGGTGCCTTCCTTGTCAAATGCCGGACGAAGCTTTGCCATCGTTTCCAGCGAGGCGCCTGCGCGAATATACTCGTCCGCATCGACGATGATGTCACCCTTGCGGCCCGCGATGGTGACCGGGGCAATCTCGTCAACAAACCGACCCTCTTTTTGCGCCGCTTCGGCGCGGTTTTGGGAGGACACTGCGAACTGGTCCTGTTCGTCGCGGGAGAGCTGCCACCGGCGAGCAATGTTCTCAGCGGTGATGCCCATGTGATAGCCATAGAAGGCGTCCGTCAGGCCATCCTTCAACATGGTATCGACCATCTTGAAATCACCCATCTTCACGCCGCCGCGCAGATGCGCGCAGTGAGGCGCCATCGACATCGACTCCTGGCCTCCAGCGATGACAATCGACGCGTCGCCGGTGGCGATCTGTTGCATCCCGAGCGCAACGGCGCGAAGGCCGGATCCGCAAAGTTGATTGACGCCGAAAGATGTTGCTTCCTGCGGAATGCCTGCCTTCATCGCAGCCTGCCGCGCCGGGTTCTGGCCCTCACCCGCCGCCAATACCTGTCCCAGAATGACTTCGTCGACTTCCTGAGGCGACACGCCCCCGCGCTCCAGAACAGCTTTGATCACGGTTGAGCCCAGCTCATGAGCAGGCACATTGGCAAAACTGCCGTTGAACGAGCCGACGGCGGTTCGTGCTGCACTGACGATGACGATTGAAGACGAAGTCATTATGAATCTCCCATTTTGCGGCGCGAGAGTGTCAAAGCTTTCCGGCCAAGTCAAACCATCTTGGCGCAACGCCGGTTGCTTCGCTTAGGCTTTCCCCGCCCGGCATATATTGCGCAAAATTTTCGCTGTTGCATCGCACAAAACGTTTGTCACCTAGGGCGATTTGAGCATAATCTTAAAGACGGGAAGAGCAAAAACACCACATAAAAAGAAAATACCATCATCGCGAGGAGGCGAGCATGGCGAAACACCACGGCGAAACAATCATCAAGAAATACGCGAACCGACGTCTCTACAACACGGGGACCAGCACCTATGTCACGCTGGAAGATCTCGCCAAGATGGTCAAGCGAGGCGATGAGTTCAAAGTCCAGGACGCAAAGACGTCAGAGGACATTACCCACGCGGTTCTGACCCAGATCATTGTCGAGCAGGAGGCAAAAACAGGCAATACGCTTTTGCCAACTGCTTTTCTCCGTCAGCTTATTTCCTATTATGGCGACCACATGCAGATGGTGGTGCCGACCTTTCTCGAACATTCGATGAAGACCTTTTCCGAGCAGCAGAGCCAGATGCAGGAACATATGTCCAAGGCATTTGGCGATACGGCTGCGTCGAAGAATTTCTCCACCCCTTTCGGGTTCATGGAAGAGCAGGTCAAGCGTAACACTGAACTGTTCCGGCAGGCCATGCAGGTCTTCACACCCTTTCCGGTGCCCCCGGCTCCCAAGGAGAGCAAGAAGCCGGATGCATCCGAAATCGATGAGCTCAAGGCTCAATTGCGCACTCTGCAGACCAAGCTCGATCAACTCTGAGCAGGCGCAACCCTTTCGGGAACGCGCAGAAGAAGGATGAAGCCCGCACCTAGAAACAAGGTCAGCGTCGCCATGCCCAGATGCGCTGAACCGGTCGCATAGGTGACAAGCGAAAAGCCGAGCGTCGCCATGAAACTGGTCGCGCGACCGGACAGTGCATAGATCCCGAAATAGCGACCGGATTCCGCAATGGTGATGTTTCGCGCCAGATAGGAACGTGACGATGCCTGAACGGGACCAAAGGCGATGCCGATGAGAATGCCGTATACAAGGTAGGCTTTTTCCGCCCCGGAAGAGAACAGTCCCGTCGCATCGGAGACGGGAAGCGCAAGCAATCCGAAGAGCGTCGAGTCGGCCTGGGTGGAAAAGATGCCGATGGTCGCAATGATCAGCAGGGCGAGGCTGAGCAGCACCGTGTTGCGTGATCCCAGCCGCTGGTCCACGAGACCCGCTGCGACGCAGCTGCCAATCGCCACGATATTGAGAATAATGCCGTAAATCCCGATTTCCATCGTACCCCAGCCAAACAGGCCAGCCGCGAACGCGCCTCCGAGAATGAGGACGCCATTGACGCCATCCTGATAGAGCATCCGCGCGATGAGAAAGCGTGTGAGAAAGGGGCGGCCTTTCAACTCATGCAGCGTCGTCTTCAATTCCGACAGGCCCGAACGGACGGACTGGGCCAAAGGCAGGCCTTTCGTGACATCCGGTGTGTAGAGAAACATTGGCAGGATAAAAATGAAATACCAGAGCGCGGCTATGGGCCCGGTGATACGGGCGTCCTCGCCGGATGCGGCATCCAGCCCAAACAGCGGCGGTATGCCGAGAATGGTTACGCCCTTGTCCGGCGAGGCCGCGAGAAACAGGACGACGAAGATCAGGACGATGATGCCCCCCAGATAACCCAGCCCCCATGCCGTGTTGGAGATACGACCGACATTCTCCGGAGTGGTCAGCCGCGGCATCATGGAATCGTTGAAGACAATCGAAAATTCCGCAGCAATCGAGGCGATGATCATGAAGGTCACAGGCCAGAAGATCGGCGAACCGGGCGCCGCAAACCACAGCATCGACAGGCTTGCGATCTTCAGGCACGCAAAAAATGCGATCCATGGTTTGCGAGAACCCGATTGATCGGCGATGGAGCCGAGGATCGGCGAGAATATCGCGATAATCACGGAGGAAATCGTCGCCATATTGCTCCAGATGGTCTGGGCAGAAATCGGGTCCGCAGTCAGCCGCGCGACGAAATAGGGGCCGAAGATGAAGGTGGTGACCACGGTAAAGAAGGGTTGGGCGGCCCAGTCAAACAGCATCCATCCCCAGATGCCGCGCTTCGTTACCGGATGTCCAGTCTCAAGGGAGGAGGAAGCCATTCGTCACCTTTTCGACCGTTCAGGACTTGAAAACCTGCCCGGCTGCGACACCGGGCAGGAGTATCTGTTATCAGACGTTTCGTGCCTGCACTATATCGGAAAGCAAGCCGGCAGCCACCGTCAGGCGGGCAAGGTTGGTTTCGCCACTGTCACTCAGCGCGCCTAGCTCAGACACGATGCGGTTGACCCGCACGCGGTCTGCAGCATACCAGGCCTGTACCGGGTTCTTCTCCTTGGAATGCTCGGTCAAGGCAGAAATCACGATCCGTCGGCGTGACGAAGCGATCTGGTCCTGGCTGCGCAGCAGAGCAAGACTTTCATAATGGTCGGCAGGTGTCACGCGCTGGCCTGCCTCGAGCAGTCTCGCAACGCGGAACGTGGCAGACACCGCAGCATAGCTTTCTGCGGCGCGAGCGAGGGTGGTGCCCGCCTGCTCAGCAATCAGCATGATTTCGGGAACATAGACCAGCAGCGACAACGTTTCCAACTCGCGAACCAGAGCCGGAGCCACGCCTTCGATCTCGCTGAAGCCGATCTCCTCCCTGTATCTCACCGCACCCGGCAACAATGCCTTGATCGCCGTCTTCAGACGATCGATCTCTTCGGACATTGAGCCAGAGGAGGCCGACGTGGTCTGGAGGAAAATCCGTGTTGCATCGGTGAAGATGCGCGCCACGTTGGCGTAGAGCGCGTTCTGGACCTCTCCGGAAATCTGGCCATCAAGCTTGTCGATCTCACTCCAGAGACGCTTGAGGCCAAAGCCGTCTTCCACGATCATTGCTGCCTTGACGACGGCAGGCGCCAATGAACCGCTGGCATCGACAAGCTTCTGCACGAAGCCCGGGCCACCGCGATTGACGACCTGGTTTGCGAGCGATGTCGCCACGATTTCCCGGTGCAGCCTGTGGCTCGTAATGTCGGCGGCATAGGTCTTTTGCATCTTGCTCGGGAAGTAATCCGTCAGAAGATGCTGGAGATAGGGCTCGTCCGGCAAGGGGCTTGCCACCAGCGTATCGAAAAGTGTCAGTTTGGCATAGGAGAGCAGAACGCCGATTTCAGGTCGTGTCAACGGCTTGCCCGCAGCATAGCGTTCGTTGAACTCGACATCGCCTGGCAGGGTTTCGACCTTGCGGTTCAGCTGCCCCGCGCTTTCGAGCGCATTCATGAGGCGGCCAAGCTCCTCACGGTTTTCGGTACCCCGGCGTTCTGTAAGAGAAATTGCCAGAGACTGGAGATAGTTGTTGCGCAACACGAGCTGCGCCACCTCCGATGTCATGGAGGCCAGCAATTGATTGCGCTTGGGCAGCGTCAGGCGACCGTCATTGACCGGCGATGTCAGCGCAATCTTGATGTTGACCTCGACGTCGGAGGAATTGACGCCCGCCGAGTTGTCGATGGCGTCAGAGTTGCATCGTCCGCCTGCCAGAGCATAGGCGATGCGAGCCTTCTGCGTGATGCCGAGATTGGCACCCTCACCGATCACCTTGGCACGGATTTCGGTTGCGTTGATACGGATCGGGTCATTGGCCCGGTCACCCACCTCGGCATTGGTCTCCACCGCTGCCTTCACATAGGTGCCGATACCGCCGAACCACAGAAGATCGACCGGCGCCTTGAGGATCGCCGTCATGATTTCGAATGGCGTGGCCACTGATTTGTCGATACCGATGGCGGCAACGGCTTCGGGTGTCAGTGTCACGGATTTCTCGGCGCGGGAAATGATCATGGCACCGTTGGAAAGGGCCGAGCGATCATAATCCTGCCAGCTGGACCGCGGTAGTTCGAAAAGCCGCTTGCGCTCGGCAAACGACTTGTCCGTATCCGGAGCCGGGTCGATGATGATGTCGCGGTGGTCGAAGGCTGCGATCAGCTCGATTTTCTGCGATAGCAACATGCCGTTACCGAATACGTCACCGGACATGTCGCCGACACCGACAACCTTGAACGGCGTCGTCTGAATATCGGTATCCATTTCGCGGAAGTGGCGCTTGACCGTTTCCCATGCGCCGCGCGCCGTGATGCCCATCTTCTTGTGGTCGTAACCGGCAGACCCGCCAGACGCAAAGGCGTCGTCCAGCCAGAAACCGGCCTCGCGCGCCAGACCATTGGCGGTATCGGAAAATGTCGCCGTGCCCTTGTCCGCCGCCACGACAAAATAGGGATCGTCGCCATCGAGCCGCAAGGTATCGGGCGGCGCGATGATATCATCGCCAACGATGTTATCCGTGATCGAAAGCAGCGTGCGAATATATGTCTTGTAAGCTTCCTTGCCGGCATTGAAGATTTCGTCGCGATTGCCGCCAGCCGGAAGGTTCTTCGGGAAGAACCCGCCCTTGGCGCCAACGGGTACGATAACGGCGTTCTTGACCTGCTGCGCCTTCACAAGTCCCAGCACTTCCGTCCGATAGTCCTGGCCCCGATCAGACCAACGCAGCCCGCCGCGCGCCACCTTGCCGAACCGCAGGTGAACACCTTCGACTTCGGTGCCGTAAACGAAGATTTCCCGGAACGGGCGGGGATCGGGCAGGCCATCCAGCAGCTTGGGATCGAACTTGAAGGCAAGCATGGCCTTTGGCAATCCGTTTTCATCGCGCTGGAAATAGTTGGTGCGCAAGGTCGAATCCACCGCATTGACGTAACGCCGCAGGGTACGGTCCTCATCCAGGTTCGGAACGCCGCCGAGCGCCGTTTCAATTTCCTTGTGAAGATCGGACAGTTTGCGAAGGCGTGACTTCTCGCCAAGTTTGGGGTCGAACCCGCTGGCAAACAGGTCGAATATCTTTGCGGCAATTGCCGGATATTTAAAGAGTGTCTCGGAAATGTGCTCCTGAGAATAGACGATACCACTCTGACGCAGATAGCGCGCATAGGCCCGCAGAACCGAGACATCACGCACATTCAGGCCAGCCGCCAGGATAAGGCGGTTGAAGTTGTCATTGTCGACCGAACCGTGGAATACCGCCAGAAAGGCCTCTTCCAGCCGTGGCCCGTAGACAGCCAGGTCAAGCTTGACGTCCTTCGGCACGTTCAATTCCATGTCGTGCAGAACAATGGTTCGGGTCGTCTCGCCAGACACCACGCCAATATCAAAGGTCCGTTCGCTGGTAACGCCAAATCCCAAGTTTTCGAGCAAAGGCACACGACGCGACAGCGGCAGATGTCCATCGCGGTGGAAAATCTTGAGAGACAGCTGGTCCTCGCTCTGATCGTCACGACGATAGAATTCGATACGCACCGGCTCACCCTCTGCGGTGGCAACGATGTCAGCCATGTCGGCAAATGCTTCGTCGGGCGTGAACGCCTCCTGATACGCCTGATCCACATCCAGGACCGGTGCCCCGACCGGCGAGAGCATTACGAAATGGTCGATCCAGCGCGCAGCAATATCGCCCACGGCCTGTTCGAGCTTGTCCTGCGCCACTCTGGGCGTCTTGTCATTCGTACGCCCGACGATGAAATGCACACGGGCAACTGCGCCTTCCGGGAAGGCAGGGTAGTAGGCGGAAATGTGCCCGTCATAGACCTGCGCCAGGTAGTCGCCGATCTTCTCGCGGACGTAGGAATTATATTCCTCGCGCGGCACGAAGATGATGACAGAAACGAACCTGTCGAAGCGATCGATGCGCGGCAGAACACGCACGCGTGGTCGATCACTAAGTTCCATGATCTGCTCGATGAAGCGAATGAGGAGATCCGTATCGATCTGGAAGAGATCGTCACGAGGATAGGCCTCGAGCGTATTGTAGAGGGTGCGTCCGGAGTGGCTGTTGGGATCGAAGCCGAAATGATGCTCGACCTCCGCAACCTTTGCCCGCAGCAGGGGAATGTGCCGCACGGAATGGGTATAGGCCGTTGCGGTGAACAGACCGACGATGCGCAGTTCCCCGATGACATTGCCGTCTTCATCGAAGCGCTTGATGCCGATATAGTCCATATAGGCGCGCCGGTGGACGATGGATTTCACATTCGCCTTGGTGACGATGAGGAAATCGGGACCATCGAGGAACGCCAGGATTTCCGGCGTGGTGGTGACCGCGTCCTTGCCCAGACGCAGCACACGGACGTTCGGATCTGTCAGCGTACCAAGCCCGCTACCTTCTCCGCGCTCCACCTTGGCGTTCTTGCCTGCTCCTGAATAGCTGTAGTCGCGCATCCCAAGGAACGTGAAATTGTCGTTGCGCAACCATTCCAGAAAGGCCAGTGCCTCGGCCCGTTCCGTTTTCCGACGGTTCGAGCCCCTTTCCTTGAGCTCCCTCATCGCCTCGTCGACCTTGGCGAGCATCGGCTTCCAGTCGGTGAATGCAGACTGCACCTGCGACAAAACGAAGCGTATTCGCTCCACAAGAATCTCGGCCGCTTGCGGGCTTACCGGCGCGATATGAAGCTGGATCAAGCTGACATTGTCTTGCGGAGCGTCCTTTTCAGGATCAGCAAGGCGATATCCTCCGCCAACACTTCCATCGACCGCCATGATCGGATGCACGGCGAGGTAAAGGCTGCGATAGCTGCTGGTCACCTCCCCCATCACGGAATCATAGAGGAAGGGCATGTTGCGCCCGATAATCGTCAGAACAGAAACCGGAACATCGCGGGGAGAAATGCCATCTACTTGGGACACGCCAATATATGGTGCATCCTTTTTCCAGCGAAGAAGCTCTTCTGCCGTGTGCTGTGAAGCAATGGAAAGCATTTCTGGAGAATAATACTGGATATCATCGGCGCTTGCTCGGCCATAGACGATCATAGGGTCTATGAAGGGCTTTCCGGATGCTTCGGCCAGTTTTCTGGATTTTTCGAGTTGTTTGTCGCGTTTTGGATTGTTCCGGTAGCCCATTTTGTCTTTTTCCTCCCGAAGGATGAGGGTTTATGAAGAAAAATCGAAAAATATCGTCATTTACGCCGATTTCGAATCGGATATTGGCGCGGAATTATGAATAGTTTAAGTGTGCATCAATGCTTTGAACGACGAGCGGTAAATTTATTCGATTGAATTCGCGACATTTTATCGTCGGCCTTCCCGCGCAAGTATCAAACGACTCGGTTCTGCTGACGGCCGCCACGCCTATTGTGACGGCATAGTCACGGTAGAAGCAAATTATTGATTTCCACGTATTTTTGTGATAGACCAGAAAAACTGATCCACAGCGTGGCATTTGCGTGCCCAGAAACACCACGAAAGCAAATCATCACTTGCACGCGGTCTCCGTGACATATCGATTGTTTGTGTTGTCAGCCTCCGGGTTGCGAGATGAATTATTTTTGAGTGCACGACTGTACCAGTACGAAGTCACCTGACGGTTTCCCCCGTCTCATCCGGGCCTGACCGACCCGACCCCGGAAATACCGGGTGTATGTAACAGGGAGTTTTAAGAACGAATGACGACCCAGCAGAAGAAATCTCCAGCGCGTCACGGTTTCAAGACCGGTGAAGCGATCGTTTATCCCGCTCATGGCGTCGGTACCATTTCGGCAATTGAAGAACAGGAAGTTGCGGGCATGAAGCTCGAACTGTTCGTCATTGATTTCGAAAAAGACAAAATGCGCTTGAAAGTTCCTGTGGCCAAGGCTGTCAGCATTGGTATGCGCAAGCTTTCTGAAGGGGATTTCGTCGAGCGCGCACTGAAGGTTGTTCAGGGTAAGGCTCGTGTAAAGCGCACCATGTGGTCGCGCCGCGCGCAGGAATATGATGCCAAGATCAATTCCGGTGACCTTATTGCAATCGCAGAAGTGGTTCGCGACCTTTATCGTGCCGAGAACCAGCCGGAACAGTCCTACTCGGAGCGCCAGCTCTACGAAGCTGCTCTTGATCGCATGGCTCGCGAAATTGCGGCCGTCAACAAGATGTCTGAAACAGAAGCCGTTCGTCTTGTTGAAGTGAACCTCAACAAGGGACCGAAGCGCGGCAAGACCGTTGAAGAAGAAGACACGCAGGAAGAAGAAGCCGCTTAATCAGCGTCATTTTCAAATCAAAAAACCCGGCTTTCAATCGGCACATGTTCCAAGAACATGGCCGCGTTGAAGACCGGGTTTTTGTTATTCAGAGATGATCTTCACGCGATCACCGGCTTGCACGGTCGATGTTGCGCTCATGGCATTGAGGACGCGGAACAGTTCCACCTTGCGATCTGTGCCCATCATACGGGCAGACAATGAAGCGACCGTGTCCCCTGGCTTCGTCGTGACCACCCTGACCCGAAGCGGCTTTAGCGCGGCAATTTCGCTGGGTGTCATCTTGCGGAAGCTTGTGCGCAGAATGTTTGCGACGCCATCCAGCTGCGGACTGCCCTTCGGCACCGCCGTCAGGAACCGGAAAATCTGCTGACCAACGCGGATCACGGTCACGTCGAAATCCCATTTATCCGCAGTCGCGCGTGCTGTCGCGGCAGGCAGGCCGTTGATCTCGGTTTCCCGCACGGTGTCTGGAACCAGCCCGGCCACCCAGCCGCTTGTGAGATAGTTGGCGAGCGTGGTCTGCTTAGGATCGGCAACGCCATCGAAGCGAATGGCCATCTCGCCGGGGCCCGTCGCTAGAACCGCCTCCACCTTGTTGTCGATCTGGAAGCCTTCCGGCACATCGAAGCGAATGCCGAGCGTTCCATGCAGGAAGGTGTTGCCACGGACATAGCCCTCCTGCGGGCTGTCGCCATAGAGAAGTCCATCTATGCCATTGAGGAACCAGTCCCGCCCCTTGTCGCCGACCTGGCCTTCCTGACCGAAGGCGCGGGCGTGCCTGCGCGCCAGCTCGATGCGCTGCGGCGTGTTTGGGTGGCTGGAAAGGAAGTCGAGGCTTTGATCGCTGTCTGGATCAGCCGAGGTGAAGCGGGCGTAGGCCGCCATCGAATCGAGGAAACGCGGCGATGCAAAGGGATCGTATCCCGCTTCTCCCAACATACGCACACCGATGACGTCCGCCTGCAATTCCTGCTGGCGCGAGAAGGCCGCAAGACGCAGCTTGCCACGGGCGAGCGCCTGCTTGCCGGCGAGGTCGCTTGAAAGCACTTCTGCCACGACCCTGCTGGCAATGACTTCCGCCTCTTCGCGACGTTGGCGCTCAATGCCGTGGTTGGCCGTGACGTGACCCATTTCATGCGACAGGACGGCTGCGACTTCGGAAGCATCATTGGCAAGAGCCAGAAGACCGCGGGTCACATAGAGATAGCCGCCCGGCAATGCAAAGGCGTTGATGGCAGGAGAGTTGAGAATGGTGATGCGATAGGACTGTTGTGGATTCTCAGAAACGGCGGTCAGCGCACCGGCGATACGCGCGACAAGGCGTTCCGTCTTGTCGTCGTGATATTCACCACCATAGCTGGCAACGATACGCGGATGCTCACGGGCGCCCATCTGCGCGCGCGGATCGTTCTTCTGAACCTGCTCCACGGTCTGCGGATTGTCCGAGGGCTTCAGCGTCGATTGATAGGACGGGCTAAGCAGAGATTGGCAAGACGACAGGACGAAGCTCGCTGTCACCAGCGCCAGCCCTCTTCTTAATGCCTTGCCCCTGCGCCATACATTGTGACCGGAGGTGTGGCTCTGCTGAGCCTTCACACACGTCATCATTCTGCTCGTCTGCTCCTAACGTTCCTGATCATCCGTTAATTGCAGACCAGAATACCATAACGCCCCCAAGGGCACTTGAATGCGCGAACAACGAAAATGATCCATCATGCAAAGACGTTTCGAGGGGAAGATTGTTCGCATAATACTTCAAGCAGTTATTCAAAATTCGCAAGTGCAAAAATGGTGCATCGCCTCTCTGTTTTTCAAGGCTTGACAGTGCGTCGCGTCGAAATTGTGACGCGGCGTCGAAGAGATGCGAGCGTTAAGGCAACAATCAGACATGGAGAAACATGCTGATCTCGTCGATATCGGTCGCATCGAAAAAATTCTGGGCGCTGCCTTGAAAGACAACGCGTCCATTGGAGAGGAAAACAACGGCGTCTGCCAGGCGACGTATGTCATCGGGATGATGTGTTACTAGCAGAATGCTGTTGTCCATGTCGTGATGAAGGGCCTTCAGCAAATTGGCCATGCCCGACCGCAAACCCGGATCGAGAGCCGCAAAGGGCTCATCCAGCAACATCAACGGACGCTGCCTTACCAGAGCTCGGGCAAGAGCGGCCCTTTGTCGCTCTCCGCCCGACAATGTCGAGGGCAAGCGCTTTTCAAAGCCTGAAAGTCCAACCTTCTCAAGCGCACCTTTGATTGCGGCTTTATCCGCGTTCGACAAAGACAGCGACGGGCTGACGCCGAGGCCGACATTGGTCACGATATCGAGGTGAGAAAACAGATTATTGTCCTGAAATATGATGGAGACGGGCCGCTCTGCCGGATCGAGCCCCGCCATCTCGCGCCCCTCGATAAGAACGCGCCCTTCGTCGGGGTTCTCAAAACCGGCAACGAGATTGAGCAGTGTCGACTTTCCAGATCCCGACGGCCCTACCACGGCTGTGATTTTTCCGCGCTCAAACCCGCAATCCAGCAAAAATTGCTGTTGTCCAAGCTTCAGTGAGACATTGTCGAGGCAGGCTCCCCAATCCGCAGGATTCTTCATGCAATTGCTTTCATTGAACGACGGGAAACGCCGCCTGCGGCAAGGACAAGGCAGATGACACCGAGAATGAAGGCGTAACCGGCAGCATCCTGTGTTCTGTAACTTCCCATATTGCTGTAGACCAGCCAAGGCAGGGTGACAAAGTTCTCTGATCCGAAAAGCGCAACAGCACCCAGGTCGCCGAGCGAAAGCGCCATCGCAAAGAAGAACGCCGTCGCAGTGGGACGCCACAGGACCGGCCAATCAACAAACCGGAATCGCGATAGTCCACGAAGACCCAGCGCGGCAGAAAGCCTGCCGGTGCGCGCATCATGGCTCAGGAATGCCGGCTCGATAACGCGCATGGTAAAGGGCAACGACATCAACATATTGATGATGGCGACGATAACAGGTGCAAACGCCGCCACATCGCCGAAGGGCCGCAACAGCAGAAACCAGCCACTTCCCAAAACGACGGGCGGTACAAGCAGGACGAGAGATGAGCCTGCGCCCATCAGAACAAGAAACGCCTTCAGGCTGAAACCGGCCTCTCTGCGCAAAGCAATGGCATGGCGCGCGCGCACAAGCGCATATGAAGCGAAGACGGCCAGCAGCCCGGAAAAAAGCGCGATCTGAAAGCTTGTCGCCGCTGCCTGCCGGAAAGTGGGGGCAGAAAGTAACCGCCACAGATCCGCTGAAACGCCAGCAGATGCGACCGCGCACAAGGGAGCCCCGACCAGAAACAGTACGGAAAGAATGACAGCGCTGTCCCACAAGCGAGGCCCCGCTTTTCTGCCATCCATGCGCAGCACGGGCCGACCCTGGCTTTGTCTGTCGGGCTCGGCCGAGGGTAGCAGCGCGAGCAAGGCCAGCAACGCCCCTGTCATGGCGATCTGCATCACCGAAAGCGCGATTGCGCGCGGTGGATCGAAATCAAACCGCAGCGCCTGATAGATCGCCACCTCGATTGTCGTGGCCGCAGGTCCCCCGCCCAACAGCAAGACGAGGGTGAAGCTTGTTGCGCAGAGCATGAAGATAAGTCCTGCGACCCCTGGCAAAAGTCGTGCGACGGCAGGCCATTCCACGAAGCGAAATGTAGCAAAAGGTCCAAAGCCCAGCGCCGAGCCCATGCGCCAATATTCTCCCGGCACCACCTCAAGTCCGGCCAGAAAGAAGCG
The DNA here is from genome assembly GCF_001423445.1 of Rhizobium sp. Leaf311. Taxonomy (NCBI): domain Bacteria; kingdom Pseudomonadati; phylum Pseudomonadota; class Alphaproteobacteria; order Hyphomicrobiales; family Rhizobiaceae; genus Rhizobium; species Rhizobium sp. Leaf311. The sequence continues at coordinate 22,602 of NZ_LMNZ01000022.1, read as the reverse complement.
GGTTGCCAGCGGAAGATTGAAGAAAACATGGGCAACAAGAATGCCGGACAGACCGTAAATACTAACGGGCGCGTCCAGACCCGCAGTCTGCAGAAGCATATTGAGGACACCCTGCCTGCCCCAGATCGATATCAGTCCAAGCGCGCCGACAATGACCGGCAAGCCCATGGGAACCGCCATCAGGCGGATGATCCATATGCGACCGGGGAAGTTACGCTGCCGGGCAAGTGCCAAGGCCACCAGCAATCCAAGCGCGACGGACAGCACTGTCGAGAGCGTCGCCTGCCAGAGCGTGAAGCGCAGTATCCGCCATGTATAGGCATCGATCAGGCCAACAGACGCGGCGCTGACGTCGAAGGACAGAAGCGCATAAATTGCAAGCCCGATGAAAAGGACGACAGCGGTAACCGTCGCGGCTCCGCCAAAGATGAACCATCGCCCTTCCCGGCGTCCTACCATGACCTGCTTCGATCCTACTTGACGCTCATCGCCGCGAGCCACTCATCGATCCAGGCCTTGCGGTTGCGCGCCACATCCTCCGGCGACATCAGAAAGGTCTTTGATGGCTGCACCAGCTTGGAGAACGCAGCAGGCAGGGGCGCGGAGGTCGGTGCCACCGGCATCATCCAGTTGTTTTCAGGAATGGTGTCCTGGAAGCCGGAGGTGAGAACGAATGCCAGAAACTGCTGCGCCAGCGCATGTTGCGGGGCATTCTTCAAGACCCCGGCAACTTCGATCTGGATGTAGTGCCCCTCATCAAAGGCGGCAGCCTGATATCTTTCGCTATTTTCCGCCACCATGTGATAGGCAGGCGACGTCGTATAGGACAATACCATCGGCGCTTCGCCTTTGGTAAAGAGGCCATAGGATTCCGACCATCCGGGTGTAACCGTCAAGATGCGGTCCTTGAGCTTCGACCAGGCCTGCGGCGCCTGATCGCCATAGACCGACTTGACCCATAGCAGCAGGCCGAGACCCGGTGTTGAGGTGCGCGGATCCTGAATGACGATTTTCTGGGCCGGATCGCCCTCGACCAGTTCCTTCATGCTTCTGGGCGGCGTTTTCATCACCTGCGTATCATAGACAACGGCGAAATGGCCGTAATCATAGGGAACGAAGACATCGTCCTGAAAGCCACCCGGCACCTTTGCCGCAGACGCATCGACCCCGGATTTTTCGAAGAGCCCGGTTTGCTTGGCTTCCGCAATCAGGTTTGTGTCGAGACCTAGAACGACATCCGCTTTTGACGATGGACCTTCCAGCTTCAGCCTGTTGAGAAGCGCCACACCATCGGCTACGCCAACGAAGTTGAGGGTGCAGTCACACGCTTTCTCGAATGCGGCCTTGACCTTAGGACCGGGGCCCCATTCTGAAACAAAGCTTTCATAAGTGTAGACGGTGAGCGTCTTCTTATCCTGCGCGGCGGCAAGACCAGGAACCATCACCGATGCCAGCATAAGGCCATGAAGGAAAATACGACGGAACATCAAAAGCACCTCCTCAAGCGACAAGGGGAAAAGGGCGTCTTGATGGAAGCCGTCTAATCCCTCCGCCGGTGTTAACCGGATCAGGTTCTTCGGGTTGGCAGAGCCTCTCAGCCTCGTTCGTGTCAGAACAAAGCACCCCGTTAGATCTGCCGAAGATGTAGTGCCTCAGGAGAGAATTAGCAAGACGGCAACGTCTAGGCCGGGGCGCTCATATGGACCAGTTCCCAGACATGGCCATCGGGATCCTGAAAGCTACCCGCATACATGAAGCCATGATCCTGCACGGGCTTCCACTCCGCCCCGCCATTGGCCAGCGCGGTGGCGATCATCTGGTCGATCTCTTCACGGCTGGAGGCAGAAACACAGGTGAGCACTTCCTTGGTGCGCATCGCATCGGCAATATCGCCATTGATGAAATCGCGGAACCGCTCCTCCTGCAGCAGCATGACGAAAATATTCTTCTCTATGATCATACATAGCGTGCGATCATCCGAGTATTCGGGATTGAAGTTGAAGCCAAGCGCGGTGAAAAACGCCTTGGATCTTGCGACATCCTTGACCGGCAGGTTGACGAAAATCATGCGCATGTCTGGCTCCTCCGCTGCAACAGAAAACGCGATCTGCGTTACTGTCATAGATGGTGCCGTGACGCCGTCGCCGCAATGAGGCCCGTCTAGCTTTCGAGTTCCTCACGCAGCATCTCGAGTTCCAGCCACTCTTCCTCCATCGTTTCGAGCTTCTGGCGAAGCTTCGACATCTCATCGGCAAGCGTGTTGAAGACCGCCGGATCTTTGGTGAAGAGGTTGGGATCAGCCATGCGTTCCTCGCGCCTGGCGATTTCTTCCTGCGCCTTCTCCATCTCCTTGGGAAGATTTTCCAGCGCGAATTTCTGCTTGAAGGACAGCTTTCCCTTGGCTTTCAAAGGCTCGGCAGCGGAGTTGGACGAAGCGGAAGCCTTGGCCTTTTCCTGCTTTTCGGCCTTTCGCTTCTCGTCCGAGGCGCCCTTGCGCTGCGCCATCATGTCCGAATAGCCACCTGCATATTCAATCCAGCGACCGTCAGGCGCATCCGGATTGGCAGGAGCGATGGTGGAAGTCACCGTGCGGTCGAGGAAGTCGCGGTCGTGGCTGACGAGGATGACAGTGCCTGCAAAACCGGCAACAATCTCCTGCAGGAGATCAAGCGTCTCGATATCGAGATCGTTGGTGGGTTCGTCGAGGATCAGAAGATTGGTCGGCCGTGCCAGAATGCGCGCCAACATGAGACGTGCGCGCTCGCCGCCCGAAAGATTACGGATCGGAGTTCTGGCCTGTTCCGGCTGGAACAGAAAATCCTTCATGTAGCCGGTCACATGCTTCAACTCGCCATTGACCAGCAGGTTTTCACCACGGCCATCGGTCAGATAATGCGCCAGCGTATCGTTGGGGTTGAGATCCTCACGCTTCTGGTCGAGCGTCGCAATCTCCAGATTGGTGCCAAGCTTGACCCAGCCGCTGTCCGGTTCCAGCTGACCGGTCAGCATCTTGAGAAGCGTTGTCTTTCCCGCACCGTTGGGACCGACGAAGCCGATGCAATCGCCCCGGTGAACACGCAACGAGAATGGCGTGACGATAGGCCGATCACCATAGGACTTGGTGATCGCATCCGCTTCGATCACCAGCTTTCCGGACTCGCGCCCTTCCGTGACGGTGGCCTGAACCGAGCCCTGCGGCCCCTTGTGCCCGCGATATTCAGCCCGCATGGCCTGCAATTCGCCCACACGCCGCATATTGCGCTTGCGCCGCGCAGTCACGCCATAGCGCATCCAGTGTTCTTCGCGCTCAATGGCCTTGCCGAGCTTGTGCTGCTCCAGCTCTTCCTCTTCGAGCACCTTGTCGCGCCATTCCTCGAAATGCGCGAACCCGCGGCTGAGACGCCGCGCCTGCCCACGATCCAGCCAGACTGTCGCTGTGGAGACCTTTTCAAGGAAGCGCCTGTCATGCGAGATCAGGACCAGGGCACTTCGCGTCTGCTGCAATTCGCTTTCCAGCCATTCGATTGTCGGCAGATCCAGATGGTTGGTCGGCTCGTCCAGCATCAGAATGTCGGGCTCTGGTGCCATGACGCGCACGAGAGCAGCGCGGCGAGCTTCGCCGCCAGAAAGGCTAGACGGATGCTCCTGCCCGGTCAGACCGAGATGTTCCAGCAGATAGGTGACGCGATAGGCATCGTCGCCAGGGCCAAGACCGGCTTCCGCATAGGCCTGAACCGTCTCGAAGTCGGCGAAATCAGGTGCTTGCTCTAGATAACGGATCGTAGCCGAAGGGTGACGGAATATCTCACCGGACTGCGCCTCTACGAGACCCGCCGCGATCTTCATCAGCGTCGATTTGCCCGAACCATTGCGGCCGACAAGGCAGATACGATCCCCCGGCTCCACCTGCAGATTGGCACCGTCGAGCAGTGGAGTAACGCCGAAGGTCAGCTTGATATCGTCGAGTTTCAGAATAGGGGGTGCCAAGGTTCAGGCTCCGGTCAAATCATAGGGACGGGCGAGCACGATGGCCTTGCCGCTTTCAAGACGAAGGTGCAATGGCCCCTCCGCCACGTTGGAAATAGTACGGGACGAGCCAAAAGCAAGCGCAAAATCTGTCAGGGGATAGCGCGCATTCCTGATTTCGAGACCCGACAGCGCCGTAAAACCGGCGACAGAAAACAACGATCCTGCCGGCAGATCGAGCGTGCGTTCCCCTGCCAGCAAGGGATAGGCCTCCTCCTCCCCGGATGTGAGAGTGACATCGATGCTGCTTTCAGCCAGTGAAACGGCATAGAGCAGATGAAACAGCGCATGGTCCGACCGTTCGCCGGAGAGTGCACCCACCAGGGTCAAACGGGTGGCACCGCGCTCGATGCTCTCAGACACGGCAATTTCGCCGTCGGTCACACCTTTGGACGCGGGAAACGGCCTTTGTGGCACATCAGGCCACCGTGCCAGGAGGTCCCTGTCGGAGGAATCGAAGTCACCCACCCATAATTCCGGCGTCAGACCGAGAGGCTCGGCGTGACGCATTCCGCTGTCAGCCGCAATCACGCGCGTGTCCGCCACTGCTTTTCGCAGACGATCCGTGACGGTGATTGTGCCGCCGAGAAGTATGGTGAAATGGGTAGGCGTCATTCCCCTGCCATAGCCCGGATCGGTCACGGATGGAAAGACACAAACGCCGGATTGGCCTGCGATATTGATTTTCTGGCTGCGCGGGATTATGACACCCGTCAGTGGTGATTTGCCGACCGGCTTGCAGCCACTTTAAAGAAGTCGCTAAAGGGTCGAGGAAAAAGTCAATTTCCGAGGACCGGTTGCGATTTCGCCACCGGTTTTTTTGTTTTCACGGCCTACGCCGCCATGGAAGTGAGTTTGACATGCCAATCAAGATTCCCGATACGCTCCCCGCTTTCCAGACCCTCGTGAATGAGGGCGTGCGGGTCATGACAGAAACGGCAGCCATCCGTCAGGATATCCGCCCGCTGCAGATCGGGCTGCTCAACCTCATGCCAAACAAGATCAAGACCGAAATCCAGATGGCGCGACTGGTGGGCGCATCACCGCTGCAGGTTGAACTCTCGCTGGTCCGCATCGGCGGACACCGCGCCAAGAACACCTCGGAAGAACATCTGCTTTCCTTCTACGAGACATGGGAAGAAGTGAAGAACCGCAAGTTTGACGGCTTCATCATCACCGGCGCACCGGTGGAAACGCTGAACTACGAGGAAGTCACCTATTGGGACGAAATGCAGAAAATCTTCGACTGGACACAGACCAACGTCCACTCGACGCTCAATGTCTGCTGGGGTGCAATGGCGGCAATCTATCACTTCCACGGCGTGCCGAAGCACGAGTTGAAGGAAAAGGCATTCGGCGTCTACAGACACCGCAATCTTTGCCCATCCTCAATTTATCTCAGCGGTTTCTCCGACGATTTTCAGGTTCCGGTATCGCGCTGGACAGAGGTTCGCCGCGCCGACATCGAGCAACATCCGGAACTGGAAATCCTGATGGAATCCGAGGAAATGGGCGTGTGTCTGGCCCATGAGGCCAAGGGCAAGCGCCTCTATATGTTCAATCACGTCGAATATGACTCGACGTCGCTGTCAGACGAGTATTTTCGCGATGTGAACGCGGGCGTACCGATCAAGCTTCCGCATGACTACTTTCCGCACAACGATCCGACCTTGAAGCCACTCAACCGTTGGCGCAGCCATGCCCACCTGTTTTTTGGCAACTGGATCAACGAGATCTATCAGACCACGCCGTACGAACTGGAAGCGATCGGCACGGGCAGAAAGTAATTCAGTGATTGCGAAGGGTCGGAAAATAACGCAACGTCCGGCCCGAAACGATCGATTGGGAGAGTATCGCTATGCTGGAAGCCGGGACACGTGAAAACTTCGGATTTACGCCGACGGGAGAAAAGGTCGAGCGCGTGGGCATTGCTGCTGGCGGATTGAGTGCCAATGTCATGACATGGGGCGCCGTCATCCAGGATCTGCGGCTTGAAGGCCATCAGCCGCCACTTCTTCTCGGCTTCGAAAATTTCGATGACTATCCGAAATATTCCTCCTATTTCGGCGCCACGCCCGGCAGAAACGCCAATCGCATCGGTGGCGGCAAGTTTTCCATCGATGGCAAGGCCTATCAGCTGGAGCTGAACGAAAAAGGCGTTACCCACCTTCACGGCGGCAGCGACAATATCGGCAAGCGCAACTGGATGATCATGGAACATGGCCCCAGTCATGTCGTGCTGCAGATCATCGATCCCGATGGCCGCGCCGGCTATCCGGGTAATTGTGCTGTAACGGCCACCTACACAATTCGCGAGGGAGGCGTTTTGTCGGTCGTTTACGAAACGACGACCGATCAGCCGACGCTCGCCAATGTTTGCCAGCATTCCTATTTCAATCTGGACGGCGCGGAATCGGCGCTCGGCCATGAAATCGAAATCGCCGCCGATCATTACCTTCCAACGGACGAGCGACAGATTCCGACCGGTGAAATCCGCGCCGTTGACGGTACTGTCTTCGACCTGCGAAGCTCGACACCGATGCGCCGCGAGATCGATGGTGCACAGGTCGGTTACGACCACAATTTCTGCCTTTCAGCCCAGCGCGTCGCAAAGCGCAAGGTGGCACGGCTTTATGCACCTGCGTCAAATGTGACGATGGATGTGCTGACAACCGAACCGGGTGTGCAATTCTACTCTGCCTTCAAGCTCAACGTCGCCGTTCCCGGCCTTGAGGGCCGCCACTATGGGCCATCGGCAGGCTTTTGCCTGGAAACCCAGATCTGGCCGGATTCGGTCAATCACGAAGGCTTCCCGGATGCGGTCCTGCGCCCCGGCGAAACGCTTCGGCAGGAAACGGACTACGTCTTTACCAAGCGCTAGACTAGGGCGTTGCCTTGACACATAGAAGCTTAGTCGAGCACACAGCTGACATAAGCGCCGGAACCACGGGCTCGTCTTTCGATGAGCCCGGCCAACCGCTGCATTCCCCGTCCCGGCTTGCTGGCAACGCGGTCAATCGGGTTGGGAAGCGCAACCGCTAGCAATGCGGCCTGTCGGGAGCTGAGCTTGGATGCGGGTATCTTGAAGTGATATTGCGCCGCCGCCTCGATACCATAGATACCCGGGCCCCATTCGGCGACGTTGAGATAGATTTCCATCATCCGCTTCTTAGACCAGACGAAGTCGGAAACCACGGCCAACGGCAATTCCAGCCCTTTGCGCAAAAAGGACCGGCCATTCCATAAAAACAGGTTCTTTGCCGTCTGCATTGGAATGGTGCTGGCACCACGGGTGGCTTCGCCTTCCAGCGCGCTGTTGACCACTGTCTGCATCTGGTTCCAGTCCACGCCGCCATGGGCACAGAACTGACCGTCTTCGGACATCATGACCGACTGGACGAGGCGGGGCGATATGTTCTCAAGCGGCACCCAGCGGCGATCATAACCCTGAAATGTAACGAGATCCGCCAGCATCAATGTGGAAACGGGACGCATGAAAGGCAGTGCATAGACCGGGATTAGCAGATAGGGCAACACAAGCAGTGCGATGACGACGAGCAAGGCGCGTCTGATGAGGCTTCGAACATCCACCTTCGGTTTTCTCCCGCTTTCGGCGAGCGTTTCATAATCCGTCTCGCTGTCCGGCGTACTGCTCAAAAAACCTGCCCCCACTTGGCTATGGAATAAAGCCTTTCATATTCCGCATCACGCATCAAGGCTACTTGCGATAACGAAGTTCCACAGCGACCTCACAAAAACGATTGCCAGCCATTTTTCCCCATGCGAAAGAGCCACCGTCACCTGACATGGTAAGGAAACTGGCAAGATGACATTCGAGACGCGGCTGCGCGACAATGCGGCAAGAACCGAAGCCTTGCTGGGCGAACTCCTTTCCGGCGATGCGCGCTCCGACGAGATTACCCGACCGGAAAACCTGCTGGAGGCCATGCGCCACGGCGTCCTGAACGGCGGTAAGCGTCTTCGCCCGTTTCTGGTCATCGAGACGGCAGACCTGCTTGGCGGCGACCCGACAGCGGCATTGCATGTCGGCGCGGCACTCGAATGCCTGCATTGCTATTCGCTGGTGCATGACGATCTTCCCGCGATGGACAATGACGACCTGCGACGCGGTCAGCCCACCGTTCACAAGAAATATGACGAGGCCACGGCCATTCTTGCAGGCGATAGCCTGCTGACACTCGCCTTCGACATCATTGCCTCGAAGACCGACCTAGCCGACGACCGCAAGGCCGCACTGGTGCTGGCGCTGGCAAGAGCGGCCGGCATCGGCGGCATGGCGGGCGGGCAGGCGCTTGATCTCGCCGCCGAAAAAAACCCGCCGGATGAAGCGGGTATCATTACATTGCAGGCTATGAAAACCGGTGCGCTGATCCGCTTCGCCTGCGAGGCGGGCGCCATCATCGCTGGCAGCGATGCCAGCGAGCGTCAAAGACTGCGCAGTTTCGGCGAAAAGATCGGCCTCGCCTTCCAGCTTGCAGATGACCTCCTCGACCTGACGTCTGATGCGGCCACCATGGGCAAGGCCACAGGCAAGGACGCCACCCGCGGCAAGGGAACGCTGGTCGCCCTTCATGGCGAGGCATGGGCGAATGCCCGCCTGCAGCAACTGGTGCAGGATGCGGCTGATTTGCTGGCCCCCTATGGCACCCGCGCCGAGATACTGATCGATACTGCTAGATTCGTTGCAGATCGCAAAAGCTAGGACCTTCCTGTCCAGCGGCTTTGCACTATCCTGATGATGCAGACATGGGTTGGGTCCCGCGCCTGGCAGTGACCCGATATTTTCGCTTGAGAAAATATGAGTGCCGGGTTATGCATGTTTCTGCACGATTACTCCTGATGATGCCGGGTGACCAAAATCGATCATTTTGTCAGCGAAAGACAATCCGCAATTCTAGCCCAACTCCGCCAGAATGGTCGCGTGCTTGCGCAGGAACTCGCCCACGATTTTGGCGTCTCGGAAGATACGATCCGGCGGGATTTGCGCGAAATGGCAGCGCGTGGCGAGTGCCAGCGCGTCTATGGTGGCGCCTTGCTGACGCCCGGCACCACCGTACCATTCAAGACGCGCCTTGCCGAAATGCCGGATCGTAAAGCCACTCTTGGCCAGACAGCAGCCTCGCTGGTGGAAAACGGCATGACGGTTTTTCTTGATGCGGGCTCCACCAATTTGGCCATAGCCAGACATTTGCTGCCCCATAAACTGACCGTGGTCACCAACACGCCGGCAATCGCCGCAGAACTGACCGGGCATGAAGGTATCGAGCTCATCATGATTGGCGGGCGGATCGACCCTGCGGTTGGAGCTTCGTTCGACACCACAGCTATTCGCCAGTTGGAGCAGATCAGACCTGATCTCTGCATCATCGGCGTTTGTGGCTTGGCCATGGAGCGCGGTCTGTGTGCCGATATCTACGAAGACTCCGTCTTCAAGCAATTGGCCTGCAATACGAGCGCAAGGACGATGGCGGCCATTACAACCGAGAAGCTTGGTGCAGGCGCGCCATTTCACGTTCGCACCCTTTCCTCGACGCTCACGCTTGTTCTCGAAGGCGATGCCGATGATGGGATCGTCGAGACCTTGAAAGACAGCGGCGCCATCGTCCACCGGGCGCCTCCCCCATCTCCCACACGAAAAACTTAGCCATGATCGAAGGACCAGTCCGATGAACGGCACTGCCACGCAGACGACCGCCCGCCTGCCCTATATGACCCGCGCGCGCCTCGGCGTCGCACTGCTGTTTCTCATGAACGGCTTCATGATGGGCTCATGGGCACCGATGATCCCGGAATTTGCAAGGCGGCTTTCGCTGAGTGAAAGCGCCCTGGGTCTTGTCATTCTCGTGTTCGGCCTTGGCTCTCTCGCCTGTATGCCGGTCGCAGGCTCCCAGATTGCCCGCTTTGGCTCAAGAACAGTAACGCTGGCCGTGGCCGCCGTCTTCGTGCCAACCCTGCTGCTGATCACGCTTTCGAACACGCTCTGGGCAGGGATCATCACCGTCTTCCTGTTTGGAGGACTGACGGGGGCGATGGACGTGGCGATGAATGCCAACGCCGTTGAAGTCGAGCGCAATATGCGCCGCGCGATCATGTCTTCCTGCCACGCCTTCTGGAGCCTGGGCGGCCTCATTGGCGCGGGCGTCGGCGGTGTGCTCATCAACAAGATCGGCATTTACGGCCACTCGGTCGCGCTGACCATCATCGCAGCGGCCCTTCTCGCCATCGCCTGGCCACGCGTGCTGGCAGATCGTCCACATCCGGAAGCGGAACGTCCGAAAGGTGGACTGCCTCTCACGCCCCTGCCATGGATCATCGGCCTGATGGCGCTGTTCTCGATGATTCCAGAGGGCGCGATACTGGATTGGGGCGCTCTCTATCTGCGCAATGAACTTGGCGCATCGGTCACCCTTTCCGGCTTTGGCTTTGCGGCCTTCTCACTGACAATGGCCATCATGCGGTTTGCCGGCGATCTCGTGCGGGATCGTTTCGGGGCGGTGCGGACTTTGCAATTCTGCAGCGTCATTTCCATCCTCGGCCTTCTGGTCGCAGGTTTTGCACCCAATTCTCTCATTGCGATTATTGGCTTTGCCATTGCCGGTATCGGCATCTCGAACATGGTACCGATTGCCTTTTCCGCTGCTGGCAACATGCCCGGTCTGGCGCCCGGCATCGGACTTTCGGTGGTCACCTCCATGGGCTATTCCGGCATTCTCGTCGCCCCCTCGGCCATTGGCTTCATAGCCGAACATACCGGCCTTGCCAGCGTCTTTATCGGCCTGCCTCTTCTCCATGTCGTGGTTCTCATGCTCTCCAGACTAGCCCGCCACGCCGATGGAGCCAGCGGTCACTGAGACGGAAAGACAGCAAATTTTGGCGTGCATCATGACAGGAAAGGCAGGATTTCGAATTTTGCCATGATTGGGTTAAAGTAGGAGTTGATCGCTTGGATGTTGACAAGCAGCCTGCCTTGTACCACCTGAGACTAGACTTACCGCAATCGCCCGAGAAAAAAATGACGTCACACGCCGACTTCGATCCCACGCCGCGCCGCGCTTCCGTTGCTGTCGATGTCGGCGGCGTTATTGTCGGTGGCGGCGCGCCGGTTGTCGTGCAGTCCATGACCAATACCGATACCGCCGATATCGATGCGACAGTGCAGCAGGTTGCTGCCCTTTTCCGCGCCGGCTCAGAAATCGTGCGTATCACCGTCGACCGAGACGAAAGCGCAGCTGCGGTTCCAAAAATTCGCGACCGTCTTCTGCGGCTGGGCATGGACGTGCCCCTGGTGGGCGACTTCCATTATATCGGCCACAAATTGCTGGCCGATCATCCGGCCTGCGCGGAAGCCTTGGCGAAATACCGCATCAATCCTGGCAATGTGGGCTTCAAGGACAAGAAGGACAAGCAATTCGGCGATATCGTCGAAATGGCCATCCGCTATGACAAGCCGGTCAGAATCGGGGTGAACTGGGGTTCGCTCGATCAGGAATTGCTGACGACCCTGATGGACAAGAACAAGGAGGAGGGGTTCCCCCTTTCCGCCCGTCAGGTGACGCGCGAAGCGATTGTCCAGTCCGCGCTGATTTCGGCTGAAATGGCTGAAGATATCGGCCTGCCGCGCAACCGTATCATTCTGTCTGCCAAGGTCAGCCAGGTCCAGGACCTCATCGCCGTCTATTCGATGCTGGCCGCCCGCTCCGACCATGCGCTTCACCTCGGATTGACCGAGGCAGGCATGGGCTCAAAGGGCATCGTCGCATCTTCCGCCGCCATGGGCTACGTGCTGCAGCATGGCATCGGCGATACAATCCGCGTTTCCTTGACGCCTGAGCCGAATGGCGATCGGACGCGAGAAGTGCAGGTTGCGCAGGAATTGCTTCAGGTTATGGGCTTCCGGCAGTTCGTTCCTGTCGTTGCCGCCTGTCCGGGCTGCGGGCGCACCACATCGACCGTCTTTCAGGAACTGGCGCAGAACATCCAGAACGACCTGCGCAAGAACATGCCGATCTGGCGCGACAAGTATCCGGGCGTCGAGGCTCTCAACGTCGCGGTCATGGGCTGCATCGTCAACGGACCTGGCGAGAGCAAACATGCAGACATCGGCATTTCGCTGCCCGGAACCGGAGAAAATCCGGCAGCACCCGTCTATATCGATGGCGAGAAAGCCATGACATTGCGGGGCCCGGAGATCGCCAAGGACTTCGAGAATCTGGTTGCGGAATACATCGAAAAGCGCTTTGGCCGAAAGACAGCCGCCGAATAAGTCCCCGGGCATAACCGGGGACAATATCTGACGCGGCACATGGTGCCGGTCATGATACCTCACGATCCGGGTCAGCCAGGGCGCTAGCGAGGACGGCCCTCGCCGTAAAGCGGAGCACCTGCTCGGCGTCCTTCGGCTCAAGTTCACAAATGTCACGCATAACGATGACAGACTCGATACCCAGAACGAGAGAAAGCGAATGGACGAGCCGCTGAAACTGGGCTTGGGACAGGCGATCCTCAAGCGGGCTCAGCGTATCCCTCAGCCATGAAATACGGCGCCCTCCCCGGCGGTTTTTGTTCTGGCCATTTACAGAGGTGCCGAGCATGGCCCTGAAAACCGCTTCGTTATCAAGGATCATCCCGAAAACATCTGACACAAGCTTGTCGAGTAACAGGCCAACCGTCGCGTCATCCGCGTCGTTTGCCGGGCGTTCCACCCCTATGCCAGTTGCAACACCGTCGAGCACGGCCTCCCTGATCATGTCGTCCGCTGTGGAAAAATAACGGTACGCTGTAGCCCTTGATATGCCTGCCGCATCTGCCGCATCGGGCACGGACGGGTTGCATCCCCCCTCTATGATCGCACGTGCTGAACGCAACAACTCAGCTCGGGTTCTTCGCTTCTGATTGACCCGCTCGAAACTTCTATCTTGACTGCTCATTCAAACCTCATTATGAGACATATATCTCATTACGAGTTATTGTATCATAAACATCTAGAGGTACAAGAGATGTCCGTAGTTTCCGCAGGCTTATCTCATGCAGCGAATGCTTCACCCCTGACTGTTCATTTCCTTGGTAACATTCTCACTTTCCGCGCGCGCTACAACGACACGAGGAAGAACTTTACGGTGATTGAGGTGCTGACGGCACCAAACGCGGGGCCGCCTCCGCACACCCAGACGGATCAGGAGGCATTCCTTGTTCTCGATGGACTTTACGAGATCACAGTGGACGGCGATGTCAGACACTGTGGCCCCGGCGCCTTCATTCACGTTGCCCCGGGGTCCATGCATAGCTTCCGCAATATTGCCGATACGCCGTCACGCATGTTGCTGATCAATTTCCCCGGCGATCTGCACGAAGCTTTCTTTGAAACCATTGGAGACCCGCTTCCATCTGGCACAACGCAGTTTCCCGAGATGAAGGCACCCGACATTGCAGCAATCGTTCAGACTGCCGCGCAATTCGGTATCCATATCCCTGTTCCTGAAAACGCGTGAAGGAGCCTTCCATATGATAGAGAAGATCCGACTTTCGCCGGTGTTCGCACTGGTTTCCCGCATTCTGCTCACCTTCATTTTCTGGTCGAGCGGGCTTGCAAAACTCTTTGATTTTCAGGCTGCCGTCGCTGAAATGGAGCATTTTGGCGTCCTGCCTGCGGCACCGATGGCGATGGCTGTCATTTTTGTGCAGCTGACTGGCTCGGCCCTGGTTATCTCTGGAAGGCACGTCTGGCTTGGTGCCGGAGCCCTTGCTGCCTTTACCATCATGACGATCCCGATCGCACACGCATTCTGGCAAATGACCGGTGAAAAGGCGTTTATGGAAATGATGTTTGCGTTCGAACACATCACCGTCGTCGGTGGGCTGATGGTTGTCGCGACGGTAGCCACAGCTGTCAAAAGCGTGCCGTCACACCAGCCATCGCTCGGTTGATCAGCTGTTTGAGAGGGCACCCTTGGACCGTGCCCTCCACCTTGTTATTGCCGTATTTCTTGCTAAAGGAACGGCGAGCGAAATGACGGGGATACTGATTCCATGCTGAAGAAAATCGCGATTGTCGCCATCTGCGCGACCTATCTTTCCGCCTGCACCACCACTGACCCATATACGGGTGAGCAGAAGGTGTCCAACATGGCTGGAGGCGCTGGTCTTGGCGCACTCGCGGGCGCTGTTGGCGGCCTTGCCATTGGTGGCGGCAACAAGGGCCGCAATGCCCTGATCGGCGCGGGTATCGGCGCTCTGGCCGGTGGCGCCATCGGCGGTTACATGGACAATCAGGAGGCAGAGCTTCGCCAGCAGCTTCAGGGAACCGGCGTTTCCGTGACACGCCGTGGCGACAGCATCGTTCTCAACATGCCATCCAACGTGACCTTCGCCACGGATCAGGATCAGGTCATCCCGCCATTCTACCCGACGCTGAACTCGGTTGCGATCGTGTTGAACAAGTTCAACAAGACCTATATCGACATCAACGGCCACACGGATTCCACCGGCAGCCTGGCGCACAATCAGGGCCTGTCCGAGCGCCGCGCAGCGTCCGTTGCCAACTATCTCGGTGAACGTGGCGGTGTGGACCAACGCCGCATCTCGACCATGGGCTTTGGCCCATCGCAGCCCGTTGCCTCCAACGCGACTGCCGATGGCCGCGCCCAGAACCGCCGCGTCGAAGTGCTGATCTCGCCGCTCACGCAAAACGGCTAATCGGTAAGCGTCCCGCTTCGATCCGCAAATCGGCAGCCCATGAAAAAGCCCACCTCTCGGTGGGCTTTTGCATTTGCGCAGTCCGGATCAGTCGGCAAAGCTGACCAGCAAATCCTTGGCATCGATCTGATCGCCGGGCTTGACCAGCACTTCGGCCACCTTGCCATCACGCTCTGCATGAAGCGCCGTTTCCATTTTCATCGCTTCGATGGAAACCAGCACATCGCCTGCCTTTACATCCTGCCCCTGATTGACGAAGACTCGGGAGATGACACCCGGCATCGGCGCGCCCACATGGGCGGCATTGCCGGGCTCTGCCTTGCGGCGCACGGCAGAGCCGGAGGCACCATGGGCACGATCCGGCACCTTGATGCGGCGCGGCTGGCCG
The DNA here is from genome assembly GCF_001423445.1 of Rhizobium sp. Leaf311. Lineage (NCBI taxonomy): Bacteria > Pseudomonadati > Pseudomonadota > Alphaproteobacteria > Hyphomicrobiales > Rhizobiaceae > Rhizobium > Rhizobium sp. Leaf311. The sequence goes on along the minus strand of NZ_LMNZ01000022.1, from coordinate 7,475 downwards.
TTGATCTCGAAGAAGACGGTGACCATGCCCTTGTCATCGGTGCCTGATGATGCCTGGTTGACGACGACAAGCGTCTTGCCGCGCTCAATATCTGCAAACAGTTCCTCGCCATCTTCCATACCGTAGAAGTAAGCATGGGTCGGCAGCACCGAGACCGGACCATAGGTTTCGGAAGCCAGTGCAAAGTCGGTGAATACCTTCGGATACATCAGATAGGATGCAAATTCGAAGTCATCGACGGCGCGCTCAAGCTTGGTTTCGATCTCTTTGCGCTCTGCTTCGAGGTCGGCATCGGCCAGAAGCGAGCCCGGACGCACAGTATAGGGCTTGTCACCCTTCAGCGCTTTTTTCTGTAAGGCCTCAGGCCAACCGCCCGGCGACTGGCCGAGATCACCCTTCAGCATGGAGACAACCGAGTCCGGGAAGGAGACTTCCTTATCCGGGTTTTCCACATCGGCTACCGTCAGATCCTGGGAAACCATCATCAACGCCATGTCGCCCACCACCTTGGACGATGGTGTCACCTTGACGATATCTCCAAACATCTGATTGACGTCTGCATAGGTCTGCGCCACTTCGTGCCAGCGGCTTTCCAGCCCAAGCGAACGGGCCTGTTCCTTGAGATTGGTGAACTGGCCGCCCGGCATTTCATGCAGATAGACTTCCGATGCCGGTCCCTTGAGATCGCTTTCGAAGGCGGCATACTGGCCACGCACCGCTTCCCAGTAGAAGGAAATGCGACGGATCCATTCCGTATCGAGACCCGTATCGCGCTCGGTGCCTTTCAGCGCCTCAACGATGGAGCCAAGGCATGGCTGCGATGTATTGCCCGAAAGCGCATCCATCGCCGCATCCACGGCATCCACACCGGCTTCCACCGCCGCAAGCACGGTTGCGGCCGAGATGCCGGACGTATCATGCGTGTGGAAATGGATCGGCAGGCTGGTCGCTTCACGCAACGCCTTGAACAGAACCCGTGCGGCAGCTGGCTTCAGCAATCCCGCCATATCCTTGACGGCGATGATATGGGCGCCCGCATTCTCGAGCTCGACGGCGAGGTTGGTGTAGTATTTCAGATCGTATTTCGGACGGGCCGAATTCAACAGATCGCCCGTATAGCAGATGGTCGCTTCGCAGAGCTTGTTCTCTTCTGCAATCGCATCCATCGACACCCGCATATTCTCCACCCAGTTCAGGCAGTCGAAAACGCGGAAAAGATCGATCCCGCCCTTCGCCGCCTGACGGACGAAATATTTGACGACATTATCAGGATAGTTCTTGTAGCCGACGCCGTTGGCACCGCGCAGCAGCATTTGCAGCAGCAGGTTCGGCGCGCCCTCGCGCACCAACGCCAGACGCTCCCACGGGTCTTCGGTCAGAAAGCGCATGGACACGTCAAAGGTGGCACCACCCCAGCATTCCAGCGACAACAGCTGCGGCAGGGCCTTGGCGTAAACGCTGGAGATGCGGGCTATGTCATGGGTGCGGACGCGGGTTGCCAGCAGGGACTGGTGGCCGTCGCGCATCGTCGTATCGGTGACCAGCACGCGCTTTTCATTGCGCATCCACTCGGCAAAACCCTTTGGTCCGAGCTTGTCGAGAAGCTGCTTGCTTCCGTCAGGCGTCGGCTGGTCGATATAGGGCACGATTGGTGCGGGCGCATTGGCTGCAGGCTTCACGCGACCCTTCGTTTCCGGATGACCATTGACGGTCACATCGGCAAGATAGGTCAGCAGCTTCGTGGCGCGGTCCTGGCGCTTGACCTGCGCAAACAGTTCCGGCGTCGAATCGATGAAGCGCGTCGTGTAGGTGTTGTCGCGGAAACTCGAATGGCCGATGATGGCCTCGAGGAAGGTCAGGTTCGTTGCAACGCCACGAATACGGAACTCACGCAGCGCGCGGTCCATTCGCGCGATAGCCTCATCCGGCTGCGGCGCCCAGGCCGTGACCTTCACCAGCAGAGGATCGTAGTAGCGGGTGATGATCGCGCCCGAATAGGACGTGCCGCCATCCAGACGAATACCGAAGCCGGATGCCGAGCGATACGCGGTAATGCGGCCATAATCGGGAATGAAGTTATGTTCAGGGTCTTCGGTGGTGATACGGCACTGAAGCGCATGCCCGTTGAGGCGGATGTCCTTCTGCGCTGGCACGCCCGACTGCGGCGTCCCGATCGTTTCACCTTCAAGAATGTGAATCTGCGCCTTGACGATGTCGATGCCGGTCACAACCTCGGTCACCGTGTGCTCGACCTGAATACGCGGATTGACCTCGATGAAGTAGAACTTGCCGGTGTCGGCATCCATCAGGTATTCGACTGTACCCGCACCGACATAATTGGTGGCCCCGGCGATTTTGAGCGAGTAATTCGCCAGTTCCTGCCGACGCTCTTCGGACAGGTAGGGTGCCGGAGCGCGCTCGACCACCTTCTGGTTCCGGCGCTGGATAGAACAATCGCGTTCGAACAGATGCACGACATTGCCGTGGGTGTCGCCGAGAATCTGGCTTTCCACGTGGCGAGCACGTTCCACCAGCTTTTCGAGATAGACCTCGTCCTTGCCGAAGGCAGCCTTTGCCTCGCGCTTGGCTTCGGTCACCTCGCGCGCCAGGTCCTCCTTCTTGCGGATGGCGCGCATGCCACGACCACCGCCGCCCCATGACGCTTTGAGCATGACCGGATAGCCGATCTCTTCGGCCATCCGCTCGACTTCGGCCATATCGTCCGGTAGCGGCTCGGTGGCGGGAACAACGGGCACGCCGACGGAGATGGCGAGGTTTCGCGCAGCAACCTTGTTACCAAGACGGCGCATCGTATCTGCCGTGGGGCCGATGAAGATGATCCCGGCCGCGTTGCACGCCTCTACAAACTCCGGGCTTTCCGACAACAGACCATAGCCGGGATGGATGGCATCGGCGCCCGAAAGCTTGGCAACCCGGATGATCTCCTCGACCGACAGGTAGCTTTCGATCGGCCCCATGTCCTTGGTCAGATGCGGGCCGCGGCCGACCTGATAGCTCTCATCCGCCTTGAAACGATGTAACGAAAGCTTGTCTTCCTCCGCCCAGATGGCAACCGTTTTTATGCCAAGTTCATTGGCAGCACGAAACACGCGGATCGCGATTTCTGAACGATTGGCGACAAGGATTTTCGATATTTTCAAGACGGCCTCCCAAACCAGACAAGCACACATATATGCTGCAGCGCGAAATTAAGCAGTAAACTTCGCGCTTGGAAAGGGCGTTTTTGCCAGTCTGCGTACGACTGGCCGCTTTTGATCGCTCAGGAAATGATGCCGTGACGAAGAGCAAGTGCAACGACATGCTGCCTGTTTCGAGCGTCAAACTTGCGCTGGATGCCGTTTATATACCAATCGACAGTGTGGCTGGATATGGACAGAGTTTTACCGATTTCCGGCGATGTCTTGCCCTGGGCCAGAAGCGTCAGCACATCCAGTTCGCGCCGTGTCAGCTGTGTGACCGTCAGGTCGGGAAATGACAGAAGCTCTTCCGATTGACCGGAGAATTCCAGCACTTTCCAGAAAGCCGCACGCATTGCCATGTCAGCAACAGTCAGTTCCTGCTTCGAAAAATGGCGCCCCTCACCGAGCACGAAAACGCCTCCGAGCAAACCGCTTCGACCATGAATCGGAAAACCAAAGCCATCGCGCAGGCCAAAGCGGGCAGCATCCTGAAACAGCTTGGACGCGCGCTTGCGTTGCGTTGCGTGCGGCAGAAGACCCACAACGTCACGGCAACGAAACGGCTGATGCAACAGGCCGAGTGTACGCTTTACCGGATCTATTTCGTAATATTTCTTGGCGTGATAAAACTCTTTCCAACCATTTGGCAGATATTCCGCAAGGACTGTTCCCGTGAAGGTCAGATCCTCTTCATCGCGTCGAACGATCCGATAGAAATTGAACCCCATTCGACGGGTAACATCATGGAAAGATGAAAGAAATTTTTCCTTCGTTCTCGCCTCTTTGCACAGGGTCAAAAACTGAAACACATCGTGCATGGAGCCGAAAACCTTGGAAGAAACTAGACATTCGTCGACGCGCTCTAAAATGATATTTTCTCCCGACGCCGAGCAACGTTTATGACGCGCCCGTTAGAGGTTATACCTTAAAAGGTAATCGATGATTAAAACCATACCGCGAAATCTTGAATGGCATTCAAGCGCGGCTCCTGCAATCCCGAAATGAATATTTTTTAGAGAAGTTGATCCGTGCAGCCGCTCCGTTAAGCCCGCATTCATGTGGAAAAAGCGATAAAACAAAGACTTGCTTAATCTGCATCGCCATTGAAAGCACTGCAGTTAAAAGGCGCTGGAGATCCGGCGCTGCGGACATGAAGACGGGATTTGGGAATTGACACTGTTTCAGGTTTATACACGCGCCCTGCGTTATCTCGCCAACAACAAGTGGCGTGTCACCATCGTCGTTGTCGCAAACATCATTCTGGCAGCAATCACCATCGCTGAGCCCGTTCTGTTCGGTCGTATCATCGACGCAATATCGTCGGGTTCGGACGCGACAAACATCCTTATTCTCTGGGCCGCCTTCGGTGTGTTCAACACGGTTGCCTATGTCGCCGTAGCGCGAGAGGCCGACCGCCTTGCCCACGGGCGCCGTGCATCCCTGTTGACGGAAGCCTTTGGTCGCATCATCTCGATGCCGCTCTCGTGGCATCACCAGCGCGGTACCTCCAATGCGCTGCATACGCTGCTGCGAGCCAGCGAGACCCTGTTCGGTCTATGGCTGGAGTTCATGCGCACGCATCTGGCCACATTCGTGGCGTTGATCCTGCTTATCCCGACCGCCATCTCGATGGACTTCCGCCTCAGCTGCGTACTCATGGCGCTGGGCACCGTCTACTGGTTCATCGGCAAATGGGTGATGGAGCGCACCAAGGAAGGCCAGGCCTCTGTCGAGGAGCACTATCACTCCGTGTTTGCGCATGTGAGCGACTCGATCAGCAATGTGTCCGTCCTGCATAGCTACAATCGCATCGAAGCAGAGACAAAGGCGCTGAAATCTTTCACCGAAAGGTTGCTGAGCGCGCAATATCCTGTTCTCGACTGGTGGGCGTTTGCCAGCGCGCTCAACCGCACGGCTTCCACACTCTCCATGATGGTGATCCTGATTATTGGTACGATCCTCGTCAAGAACGGCGAGCTGAAGGTCGGTGACGTCATTGCCTTCATCGGTTTTGCCAATCTTCTGATCGGCCGTCTCGACCAGATGCGTGCTTTCGCGACGCAGATTTTCGAGGCACGTGCGAAACTCATCGACTTCTTCAAGCTTGAGGATTCCGTCCAGGAGCGTGAAGAACCAAGTGGCGCCGTTGAACTCGGCCAGGTCTCCGGCAAGGTCGAGTTCCGGAATGTCGACTTCGGTTTCGCCAATACGAAACAGGGTGTTCACGACGTTTCCTTCACTGCAAATGCAGGCGAAACCGTTGCCATCGTTGGTCCCACGGGTGCCGGCAAGACAACGCTCATCAACCTGCTTCAGCGCGTCTACGATCCGAATGGCGGCCAGATTCTGGTCGACGGCACGGATATTTCGACGGTCACCCGGCAGTCGCTGCGCAATTCTATTGCCACCGTCTTCCAGGATGCGGGCCTGTTGAACCGCTCCATCCGCGACAATATCCGGCTGGGGCGTGACAGCGCCACGGACGACGAAATCGCGCAGGCGGCAGCCGCTGCGGCAGCGACGGACTTTATCGACAGCAGACTGAACGGCTACATGACGCAAGTCGGCGAACGCGGCAACCGCCTGTCGGGCGGCGAACGCCAGCGAATCGCCATTGCTCGCGCCGTTCTGAAGAACGCACCTATCCTTGTTCTTGACGAGGCAACCAGCGCGCTCGACGTCGAGACGGAAGCCCGCGTCAAGGACGCTGTCGATGCCCTGCGCAAGGACCGTACGACATTCATCATCGCCCACCGGCTGTCTACGGTGCGTGACGCCGATCTTGTCCTCTTCATGGACAATGGCCGGATTGTCGAGAAGGGCACCTTTGATGAGCTGAGCATGCGCGGCGGTCGCTTCTCGTCGCTGCTGAGGGCAAGTGGTCTGTTGAACGACGATGAAAAGACCGGTGCGCCGGTGCTTTCCCTGCCTGCGAAAACAGCCTGATCACCGTTCTATAAATCCCACGCAAAGAAAAGCCCCGCATAACGGGGCTTTTTTCGTCAGTGCATAAAGAAGGGAAAGATCAGTAATTATCGTCTTCGTCTTCATCCTTGCGGGAAGACTTGAGCGAGCTGAGCTTTGCAAATACGGCGTTGGCGTCGATTTCTTTTTCTTCCTCACGCTCATAGTTGTAGCCGAGGCTTTCGGTAGCAGCAGCAGGCTGCAAGGTCGCGTCCAGTTCTTCCTGCGTTGGAAGCGGACGACCGCGCGATGCGCGCTCTACTTCAAGGTCGAGATCGATCTGGCTGCACAGGCCGAGCGTGACCGGATCCATCGGCGTCAGATTGGCCGAGTTCCAGTGCGTGCGGTCGCGGATCTGTTCGATCGTGGACTTGGTCGTGCCGACGAGTCGGGAAATCTGCGCGTCCTTGAGTTCAGCGTGATTGCGCACCAGCCAGAGAATGGCGTTCGGGCGATCCTGACGCTTGGAAACCGGCGTGTAACGCGGACCGCGACGCTTGGATTCAGGCACGCGAACCTTCGGTTCGGAGAGCTTGATCTTGTGAGCAGGATTGGCTTCCGCACGCGCGATTTCATCACGCGAGAGCTGACCTGTGGCAATGGGGTCGAGGCCCTTGATGCCCTGGGCGGCTTCGCCATCGGCGATTGCCTTGACTTCAAGCGGGTGCAGTTTGCAGAACGTAGCAATCTGATCGAACGACAGCGCGGTGTTGTCCACCAGCCAGACGGCCGTCGCTTTCGGCATAAGCAGTGTTTGAGCCATAGATACAGTCCTTCTGTCCGTCCGCTCCGGGGGCGCGGGCCGTGGATGTTAACCACTGATTTCCGGGATATGAGCGGTCTATAACCGGATTGCATCATAATTGCAATTCTTTGCAAGACAAATGACCATTGTCTAATTGCCGGATGTCGCCGAACTGCTATGAATCTGACACATGACTGGGGGAAAAGGAGTCTCCCGGTAAGGTGAAATAAAGCGGCCTGAGGAGGAAATCATGTCTGCCAAGATCTACCCGGTTTTGAAATCTGCCAAGAT
>NZ_LMNZ01000022.1:0-178 GCF_001423445.1 Rhizobium sp. Leaf311 | reverse complement strand
GGGCAAGCACGGCAAGCGGATAGACTGGTTCAAGCCTTACACCAAGGTCAAGAATACGTCGTTTAAGGGCAAGGTGCCGATCAAGTGGTTCGAGGACGGCCTGACGAATGTGTCTTACAATTGCATCGACCGGCATCTGAAGACCCATGGCGAGCGCACGGCGATCATCTGGGAAGGC
>NZ_LMNZ01000021.1:297-293464 GCF_001423445.1 Rhizobium sp. Leaf311 | reverse complement strand
CGCCTCGCCGCAACGCCTTGCGGTGTATCCGAGGGCGGAACGGGAGAATTGTGCTTCAGGTGCGCAGGGTGTGAATGAAATGCAGAAAGAATTTTGAGGGTTTTTGCGGAGTAATAGATAAGGCGTTGATTTATCGCGATTATTTCTTGCGTTTTGCCCTACCTCCTACCTCCTACCTCCTGCCTCCTGCTCACTGCTTCGATGCCTATTGTACGTAGACCTCACCCGAACACCGTAGCGCCCACCCCCCTCCGTCACCCCGGACTTGATCCGGGGTCCAGCAGGCGCGCGTCTGCGCGCCGGGAGACTTTTCTTCCGGCGGGCGCGTGGTTGGAGCCTCTCGCCTTGCAGACGCAAGGCGGCTGGATCCCGGATCAAGTCCGGGATGACGGGGAGAGGGGGTGCCTTGGCGACCCGGAAGGTGGATGCATTTGGTAATGACGAGAGTATTCCGTGGCGGTTGATTAAGGCAGAGGGTTATCCGGGTGCTTGAGAGAGAGGACGCGAGTACTCTTCAAAGCATACAGGGGTGATCGCGAAAGAGCGGTCCGGTCAGCAATTGGCGCGTCTGCGCTAGCTATTTTACCGCAGCGCCCGCCCCACCCTCCGTCACCCCGGACTTGATCCGGGGTCCAGCAGGCGCGTCTGCGCGCCGGGAGATGTCTTCGTACGACCGCCCCGTGGTTGGAGTCCTCTTGCCTTGCAGACGCAAGGCGGTTGGATCCCGGATCACGTCCGGGATGACGGGGAGAAGTGGTGCCTCAGGACGTCGACGGGAGGAAGTGCCGAGGTGGTTGATGGAGGGGCAAGTGTCCCGGTGGGACGGACGATAGGAGACCGGGTGGCAGGTCGGGAATAGAGATGGGCCGTGAAGACCCGGAAGGTGGATGCCTTTGGTAATAACGAGAGTATTCCGTGGCGGTTGATTGAGGCAGAGAATTATCCGGGTGCTTGGGAGAGAGGACGCGGGTACTCTTCAAAGCATACAGGGGTGATTGCGAAAAAGCGGTTCGGTCAGCAATTGGCGCGTCTGCGCTAGCTATTTTGCCGCAGCACCAACCCCACCCTCCGTCACCCCGGACTTGATCCGGGGTCCAGCAGGCGCGCGTCTGCGCGCCGGGTGACGTCTTCGTACGACCGCCCCGTGGTTGGAGTCCTCTTGCCTTGCAGACGCAAGGCGGCTGGATCCCGGATCAAGTCCGGGATGACGGGGAGAAGTGGTGCCTCAAGATGCCGACGGAAGGAAGTTGCCGGGTGGGAGGAAAGGGGGTGCCTCAGGATGCCGAAGAGAGGACGTGCCACGGGTGGACGAGAGGATGTGCCATGGGTGACGAAAGCTGGTGTGACGGTCTGAGACCTATCCCCGGGCTGCAGGTCAGCCGGATATGGGGCGACGGGCGTGGATGGCGTAGCGGTGCTGGATGCCGCGGGCGGTGGCCTTGAGGATGTTCCAGTTTTTCGCCTGCGTCTTGTGGATTTCGCGCAGGTCCGTATCGATCACCACGTCTACGAAACCCGCTTCCCGCAGAAGGGCGGCGACGGCTTCGGCGCGGGCGCCTTTCGAGAAATAGACGCGTGACAGGATGCTGTTGTGCGTTCCGGCCATGTCGGACGGCATATGGACCGGTTCCGGCTTCAGGACACCCATTTTCAACAGCTTATCCGCCAGCTTTTTCAGCAGCTTTTCAGCGAGGCTGACATTCACGAAATCACCATCGACGATGAGGACGCTGCCGCCGGGCTTGAGCACCCGCAGCCACTCCTGAAAGGCTGCTTTCGGATCTACCAGCGTCCAGACCAGATGGCGGTTGATGATGACGTCATGGGCCGCATCCGGCTCCATGGTATTTTCGGCATCGCCCATGCGAAAGGTGATGGAGCGATTGCGATGCTTTGCCTTGGCCTTGGCCCGCTCCAGCATGGGTTCAGCCCAGTCGAGCCCCGTGACGCGATAGCCGAGATCATCCATGACATGCGAAATGACGCCAGTGCCGCTGGCAAGATCCAGAGCGCTTCTGCCTTCCCCACGGCCAAGGTGTTTTTCAACGAGACGGTGCCAGGCTGCCCGTTCTTCTTCGGAAAAAATCTCGTGGCCGGGAGAAAGATCGAAAGTGGCGGCGCGCGCCGACCAATATGCCTTGATTTCATCCCGAAGACCAAAGTTGGTCCCGTAACTATCCGCACCGCCCATGACGTCCAACCTTCACGACTGCCAGTTTTGAAAAGCTCTAAAAGATAAAACTTGACTACGTCAATCATAAATCCTTAAAGCGCAGTCAGTTTTACTGGAGAACAATTTCGATGCGCATTAGAGGCAAATCCGCCATTCTTGCAATGGGTCTTTTCGTTTCCACTGTTTTGCCAGCGCTTGCCGACAAGGTCACCATCAAGGATGTGACGGGCCGCGACGTTGAGGTAAACGTGCCGGTCAAGCACGTCATTCTGGGCGAAGGCCGACAGATCTACTTCCTCGCGGCGCTCGACAAGAGCAACCCGTTCGAGCATGTGGTTGGCTGGCGCGACGATCTGGCCAAGGCAGACCCGGAAACCTATCAGGCCTATCTTGCCAAGTACCCCGACATTGCAAAGCTGCCGACATTCGGCGGGATGAAGGACGGCACTTTCGATATCGAGCAGGCCGTTTCGCTGAAGCCTGACGTGATCCTGATGAACATCGACGCCAAGACAGCGACCGAGGAAGCCGGTTACATCGAAAAGCTCGGCAAGGTCGGCATTCCGCTCGTCTATGTCGACTTCCGCGAAAAGCCAATGGAAAACACCGAGCCGAGCATGCGCGTGATGGGCAAGCTGATGGGCCGGGAAGATGTGGCGGAAGACTTCATCAAATTCCGCGCCGACAACATCAAGAAAGTCACCGACATCCTCGACAAGGAAAAGCCGAAGAAGCCGGTTGTCTTCGTTGAGCGCGCAGGCGGCTATTCGGACGATTGCTGCATGTCCTTCGGCAATGAAAACTTCGGCAAGATGGTCGAGATTGCCGGTGGCATCAACATGGCCAAGGACATCATTCCCGGCACCTTCGGCACCGTCAACCCGGAGCAGGTGATCGCTTCCAACCCGGACCAGATCATCATCACCGGCGGCAAGTGGGATGCCTATGTGCCCGGCGGTAACTGGGTGGGCGTGGGCTATGGCGCAGACCTGAAGGAAGCACACCGCAAGCTGGAAAACCTGACGAAGCGCCCTGCTTTCACCGGCGTCAAGGCTGTGGCCGATGGCAATGTCCACGCCATCTGGCACCAGTTCTACAACAACCCCTACCAGTTCGTCGCCATCCAGGAAATTGCCAAGTGGCTGCATCCTGACCTGTTCAAGGATCTGGACCCGCAGGCGACCTTCAAGGAACTGCATTCCCGCTTCCTGCCGCTGGAATACAAGGATGGCTACTTCGTATCGCTAAAGAACGACAGCTAAGGCGCGAAGGCCGCGCCGGTGCAACAGTTGGCGGAGCCGAACCGAAGGCTCCGTCACCACTCCAGAGGATCGAAAGGACCACCATGTCGCTCAGCCCGTTCAAGCGGATCGCCGCTCTCATGCTTGCGCTTGTTTCAGCGCCCGCATTTTCAGCCGAAATAACCGATTCCGCCGGGCGCAAGGTGGAGATCGACGCGCCCGCAAAGCGGGTCATCGTCGGTGAGGCGCGGCAGATCCACGTGATTGCGGCGCTGAAGAACGACACGACATTCGACACCATCGTCGGCTGGCGCGATGACGTGATCACCAAGGACCCCGACAGCTACCAGGCCTATCTGGAGCGCTTCCCGCAGATCGCGAAGCTGCCGAAGTTCGGCTATCTGCCACAGGGGGATTTCAGTCTGGAGCAGGCCATTTCCCTGTCGCCCGATGTGATTACGCTCAACCTTGAAGTGGAAAAGACGGCCAAGGAAAGCGGCTTTGAGGAAAAGGCCGCGGCAGCGGGCATCAAGGTCGTCTATGTCGATTTTCGCCTCAACCCGGACAAGAACAGCGAAAACTCTATCCGAAATCTCGGCGTTATCTTCGGTGCCGAAAAGAAGGCCGAAGAGTTCATCGCCTACCGCCGCGACCAGATTGCGCTGGTGACGGACAAGCTTGCTGCCACCAAGGACCTCAAGCGTCCCAACGTCTTCATCGAGCGGGCGCCGGGAATTTCCGGCGAGAACACCTGCTGCCGCACCTTCGGTCCGGTCAACTTCGGCGCCATGGTGGAACAGGCCGGTGGCCACAACATTGCAGCCGATGTCATCAAGACCACCTTCGGCGATCTCAATCCTGAGCAGTTGCTGGTGGCAAACCCTGAGCATGTGATCGTAACAGGATCCAACTGGGCGGCGGAGTCGGACATCAACCAGTTCGTGCCGGTTGGACGCGGGGCAGACATGGCGATTGCACGCGAGCGCCTTGCCAAGCTGATGACACGCACACCCTTTACCGAGCTGGACGCCGTCAAGAAGGGCAACGCCCATGCGGTCTGGCACCAGTTCTACGGTGCGCCTTACGAGTTCGTTCCCATTCAGCAATTTGCAAAGTGGTTCCACCCCGAACTCTTTGCGGATCTGGACCCGGAAAAGAATTTTGACGAATTCCACAAAAAATTCCTGCCGGTGAGCTATAAGCCCGGATATTTCGTATCGCTTGAAAAAGGTTCCAACTGATGGCCACGCTGGTGGAAACTGAGATCAAGGCAACGGGGCGCGAGCAATATCGCGCCCTTGCCGCGCGCCGCATCCTGATCCTGATCGGCCTTGTTGTGGCCCTGTGTCTCAGCATCGCGACCGACATGGCGCTCGGACCGGCGCGCTATTCCCTGTCTGAAGTGATTGGAGCGATCATGGATCCGGCGGCGGTGGCAAACCAGTTGCGCGTCGTGATCTGGGATATCCGTATGCCGATCGCGCTGATGGCGGTGACGGTTGGCGCATCGCTGTCGGTGGCCGGTGCGCAGATGCAGACGATCCTTTCCAACCCGCTTGCCAGCCCCTTCACGCTCGGCATTTCCGCTGCCGCGAGCTTCGGTGCGGCGCTCGCCCTTGTCGGCGGCGTTGCGATTTTCCCAGGTGCCGTCGAATATATGGTGCCGATCAACGCATTCCTGATGGCGATGCTGGCGGCGATGTTCATTCACTTCGCCTCGACGATGCGCGGCGTTTCCGTCGAAACCATCGTTCTGCTTGGTATTGCACTCGTTTTCACCTTCAACGCCGCCCTTTCTCTGCTGGAATATCTGGCTTCCGAACAGGCGCTTGCCGCCGTGGTATTCTGGACCATGGGCAGCCTGACCAAGGCGACGTGGCCGAAGGTCTATGTGACAGCCGCCATTCTGGTGCTGACCGTGCCGCTGTTCATGAAAAATGCCTGGGCGCTGACGGCGCTGCGGCTGGGCGATGACAAGGCCGCCAGCATGGGCGTGAATGTGCGCCGCCTGCGGCTGCAGACCATGCTGACAGTGAGCCTTCTGGCCGCAATTCCGGTTTCCTTCGTCGGCACCATCGGTTTCATCGGCCTTGTCGGACCGCACATTGCCCGCATGGTCGTTGGCGAGGACCAGCGGTTCTTCCTGCCCGGCTCGGTCATTTGCGGAGCCTTGCTGCTGTCCGTCACCTCGGTTGTGAGCAAGGTCCTGATCCCCGGTGCCATTCTGCCGATTGGCGTCATCACCGCGCTGGTGGGCGTGCCCTTCTTCTTTGTCCTCATTTTCTCCAACAGGAGACGCGCATGGTAGCCCTTGCCCTTCAGGATGTCGGTGCACAATACGGGCGCACCACCGTTCTTGCCAATGTGACCATGGACATGCTGGAAGCCGGGAGCGTGACGGCAGTCATCGGCCCCAACGCAGCCGGAAAATCCACGCTGTTCAAACGCATTGCCGGTCTTATCAAGGGCCCCGGCGTCGTAACGCTTTCGCAGACCGAACAGGGTCCGCGCACCATCTGTTACATGCCGCAGGACACCGGCGCCAATGCCGTGCTGACCGTTTACGAATCCATTCTGCTTTCGGCAAAGCAGGGCAGCGGCTGGAAAGTCCATGACGACGAACTGGCCGAAATCGATGCGATCTTGAAGGCGCTGAACATCCACAACCTTGCCTTCCGGGGGCTTGGCGAACTTTCCGGCGGCCAGCGGCAGCTGGTATCGCTGGCGCAGGCGCTGGTGCGCAAGCCGGAAGTGCTTTTGATGGACGAGCCGACATCGGCGCTTGACCTGCACCGGCAGGTGGAAGTGCTCGACTTCATTACCCAGCTTGCCCGCCGCAACGGCATGATCGTGCTGATTGCCCTGCACGACCTGAACCACGCCCTGCGCTATTGCGAGCACACGATTGTCATTTCGAATGGCGAAATGGTTGTGAGCGGCCAGACCGGGACCGTGATTACACCGGACATGCTGCGCGACATCTACAAGGTGGATGCCCGCATTGAAATGTGCTCGCGCGGACAACCCTTCGTTCTCGTGGATGGCACGGCCTGAGGCCAGTACGTCGCACACCTATTCAACAAAGACCCTGACGCTGGTGGCTCTGCCATCTGCGTCGATGACGGTAAGAGTGGAAAAGCCCTGCCCTTCCGGCACCCATTCGCTGCTGCGGCGGCGGGTTGGCTGTGGCAAGGGCTTGCCATTGGCCAGCCAGTGAAACGGCGCACGTCCGCCCTGCAACTTCAAAACCAAGGGCGCCAGCGCGCCATCCTGGCTGGACAGTTCGATGCGGGCACCCTCCGGCGGATAGACGATCTGCGGCGACGGCTCACGCCGCGAGGCTGACAAAAGCCCACCCGATGTGACGCTGAAACGGCGCTGGTTTGCGGGCAGGTCCCGATAGGCAAGCCGGGAGACGCCCGGCGGTGGCGGCTGAAACGGCGTGATGGCGACACCTGATCTGGCAAAGGCTTCAAACAGGATGGGGGCTGCGGAGGCATAGCCGGCAAGACCCGGAACGGAGCCATTATCGGCACGCCCGGCCCACACGCCAATGACATGACGTCCATCAAAGCCGACCGACCATGCATCACGATAACCGTAACTCGTGCCCGTCTTGTAAGCGATGCCGCGTTGTTTCATGCCGAGCGGCGGCAGAACGCCGGAGAGGACATCGGTAACATTCCAGATTGCCGCCCTTGAAAACAGCAGATCGACATCCAGCCTCGCGGGGCGTGCCCGCACTCCATCTCCCAGTTGCACCGGCTGCCCACCATGGGCAAGAGCGGCATAGAGCTGGACGAGATCCACCAGCGACAGGCCGACGCCGCCAAGCGCAATGGCAAGCCCCGGCGCTTCTGCCTTTGGCAACACCATCTGCACCGAGGCACGGCGGAAGCGCACCATAAGCGCGGCCGGGCTGACGGCATCCAGCAGGCGCACGGCGGGTACATTCAAGGACAGTTGCAGCGCCTGACGAATGGAGACATCGCCCTGATACTGCATGTCGAAATTTCGCGGCCTGTAGCCCGCAAAATCCGCCGGGCGGTCTTCAATAATGCTTTCCTGCGCAACGAGCCCATTTTCGAAGGCAAGGCCATAGATGAAGGGCTTTAACGTGGAGCCGGGAGAGCGTACCGCGCGGGACATATCCACCCAGCCCCGGCGAGCATGATCGAGAAAATCCGAGGAGCCGACATCCGCAATGATTTCACCGGTGGCGCTATCGGCCATGATGATGGCGACCGAGACCCTGTCCCCCAGCTTTTCGGCGGAATGCTGTGCGAGAGCTTCAAGCTCTCTTTGGACAGGCAGGCGAAGCGTCGTGCCGATGCTCAACGCGTTGGGAGACCTGACGCGGGCCGCCTGAGCCAGATGTGGTGCGAAAGACGGCAGGTCCAGCCGTTTTGCGGGAATGGCCGCTACAGAAGCGCGGGCGGCTTCACCCTGCCCCACGACCTGCGAGACGGCGAGGCGTTCCAAGACGCGCTGCCGGGCAAGCGTTGCAGCCTGCGGAAAACGATCCGGGCGGCGCTTCTCGGGCAATTGCGGCAGCGATACCAGAAGGGCGGCCTCTGCCGTTTCCAGCCGCCGGGGTTCCTTGCCGAACCATGCGAGGCTTGCCGCGCGCACCCCCTCAAGATTGCCGCCATAGGGCGCGATGTTGAGATAGAGCTCAAGGATCTGCTGCTTGCTGAGCCGCCGCTCTATCTGCCAAGCCCGTACCATCTGCAGAAGCTTGGCATTGAGCGAACGGTCCGCGCGCGGCTCTATCAGCCGTGCGACCTGCATGGACAGGGTGGATGCGCCCGACACGATGCGACCGTTCGTTAGCAACTGCCATGCGGCGCGACCCAGCGCCTGAAAATCCACGCCGCCATGATCGAAGAAGCGCTGGTCCTCATAGGCGACAAGCATTCGAACGAACTGCGGATCGACATCTGCAACCGAGGTCTTGAGCCGCCAGCGGCCCTGCGGCGTTGCGAAGGCACGAAGCAACCGGCCATCCGCATCCAGCACCTCCTGCGAAACGAGGCGGGCGTTGCGCAGTGGCGGAGGATAGGCACGGTCCAGCCGCTCAAGCCCATAGAGGACGGCTCCTGTCGCGACCGCGGCGACGACAAAGCCGCTGATGAACGCCCACCACCTGATCATTGCTGCGCCGCGCGGACCTCCATGCGACCGGTTGCAGTGCGCGCGGAAAATTGCGGCCGGTACATATCTTCCACCGTCGCTGCCGGATTGTCGTAGGTGCCGGGGGTGACGGCGCGCACGACATAGGCAAGGGTCATCTCGGACGCATCGCCTGCGGAACGGTCGAGAGCAGCTACGAAGCGGTCATAGCGGAATTCGGTATGGGCTGCCTGGGTTTCCGGTAACCAATCGAAATTGCTCAAGGCCGCGCTGTTGACGAGGCTTGGATTGTCGATTTCGAAGCCGGAGGGCAAGAGGTCCGTGACCATGATGCGCGATTGCCAGTCGTTTTTCGGCACGACGTTCAGGACGACGACGTAGCGTTCATTCTGCGTGGCTTCGCTGATATTCACCTCTTCTCCATCCATGGAGTAGTAGGTCTTCTGGATATCGAAGCCTTCGCCGCCTGCAGGCAATGGCTGGGCCGGTGGCGCGACCGTGGTGACGACCGCCGTCACCGTATCCTTCGAGGCATTGGTTATTTTGATGGGAGATTGCAGCAACTCGTCACCACTGACGCTTTTGCTATAGCCGCCCTGTTCCAGCGTGCCGTTGATATCCAGCCGCACATCCTTGTCTTCACCCTTCAGCGCGCGGGCGGCAAGCAGCATCCAGGCCTGTTCCTGGGTGCTGGTGTGGGGTTTGGCATCCCATGCCCTGGCCACGGTGCTGGCGAGTTGCGGAACGACCGCCGGTACCGGGCGGCTTTCTGCGGCAAGTGCGAGCGAGGCCGCGCCATCTCTCAAGGCCGAGCCATAATCTGCCCGTGCGAGACTGACCCTGGCGGTGGCAGCCGCCATGCTGAGCGATGCGCCGAAGACGGATTTCGAGCGCGCCGCATCTCCATAAAGAGACAGGGCGGATGCCAGCTGAGCCTTTGCCAAAGGTGTTGGAAAATCATTCAGCGCCGTATCGGCGTAATAGCGCAGATCATTGATGGCGGCCTTGCGATTGCGGGCGAGGACATACAGCGAATAGGCGATCTCGTTGCCGCGATCCTTGACGTTGCTGTCATAGGCCAGACCGTTTTGCAGATTGGTAAGCGCCTGCACCATGGCGGTTTCAGGAACGTCGAAGGATTGCTCGCGCGCCCGCGTCAGAAAATCGGTGATATAGGCGTCCAACCAGAGATCACCCTCTCCCGGAGCCCAGAGGCCGAAGCTGCCCGATGAGGACTGGAAGGACAGGACGCGGTAGATCGCATCCTGCACCCGCTTGCGGATATCTGGATCGTCAGCGCCGCCGCGCTGTTTCATGAGTTCGGAGACATAGAGCAGCGGCAGGGCGCGGCTTGTGGTCTGTTCCGCACAGCCATAGGGGTATTTGTCCAGCATCATGACCAGCCCGGGAACATCGAAGGCAGGCGAGCGCGTGACGTTAACAGCGACGGAGGAGCCGAGCAGCATACTGTCTGCCAGAAGATTTCCATCCACGGAAAGGCTGCTGTTGGGGGCGATCTGGATATTGCGCCTGACGGTGACAGGAAGGACGGCCGGGCGGACCGGAATGTTCAACACCTGTTGCAGGGACATTCCACTTGAATTGGCAAGCGTGATCGTTATTGCACCATTACCGGGGTTCTCGCCCGTCAGCGGCACGGTCAGAGATGTCTTGCCGCCCTTTTCCAGCGCAAGGCTTTGCGAGACTTCACCCTGATCGACCGTGAGCGCCATGTTGCTGGCGATGCCAAGCGTATAATCTCCCGCGGGGCCATCGGTATTGGCGATGTCGATCCGCATTTGCGAGACATCGCCGGGACTGAGGAACTTCGGAGCACTGGCCGTGACGACAAGTGGATCGCGGATGATGACATCCTGCTGGGCATGGCCGACACCGGTCTTGCTCCATGCCACTGCCATGACACGTGCGGTGCCGTTGAACTGGGGAATATCGAACCGGACGACAGCCTTGCCTTCGGCGTCCAGTTCGACCGGACCAGCAAAGAAGGCGACCAGTTTTTCCTTTGGCGGGCTGCCTTGCAAAGCCACCTGACCGCCATCCCCGCCGGTGCGCAGGCGCCCTGTGGCACCAAGCGAGCCATCGATCAGGCGTCCGTAGAGATCGCGGATTTCAAGGCCCAGACGTCGCTGGCCGAAATACCATTCGTCTGGCTTTGGCGCTTCGTAACGGGTGAGATTGAGAATGCCGACATCGACAGCGGCGACGGTGACATAGGCTTTCTCACCAACACCAGCCCCTGAGACCTGCAACGGAATTTCCAAAGCCTGACGCGGCAGGGTCTGTTTGGGAAGCGTGAGCGCAATGCCGAGCTTTCGCTCTGCCGGATCGACGCTCAGCCATTTGATGCCGATGGCTCGCATTGGCATACGGCTTTCCTGCGCATCGCCGGGGCGGAAAAGCGTGGCGGTGACATAGGAGCCCGCGCCCCATTCTTGCGTAACGGGAATTTCGACTTCACCGCCCTTGTCGCCAATCTCGACCGTCTGCACCGAAATCAGCTTTTCCGAACCCGATGTGACCATCAACTGCCCGGAATAGCGGGATGTGACCTGCAACCGGGCGGTCTCGCCGATCCTGTAGCTCTGCTTGTCGAGCGCGATTTCCAACGCATCCGGCGTTTCCGTGGAGCTTGCCGAAACAAACCAGCCAGCATCGAACTCGACGCTTGAGGTTGGGCCATTGGCCTGCGCGCTTTCGACTTCCAGCCGGTAGCGGCCCCATGCGGCGGGGACGGAAATCTCGCCGCCATTCTGATCGACCGACAGTGTGCCGGTCTCAACCTGCTTGGTGTAGACGACCGGCTCATAGCGCCAGGAATTGCCCTGACGGTACCATTGATAATTGCGCTCGACCTTGATCAGTTTCCATGTGAGGCCAGCCATGGGCTGTTTCGCACCGTCTGGCCCAAGGGCGATGACGTGGAAGCGGCCAATGGAATTTTCGGCCAGATCGCCGGAAAATTCCGGCTTTATGCCGATCATCGCGCCCTCGGATTTGACCGGCAGAGTCAGGGACCGCTCAACCGCACGGCCACCGGCCTCGCGCATTCTGACCGTGATATCGGCGGCCAGAAACTGGGTGGTGGAGGGCATGTCGGCAAGGGCGACATCAAACGTGGCCTTGCCGTTTTCATCCAGTGCCGGAAGCGCATCCAGCGTCGTGCGGCTTTCCTCTTCCGTTTCCTCATCGGCCAAGCCGAACATGTAGCCGTCGAAGCCATCACGGATGCGCGTCGGCTTCAGCGCGACCTCGCCCTCAAGCTCAAGCCCGGCAGCGGGCGCGCCATAGAGATAACGGCCATCGACCTCGATGGCCGTGTCGGCGGCAGGGTCGATCTCCTTTGCCTTGCTGGTGAGATCAAACTCGGTCCGATCAGGCACGAAATCATCGACGAGGAAGGATTTCTCGCTGATGGCAGCCGCTTTTGGATCGGTATGGACGCGCATGGTCCATGTGCCGCGCATGGCACTTTCCTGCAGGGAAAGATCGACCGTATGGCCACCCAATGCCTTGCCGTCGCTGACAAAGCGGCGATCCTCGACGCCATCGGGACGGGAGAAGATGAAGGTAAGCGGCAGGTTCTCCACCGCATTGCCCTCGATATCGCGCGCGAGAGCCGCTGCATGGACGATCTCACCGGCGCGGTAGATGCCGCGCTCCGTCCAGCTGAAGACATCGATGACACCGGGCGCGGCGCGGCCCGTCACGCCACGGTCTGACAGATCGAAACCGGCGCGCGTCATATCCAGAAAGACATAATCGCTATCGCCATTGCGCGCGGTGATGATGGCAGGCGCCTGACCGGCAGTACCGCGCATCAGCCCGGCAGAAAACGTCGCGCGGCCCTGCGCATCCGTGGTTGCTGTCGCAAGCACCTCATTGTTCTTGGCCAGGAGCTGAAGCGCCACACCTTCCAGCGGCTTGGCGCTGCTGAGCGCGCGGACGAAGACATTGAGTCCATCCGTTCCGGCATAGGTCGTGATGCCGGTATCCGACACGAGGAACCATTGCGTGGCGCGCGAGTCCCAATTATCTGGCGCGGTGCCGGGCGGCACGGCGGTCAGCACATAGATGCCCGGCTTGCGTTGCGGCAGGGCCTCATCCACCGGAAAGGACGTGACGACATCCTTGTTCAGCTCGTTCTGGATATCGATGCCGCCCTGCCAGACCAGTTCGCCGATCTCGTTTTCGATGCGATCCGTGCCGTAGCCATCCATCTGCGTGAGGAACTGCGAATTGGTCAGCAGCGCCGTGATGTTGCGGTCTCCGACCCGGTACAGCTTGAGATCGGCGTGATCTATGTTGACAGACACAAGTGGAATGCCGCGCCGCGCGGTGCCGGGCAGCACGAAATTTTCGCCCGTAAAGCGGACCGAACCGGACCTGTCGCGGACATAGATATCCAGATCGACCTGCTTTTCCAGCGGCTCATCAACCGAAGAGGGCAAGCCGGAGCGAAGCGCGATCTTGTAGCGCTGGCCATGCACAAGCCCTTCCACGCAGATTTCGCTTCCCTTTGCCTCAATGGCTTTCGGGGCCGCGCCATCCAGCGTGACGAAGGAGGAATAATCGACGCCCTGTTTGACCAGTGGTTCTGAAAACTGGATGCAGGCCCGTGGGCTGACACTATCCGTATCGACCGTATTGTTGGACACGCGGAAGCCCTGGCGAGTGCGCAGATCGACATAGGCCGCCCGCGTCTGTGCGTCATCCGACAAGGCGAGGCTTGCCTTATAGGCATTGATCGCCGCCCGGTAGCTCTGCGTCTTTTCAAATGCCTGTGCGAGCACATTGAGCGCGGTGGCTCGGGCGCCAAGGGTGCGGCTCAACTGATAGGCATTGAGAGCCGCGACCACCGCCTGCCCCCTGATCTCATAATCATTTTCAGCAGCCATGGCCACTTGTGCCATTTCCACCCAGATTGCACCATCATCGGGATTGAGTGCCAGGGCAGACTTGTAGCTCTCGACTGCCTTTGGAACATCACGGGCGGCGACGAACTGTTGTGCTTGCGCAAGGAAGGCCTCGACACCCTGCGCCTCATCACCCTCTGCCGACGACAGCCCGGATTTCAAGCGCCGTGCTTCGCGGTAAAGCGTGTCCTCCACGAAGGAAAGACGCTGTGGCGCGCCGATATCCGGCTCGCTTGCGACAGCCACGACCTTGCCGGCGATCGCTCCCGGGAAGGCGTTGAGCTGGTTGAAATCCGACTTCAGGAAGCACCATTTTACCTTGGGATTATAGGTAAAGGCCTTGCAGGAGGTGTCATTGAGGCAAATGGTTTCGCATTGGGGAAGGGAAACATTCTGTTCCGTGCGAAGATCGAAGCCGAAATAATCACCGTTCTGCGTGGTGACGATTTTTCGCGACGCCTCCTGCGAAAGCGCAGGCTGCGCGACGAGAGTGGCGGCAAAGACAAAAAGACTTCCTAGAACAGCACGCATCGACATCAGGCCCTCCCCGGTATGCATGACCGGGGGACTCTGGTCGGATTTCAAATCGAAAGTCAACGCAAAGGACTATGCTTTTAAGCCATCGCGCAGATTTGCATCGCGACCGCCTTACCCTAGCGCAGGGTGAGGCCCTCAGTCCTCGATATGGCGCGCCTCGGAAATCAGCATGATCGGGACGCCATCGCGGATTGGGTAGGCGAGTTTTGCCTTTTCCGAGATCAGCTCAGCGTTTTCGCGGTCATAGGACAGACGCCCCTTGGTCAGCGGGCAGACGAGAAGATCGAGCAGCTTGGGTTCGACATTGCTGAGCTTCGTGTCCACGCCCCTCCCCTTTACTGCAAAGTGCTTCCGCCCTCGGCGCTGCCTTGGGCAAGGGCGATTTCCGTGATGGCAATCAACGTATCGGCACGCGATTTCAGATCCGGCGCTTCCAGCAGAGCCTGTTTTTCAGCGGGACCGAAAGGCGACATCATGGACAGTGAATTGACAAGCACGCGGTTGCCCGCCCGCTCCACGCTCTCCCAATCCGCCTCAAGCTGGTTGGCATCCAGGAAGGCACGAAAGACGCGCAGCAGGTTTTCGCGGTCTACGGCATCTTCATCATACTCTCCGGACAGATCGGAGATGAAAGGCGCATAACGGAAGGTGCGATAGGGGTTGCCGCTGGAAACTTCCTCCAGAACGCGGAAACGGCAGACGCCGCTCAGCGATACGATGTAGCGGCCATCGCCGGTTTCAGAGAAGGAGGTGATGCGACCGATACAGCCGACCTGGCTGAGCGGACCCGCACCCAAGGCGCCATCCGAACCCTGCAGGGCTGGCTGGATCATGCCGATAAGCCGATCGCCAGCAATTGCCGCATCGAACATGGCGAGGTAGCGCGGCTCGAAAATATTGAGAGGCAGCTGCCCTTCCGGCAAAAGCAGCACACCGGGCAGAGGGAAAACGGGCACCACGTCGGGCAGATCGGAGTCTTTCAGATATCTGGCATTTCCGACATGCATGGATCAATCCCTCTCTTATAGATACATCGCACCATGTTTACAGCGCGATACCGGCGCGTGAGCCTGTGCCATGGAAATGCCAGCACAGGTTTTACGCATCATCCTATAAATGTGGTCTGCGCCCATCAAGCGCAAGCCGATCCTCAAGAAAACAATATCGAAGACAGTTTCCGACGCGCCGTAACCGTTGCCGGGTCCTTGAAGCCCCAGCTTTCGAAGAACTCCACCAGCTGCTTGCGCGCGCCGTCGTCTTCATAAGCGCGGTCCTTGCGCATCACGGTCAGCAACTGATCGGCTGCATCGTCGCGTCGGCCCTGCGCGTTGAAAATCTTGGCAAGCTTCATACGCGCATCGTGATTGTCAGGGTTGGCTGCAAGCTCCCGCTCCAAAGCAGCCGGATCACCCAGGGCACGGGCCTCTTCATATTGCGCCAGCTTCCTGGCAACAGCCTGAACCGCCGCGTCCGCCAAAAGGTCTTCCGGCACCGAGGCCAGGAGATCGCTCGCACGCTGATATTCACCCAGCGCAATCATGCAGTCGGCAATGCCTGCGATACCGGCCGGATTTTCCGGGTCGACCTGCATGACGAAGCCGAAAAGCTGGGCGGCACCCTGATGATCGCCATCGGCGAGCAGCTGCTTTGCTTCCGCCAGAGCAGCCTCGATTTCCGCAGCCGGATCGTCGAGCGCAGGCCCGGCGATCTTGTCGATGAATTCCCGGATCTGGCTTTCCGGCACCGCACCCATGAAACCATCGACCGGGCGACCATCCTGAAAGGCGACGATGGCGGGAATGGACTGGATGCCCAGCTGGCCGGGAATGGACGGGTGGTCATCGATATTGAGCTTGACCAGCTTGACGCGGCCACCGGCTTCATTGACGACCTTTTCCAGAACGGGGGTCAACTGCTTGCAGGGCCCGCACCATGGCGCCCAGAAATCCACCAGCACGGGCTGGCGGCGGGATTCTTCCATGACGTCCTTTGAGAAGGCCGCCGTGGTCGTATCCTTGATGTGGGACGCCTCGGCACTCGCGGGCGCGGGCGTGGGCGAAGACGCTGGCGCGCCGCCGCCATATTGCACGGAGCCGGTCATGTGTCCGCCCATGGACGTTCCGTAGGGGTTGTTGGTTCCGCTCATTCAAGGTCTCCGTTCACTGCGCAGGATCTCGCCACTCACTGGCGCAAAGATCGTACTTTACTCGGTTACTTTCAAGACGAGCGGCGCATGACCCGTCGCTTCCAGAAAGCGAATGAGATCATCCCGGCCAATCGTCGTGGTTGCGTCGTTGGAGAGCGGATGGCCGTTGATGAGGTCATGCTTCATCAACTCGCTGTCCAGCACGAAGGTTACCTGGTTTCCCGTATCGTTGATGGCGCCGAAGACGGTAACGGAGCCTGGAACGACACCCAGATATTCCATCATCTTTTCCGGCCTGCCGAAAGACACTCTGCTCGATGCATCGATCACCTTATGCACCGTCTTCAGATCCACCGTTGCATTTTCCTCGACGGTGAGGACGAAATATCTGTCCTTCTTGTCCTTTACGAAAAGGTTCTTGGTGTGGCCGCCGGGAATACGGTCTCTCAGTGATTCCGACTCTGCGACGGTAAAGACGGGCTCGTGCTCATAGGTCTTATGGGCAATGCCGAGCCCATCCAGCAAAGCAAAAAGGTCCTGTGCTGTCTTGGTGGATTGCTCGCTCATATCGGCTTTCTCGCATCAATGGATTCGTCACTCTGTGCCATTGTCATTAGGCCCTCAAAAGCCCTTTTGCAATGCGGCTTGAGATTTCTTCATCAAAAAAATCAAATGATTTCCGTTACTTGTCCTGTTTTTTGATTTTTTCTGCACCTTTTTGTCATTTCCCTGTTGCATTTAAAAAGCGGTTGAGCGATATAGCCCTCGTCGCCGCAACGCAGCGACCCGCGGTTCAGCGAACTACCCCGAACCAGCGGATTATGAGCGGGTGTAGCTCAGGGGTAGAGCACAACCTTGCCAAGGTTGGGGTCGAGGGTTCAAATCCCTTCGCCCGCTCCAATTTTCCTCAGATGAGAAAAATTGTCTCCTTGGCCCGAGTATCGGGCCACAATTTCCAGACTATTTGCTCAGCGCTTGAGCTTGCTCCGAGTAATTGGGCAAACTTGTCTCGGCAAAATTATTCCAGCCTTTCTGCTTCGGTTTTGTATGCCTGCCTGGGTTTTCTGGGAGCGCTGCCAGAGCTGCGACCGCACGATGAGCACGGTCGCGAGTGATGTTATCAGCTGCCCAGACGCTGCTCTGCCAGCTTTACCCAATAGGACAGGCCGTAGGCGATGGCTTCATCGTTGAAGTCGTAGCCGGGATTGTGCAGGCCTGCGGTTTCGCCATTGCCAAGGAAGATGAAGGCGCCGGGGCGCTGGTTCAGCATGTAGGAAAAATCCTCGCCTGCCATGGAGGGATCGACGTCCGGATCGACATTCTTGTCTCCTGCGACTTCGCGGGCGATCCGAATGGCATGGTCGGTTTCGTCGGCATGGTTCACGGTGACGGGGCAGTATCGCTCATAGACCGCCTCGGCTTCTGCGCCATTGGCTGCGGCAATGCCTTCGGCGATCTGCTTGATTCGAGCCTCGGCCATATCGCGGACGGTTTCATCCAGCGTGCGGACCGTGCCGGCGATCAGGGCGTCATTGGGAATGATGTTGTGGCTGGAACCGGCCTGAAAACGGGTGACGGAAACGACGATGGAGCGGATGGGATCTGCGTTGCGCGAGGCGATAAGCTGCAGGTTGGTGACGATCTGCGCGCCGATGGAAATCGGGTCCACGGTGCGGTGCGGCTGGGCCGCGTGGCCGCCACGTCCTTTGACCACGATGGAGAACTTGTCCGGCGCAGCCATGATGCCGCCCTTGCGAATGGCAAACGAGCCAAGCGGAATGCCCGGCATATTGTGCATTCCATAGACTTCATCGATCTTGAAACGATCCATCAGGCCGTCTTCAACCATGGCAAGGGCACCTGCCCCGCCTTCTTCCGCGGGCTGGAAGATGACGGCCACGGAGCCCGCGAAATTGCGTGTTTCCGCCAGATGCTTCGCTGCACCCAGCAGCATCGCCATATGTCCATCATGGCCGCACGCGTGCATTTTGCCCGGCACTTTCGATGCCCATTCCTTGCCGGTTTCCTCGACAATGGGAAGCGCATCCATATCCGAGCGCAGACCGATGGTGCGGCCCTTGCCGTGCCTGCCGTGGATGACGCCGACGACGCCGGTGCGGCCAATGCCTGTCACGACCTCATCGACGCCGAAGGAGGAAAGCTTTTCTGCAACGAAGGCAGCCGTCTCATGCACATCATAAAGAAGTTCAGGGTTCTGATGGAGATGACGCCGCCACTCGCTGGCCTCTGCCTGCAATTCCGCAGCTCTATTCAATAAAGGCATTTATTTATTCCCGATGTTCCATTCCAGACCTAACAAAGCGCATCCCTGACCGGTAGATATTGCGCCGCATAATTGACGCAATCAATGGAGTTTGCCATTGCTAGGCCATATATGGTGAATATTGCAAATCCCGAAACAAGTTCGGGAATTCGAGGATACGTCTTGCAGGATAACTCCCCACGCCGCCGTGCCGCAGGGCGGTTTGTAAAAACCATTGCCGCGATCTCCGCCAGTGTTATGGCCATGACGTCCGTAGCACACGCCAACCCCAAGATGGTGGTTGATGTGCGCACCGGCAAGGTGATTTCGCACCAGGAAGCTTTTCGCAAGTGGTATCCTGCTTCGCTGACCAAGCTGATGACCGCCTATCTTGCCTTCAGCGCCATGAAATCCGGCAGGCTGAGCCCGACGACGGAAGTTGTCATGAGCAAGAAGGCAGCCGACCAGCCCGCCAGCAAGATGTATTTCAAGCCGGGCTCCAAGCTGACGCTGGACAGCGCGCTGAAGCTGCTGCTGATCAAATCCGCCAATGACGTTGCCGTGGCCATTGCCGAAACGGTTGGCGGCAGCACCGAAAATTTCGTGGCCCAGATGAATGCGCAGGCGGCCCGCCTCGGCATGTCTTCGACGCGCTTCATCAATCCCAACGGCCTGCCCGGCAAGGGACAATATACCACCGCACGCGATCTTGCCCTTTTGGCGCTCATCCTGAAACGGGAATTTCCCGAATATGCCGGATATTTCTCGCTGGAAGGTGTCAGCACCGGCAAGAAGAATTACGCCAACTACAACATGCTGGTGGGCCGCTTCGAGGGTGCTGACGGCATGAAGACCGGCTTTATCTGCGCCTCCGGCTTCAACCAGGTATCTTCGGCATCGCGCAACGGACGCCAGGTCATCACCGTGGTGCTGGGTGCAGACAGCCTTGCCGGACGCACCGACCAGTCTGCGGATCTTTTGCAGATGGGCCTGACCTCGCCCTCCGGCCAGGGCACGTCACTGGCATCGCTGGCTCCCTATGGCGACACCGAAGGCGTCAACGACATCAGCGCCGCCATCTGCAACCCCAAAGCCGCAAAGGTTCGCAGCGAAAGCCGCGACGAGGCGGGACGGATGATCATCAAGTCGCCCTTCGTGCAGGAAATGAGCCGTCCGCCGGTTTACTCCTATGCGGGTCTCATTCCAGGCAGCGAGACCGTTGCCATCAACACGGCTACCAGCCCGGCGACAGGTCCTGCTGCCAAGGGCAGCCCGGCCAATGTGCCTATCCCCATTCCACGCCCGGCATTTTAAGGCTGGCTGGCAGCGGCTCGCACCATCAGCGAGCCGCATTTGCTGCAGATGATGCTTTCTTGCAAGCCGATTGCTGATATAAGACCGCATCAAAATGTAATGTTCTAACACTACAGGTCGCCTCATGGCACTCGATCGTATTCCGGTTTCCATCATCACAGGTTTTCTCGGCGCGGGAAAATCCACGCTGCTCAACAGGCTGTTGAAAGACCCTGCCATGCAGGATGCCGCCATCATCATCAACGAGTTCGGCGATGTCAGCATCGACCATCTGCTGGTGGAACGGTCCGGTGACGGGATCATCGAGTTGGCGGAAGGGTGTCTGTGCTGCACGGTGCGGGGCGAACTCGTCGATACGCTGGCGGAACTGATGGACGGGATCCAGACGGGCAAGCTGAAACCGGTCAACCGCATCGTGATCGAAACCACCGGCCTTGCGGATCCGGCACCGGTTATGCAGTCCATCATCGGCAATCCCGTGATTGCGCAGAACTTCTCCCTCAACGGCATGGTGACCGTCGTGGATGCGGCCAATGGCGCGGCGACGCTGGATCGTCACCCGGAGGCGGTCAAGCAGGTGGCAGTTGCCGACCGGCTGGTATTGACGAAGCGCTCCCTGGCGGGAGAGGCACAGGTGGCTGCGCTGAAGGAAAGACTTTCCGCCCTAAACCCCCGCGCGCCTGTTGAGGATGGCGATGTCGAAGATTGGTCTGCGGTGGCGCTTCTGGAGAACGGACTTTACGACGCAGGCAACAAGCTTGGCGATGTCTCTCGCTGGCTGGGCGACGAAGCTGCGCATGACGATGGGCACCATCACGGCCATGATGAGCATGAGCATGGGCATGGGCATCACGACCATCATGGGCATCATCATCACCACCATCATCATGATGACGTGAACCGGCACAACGCCTCGATACGCTCTTTTTCCATCATTCACGACAAGCCGATCGACCCGATGGCGATCGACATGTTCATCGATCTGCTGCGCTCCGCCCATGGCGAGAAGCTTCTGCGCATGAAGGGTATTGTGCAGCTTTCCGACAATCCCGACCGGCCGCTGGTGCTGCATGGGGTTCAGTCGATCTTTCACCCGCCGCAGCGTCTTGCCGCATGGCCAGACCCGGCGGACCGACGCACGCGCATGGTGCTGATAACAGACGGTCTGCCGGAGGAGTTCGTCAAGGACCTGTTCGGGGCCTTTATCGGCTCCGTGCGCATCGACAAGCCCGACCGGCAAGCGGTGGTGGACAATCCGCTGGCGGTTCCGGGAATGCGTTTCTAAGGCCTCTGGCGTTCAGGCGAAATGTGTCAGTGTCCGCACATGATAAAAGCCCAGCACGGCAGCACCGACGAGGCCTGGCTCTACCGTGCACTGCGCCTTCACGACAAGAGGGCGTGAAAAGCGCCTGAGGATGCGGGATCTCACGGCGTGATCCAGCGCTTCGATCAGGGCCGGCGCATTGGACAGGCCGCCGCCCACAGGCACGATCGTAGCTCCGGTAACATTGACCACCAGCGCCAGCGGGCCAGACAGCATGTCGATATAGATATCGATGGTGCGGCTCGCACCGGCCTCACCGGCCTGCCATTTTTCGACAATCTCCTCGGCCAGCAATTGCTCTCCCGTCAGATGTCGGTGCAGCTTTTCCATGCCGCGCGCGCTGCAGATGGCATCGAGACAGCCTTCCAGTCCGCATCCGCAGGCAAAGCGTGGCAGGTCCACCGGCGGATTTCCCGCGCGGGTGGCGGCAACGGGGGCGTGGCCCCACTCCCCCGCAAAGCCGCCTGCGCTGTTGATGAGCTTGCCGTCGATAACCAGTGCGCCGCCGACACCCGTGCCGAGGATGACACTGAACACGACGCGATGACCACGGGCAGCGCCGACACCATATTCGGCCAGCGCGCAGCAATCCGCATCATTTGCGATGAGGACCGGCAGGCCAAGCGCGGCTTCCAGATCCGCTTTCAGCGGTCTTTGATGGGCGCAGGGAATATTGGCGATGAAGGATTTATCCGTATCTGGATCGATGATGCCGGTGATCGACAGCGCGACACAATCCGGGGCGCCGCCGATGCTGGCGATTTCGGACTTCAACACTGCAACGAAAGCATCGAAATCCTGCGTCGGTGTCTTGCGCCTTGGAAGGGGGCGAACGTCATCCAGCGCATGGGCGGCAGCACCCTTGATGGCGGTGCCGCCAATATCGAAGCAGACGATCAAAGCAAGGCTCCCTTCCAGATTCGGAGACCTTATGCCAGATAACGCTCCGTAAGTCTCGCCCACATGGCGGCACCGACGGTGAGACTCGCATCGGCGAAATCATATTTCGCACTGTGCAGGATCGCCGAATTCATGCCGTTTCCAAGCCGCAGGAAGCTGCCGGGCTTATGCTCCAGAAAACACGCGAAATCCTCGCTGCCGGGAATGAGGTGGCAGGTCGAGACATTGTCCGAGCCAATCAGCTCTTCTGCCACGGCGCGGGCGAACTCGGTTTCCTTTTCCGAGTTGACGACAACGGGGTAGCCGCGTTCGTAATCGATCTCGACGGAGGCTCCGAAGCCTTCGGCAACCGAATTGGTAAGCTTTGTAATTCGCTCCTGCAAAAGATCGCGAATGCCTGCATCAAACGAGCGAATGCTGATGGCAAGCTTGGCATATTCGGGAATGACGTTGACCGCCTCTCCCGCGTGGATGGTGCCGACGGTAACGACGGCGGTCTGGGTGGGATCGATGTTGCGGGCGACCACGGTCTGAAGGGCAACGACCAGATTGCAGGCGACGACAACGGGATCGATGGTCAGGTGCGGGCGCGATGCGTGACCACCCTTGCCCTTGACGGTGATTCTCGCCGTATCGGCCGAGGCCATCATCGGGCCGGACCGCAGGAGAAGCGCACCCTCCGGCGCGCCGGGATGGTTGTGCAGGCCGAAGATGGCGTCGATGGGAAAGCGTTCGAACAGGCCGTCATCGATCATTCTCTGAGCGCCGCTCGGACGCCCCGATTCTTCGGCTGGCTGGAAGATCAGCGTGACGGTGCCGTTGAAACGTCGCGTGCGGGCCAGATGCTGCGCGGCACCGAGAAGAACCGTGGTGTGTCCATCGTGACCGCAGGCGTGCATCTTGCCGGGCACCGTGCTGGCATAGTCAGCGCCGGTTTCTTCCAGAATGGGCAGCGCGTCCATATCCGCACGGATGCCGATGCTTTTCTTGCTTTCACCCACCGTCAGCCGAGCGACAACGCCGTGGCCGCCGACATTGCGGGTGACCTCGTAGCCCCAGCTTTCCAGCTTTTCCGCAACCATACGCGCGGTCTGCGCTTCTTCGAAAGACAGTTCCGGATGGGCGTGCAGGTAACGCCGCGTCTCTACAAGTTCGGCCTCCAGATCGGCAAGATCGGACACGCGTGTATAGGCATTGTCGAGCACTGTCATGGGAACTCCAGTCTGATGAAGCAGGCACGCGAAAAGAGCGCACCGCAATTTCGGTAACGGGCAATGCCCCGACGATGGCGGGGCATTGCTGCGATTGGATCAAAGGAAGCGAGACAGGAATGCCTGCGTGCGCGGATGCTGCGGATTGCCGATGACATCTTCCGGCTTGCCCATCTCCACGATATGGCCGCCATCCATGAAGACGACGCGATCCGCCGCTTCCTTGGCAAAGCCGATTTCGTGGGTAACGACGATCATGGTCAGACCCTGCCGGGCAAGATCGCGCATGGTCGCCAGCACTTCGCCGACAAGTTCCGGGTCGAGTGCCGATGTCGGCTCATCAAACAGCATCAGCTTGGGCTTGATGGCCAGCGCACGGGCAATGGCAACGCGCTGCTGCTGGCCGCCGGACAGTTGCCGCGGATAATTATCCGCCTTATCCGACAGGCCGACCTTTTGCAAAAGCTCCCGGGCATAGGCTATCGCCTGCGCCTTGCTTTCCCCGTGGACGCCGATGGGCGCCTCGATGATGTTCTGCAGGGCTGTCATATGCGGATAGAGATTGAATTGCTGGAAGACCATGCCGATATTGCGCCGTTGCGCGGCAATGGCATTTCCCGAAAGCTTTATCAGCTTGTCCTTCTTCAGCTGGTAACCGATCTGCTCACCATCCACCTCGATGGAGCCGCGATTGATGGATTCCAGATGGTTGATGCAGCGCAGGAAGGTGGATTTTCCCGAGCCGGAAGGACCCAGCACGACGACGACTTCGCCAGGAAAGACATCCAGATCGATGCCTTTCAGCACCTCAAGCTGATCGAACGCCTTGTGGACATTGCGCGCCCGAACCAGCGGCTGCTTGTCTTGAACGGGAGTGATCACGGCGCTGCCTCCTCATGCACGGTGGGCGCCTGAGCGGTGGCGGTGCGACGGTCGCCCCGGCCATAATAACGCTCGATGTAACCCTGCCCGATATTGAGAACCGAAGTGATGAGCAGATACCAAATGACCGCGACCATCAGCATCGGCACAATTTCGAAGGTGCGGTTATAGATGGACTGCACCGAATAGAGCAGATCGGCCATGGCGATGACGCTGACGAGCGAGGTCGCCTTGATCATGCTGAACAACTGGTTGCCGGTGGGCGGCACGATGGAGCGCATGGCCTGCGGAATGATGATGCGCCACAGAGCGCGTGCCTTGGTCATGCCGAAGGCTTCCGCCGTTTCCGACTGTCCACGATCAACCGACAGCAGACCACCGCGAATGATCTCGGCCATGTAGGCGGCTTCGTTGAGCGCAAGCCCGACGATGGCGGCTGTCATCGGCGTGATGACCGAATTCGTCTCCCAGCTGACAAGCGTGGGACCGAAGGGGATGGCGATGGAGATTTCCGGAAAGAGCGTGGAAAGATTGTACCAGAAGATGAGCTGGACCAGCAGCGGCGTTCCCCGGAAGAACCAGACGAACAGCCCGGAGAGCGAACTGGCCAGCACATCCTGCGACATGCGGGCAACGCCGAGCAACAGGCCCAGCGCCACGCCGATCAGCATCGCAACGACAGTCAGTCCAAGGCTGACGGACAATCCCTGCATGACGGTTGGATCGAAGAAATATTGGGCAACGACCGGCCATCCGAAGTTTTCGTTATTGGCGACGATCCAGGCGAAGTTGGCGGCAATCAGCAGCGTGATGAACCACAATGTGGCGCGGCCGGTCTGAAACGGGCGATGGGCATTGGCCACATCGCGCGGGTCCGCACCGCCTGAAGGCGATGCGGTCTCTGCGTTGGCGACACTCATTTCTTTTCAACTCCCACCAGATTGATACCCGGTGTCTTGATGGTGTTGTTTTCCAGGCCCCATTTTTTCATGATGACGTCATAGGTGCCGTTATCGATGAGAACCTTGACGGCATCCCGCAGGAGTTCGCCCAGCGGAGAGCCCTTTGGAACGACGGCACCCTGGAACAGATCGTCAAAGCCGTTCTTTTCGCCAATACCGGTCAACTCAAGCTGTCCATTGGCCTGGGAAACGAAATAGGTGAGCGGTGCCTGCGATGAGAAGAATGCGTCTGCGCGCTTGGAGCGGACCGCCAGAATGGAGCTTGGCTGGTCGGTGTAGGACTGAACCTCGACCGGCTTCTTGCCATCGGCAACACACTTTTCCACCTGCGCCTTGATCACCTTTTCGGCCGATCCGCCAGCCATGACGGCGATGCGGTTGCCGCAGGCCGTATCCAGCGAAACGATTCCCTTGGGGTTGCCCTTCTGGACGGCGAAGACGACGAATTCCTGCACCCAGTCAACGAAGTCGTTGGCTTCCTGACGTGTCTTGAAATCACCAACCGGACCGAAGGCAAACTGGTAGCGACCGGAATTGACGCCCGAAAGCAATGCGGGCAGACCGCCGACGGTGGCGTGCTCGATCCTGACGCCGAGAAGCTGTCCCAGAGCTTCGGTCAGATCGGCACTGGCGCCGGTCATTTCCGTTCCGGTGACGATTTCATAGGGAGGAAAGGAGCCGTTATTGACGGAGACCATGTTGCCTTCGGTGCGGATTTTCTCCGGCAGACGGGCGTTGAGTTCCTTGTTCATCTCCTGCTTCGGTATGGCGGCGTCCTGCGCCATTGCCGGTGCGGCCAGCATCAGGCCGAGAAGAGCGACGGATGTGATGAATTTCGATTGCATGGAATTCCCCTTTTTGTTCAACGCGAAATAATGTCGTGTCCGCAAGGCCGCGTCAGCGGCTGGCGGCCTGGCTTGGAAACAGATCGGCGGGAGACAGAAGCCGCGGCAGGATTTTCTGCTCATGCAGCTCCCTTGCAAAATCACCGATCATCTTTTCATTGGCCGCAAGCCCGTTCAGGTTCCACGAAGGAGAAAGATCGGCAGCGCAGCGGCGCAGCTCATCAATCATCCAGGGTGTCGTATCGGCGTATTTCTCTCTTTTTTCCAGCCACATGCTTTGCGATGCGTCCAGAAGATCGCTCAATTCATCCATGATCCACGGATGTTCGTGCACAACGCCCGCCTTGAAGCCGATGAGATGCATACCCGGCACGTAGCCGACATCGTTGAAGTAATCGACTTCGGCAGAGCGATAATCGTCCAGAACCTGTCGCAGCGCCGAATCCTTGTCGAAAAATCCTTTCGGCATGAAGGGGGTGAATACGGCATCCAGCCCGCCCTCCAGCAGAAGATCGACCATGGGTCGCTCTCCGGGCACCGCCTCGATGCGGCCTGGCCTGCCAAAACCGTCCAGCCGGTCGGTAATCGGGTGATCCTTCGTCAGGCGTCCGGCGTACCACATCGCGTCTTCAACACCGACACCTTCGCGGCGAAGGGCTGCGCGGGTCCATGTGTTGCCGGAATCCCGCCAGCCGGTAACGCCAATCTTCTTTCCTGCAAGGTCCGACAGCTGACGAACCAGGCTGTCCTTGGCAGTGATAATGCAGCGGTGCCGGAAGCCGCGCATGATGAAATTGGGCACACCAACGACCGTTTCATCCCCGTCATGCCGCATCTGCGCATAACGGCTGAAAGACATCTCTGCGGCGTCGAACACAGAATCCGTTCCAACATTGGAAATGAGGGTGCCGACGCGGTCTACGACGACCTTCAGGCGGGGCGAGGATACGTCTCCGAGAACGAGAGGGGTCATATAGTCCCAGTCACGGAGTGCGAGGCGAAGCGTTACGGTCATGCACATGCTCTCAAAAAAATCTCGATAAGAAAAAGTTAAATGTTCAAATTACAAACATCAAATGTTATTACGTTATTGAACATTTAAAAAGGTGAATTTATGGACGATCTCTACTCCGCCAAGTGGCTTGCTGAAAAAATAGGCGATCGGAGCATTCGCGGTATCGCACTGGAAACGAGTGCACTCATCCGCGCGGGCGTTCTGCCGGTGGGCACCCGCCTGCCCTCCATCCGCGATCTGGCCTATGAGCTGGAGATCAGCCCGGCGACGCTTTCAGAAGCATGGGCGGACCTGAGGCGTCACAAGGTGATTACCGGGCGGGGCAGGAATGGAACATGGGTGAGCGGCGACCGCTTTGTGGCCAAGCCGGAGCGATTTGCGAGTGCCGGCAATTACGGACCGAACGCGCTGGATCTGACCCTGGCCGTGCCGGACCCTTCACTCCTGCCACCCTTGGCACAGGCGCTGACCCACGCCGCAACGGTGGAAAAGCTCAATGATTACGAGCGGGTCCGGATCATCCCGGAGCTTCATGAGGCGGCGCTTGCGCGCTGGGCTTATGAGCCGGAGGCCTTTCTGGTGACCAATGGCGGCTACAATGCCGTCTATACAGCCATCCGCGCACTCGTTTCACCGGGCTCAGCGGTTGCCATCGAAAATCCGACAGCCATGCGACTGCTCGATATTCTCGAGGATTTTGGCGTCAAGATCATTCCTGTTCTGTGCGATGAGCACGGACCAACGCCGCAATCCCTTCACGCCGCCCTGCAGCAGCGCCCGACCGCCTTCCTGTTTCAGCCACGCCTGCATTCCGTTACGGGACAGACCGTCAGCCCTGACCGGCTGGCGGAACTGGGCGATATCCTCGCCGGCACCGAGACCCTCATTATCGAAGATGACGGGCTGGGCGATATTGCCGGTATTCCCACTCAATCTCTGGGTGGACGTTTCCCCGAAAGGACGATCCACATCGTTTCCTATTCAAAAACCCTGGGACCCGACTTGCGGCTGGCGGTGCTTTCCAGTTCTGCATCCATTGTCGAGCAGATCCAGTCCTACCGGGCCTTCAGCGCCGGATGGACCAGCCGCGTGTTGCAAAGCGCCACGGCATGGCTGCTGCGAGAGCCGCACAGTTTCGACATGGTGGCGAAGGCGCGCGCGATCTATCAGCAGCGGCGCGATGGGCTTGCCGAAGCGCTCAACTGTCGGGGTGTACCGGTTTCCGCCGGCAGCGGGCTTTGCCTGTGGTTGCCGGTTGCCTCCGAGGGTTTTGCTACTGTGACGCTGGCGGCGCGCAACATTGCCATCAATCCCGGACGAAAATTCTCGCTTTTGCCCGGCGATTATATTCGCGTGGCCACATCTATGCTTGGCGAAGACAAGTGGGACAGCGTTGCCGATGCGATTGCGCTGGCAAGCACAGTGTGAGGTAGCAGGGAACCAGCAGCGCCGCATGTAGTTCCCTGTTTCTGACGGACAGAAAAAGATCGGAACAGCGTGGACGTGTTGGGGACTGTTGAAGAAATCTGGCGATATCCTGTGAGCTCGCTGGGCGGCGAAAGGCTGATGTCGGTGGAGCTTGCGGAACATGGTATTGCGGGCGATAGAGGCTGGGGCATTGTCGATGTCGAAAACCGCCAGATCGCCGCTCCGGAAAAAGAGGCGCGTTGGCGCCCCGCACTCTTCCTCAATGCAAGAATGGCGGGTGATGTGCCGGAAATCGGCTTTCCCGATGGTGACTGGCTGTCCGTGCTTGGCAACAGCATCGGCGTGCGGCTATCGGAACATTTCGGCTTCGAGGTAGCGGCCTGGCCTTACGGACAGGCTGATGTGGGCCAGGAGCCAGACGCACATATCGCAACCAACCGCTATGAGCCCAGCCCACTGCACCTTTTGACAACAAATTCGCTGGAGCAGCTCTCGGCCCTTCTGGGCAACGAGAGCGTGGAGAGCAGACGGTTTCGCCCCAATATCGTTCTTCGTATGCCGAGCGGCGATGACTTCTGCGAGGCCACGTGGCCGGGACAGCGCCTTCGGCTTGGAGATGCGCTTGTTGCCGTGAGCGAAGAGACGAAACGCTGTGGAATGACGTTGATTCCACAGCCGGATTTACAGGAAAACGCCGACATCCTGCGGACCATCCTCAGAAAGAACCGAAGAAACTTCGGCGTCTATGGCTCAACCGAACGCTGCGCCATGATTTCGATAGGGGATGAAGCGGAGATCGTAGGGGCCTGATCAGGCCGCCGACAATTGCAGTTGCGCGTTCGTTTCCAGGATGGCCTTGGACACCACACTGCCAATATCGCGGGCGCTGGTGATGCCCTGAACGAAGGGCAGCTTATGCAGCAGGAAGGCAATGGAGCCGCAATAAAGCCTGTTGGTGAGATTGTCCTGAAAGATGGGGCGGAACTTCTCGTCCAGATCAACGCCGCCCGTGCGCACCAATGCACCTTCGCCATCCACCAGAGAGGGAACCGCGCTTGTTGTGGCCTTGCGCATGACGCCCTGCTGCTTCAGCGTCGGGAAGGGGATGTCACGCGCCGAGAGCGTGTGCTGGCCGGTCGCATCGATGAACGCATCGAAAGTGTAGGTGTTGCCCTGCGCCCGCACGACCGCTCCGCGCTCCACGCTTTCGTTGTCGATCTCGCTTTTGTTCCCAAGTGCCTGGATATCCAGCTTGCCTGCGCGGTAGAGCGCGAGCAGCCGCTGGATCGAAGCGTGCGGCACGGTGGCGTAATCATCCACGAAGACGGTCTTGAAATACTTATGGAAGCGCTCAAGATCCTTCTCGTCCAGATGCGGAATTGCCAGCGCGATCACCTCATGCATCCGCAAGATGGCATAGCGCCATTCCACCGTATATTTGGCCTTCTTGTTGGCTTCCGCTTCCGCCAGATTGCGCGCCGCCCACTGGAAAGGCGGTGTTGTTTCGCGGTCGTTGAAATAGGCCTTGGCAATGGTTTCGACCGTCAAGAATGAGAGGCCGATACGGGAGGCATATTCGGGGTCGCAGAACAGGAGCTCGGCCTTGAACAACTCGAACACCGCATCCAGCAGGTCGTGACGGCGTGTCGCGATGAGGGTTTCGATGGCCGCTTCCGTGCAGAATTGCAGGGGGCGATAGGGAATTTCGCAGTAGAAGTCGGCTTCTGGCAAGACGCCCTTTCGCGACATCATGGTCACGTGCAGACCGTCCGTTTCGGCCATTGGGTGATATTGCAGAACGCCCTGCTCATCCAGCAGGAAGGATCCATGTGCGGTCGCAACGGTAATGAGGGCGTCGATACCGCTGAGCGACGTGCCCAGAATACCGACCCTGCATGGCCCGATCTTTTTCAAGGCGGGAGCCGGCCATGGCGACATGTAGTAGCCCGGCTTGACCTCAGTCGTTTCCGGGAAATCGTGGCCCGTGGCCATCACCACGTGATCGAAGGCGAATTCTTCCGTCGAGCCATCAGGCGCGCTGACGCTCAGGCGTATATCCTTCTGACGCAGCTCGATATCGCGCACGCGATGCGACGCCCTCACGTCGATGCTGTGGCCATTGGCCTTGCCGATCTCGATCAACTGCGAAAACTGCGAGAAGAGAAACTCGCCCAGAACAACGCGAGGATAGAATTCACGGTCTGCAATCAGCGCACGCTCGATGCCGAACCGCTGCAGCTCCTCGTCCGGCTGGCGGCGAAGCCAGTCTGACAAAGTCTCGCAGACAGGTGGCAGTTCGATGCTGGCGATGTTGGACAGCATTGCCTGATCGTTGAGGTCCGGATGGTAGGGCGTGCCCTTGCCCGGATCGGCTTCGCTCTCGAAGATGGTGATCGAAAGCGGCTCAGCTTTGCCCACCAGCCCCTTCAACGTATATATTCCCGTAGGACCGGACCCGATGATAGCAATTTTCGATGACATGGATAGAATGAACCCCGTAAGAAACGCCCGATGGCGTTCTTAGAAACCACGAGGAGCCTTCGAAGTTCCCTTGCGACAGGAACAGCATTGGCGGAATATTAGCAATGCCACGGCATTCGCCGTTTCACATTTGAACCTAGCTCGCCGGAACACGTTTTTCGCCCATGGATTCATCGCACAGCAATCTTCTGACCTCGCTTCCCTCCGGCTACCGGGCCGTCATCATCGGCGCCAGTGGCGGCATCGGATCGGCACTCGTCGACCATCTGCGCAACGACGAGAATTGTGCAGATGTCATCGGCCTTTCGCGGCGGCACGACAGGCTGGATCTGACCGAGGAGCGCAGTATCGAAGCCGCGGCAAAGGGTCTTGGGGCTGAGCCGATCCAGCTTCTGATCTGCGCGACGGGTGTACTCGGCATCGACGGCCATTCGCCGGAAAAGGCCCTGCGTCAGGTCGAACCCGAGGCGATGCTGAAACAGTTCGCGATCAATGCCGTGGGGCCTGCCCTGATCGCCAAGCATTTCCTGCCGCTTCTCGACCGCAAGCAGCGCGCCATCGCCGCCTTCCTGTCGGCACGCGTCGGCTCAATCGGCGACAACAGACTTGGTGGATGGATGTCCTACCGGGCATCGAAGGCTGCGCTGAACCAGATCGTCCATACGACAGCCATCGAATATGCCAGAACCCACCCGCAGGCCGTGCTGAGTGCCATCCATCCAGGAACCGTGCGAACGAAACTTTCCGAACCTTTCGCCGGGGGGCACCGCACCGTGGCGCCGGACGAGGCGGCAGCATCGATCCTGACCGCACTCGATGGATTGACCGCCGAGGCGAGCGGAACCTTCATTGCCTATGATGGGAGTAGCATTCCCTGGTAGTGCGGAGTTTCCGAATGGGGTCGCGTCTCTCTGATAGAGCGAAATCGGCAATCGCCATGGGATGTGTCGCGGCTACCTGCATGGCGGCCAGTCTTCCATCACAAACAGCCTTCGCGAGCGAGGAGCGTGAAAAGTCCTGCCTTTACGAGCGAGCGAACGAAAGCGAACGCCTCTGCCTGCGCCGGGAAACCTTCAACGCCGACCTGTGTCGCACGATCGAGCATTTTGCCCGGGTCCACACGGTCCCACCCGCTTTTTTCGCCCGGCTGATCTGGCGTGAAAGCCTGTTTCGCCCAGAAGCGGTCAGCCACAAAGGGGCGGAAGGCATTGCGCAATTCATGCCCGGCACGGCCAGGCTTCGCGGTTTGAACAACAGTTTCGATGTCATAGACGCGCTGGACGCATCGGCTGCCTATCTTAACGAGCTGAAGAACCGCTTCGGAAATTTCGGTTTTGCGGCAGCAGCCTATAATGCCGGAGAAAACGGGCTTTCGCGTTATCTTGCCGGTGGAAGACTGCCGATAGAAACACGCGACTATGTTTTTGCAATTACCGGGCAGCCCGTGGAGACGTGGAAGGATTCCCCGCCCCAGACGGCAGCACCGGAACTGAACAAGGATCTGCCGTTTCAGGACGCCTGCCTTGTGCTTGCCGACACCCGCCAGATGCAGGAGCCGGTTTTTGCGGGTTCAGCAGATTGGGCGCCATGGGGTGTCCAGCTTGCCGCCCATTATCGACCCGCCATTGTCGAGCGACTGTTTACACGCGCGGTCAGCCGATTGCCTTCACCGCTTAACGAGGAGCGGGCACTGGTGGTGCGACAGCGCGGCGGAAATTTTGGCAACCGACCGCGCTATGCGGCACGGCTTGGACGGGAAACGCGGGCCGAAGCCAACCGCCTGTGTCAGGACATTCGTGCCGCAGGCGTGCCCTGCACCGTATTCAAAAACCGCTAGCGAAACTCTGCTTCAGCACAGTTGAAGCCAGAACACCCCGGCAAAGACGAGGATGGTGGAGGCCAACCCTGCCAGGGCGACATATCTGGCAATAGGCAGGATTGTCTCACCGCCCGACTCGACCTTTCTGTGAGGCAAATACAAGAGCGCCGACACCGAGACTGCGACCACAAAGGCGACGATGGTCGTTAACCGCAGCAGCGATATGCCACCCAGCATCATGGCATCCCATCCCGCCCGACAGCCAACAGCTTGCAGGCCGTAAATGGCGGAGAAATAACCGGCCCAGAGAATGAGCGGGCCTGCGAGAGCAAACAATATCCGGTACCGCATGACTTACCCTCCCGGCTGCAAGGCGGCCAACAGATAGGGATATACGGCAGCAATCAGAACCACGGCGAGACAATAGCCGTGCCAGAGCGTTGCGATAACGAGATCGTTCTGTCGTGTCTCCGAAACATAGCCGCTACGGAGCCGGTAGAGACAGAAACCCGAGAACACCGCGCCCAGGACAAGATGGACCAGCAGATAGCTGGAAACCGCGAATTTGACCGCTTCCAGTGCGTGAGCGCTCGCGGTTGAATTCGTGGAAAGGTCGAGAAGGATGAAAGCGGCGGCGATGACATAAGCCGCGAAAGACGCAACGAGCATGGCCTTGCCGATGATGACCCGGCCAAGCGCGCTGCCACCCGCCCCGCAACAGGTGGCAATAAGGCCAAATGCCAAGGCTGACAGATGCGCAGTTCCGGCTTGTGAGGCCGGAATCCCTTCCCCCGCGGGTGTCGCGACCCACAGGAAAAGTCCGCCGAACAAAAGGGATGAGAACAGGGTTGCGTTGGCAACCAGTGTAAGGCGCATGGCCAATATGCTGGGTGCATCGGCATGTTCGAAATGAAGCGGCAGACGTGACGATGGCGACGCGATCATTTCGCCCCAGTCGGTTCTGGCGGCATTGTTGCGTGTCCAGAGGAGGAAGAGGCCGAGGGTGAGCAGAGCAAAGACAGCAGATGCAGGATAGAGCTTGAAGAGAAGGCTGACGAACACCCCGCCGGTGGCAAGGGCGGTGTAGAGCGGCAGATAGGTCGGCGTCGGGAGAACGATGATCTGGTTGGCCTTTCCAGAAACCGCGTCGACACCGATGGTTTCCATCCAGCCATTTCGGCAAAAGCCGAGAAAGCCTTTTCCAGCGGCCAGTTGTGCGGCGAGGCGATTGATCGGAAGATTGTCGGCACGCGTGGCAATCTGAGGAATGGAGGCAAAACTGTAAGGCGCTGGCGGCGTCGGCATGGCCCATTCCAGCGTCCCTGCGCCCCACGGATTCCGGCGGAAAGGTTTTCCGAAGAGGAAGATCAGCACGATATCCAGCGCCACCAGCATGAAGCCCATGGCCATGATGAAGCTGCCGAAGGACGACAGAAGATTGAGCCATTCCCAAGGCGATGCTTCCGGATAGGCGAAAGTGCGGCGCGGCATCCCCAGAAGCCCCGTCAGGTGCATCATGAAGAAGGTCAGATTGAAGCCGATGAAGATCATCCAGAAGGCGGCGCGTGACAGGTGCTGCACCGGTTGACGCCCGCTGATATGGGGAACCCAGTAATAGATGCCGGCCAGCATGGGGAACAGAAAGCCGCCGACCAGCACGTAGTGAAGGTGGGCAACGACGAAATGCGTGTCATGCGCCTGCATATCAAAGGGCACCATGGCAAGCATGACGCCGGTCAACCCGCCGATGACGAAGACGAAGAAAAATCCGAAGACATGCAGCATGGGAATGTTGAGGCGGGGCTTACCCTGCGCCAGCGTGGCAAGCCACGCAAAGATCTGGATGGCTGTGGGGATGGCGACCAGCGCACTTGCCGCTGAAAAGAACGACAAGGCTACATGCGGAATGCCGACCGTGTACATGTGATGGACCCATAGGCCAAAGGACAGGAAGGCCATGGCCATGAGTGAAGCGACGATGATGTGATAGCCGGTCAGCGTGGTTCTGGCCAAGACCGGGATGATGGTGGACAAGGCGCCCGCTGCGGGCAGAAAGATGATGTAGACTTCCGGGTGCCCGAACAGCCAGAAAAGATGCTGCCACAAAAGCGGGTCCCCTCCCCGGTCAGGATCGAAAAACGGCAGGCCAAAGGCCCGTTCGGCCTCCAGCAGCATTGAACCGAGGATCAATGGGGGGAAACCGACCAGCATCATGCCGCCGACCACCAGCATGTACCAGGCAA
This sequence comes from Rhizobium sp. Leaf311, assembly GCF_001423445.1. Classification (NCBI taxonomy): domain Bacteria; kingdom Pseudomonadati; phylum Pseudomonadota; class Alphaproteobacteria; order Hyphomicrobiales; family Rhizobiaceae; genus Rhizobium; species Rhizobium sp. Leaf311. Next base: position 258,613 of record NZ_LMNZ01000021.1, on the reverse strand, counting down.
AGATCGGCATTCTGACCAGCGACATGCCCGGCGCACGCATACGTATGATGGTGACGACGATCTCAATGGCCGCGCTGATGGCGGAGATTTCGACGAAGGTTATGCCCAGAAGCCAGATATCGGCATTGATGCCGGGGCTGTAACGCGATGAGGACAGGGGCGTGTACATGAACCAGCCGCTATCCGGCGCGACACCGCCGAGCAGGGCGACGATCAGCATCGAGCCTCCGAAAAGGTAGCACCAGTATCCGTAAGCCGACAATCTGGGAAAGGCGAGATCGCGGGCGCCGAGCAGCTTGGGCAACAGATAGATCGACAACCCCTCGAAAAACGGGATGGCGAACAGGAACATCATGATGGTTCCATGCATGGTGAAAACCTGCGAATATTGCGCGGCATCCATGAAGGCATTGGAAGCGGTTGCAAGCTGGGTGCGGATCAACATGCCAAGGAAACCGCCAATGGCGAAGAAGACCAGAGCAGTCACCATGAAGCGGATGCCGATGACATTGTGATTGACGGCGGCGAGCCGCTTCAGACCCTTGCCGCTGCGCCAGACGGCTTCCAGCTGCCGATGCAGGGCAAGCGAGGAGATGGGTTCTATGGTCGTTTCGCGGTCCGTCACGGTTGCAATGTCCTGAGTGTGTTTTGAAAATTCTCAACGCTATGGGCCTGCACGCGGAAATTCATCGCGCTGTGACCTTCGCCGCAATATTCCGCGCAAATGCCGCCGAATGTGCCCTCAACATCCGCTCGCAAGACGATGCTGGTTGTTTGTCCCGGAATGGCGTCGATCTTGCCGCCGAGCCTTGGCACCCAGAAGCTGTGTATGACATCCGTGCTTGTCGTCAGAATTCTGACGGGTTGACCAACAGGAATATGAAGGACGTCCTGAGTGTTGATCTGGTTGCCATCCTGCTCATAGACGAAATCCCAGCCCCACATTCTTGACGTGGCGGTTACGGTGACAGCGGGCTCCAGTGCTTCTGCGCCGAACAGTTTTTCGCCCTGAACGAAGGCATAGGCAAGGAGTGCCAGAAGGACGGGTATGGGCATGGCGAGACCGCCCCATCCGATCCATTGTTTCGGCGTGACGTTTTCAACCAGCCGGGGCGCGAAGAAAACGATGTAGAGCAGCACCATGATGAGGGTAAAAAGGCCAACCGCGCCCGCCAGCATGGCCCACCAGAGACCCGCTATAGCCTGAGACGACGGACCTGCTGGATCCAGGACTGAAAGATCGCCGGAACACCCGGCCAGAACCGCAGCAAGCGGTAAAACTGCCGTTAGCGGTCGGAACCGCATGGGCGATGCGCGTGTTGACCTGACATCAGGAGGTAACCCATGGCAGATACAGGCAGTCCCAACCCCGTCATTTCCAAGGTGGAAGAAAAGACCACGAATTCCGCCGTGGCCGTTGCGGGTCATCCGCTCCATGCCATGACGGTTCATTTCCCTATCGCGCTTGTGATTGCGACACTTGGGACCGATGTTTTCTACTGGTGGAGCGCCGATGACTTCTGGGCGCGCGCGGGGCTTTGGGCTTCCGGTGGCGCATTCTTCAGCGGACTGGCCGCAGGCACGATCGGCACCGCGGAGCTTTTGCTGGTCGCCGGTATTCGCGCCCGCGTCGCAAGCTGGGCCCATGGCATTGCCGCAATGGCTCTGATTGGGGTTATGGGAGCAAACTGGGGTGGCCGCGTAACCGCGACCATCGATGTCTTGCCGCATGGGCTGGGATTGTCCCTTCTGGCTGCTGTCCTGACAGGACTGGCCGGGTGGCATGGTGGGAAGTTGATTTTCGATCACGGCATCGGCCTCATGGTATCGGCCAAGGACTGATCTCCGAGATCATGTTTTTCAGTGCTCCCGGTGCAAAGAAGCCGGGGGGCACCGAAAAATCGACCATGGGACGAGCCAGCACCACGAAAAGAATGCCGCACACGACCCCGCCGCTGAGGATTGTTGCGGTGACGAAACGCCAGACGGGATAGACCTCACCCTCTTCAAAAAGCCTGATGATAACGAGGCCCGTCATGACGTGGATGACGACGAGCATTCCGACCAGCATGAGCTTGACAGAAAACCAGCCGCTATAGGGCTCCTGCAGGAAGATGAGCCCTGTTCCCGACGCAATGGCGACGAATGCTGCGGGCGAAAGAATTCTGACATAGGAGAAGCGGACGATCTTTTGCAGCCGGAAAAGATCCTGATCTTTCCGGATATGAGCACGTTGCACATAAAGGCCGGGAAGGCTGACAATGCCAGCGGCCCAGAGCGCAATCGCCGCGATGTGAATGAATTTAAGCCAGACTGCCATGGGCTCAGTTTCCCAAGGCTTGGTGGCCGCAGAACAATCGCTTGCGCAAGACAAAGACCGCCGCCGCCGCATAAGGCGCAAAGCCCAGCGTCCACATCAACACGCCGGAAAGCTGCTGGTCGCCCAGTGGGGTGAAGCCGAAAACCTGCGTCGTTAAAAGATGCGGCGCAAAAAGCGGCTGGGGTGCGAAGGTGAGGATTGCCCCGAGAAAACCCATCTGCACCATCGTCCCGACCGCTAGCCCCACGGACGACAGCATTGACGTCTTCTCAGACAGGATCCGCAGCCACAGCCACACGGATGAGCCGATCAAGGCAGCCTGCATCAACCAGTAGGGCAGAGCACCGGACAGCGCGAAATCATAGGCGAATGGTAGATGCCACGTCCAATAAACGACGGTGTGAAAAAGAAAGACCGCCTCTGCCGGGACCTTCAAGGCCTTCATAGGAGTGGCAAGCAGCAATGCCGCGGCGATGGGCGCAGCGACCGAACCGACCAGGATATGGTGGATGGTGCGGGCTGAAAACAGTGCAGTTGAGAGAGCGCAAAGAGGGGAGACGAAGGCGATGACGAGGACAAGTGACAGCAGTACGGTCAATCCGCGATGCCGATCATCTGACCGAGCGTGCAGAACTGCGATGACGGATACCATTGCCAGAACGAGAACAGGATCGAGATTCCAAGCATATTGAAGATCCTGGCTGTCTGGAGCAGGCCCGCAATAGGGATCCAGTGTGCTCGGCAAAATATAACCCCCGTGTGCGATGCGTGACGTGTCTCCTCATTCCCGCAACGCGCCCCCTACCCAAGGGTTCCAAAATAGTTCCCTGACAGGATCACAAAAAGTTTTCCGCAACGTCGCCTGTGTGTCCATGACGGCACTGTGATGCAGTTCCGAGCCCGGCATCATCCCACACGTGGAACCATCGCAAGGCTCATCTGTTGGCTCATCAGGCAGAGCCATGAGGTGACCGGGTGGAACAAAAAGTCAAATACAAGCAGTACACGATGCCGACAGGCGGGTGGGGTTCTCTCAAATCAGTCTTTGCCGATGTGATCCAGCAACGCGCCATCAAGACGACGCCGGGGCTTCTGAAAGATCACAACAAGGTCGGCGGTTACATGTGCACCAGTTGCGCATGGGCAAAACCTGGCAAGCCGCATCTGGGCGAGTTTTGCGAAAACGGCGCGAAGGCAACATTCTGGGACCTGACATCCAAGCGAACGACGCCAGAGTTTTTCGCAAGGCACACCGTAAACGAACTTCTCAAGTGGCCGGACTACGATCTGGAAAACGAGGGCCGCCTGACACACCCGATGCGCTATGACGCAACCACAGACAAATATGTGAGCGTGAGCTGGCGGGAGGCGTTTGCAGACATCGGTCAGAAACTCAAGGGTTTTGAGCCGTCATCGGTCGTCTTCTATGCTTCAGGTCGCGCTTCGCTCGAAACATCCTACATGTATCAGCTTCTGGCTCGCCTTTATGGCAACAACAACCTTCCCGACAGTTCCAACATGTGCCACGAGACAACCTCGGTTGCCCTGCCGCAAAGCATCGGCACCCCCGTCGGCACGATACTTCTGCACGATTATGAGCACACCGATTGCATCTTGTCCTTCGGTCAGAATGTCGGCACCAACTCTCCAAGGCTGTTGCACAGCCTGCAGGAAGTGCGTGAGCGGGATGTCCCGATTGTGGTTTTCAATCCCCTGAAGGAGCGCGGCTGGCAGGAATTCGTCAACCCCCAGCGTCCCGGCCAGATGGCCACGAACAAGGCAACGCAGATTGCCACGCAATATTATCAGGTGAGCGCCGGTGGCGATATTGCCGTGATGATGGGCATGGCGAAGTTTCTGTTCACATGGCACGACGAGGCGAAGGCGCGGGGTGAGCCCGGCATTCTGGACGAAGACTTCATCCAGCAGCACACGCATGGCTTCGAAGCCTTCGAGGCGCAGGTTCGCTCAACCGACTGGGCCGAGATCTTGCAGGTTTCAGGACTAAGCTCGGCCTCTATCGAAGCGGCGGCGCGGACCTACTCCAAGGCAAAAGCCGTGATCGCGATCTATGGCATGGGCCTGACGCAGCACAGATATGGCGTGGACAATGTTCAAACGCTGATCAACCTTTTGCTGATGCGCGGCAATATCGGCAAGCCCGGCGCAGGCATCTGTCCGGTCCGCGGACATTCCAACGTTCAAGGCCAGCGTACCGTCGGTATTTCCGAGAAGACCGAACTTGTTCCTCTGGACCATCTTGCGGAACAATACGGCTTTGAGCCGCCCCGCGAAGATGGACTGAACACCATCGAGGCCTGCGAAGGCATTGTGAAGGGAACGGTCAAAGCCTTCATCAGCCTTGGCGGCAACTTTGTGCGTGCCATCCCCGAGAGCGAACTGATGGAGCGCAAGTGGCGTGATCTCGACCTTTCGGTGCAGATTGCCACCAAGCTGAACCGGAGCCATCTGGTAACAGCGGCGACGACTTATATTCTTCCCACGCTGGTCCGCTCCGAAATCGACGAGCAGCTGTCAGGGCCGCAGATCGTGACCATGGAAGATTCGACGACCTGCATCCACGCCTCGCGCGGGAAGTACAAGCCCGCGCATGAGGGGTTGCTGTCGGAACCGCGCATCGTCGCCGAAATCGCCAAACATGCGCTGGAACCCAACCCAAAGGTGCCGTGGGAAGACTGGGTCAATAATTATGCGCTGGTCAGGGACGCCATCGAGGCCACCTATCCCGAGCCATTCAGGGACTTCAACGGGCGGCTCGATATACCCGGCGGCTTCCCCAGACCTGTGCCCGCACGCCACCGCGAATGGCACACGGACACCGGCAAGGCGAACTTCAAGCTGCCGAAATCCTTGAACGCCAGCTTTGCTGCCGCCGAGGACAGCGATGTGTTGCGGCTTATAACGCTGAGGTCCAATGACCAGTTCAACACCACGGTCTACGGTTACGATGACCGCCTGCGCGGCATCCACAAATCGCGAATGATCGTGATGATGAGCGCCGATGATCGCATACGGCTTGGCATAGCGAAGGACGGTCTGGCACGCATTACCACCGCCGTCGATGACGGGATCTTGCGGACGATGACCAATTTTCAGGTGATCGATTACGACCTGCCATCGGGAACTTGTGCTGCATATTACCCGGAATGCAACCCTCTCATACCGCTCTGGCAATATGCGGAAGAAAGCAAAACGCCTGCTGCAAAATCAGTGCCGGTGCGGATTGAGCCTGCCTGACACGACCGCTGCGAGTTGGCCAGCCTTAAGAGCTGGCCTCTCTGGCGAGCTTGTCGGCAAGCTCATTGCCGACATTTCCATCATGGCCTTTGCACCATGCGACCAAGACGCCTGGATTTTGCCGAAGCATGAGGTCCATGCTCTTCCACAGGTCCGCATCCGGAATACTTCGGTTGCGCTTTTTCGGGTTCGGATTGTAACGCTTCCAGCCGTTATTGCTCCAGATGGGGCGCCGCACATTGCACCCTTCCACGACATAGTTTGAGTCAGACCAGATGGTGATGGCGGCAGCGTCTATGCTAGTCATGGCCCACTCAAGCGCCTTGACGGCAGCCACGAGCTCTAGCGTATTGTTGCTATCGCCATCGAAGCTACCGGCGTGGGACGAAGTGATCCTGTTTTCGTCGCTGGTCGCTACGAAAGCCCAGCCGCCCTTCTTTCTGGCAGCATCGTAAGAGCCGTCGATATAAAGATTGAGCATGGCTCCGTTCAACAAGCTCGAGTTTGGCCCGAAAGCACTGCCATGCACCTGTTCTTGTTTTGACGTCAGTGTCACTGCAAAGGCTGCCGCTGAATGCCCGACAGCAGGGTGCGGATGAAAAGCGCGCCGTCCACGCAAAGTCTGAACTTGCCACGCCGCAATGCCCATTCTGTCACGAGCCCACCGATGATTGCGGAAACCATGGAGGCGGCCTTTTCGGGCGTCCATGGTGCCGCGAGACCTGGGCCTGCATCGACAGCGGTAAAAATGCGCAGGAGGAGATCGTTCATTTCTTCTGGAAACGTATCCTGACCTTCCTCGTCAGTTTCCGTCAGCACAATATCGAGCCGCATCATGACAAGCAGCAGACCGCGTTGGCGCGGGTCCTTTTCGAACCGCGCGAACATGTCCTGGATAATGTCGATCAATGTTTCGATGGAAGGACAGCCCTTGCCCTCGGCAAGTTCGTCGGCGAAACGCCGGAACGGCTCCTGCGCACCGTTTCTCAACGCCAGTAAAAGACCCTGCTTGTTCTTGAAATGCCAATGAATGGCGCCGCGGGTAACGCCGGACTGCGTGGCGATTTCCTCAAGGCTGACCTTGTCGTAGCCCTTGTCGAGGAAGAGGGTCTCGGCAGCCTGCAAGATCTGACGCCCGGTTTCCGCAGCCTGATCCTTGGTTCTTCTCACCCTACGCCTCTCTAATCACCTATTTTCGAATATGCTTCTATATGGTGAGATAGGGCAAAGCAAATCAGCGGCATGCTAAAAAATGATTCAGACCCAGCCGCCATCCGCCTCCCGGCTTATGACTGTCCCGACGTGCCTTGCGCGTCGGGACAGTCGGTTCCGTCGTTACACTGTTTTCGGTTCTGCCTGTTTCGCCTTGCGGGAGCGGAACAGTTTCGTGACCAGTACGAAGAACACCGGCACCATGACAATTGCCAGAAGCGTACCCGTTACCGTGCCGAAGAAAGTCGCATAGCCAATGGCATGGCGAGCGCCGGCACCGGCACCGGTGGAAATGACCAGCGGAATGACACCCAAGCCGAAGGCAAGAGACGTCATCAAGATTGGTCTGAAGCGAAGCTTCGCTGCCTGGCAGACCGCGTCGAATGCGCCCTCACCCAGATTGGCCATGCGCTCTCGGGCAAATTCGACAATCATAATGCCGTTCTTGCCGGTGAGACCGACGACCGTCAGCAGTCCCACCTGGAAATAGACGCCATTGGACTGACCGCCGATCCATGCGCCCAGAAGCGCTCCCAGAATACCAACCGGCATGGCGAGCAGGACGGCGACCGGAATTGTCCAGCTTTCATAGAGGGCAGCAAGGCAAAGGAACATGGTTGCGAGCGCCAGACCGTAAAGCGGCAGAGCCCCCGCGCCAGCATCCTTTTCCTCAAGGGACATACCCGTCCACTGCAGGCTGAAGCCGGGCGGCAGCTTTGCCGCAAGCGCTTCCATTTCCGCCAGCGCCTCACCCGAAGAAAAGCCTGCTGCGGGAGACCCTTCGAGCTCCATGGCTGGCAGGGCATCATAGCGGCTGACCTGCTGGGGTCCGAAAACCCAGTTCTGGCTGGCAATGGTCGAAAGATCGACAAAGTCGCCGTTGCCATTGGGAACGCGCCACAGGGCAAGATCTTCAGGCCCGGTGCGGGCATCCGGCTCACCCTGAACATAGACGCGCTTCATACGACCTTCATAGAGAAAGTCATTGACGTAGGAGCTTGACCACACGGTCGTCAGGAACGCGCCGACATCCGCCGCACTCAATCCCACCGCGCCAGCCTTGCCCCAATCGATGTTGAGTTCGAACTGGGAGGCGTCTTCCACACCGTTCGGTCGAACCGCCATGAGCTTGGGGCTCTTGGCAGCCATGCCAAGCAGCATGTTGCGGGCTTCCAGAAGCTGCTCGTGGCTTTGGCCAGCGCGCGCCTGAAGATAGGCGGTAAAGCCGTTGGAGTTGCCCAGTTCCGTGACGGCGGGTGGCACGAGCGGAACGACGATCGCTTCCTTGATGCCGCCCATCAGAGGGCCGAAGGCGCGGGCCGCGATGGCCTGGGCGGAGTTTTCCCTGCCCTCACGCTCTTTCCAATCCTTGAGCTTGACGAACATCATGCCCATGTTCTGGCCCTGCCCGGCGAAGGAGAATCCACGCACCGAGAATACGGACGCAACATTCTTCCCTTCGGCGTTCATGTAATAGTTTTCGACCTTGCGCAGCACGGCTTCCGTGCTTTCGGCAGTCGTTCCGGGCGGGGTCTGGATGATCGTCAGGAGGCTGCCCTGGTCTTCATCCGGGAGGAAGGATGTGGGCGTTTTCTGGTAAAGCGACACCATGACGCCAACCAGAACCAGATAGACGAGGAACATGCGGATCGGTCGTTTCGCAGAGCCGGACACGACCTTGCCATAGCGATCCGTAAGCCAGGAAAAGCGACGCTCGAAAGCGTTGCTGAACCGAACGGCCAACCCGGCCTTGGCATGGGGATCGTGCGCCTTGAGGATCGTGGCGCAGAGAGCCGGTGTAAAGATCAATGCGACCATGACCGACAGCGCCATGGCGGATACGATGGTAACCGCAAACTGCTTGTACATTTCGCCGGTGGCACCGCCGAAGAATGCCATCGGCACGAAAACGGCTGAAACCACCATACCGATGCCGATGAGAGCGCCCTGGATTTCGACCATGGACTTCTTTGTCGCCTCGACCGGATCGAGATGCTCGTCGCGCATGATACGCTCGACGTTTTCCACCACGACAATCGCATCATCCACGAGCAGACCGATGGCAAGGACCATGGCCAGCATCGTCAACGTGTTGATGGAAAAACCAAGCGCTGCCATGATGCCGAAGGTGCCAAGAAGCACGACTGGAACCGCAAGCGCCGGGATAAGGGTTGCGCGGAAGTTATGAAGGAAAAGGAGAATGACGAGAACGACGAGCGCAATCGCCTCGATGAGCGTATGAACCACCGCCTCGATGGAAAGCGATACGAAAGGCGTTGTGTCATAGGGAATGACGTAACTCACGCCCGCCGGAAGATATTCGCCGAGTTCGGCAACCTTCGCCTTGGCCAGCTCCGCCGTTTCCAGCGCATTTGCCCCTGATGCGAGCTGAATAGCCATGCCCGATGCCGGCTTGCCATTGTAGAAACCAGCAATTTCGTAGTTTTCCGTACCCAGTTCAGCGCGGGCGACGTCACGCAGAAGGACCAAGCCTCCATCCGTATCGGCGCGCAGAACGACACGCTCGAAGTCCGCAGGCGTCTTCAAAAGTGACTGTGCGGTCACCGTCGCATTCAGCAGCTGCCCCTTGGGTGCCGGCATTGCGCCAAACGAACCCGCAGAAATCTGCGCATTCTGCGCGCTGATGGCATTGATGACGGTGTTGGGAGACAGGCCGTAATATTTCAGCTTCAGCGGATCCAGCCAGATCCGCATCGCATATTCCGAACCGAAGACTTCAACCTTGCCAACGCCTTTCAGGCGGGAGATCGGCTCGACCATGTAGGAGTTGAGATAATCCGAAAGATCGACCGCGGTGCGAGCTCCGTCATCGGAAATCAGAGCGATAACCATGAGGAAGCCCGTGGTGGATTTTTCGGCCGTAACACCCTGACGGGTGACTTCCGCAGGCAGGCTGGCCTCGGCCTGGCTCAGCTTGTTCTGAACCTGAACCTGAGCAATATCGGGATCGGTACCGAGCGAGAAATTGAGTGTGATGGAGGCGCGACCTGTCGAGGTCGTCGACGACTCGATGTAGCGCAGGCCATCAAGCCCCGTCATTTCCTTTTCGATAATCTGGACGACCGTATCGGCGACCGTTTCAGCCGATGCACCGGGATAGGTTGCGCCGATAACGACGGCGGGTCCGGCAATCGACGGATACTGCGAGATGGGCAAACGCAGGATCGACAGGACGCCGAGCCCCATGATGATGATCGCTATGACCCATGCGAAGATGGGCCTGTCTATGAAAAACCGCGCCATGGATTAGTTGCTCCCTGCCGGAGCGGCTGGCTGTGCCACCGGCTGCGTGTCAATTTCGACCGGTGCGCCTGGCTTCGCCTTCTGGAAGCCGGTCATGACAATCTTGTCGCCTGCCTTGAGACCATCGCTCGTGACCCAGCGATTGCCAGCGCCAGCAACGACTGTGACCGGACGTGGTACGATCTTGCCATCTTCCACGAGCCAAACGGAAGATTGACCCTTGGCGTCGCGCATCACCGCGCTTTGTGGCACGAGTGTCGCATTCTTGGTGACGGCCTGTGGCAGTTCGACTTCGACATAAAGACCAGGCAGCAGCTTATGGTCCGGATTGGAGAAGGAAATTCGAAGGGTCACCATGCCTGTTGTCGGCTCGACACGAGGCTCGGCAGCCTTCAGATCACCCCTGATGGGATAAGTCTGGCCGTTGGGGAGGATCATGGTTGCGACGGACATGGCCTGGCCACCGCCAGCACGCTTGTCGGAATTCCATCGCAAAAGATCGTTTACCGATTGCGTGACGTCGACATAGATCGTGTCGAGCGCGCGGATTGTCGTCAATGCTGTCGTCTGCTGCGCGGCCACAAGCGCACCTGCCGTGGCGTCGGAAAAGCCGATAACACCCGAAATAGGTGCCTTGATGGTCGTTCTGTCGAGATCGATTTCAGCGGTTCTCAACTGCGCAAGCGCCACCTGAAGTGCAGCCTGCGCCTTGTTCCGGTCAGCGATCTTGGTGTCGCGGTTGGACGCAGAGCCGACATTGTTTGCGAATGTTTCTTCCGCACGTCGCGCGTCGACAACAGCAAAGTCATAGCTCGCCTGAGCCTGAGCCACATTCGCCTTGGCCGATTCGACCGCTGCGACATAGGTCTCGTCTTCGATCTTGTAGAGAGCCTGTCCGGCCTCGACCTTCGCGCCTTCCTCGAAAAGACGTTCGCGGATGATGCCGTTGACCTGTGGCCGGACCTCGGAAATCGTGGACGGCTTGATGCGGCCTGGCAGGCGGGCGGTCAGCGTGAAGTCTTCGACCTTTGCCTCCTCCACCGTGACCTTGGGAGTTGGAGGTTGCTGGGCAATGACCTTCCCGGGAAGGACGACGCTTGAGAGGATAAGGGCAAGGCCGACCGTCTGCCCACGCCGGAACTGAGTTTTCTGGACCATTTTCCACCTTTTCGATGCACGGGTGTTGCCGGACGACAAGACGCATCGCCGCATAATCTCGTATACATACATTCTGAATGTAAATATCAAGTGAATTATTTTGTTTGAATATCCGGGCGTTGATTTACGCCCTATTTCGATCATCTGGAGCTGTATCCTGATACGTGCTACGCGCTAGCGGGGATGGCGCAGGACAACCCTGCCGCGCGCAATACGCCAGTGCAATTTGTCAACGGAGGTTTGGATGATCGAGAATATTCTGAGAGAGATGACACTTGAGGAACAGGTCTCGCTGCTATCAGGAGCTGACTTCTGGACGACGGTGCCGGTGGAACGGCTTGGTGTTCCGAAAATCAAGGTGACGGATGGACCGAACGGGGCACGTGGTGCGGGCTCACTGGTGGCTGGCGTGAAGGCAGGTTGTTTCCCGGTAGCGATTGCGCTGGGCGCGACATGGAATCCGGCCCTTGTGGAACAGATGGGCGTGGCGCTGGCGGGGCAGGCCAAAAGCAAGGGCGCGTCCGTTCTTCTGGCGCCCACAGTCAACATTCACCGCTCCGGTCTGAACGGGCGCAACTTCGAATGCTATTCCGAAGATCCGCTGCTGACCGCAGCACTTGCGGTCGCCTATATCAAGGGCGTGCAGAGCAAGGGCATCGCTGCGACCATCAAGCATTTTGTCGGGAATGAATCTGAAATCGAGAGGCAGACGATATCTTCGGATATTGATGAGCGCAGCCTGCGGGAGCTGTATCTCCTGCCCTTCGAACATGCGGTAAAGACTGCGGGCGTGATGGCGGTGATGTCATCCTATAACCGGCTGAATGGCTCCTATACGAGTGAACACGAATGGCTGCTGACGCAGGTGCTGCGCAAGGAATGGGGATTTGACGGCATTGTTATGTCGGACTGGTTCGGATCGCATTCGACCGCCGCCACCGTCAATGCCGGGCTGGACCTGGAAATGCCGGGCCCAAGCCGCGACCGCGGCGAAAAGCTTGTCGAAGCCGTCCGCAAGGGTGATGTCGACGCAGCAACCGTGCGGGAGGCTGCTCGCCGTATTCTCAGCCTTCTTGAGAAGGTCGGGGCTTTTGAAACAACACCCGATCTCACTGAGCACTCCCTCGACCTGCCGCAGGATCGCGCCCTTATTCGCAAGATTGGCGCGGATGGCTGCGTGTTGCTGAAAAATGACGGCGCCTTGCCACTTTCGAAGACCACGCTCGACAGCATTGCCGTTATCGGCCCCAATGCGCGGGAAGCACGCGTCATGGGTGGCGGAAGCGCTCAGATTGCCGCGCATTACACGGTCAGCCCGCTGGAAGGAATAGGCTCGGCGCTTTCCAACGCGAACAATGTTCACTACGCCGCCGGCTGCAGCAACAATCGCCTTATCGACGTGTTTGAAGGGGAAATGGAGGTCGAGTATTTCAAGGGCAGGACGCTTGACGGCGCGCCGGTGTGCCGTGAAACGGCCTCCAAGGGCGAATTCTTCTGGTTTGACCTGCCATCGCCAGAGCTTGATCCGGCCGATTTTTCCGCACGGATCACCGCGCATTATGTAGCCGCGCAAGCGGGCGAGCATGTCTTTGGCATGACCAATGCCGGGCTCGCAAAGCTGCATGTCGACGACGCATTGCTCGTCAACGGATATGACGGCTGGAGCCCCGGCGACAATTATTTCGGCACCGCCAACAATGAGCAGCGCCAGACGCTGACGCTGGAGGCTGGCCGCCGGTATAAGGTGACAATCGAATATTGCTCGCCGGCACCGACCGATGACGGCATCCATCTGACCGCAATCCGTTTCGGCGTCGAGAAACCGCTTGGCGATGACGCCATGGACGAGGCCGTCGCAAAGGCGGCAGGTTGCGATGTTGCCCTGCTCTTCATCGGTCGCAATGGCCAGTGGGACACGGAGGGGCTCGACCTTCCGGACATGCGCTTGCCGGGTCGACAGGAGGAATTGATCGAAAGGGTTGCTGCCGTCAACCAACGCACGATCGTCATCCTGCAAACGGGCGGTCCCGTCGAAATGCCGTGGCTTGGAAAGGTGCAGGCAGTGCTGCAGATGTGGTATCCCGGCCAAGAGTTGGGCAACGCTGTCGCCGATGTCCTTTTCGGGGATCAGGAACCCGGCGGGCGCTTGCCGCAAACATTTCCGAAGTCTCTCTCGGACAACTCGGCGATTACAGAAAATCCACTCGTCTACCCCGGAAAAGAAGGCCATGTTCGCTACGATGAAGGCGTCTTCGTCGGATATAGGCACCACGACACCAGCAATATCGAGCCGCTTTTTCCATTCGGTTACGGTCTGGGATATACGCGCTTTGAGTGGGTGAACGCCAGAGCCTCGGCAGAAACCATGGGTGAAGACGGCTTGAACGTTATGGTGGATGTGACGAATGTAGGCGACCGCAAGGGCTCGGAAGTCGTCCAGCTCTACGTGCGCCCACAAAACTCAGTGGTATCTCGGCCAGAAAAAGAGCTGCGCGCCTTTGCCAAGCTGGAACTTTCGCCCGGCGAGACCCGGACCGTTATCCTGAATATCAAATTGCGCGACCTCAGCTATTACGACGTCGAGGCCGCTGCTTTCCGGTCCGAAAAGGGACAATATGATCTGATACTGGCGGCAAATGCTGGCGATATCCGCGAGACCGTGACGATAACCAATCCGCATGAATGGCGGGGTCCGGTGGACAGCGTTTCTGTTTAAGAAATAAAAGACTGCCCTTGCGAAAGCCCGGGCAGTCTCTGTCAATTTCTGAACTTTCGGTTCTGGAGGGGGTTGCTTCCGCGCCCCTTTATAAACCCTTGTGCAACGATGAGCTTCCTGACCTAGGCCGCCTTCTCGCGATAACCAGTCGATGACGAATAGCCACCCTCCGAGAACCCCATTCCGGTCCTCATCTCGCTGACAGCCATCCGCAATTGATGACTGCTGGCGCCAAGCTGGAACTGCGAGAGGAGGTTGCTCAACTTGCGGCTTTCCAGCGCGAGCCCTGCTCCTGCCGCATTCATTTCCTCGACCATGGCCGCATTTTTCTGCGTGGCCTGATCCATGTGGTTGACTGCGGTATTGACCTGCGCAAGGCCCGACGACTGCTCTTCTGCCGCCGTGGCAATTGCGTCCATATGCGTATTGATGACCTGAACAAGCTCTTCGATTGTGTTGAGCCCCTCGCCCGTGTCGCTGACGAGCTTGACACCTTCGGCAACGGCCAGCGTGGAGTTGTTAATCAGGCCCTTGATCTCCTTGGCCGCTCTGGCCGAGCGTTGAGCAAGCTCACGCACTTCCTGGGCAACCACGGCAAAGCCCTTTCCGGCCTCCCCGGCACGCGCCGCCTCGACACCGGCATTCAGTGCCAGCAGGTTGGTCTGAAACGCAATTTCATCGATGACAGAAATGATCTGGTTGATCTGGCGCGATGCTTCCTCGATCCGCTCCATGGCTGCAACCGCATTGCGAACAACTGCGCCGGATTGTCCCGCATGGCTGCGGGCATCACGGACGATATCGCGGGCTTCGGATGTGCGCTTGGACGTTGAGACAACGTTAGAGGTGATCTGTTCGAGTGCTGCCGCGGTTTCCTCCAGGGATGCCGCCTGCTGTTCGGTTCTCTTGGCGAGATCGTCCGATGCGTCCGATATTTCCCTGGCGCCGCCTGTGACGGTTTCGACAGAGTTTCCGACGGAAAGCAACGCATCCCTCAGTTGACGCAGCGATGTGTTGAAGTCCGCGCGCAAGCCTTCGAACTGTGGTGCCATGGGTGTATCGATTTCACACTGCATGTCGCCTTGCGCAAGCCGCTTCAGGCTGGCAGCAAATGTGCGCGTTGCCTGTTCGAGACGACTTTCCGCCTCTGCCTCGGCCAAAGCTTGCATTTCCGCGCGCTCGGCCTCTGCGCGCAAGCGGCTGGACGTGGCATCTGCCTCCAGTTCCGCGTTGCGAATGGCTGCCTGTCGGAAAATTTCGACCGCATGAGCCATTTCACCGATCTCATCCTTCCGCCCGAGGCTAGGAATAGCGCTTTCTTGATCGCCATCCGCAAGTGCGCCCATACGGCCAGAGATACCGCGAATGGCCGAAGAAAGTGCCTTGAACACTGAAAGAGACAAGGCGACCGTCAGCACGATCAAAAGTCCGAGGCTGGCAAGCATGAAGGTGAGATGGCGGCTCGCCACATCGATTTTCGTCTGTGCCAGATCACCTATGTCGTCCACAATCGCCTTCGACATCGTCGCAAAGGCGTCACGGCGTAGATTCATGGCCGCGTTCCAGGTGCTGAGGTCTGCGGTGCTCGGAGCACTGCTGACATTGTTGGTCATCTTGTCGACGATGTTCCCAATGAATTTGCCATCAGCCGACTGCCAAAAGCGCTCCTGCTCATCCATAATCTTTTGCGGCAAGAATTCCTGCATCGGCTTCAAAGCATTCGTGATCAGCCCCTTGGCTGCAAAAAGATGCTTCAGGTCATCATACTGAAGCGACCCATTCTGGGCGTACTTACGGCCCAGGGTGACATAGATAAGGTAACCATTATTGGCTTGCAGGAACGAATAATAACCGCGGATGGCGCGCGACAATTCCGCGTCCTCGACAAGGCTTCCTGCTCGACTGGTAATGTCCAGACCGACAGCCGATATGGGTTGGAGATGCTTTAAAGGCAGAAGGGTGTCTGTGTCGCCGCTGTCCACCTTTCTGCGATATTCCGAGATATTGGCAAAGATCTGAACCATTTTCGCCTTCAAGGCCGCGAGGCCGGCGTCCTCATCTCCGTCGGAAAATGCGGTATCATATGCATCGATCAATCTTGCATAATCATCATCCGTCTCTTTACGCGCAGCTGCTCTATCGGCCGGAAGCGCACTTGCTTCATTTGGCATGGAGCGCTGAAGTGCGGCACCCGCGCGGGCCAGACGCACCAGGTGGACTGCCTTCTCCAGTCCCAGAAAATTCGTGTAGGCGCTTTGGCTGAGAATACCGCCGAGAACCATGGTTGCAAGCAGCGGCACCAAAGCCAGCATCGTCAACTGTGTTCGAAACGAAAATTTTTTTACCGATATATGCATTCAAGCCCCCTTGACGACCCAGTGCGCTCACCCGCCAAGGAAAATAAAAATCATTGATTGATAAAAAATTACGGATGCCAACTATTGCAAATACAGGAAAGAATATTTTTGAATTAAAACCATTCGCTAAAGCTCACATCACCATTTCGACCGAGCATATTCAAATATTACTAATTGATCTAGATTGAATATAACGGGAGACACTGGTTTGGGCAGATCGCTTTCTACCCTGATATCCGTTCAATTCTGCGAAAACCTGAAGCATCAAAGCATCACTTCTGACCGAGACAGGCTTCCGAGTTCACATTCAACTATTTGAAACCCTGCGCACGATACCGGGGAAGGCACGATACGCCAGTTCAATCAATTTGCCACGGCCTGGATAGTTGACCTCACGCCCGGCCTCCAGAGCTCGCTCGACAGATTCAACGACAACCTCTGGCGTGACCATCTGGGAGATCGATGTCCGGCCATTTCGCAAGAAGTCAGGTCCCGCTTCTGCGACCTGCGATATCAGTGGGGTGTCCACCGCTGGCGGGCATACCAGTTGAAACCGCAGACCGCTGTTGCGGTTCTCATTTATGAGTATTTTCGCATAATGATTGACTGCCGCTTTCGAGGCGCCGTAAGCGCCAAACCGATCGATGGGAACGATACCGGCTGTCGAGCCATAAATGATGATATCACCCTTGCGACGCGGCAACATTCGCTTGAGGAGGATGCCGGTGGCATTGACCATGCCACAATAATTGATCTGCATGACCTTGTTGATCTTCGCCGGGTCGGTCTTTGCGAGTTCACCGCCAGGCATGATTGCTGCGCAAGCGATGAGACATGTTACGGGTCCAAGCGTTTGCTCGATTTCGGCCACGGTCGCCTCGAGCGCATCATGATCCGTCACATCGCATGAGAATGGCTTGATGCGGGAATCATGCCCGCTGACGTCCTGCAATCCTTCCTGGTTGAGGTCGATGATGGCGACGTAGCCGCCTTTCTGAGCCAGACGAAGCGCGTGCAAACGCCCAAGACCGCTGGCGCCACCTGTGATAACAGTTACATCCGTCATGACTAAAGCCTTATCTCCATTGGAGTATCATCACGCTCAAGGCAGAACGCATAGGGACCGGGCATACCCTTCAGGTCCATGATGCCCAGCACACGGCGATCATCAATTTTCGCGAAATGATCAAAGATAGGTTTGCTGTCATAGGCCATGGTCGCTGTCGAGCGCCCTCGAAACTCGATCATCCGCAATCTTGCCTTCGGCAGGCTCGTCTGCAAAAGGGGCCGCGCTACCTTCATTGCCAGACCAAGAACGGATGAACGGGGAAGCGGGGCAAACAATGGCACAAGCATCGGATCGACAGCATAAAGACTGCGCTTCGCAGGACCGTAAAACAGCAGCGGATGCACCGCTTCGGCACTTTCGAACAGTTTGCCGTACCAGCCACTTGGCTCCAGAAGGCCATCTAGCCTGTGGCCGGTGCGGATTTCAAAACCCCGCCAGCGTCCAGTCATGAAATCGAGTGTCGCCGGCTCAAGGCCGTCGAAAGCCGCGAGTATCTCATCCGGGCCGGCGCGTCGCGTCTCAAGTATATGTCTTGTGGTCATACTAATCCAACCTCGGCTCTACCAATAAAATATATATTCCATGCACCGCTTGCGTCGATCATTCAAACGAACAGGCTGCCAACTCCTCTCGCAGTTGCAGATAGAGACCTTCGTGCCTAATTCAAGCGGCGATAGGAAATCCGATCCCCCCAACGCTCTCTGTGAGCAGATCGCCATGGATTGAAAATGAACGTATTTGACCTTCTTGAAGACGATACACGCCCCAGAGCACCACCAATTCCGCAAGCCACTCCGGCAGATCGAATGGCGGGAAAGCGGCTGGCCATGATTCATGCCATGCATATCGACGCGCTCAACGAAACCAAGGCCATGATGCTGAAGGTGGAAGCGGGCGAGCTGGACTCCGGAACGCTTGCGACCAAAATCGAAACGCTGGATATGATGAGAAATTATGTGCGGTTCGGAAACCTCTGCGGGCGCGAATGCGAGTTTCTCAACTATCATCATTCCGCTGAAGATGGTGACATATTCCCTGTCATTCTGGCGGGGGCGAGCGACGGCGTGAAAGCGGTCATCCAACGCCTCATGCAGGAACACGACGTGATCCACGAATTGCTTTTGACGCTTTCGGAAAATGTTGCAGCCCTTCTCGCCGACCCTGGCGCGGAAACATTTGCGCAAGCAAAGGAGACCTTCTGTCTTATCGACCGCGTGGTCCGGTCACATTTCGGCTACGAGCAGACGGAGCTGGAAGAGGCCCTGGGCTATTACCGCGCGCTCTAGTCAATTCCGCATATGCCAATGCTCTGCCCATGATTTCGATGGGCAGAGCATTTTCGTGTGCGCTCACAGAGCGACGCGTAACGTGGCTTACGGCCTCGCTGCGCAGGCGACAGGAAACCTCAGAACTCTTCCCACTCAGCCTTTACCGCTGCATTGCCATTGAATGCGGTGGCGACTTTACGGCCAAGGGCACGAGCGGGTGACTGGACAGGTCTTTCATTGGACGAGGCTGTGCGAACAGGGCTTTCCTGCCCGCTACCCAGCTTGAACTGGGCAAGAAGCTGGTTCAGCGATTCCGCTTCGCGCGCCAGGCTATGGCTTGCAGCGGTCTGCTCTTCCACCATGGCTGCGTTTTTCTGCGTTTCCTGATCCATTTGGTTTACGGCAGTGTTGATCTGCTGCAGACCGGAGGACTGCTCTTGCGCGGCGTCCACGATAGCAACGACGTGACGGTTGATTTCCTGTACTTCAGTCACGATCGTTTCAAGCGCCTTACCCGTTTCACCAACGAGCTGCACGCCATCCTGCACATGGGAGTTGGAGGTCATGATCAGGGCCTTGATGTCCTTGGCCGCACTGGCCGAGCGCTGTGCCAGTTCACGGACTTCCTGCGCGACGACGGCAAAGCCCTTGCCTGCTTCACCGGCACGGGCCGCTTCCACACCGGCGTTGAGCGCCAGAAGGTTGGTCTGGAAGGCGATTTCGTCGATGACACTGATGATGTTGGATATCTCGGAAGACGACTTCTCGATCTGCTCCATCGCGATGACAGCCTTGCGAACCACGTCACCGGATTGTTCGGCGCCAACTCTGGCCTTTGCGACCAACTGACCGGCTTCCTGCGCGCGGTGCGTCGAATCCTTGACGGTGGTGGTAATCTGTTCAAGTGCTGCTGCGGTCTCCTCGACCGACGCGGCCTGCTGCTCCGTGCGCTTGGCAAGATCGTCGGCTGCGGAACGGATTTCATTGGCGCCCGCATCGATGCCCCGCGCATTGCCTGCGACACGGGTAAGAGCGGATTGCAGCTTTTCGGCAGAAGAATTGAAGTTAGCTCTGACGACATCCAGATGCTGGGCAAATGGCTGGCTGATGCGATAGGAGACATCACCGTCGGACAGTCGTGAAAGGGCATCGGCAAGGCTATCGACCGCATGGGACGTATCTGCCGCCTCCTTCGCCTTCTGCTCTTCGCGCGCAATACGCTCCTTTTCAGAAAGACTACGATTGGCGATGGCCTCGGCTTCAAGCCGCTCACGCTCAATTGCGTTGTTGCGGAATACCGCAACGGCTTCGGCCATCTGGCCGACTTCGTCGCGGCGATCGAGGCCACCGACTTCCTGTTCGGTTTCACCCTTGGCGAGCGACATCATGCGTGCCCGCAAGAGTTCAATCGGACGGGTGATGCCCTGCGTAGAAACGAAAAGGGAAGCCGCGATTGCACAAAGGAACATGACACCAAGAGCAAAGAGAGCATTGAAAATCGTCGAGTCCGTAACTTCGGTCAAGGCGTCCGATTTTTCCCCGATCCGCTTGAGGTTACGCTCACTCGTAACACGGATGTCGGTGCGCCACTGGTCTATCATGGGCTGGAGTTCAGTCAGCGTCTTGCGAGCGCCGGCAAAATCGCCGCTACGGGCCAGCTGCCAAACTTTGTCACCTGAAGCAGAAATGGTCTTTACCCGGGCAATGAATGGATCGACATCAGCACTGATTTCAGGCAGCAGTTTCTTTACATTTTCAAGTCTGCTGGACACATTCGCGATGTCATTCTTGTAAACTTCTTCAATCTTGGAGGTGTCGCCACCCTGTTCACGAAGCACCACACCCAGTGTCATGCCATAGCCCATAGAAATAAGTGAGCTATTGGCGCGAAAGAACTCGATCGAGCCCAGGGAGTCTTCGGCAATGAACTTGGAATAGCGGTTATCGGCATCCTTTAAGCTCTTGGCGACATAGGAGACGCCCATAAAACCCAAGAGTGCAACCAGAACTATCAGGGAAAGTATTTTGGTGCGAATTTTCGCGTTTTGAAGAAAAGACATATGGGAGCCTCAGTAAACCAAGATTAATCGACAAACACAGCCATGAAGCGCAACTAATGTTTGCATGGCGATCATCGTGTTGTCGTTAAAGTGGCCACTTCTTCATGAAGCGACTTATGGGAGGCGAGTTTCAATAAAACTGATTTAAACGAGGTTAACAAATTAAATAATTACCAAATAACAAAATGATTTAAATAGCTTAGGCATAAATACGTTGGTGAATAAAACTAATTTCCAGCTTCGGAAAACCAGGTAAAATACTATTTTTGCGATACATAAATAATAAAAATCAATAGGTTGCATATTTTAGAATTTGCTTTGATCATTCTTTGAACGCCCGGTTTATCTGGTCCGATAGTGGCTTCAGGAGGTATGAAAAAGCTGTTCTTTCCCCCGTTTTGATCATCGCTTCGGCAGGCATTCCCGGTACAAGCCGAAGATTGCCCAGCTTTTCCAGCTCGCGTGAATCAACCTTTAGTCGTGCGACATAGTAGGAAGCGCCGGTCCTTTCATTCGTGGTGAGGTCGGCGGGAATGCGCGTAACATGCGCTGATAGCTCTGGCGTGGTTCGCTGGCTAAACGCAGACATGCGCAACTGAGCTGCCTGTCCAGGACTAATCTGATCGATGTCCTTTGGCGCGATCTGCACTTCCAGCGCCATATCCGTTTCGTCCGGCACGATCGACATGATCTTTTCCGCCGGGCCAATTACGCCACCCACGGTGTGAACCGCAAGCTGATGGACCGTACCCGACTGTGGCGCAACGATATCGATCCGTTTCAACGTATCCTCGGCAGACACCTTCCGCTCGACATACTCACCGATCTGCCCCTGCACCTCACGCAATTCTCGACTGACTTCCGATTTCAAATCCTGCTCGATCTGGAGTATCTGAAGCCTTGTCTCGGCGATGCGCCCGTGCACCTGAGCCTGATAGGCAATCTTCTCGCCGCGCTCTCCTCCGAAAGTGGCAATCTGCGTTTTCAGGCCATTCAACCTTTGATCCGAAACCACGCCCTGCTGCCTAAGCCCGCTTAACGACGTTATTTCGCGGTTCAACACGTCGATTCCGTCGGCATATGCAGCTTCCTGCGCCCTCAGCCCCTCAATTTCGTGTTGGAATTGCGCGACGCGCTCCTGCAATTGCGCCTGCTTGCCATCGCGGGCAGCCTTGCGGAACTGAAAGAGCCGTTCCTCACTGCGCAGCGCAGACGCAACATCGGAATCATCAAGGCGAGCCGTCATGTCTTCGGGAAAGGCGATACTCGGCGCATCATCCCGCTCGGCTTCCAGCCTTGCCAGTCTCGCCTTCAGCTCATCAAGTCTTTTGCTGACGATGGACAGGCTGGCATGGGCCTGCGTTGCGTCCAGCCGCATGACGACCTCACCGGCTTTGACTTGATCGCCTTCCTTTACCAGAATTTCACCGACCACCCCGCCCGTTGGATGCTGGACGGTTTTGACATAGGATTCGACCACGAATTGCCCAGGCGCCACGATGGCGCCGGACAGCACGATTGTCGAAGCCCAGGCACCCACCCCGCAGACCAGAAGCGCGCCAACGAAGACACCGGCCTGGAGATGCCTGCGCAGGGAGCGTTGAAGATCAAAGGGCTTGGTTTCAGACATCGCTGGGCTCCCTCGCCTTCACCTCGGCCAATTGCAACTCGGGCACTTTTGCCTCACCCCTCGCCACGGCGCGGATCGGCATCACGCCGTGGCCAGAGGCTTGGTATCCTTGCCGTGGGACATCCCCCTGCCCGTCCTTTTTCAAGACCCTGGACAAAACCTCGTCGCGAGGGCCGAACGCACGTTGCTGCCCATTTTCCATGACCAGAACGAGATCGACCGCGGCCATCGCGCTTGGCCGATGCGCGATGACGATGGCGATGCCGCGCCGCGAACGCACCGCGGCGATGGCCGCAACGACCGCAGCTTCGCCATCGGCATCGAGATTGGCATTGGGCTCGTCCAGCACCACGATGAAGGGATCGCGATAAAGCGCCCGCGCAAGGCCGATACGCTGTCGTTGACCGGAAGACAGTGCCGAGCCGGCCTCGCCCACGCGCGTTTCGTAACCCTTGTCAAAACGCAGGATCATATCGTGCGCACCTGCAGCCTTTGCGGCAGCGACGAGCGCAGCGGGATCTGCTTCGTCATCAAAGCGAGAGATGTTTTCAGCAATCGTGCCATCGAACAGTGCCACATCCTGCGGCAGGTATCCAATGTGGGAGCCCAGACGGTCCGGTTCCCATTGGTCGAGGCTTGCGCCATCAAGCCGGACCTTGCCGGAGGCGGGCACCCAGGCATTGGCAAGCACGCGCGCCAGGGTGGATTTGCCCGAGCCCGAGGCACCGATAACGCCCAGCGCGCTTCCGGCTCCCAAAATGAATTGCACGCCGGTTACCGTCGGCTTTTTTTCACCGGGAGGCACGATGATGAGAGCCTCGGCGCGCAGTTCCCTCTGCGGCGCAGGCAGAGGCGTCATCGCACTGTCCCTCGGGATTTTCGTCAGCAACTCCTTCAGGCGTGCCCAGCTTTGCCGCGCCATCAACAGTGGCTTCCAGCTGGCAATCAGCAGATCGACCGGCGCCAGCGCCCGCCCCATCATGATGGAGCTTGCAATCATCACCCCGCCACTCGCTTCCTGGCGAATGACAAGATAGGCACCGACACCCAGAATTGCCGACTGCAACATCAGGCGCGCCATTCTGGAGATGCTTCCAAACGCGCCAGAAACGTCACCGGCCTTTCGGTTGGCATCCAGATAAGCGCGGTTAACTCTTGCCCAGCGAAACGCAACGCGCTTGCCCATGCCCATCGCCCGAGTAATCTCGGCATTACGTCTGGCATCCTCAAGAATGCCATTGCGCTGCATGTTCTGCGCCGTCACCTCGCGGATGGATTTGCGAGAAAAAAGGTTCGTCAGAAGCGTAAGGGCAATGAG
Organism: Rhizobium sp. Leaf311; assembly: GCF_001423445.1. Lineage (NCBI taxonomy): Bacteria > Pseudomonadati > Pseudomonadota > Alphaproteobacteria > Hyphomicrobiales > Rhizobiaceae > Rhizobium > Rhizobium sp. Leaf311. The sequence continues at coordinate 234,983 of NZ_LMNZ01000021.1, read as the reverse complement.
ACAAATGGCGCCCACAAGCGCGGTCATTCCAATCCAGAAATGGAACGCGAAGCAAATGAACAGATAGAGCGGCATCCAGGGCAGGTCGAAAAACGCGGTTGGCCCCGAACCGGCCAGGAAGCTGCGAACATTATCCATGTCCCGCAACGGCTGCAGCCCATCTCGCGGAGAGTGCCCCAAAAGCGGCAAACGAACGACAGCGTCATGGACGCGCTTCGACAAACTGGCATCGAAGGCTTCACCGATACGAAGCAGGATGCGGGCACGGATAATATCGAGACCCGCCTGGATGACAAACATGCCCGTGGCAAGGATCGCCAATCCGACCAGTGTCTCCACACTTCCGCTCGCCAGAACCCGGTCATAAACCTGCAGCATGAAAAGCGGCGAGGTCAGTGCCAGCACGTTGACAACGCCGCTGATCAACGCAATCGCCAGAACGACCCATTTCAACGACATAGCGTCGGCATCCGCATCTGACTGCGAAAGAGAATGCTGGAACGATCCGAACACTTTGATTTCCACGAATTCAGGCAAAGACAATGGCGCTACCGGCATCACCGGGAAGGCCCGTTTCCACACTCGCCCCGTCATGCAGCACGGCTACCGAACTCATTCGCCCGGCTCCGCCACACTGACCACACATCGACACGCGAGCTAGCCTCGAAAATAGCCCCACCGGGCAGCCTGTAAACCCCGATACCGTGTGACTACGAATTCAGGTATCGCGGAATAAGGCCAGCAACAAACCATGCGTCGACAGCCGTCACATCCGAGACGCCTCTGCCGGAATGAACGTGGTCAAACGCCGGTTTTTTTCGAGAAACGAGCGGATGAGACGAATTGCACATCAAGGACACGGGCAGCGGTCTGCCGCGGCTGTGCCCGATGTGCAGCACCGGTCGGCGCAAGGGTTTTGGGGTTGCATCACGCAGCTCTCTCCATATTGCTTCGGCCGGCCCGGCGGGCTAATTAACATGAACACAAACCTCATATTTAGGTTCTTCATGCGAGTCGTCGTCTGGGCTTTACTAGGTATTATGCTGTCTACCCCTGTTTTCGCCCAATGCGACGGCAGACTTATCGAGCAAGGCGCTTTTCTCCATCCGCCTCTCTGTGCGCCCAAGGAGCCGCAGCGTATCGTTTCCCTCGTCCCGACTTTCAGCCTGGGCATAGCGCTGGAGCTTGGCCTGCCTGTCGTCGGGGCTCCGCTTTTCGGGATGAGCGACAAAGATCTGAAAGCAAAAGCCGAGGCTGCGGGTGTAGTGGATCTCGGGTCTTTCATGGAGCCCAGCATCGAGAAGATCGTCGCGCTTCAGCCCGATCTCATCATTGGCAGCGACTTCCTGGGTGAGGAAGCGTACCAGATGGCATCGCGGCTGGCACCCACGGCACTGCTGACCGGGGCGAACTGGAAAGACTATTATCGCACGCTGGCAAACATCGCCGGTGTCGACGGTAAAATCGAAGATCGCTTCGCTGACTATGAAAAACGCGTTGCGGCTGTTCGCGAGCGGATTCCAAAGGATTTGCGCGTCTCCGTCGTTCGCATCACGCCTTGGGAATTCCAGGTCTACCTCGATGAACCGGACGCATGGGCACCGTTTGAGGTGCTGCGTGAGGCAGGTGTCAAGCGCACGGATTTCGAAACATCCGAAAAGAAGGTCGGTACGAAACGCCTCGATTTCGAGGGGTTGGCTGGGCTGGATGGAGATATCCTGCTCTATATCGTTGGCGGATCCAACGATTCAGCCACGAGCGGCAGACATGAGGCCGTGCTCGCCAGCCCGTTCTGGAAAATGCTGCCAGCTGTGAAGGCGGGCCGCGTCTACCGCGTGGACGCAGCGACCTGGATGGAGTTCAGCGGTCTGGCTTCGGCCAACAAGGTTCTCGATGACATCGAAACCTATATCATCCCGAGGCCCTGAAATGGAGGTCATCAAGTCCGCGGGACGTAACATCCCTGCGATGCGGATTGTTGCTTTCGGCCTGCTGGGGTTGCTGCTTGCTACTTTAAGCCTGTGGTCACTGACCATAGGGACCACCGCGATACCACTCGGCGATGCATTGTCTGCGATCATTTCAGAGGGAACCACCCATCAGGATCTGGTTATCTCCACAATCAGGCTTCCGCGCGTTCTTGCCGCCATCATCGTGGGTTCGACGCTGGGTGTGGCCGGAGCCCTGATGCAGGCGGTTACGAACAATCCATTGGCTTCCCCGGATTTGCTGGGCATAAGCGCAGGTGCCGCCTTTGCCGTGGTTATTTCCATCGTCTTATTCGACGCTCAATCGCCGCTTGTCTTCCTTTGGTTTGCTTTCGGAGGCGCCGCTGTCGCCGGGGCCATCGTCTACGTGATCGCGTCAGCGGGCGCATCGGGTGTGACGCCAGTGAAGCTTGCCCTGTCGGGCGCAGTGCTGAGCGTTTTCCTCGCCTCGGTATCCGCGTCTATCCTGATATTCGACATGAAAGCCATTGATATCATCAGATTGTGGTCGGTTGGTTCATTGACGGGGAAGGAAATGGCTTCCGTCGCAGCCGTTGCGCCCTTTGCGCTTGCTGGAGTTGCTGCCACTCTGCTGCTTGCACGGGAGGTGACGACGCTCAGTCTCGGGGCGGATGTCGCGCAAGCGGTGGGGCAGAATGTCCTGTTATGGAGACTTGTTGCGGGAGCCCTCGTTGTCCTGATGGCGGGAAGCTCCGTTGCGCTGGCAGGCCCTATCGGCTTTGTCGGACTTGTGGTGCCACACATGGTGCGCTTGAGCCTCGGCACCGATTATCGCTGGATCTTGCCCTTCTGTGCGCTTTCGGGGGCCTTACTGGTTGTTATGGCGGACGGTCTGCAACGAAGTCTGACCGGTATCGACGTCCCGGTTGGCGTGACGCTTGCCCTGGTGGGCGCGCCATTCTTCATCTGGCTGGCGCGGTCGCGCGCCGGTGGGATCGGTTGATGCGCAGCGTTCTCATCCTGTTGGGCTCATCCGTCGCCATGCTGTTTGCGGCTCTGGCGATTGGCGACCACCATGTCGGAATGGCGCAGATCCTTGCGGTCCTCACCGACAGTTCTGCGGCGGATGCACAGTCCATACAGATTATTCGCGATATTCGTCTTCCAAGGGTTGTCATGGGCTTCCTTGTTGGCGCGTCGCTTGCCACTGCGGGCATGATTGCCCAGTCGGTGCTGCGAAATCCATTGGCGGAACCGGGGCTGATCGGCGTCAATGCCGGCGCGGCCCTTGCAGCGGTCATCGTCATCGTCAGGTTTGAGGTGCCTCCCACACACCTGCTGTCGTGGCTTGCTTTTGCCGGAGCCCTCGCAATGTCGCTCGCGATCTATGCCTTGTCATGGAACAGCGGCAGCTCTTCGCTGCGCATCATTCTCATCGGCATCGGCCTCAGTTCGCTCGCCGGGGCAGGAGCAAACTTCATCTCCACCTTCGGGGACCCCCAGGCAGTGCAGCGAGCGATGGTCTGGCTCTCCGGCAGCATCTACAACAGCACCTGGGATAAAATTCGCACACTCGCGACATGGCTGACAATCGGCATGGCGGGCAGTGCCCTCATCGCGCGGGAAATGGACCTGCTGATCTTGGGCGACGAGACCGCAAGGGCGCGAGGGCAACGCGTCGAACTGATCCGTGCCGTGATGTTCGTCCTTTGCGCGATCCTGTCTGGTGCCGCAGTGGCTGCGGCCGGTCTGGTGGCATTCGTGGGTCTCATCGCGCCGCACATTGCTCGCTCGCTCGTCGGGCATTCTCATGGCCTCATGCTGCCGGTCACGGCACTTTCTGGCGGACTTCTGGTGGTGGGAGCTGACCTTGCGGCACGCACATTGTTTACGCCAGCGCCGCTGCCCGTCGGTTTGATGACGGCTATTCTGGGGGCGCCATTCTTTGCTTATCTCATGTGGCGGAAGAGAAATGTCTGAACAGTCTGGCCTCCCTATCCTTCAAACGCACGAGGCGTCGATCGGCTATGGTGCAAGGCTTATCCTGCGCAAGCTCGATTTTTCCGTTCCTGAAGCGGCCTTCACGGTGCTTCTCGGTCCCAATGGCTGCGGAAAATCGACCCTGTTGCGTGCCTTGGCTGGTCTTATCCGGCCACAGCACGGCAGCGTGCTGATGAACGGCCGTTCGATTTCGACGTTTGGGCGAAGGGAACTGGCGCAACGTGTCGGGCTTCTTTCCCAAAATCAGTCGGCACCAGAGGGCATGTCGGTGAAGGATCTGGTCAGGCAGGGCCGTTATCCGCATCGTAGCCATTTTGGCCGCTGGACGAAGGAGGACGACGAAGCCTGCGAAGAGGCGCTCGCGGTGACCGACACGGCACATCTGGCGGGCGAGACATTTGATACTCTCTCGGGCGGCCAGCGACAGCGCGCCTGGATTGCGATGACGCTGGCGCAACGAACCAGCGTTCTCTTGCTCGACGAACCCACCACGTTTCTCGACCTATCCCATCAGATCGATACGCTGCGTCTGGCGCAAAAGCTTGTTCGGGAACGCGGCGTGACCGTCGTTGCGGTCCTTCACGACCTCAACCAGGCGGCCCGCTACGCTGACAATCTCGTCCTTTTGAAACAGGGTGCAATCGTCGCCGGAGGTGCACCCGCCGATGTCCTGACACCAGAGACGGTCAAGCGCGTCTTCGATGTCGATGTGACGATCATGATCGAACCGCAGAGCAAGGCTCCGATCTGCGTTCCCGTGGATGACGTTACCCGGTAGAACGAAAAACCCGCCAAGCTGGACGGCCTGGCGGGTTTGAAGAAGCCTGAAGGGCTTGTCAGATTGTTCAGAAGGTAGCGTTTACGCGTATGCCGAATGATCGACCTTCGCCGACCGTGGCCGTTTGTCCATTGGTCGCAATCGAGGTCAGATACTCTTCATCCAGAAGGTTTTGCGCAAAGGCAGTGATCTTGAAGTTGTCTTTCTCGTAGCCAATGTTTGCGTTCAAGACAGTAAACGAATCGAGTGACCGCAGATTGTTGACGTCGCCTTTGCTGTAGTAGCCATCGGTGAAGGACACATCGCCGCCTGCGAAGAGACCGCTCTCATGCTTGTAAATGCCTCCGAAAGAGGCGGTGAGAGACGGTGCTTCGGGAAACTCGTTGCCTGCGAAGTCGCCCTTATCGAATTTTGTCTTCATCAGACCCAAGCCACCAAACAGCTCCAGACCATTATCGAAACTGTAGCGAATGTCGAGTTCCGCACCGTAGGAATGCGATTCCGCAGCATTGAGGCTGATTGTTTGGCCAGGGAAGCGAGGGTCGAATTCAAGCGGAACCTGTTGGTTCTTATAATCGTAGTAGAAGATGTTGCCATTAACCTGCAGCCTGTCTTCAAGCCACTTGGAACGGTAGGCAAGTTCATAGGCCCAGAGAGTTTCAGGGTCGACTTTGTTGACTGTCGTGGTGCCAATCACAAGCTCAGAGAAGCCCGGTCTGTAGCCTTTAGTGGCGGTCGCGGCCAGATTTTGATTCTCGTCCAATTCGAAGGCCAGGCCGATCTTCGGCAGGAACTCGGTGTTTGAAACCGAATTGTTTTCGGTAAGAGGGACGTACCCGAACGTGGAAATATCGAGAAGGCTCCCCGTGTAATTTGCCGAGACTTTGTCATGAACCAATCGTCCACCCGACAGCAACGTCCAGCGATCGACGAACTCGTAGCGGGTGTCCGCATAGAGCGCGACTGTCTCGCTTTCGTTCTTTGCCTGTAGCAGCTGAAATGGCAGGATGAACGGAATGGACGGGTCTGCAACCGCCTGAATGTTCGAATCGAGATCGAAGGTGGATCGGCCCGCAAAAACACCGAAGACACCCGAAAACTGCGAATCTTCCGATCCGTAGGTCAAGCGGATATCCTGGGAGAAATCACCGCCCTCACGCGTGTCGTCGCGGATGAATTGAAACGCCGTAAGCGTCGAAGTCCGAGGAGAGTTGATATCCACATCCGTGTCTACGAAGGAGGTAATCGACTGTATTTTCCAGTCTTCGTTAAATTCATAACTCAAGTCGGCGATGTAACGGTTGACGTATGTATCCCGCCGTTCTGCAGTCGTCGCATCGAAACGTCTAGCGAAGAAGTCGGGACCACTCACAGCCCCCCATGCTGGTTTGTCATGTGTGCGGCTGACTGTGAAAAGGCCCTTAAATCCGGCCCATTCGGCTGGTTCCCATAGCAGCTTGCCGCGAATTTCCTCGAATTCGTTTTCGCCTACATCTGAAATAGACGGATCGACATAGTCGATACCGTTTTCTCCACGGAAGACTTGTCCCGCGATACGAAATGCCAATTCGTCCTTGACGATCGGTGCCGAAACGGCAAAGGCGCCCGATCTGTACTTGTCAGTTCCAGTCACGCCTTCAAAACTTGCTTCCGGAGTATAGGTCGGATCTTTCGTCTTGATGACGACCGAGCCCGCGAGGGCATTGCGCCCCTGTGTGGTGGATTGCGGGCCACGCAGAACCTCGACTTGCTCGACATCCCAGACGCCTCGCGTTCCACGCCGCGTTGCCTCCACACCCTGTTCCGCACCGTCCACGACCACGGAAATGACCGGGTTCGAGCGGCTCGGAGCGGTTACACCCTCGGAGCTTAGACCGCGAATTACAATGTCAGAATTACCTTCGCCGCTCAAAAATGAGCGGATGTTGGGCGGGCTGTTCAGCGCATCATTGAGTGTCGGCCGGACGAGATCATGAAGCTCTCCGCCCGTAAAAACTTCGACACTTGTGAAGGTAGTAAACTGATCGCGTCCAAATTTTTCCCCGGTAACGACGATCGTTGGAAGTGTCGTTGTATCCTCTTCATTCGTCGCAGCATCCTGAGCCATCGCAATCGGCGTCCCCGGCCCGATAGAAACTGCCCCTGCCACTATGGCAATGGCCGTCGAGCCACGAAGTGACCGCAAATTATTAAAAAATGTCATTATCCCCTCACACCAGTAACCCTAGTGAAGGGTAACTAATCGATGAAAGATGAGTATTTCAATCACCTTATTGCAACTTGATCTTACAACATCCCGGCGTTGCAAATCTGCATCATATTACACGCCCCTGAAGAGCAGACTATTATCCCCGGGACCAGTAGGAGGCCATATGCATCTGCGTCTTGCGGAGACCTCGAGCAATGCGGAACAATGTCGACCATTCGAACTAAGCGCGTTTCACGCGAGAATGTGCAAGTGTCGAATTTCTGCAGTGGCTCACTGCTCTTCGAAAGACACATCTGTTGCGAGCGCGAGGCATAAACCAGCCATCCGGATACATGCTCTCTTGAGCGCATGGCAGAAGCTGCACCTCGGCAGACCTATCAGTTCGACCTTATCCTGAAGCAATCCTGCCCATCTGTGACGTCGGTTCTATGGCGTTTGCAAGATCGATTTTCCGATGGCGGCGACCAATCTCGCTCTGGATTTCGGGGCCTCTTGTGAGGACCAAATTATCTCAATGTGGAGACCCGATCGCCAGCGATTGATTAGAAGAGGTAATGTAATCACAAAAAAGTATTAACTTTTATTCGCGGATGACGGTGTCTAATGTTCGGGAAAGAGGATGCAGATGGTGGGCTTTCATCTCAAATTTCGGGCAACCATGCACCGAAGCATTCGGGTTCGATTTAGCTGACACGGCTAGATATACAATTGAAGGTTGGACATGACAATAACGCTACCAGACGACCCAGCCCGCGAAGATGTTCTGGCTTCGCGTCCCACGCTGTGGCTAAACACCGAGTACCGAAACGGGTCGATCAATGACGCTCACCTTCCTGTTCGGCCACAGCTCGTGGACGAGGCAAAGGCGAACTGGGAACGTCTTGCACCCTTGCTTCAGACCTGTTTTCCAGAGCTTGTGGCCAGCGGAGGCGCCATTCGTTCGGATCTCATTGAGTTGACGGCACTTCGCGAGGCACTTGGTTACGGCAGCGAGGCGTTCGGCAGGGTGCTGGTCAAAGCCGACAACGCCCTTCCCGTGGCGGGCTCGATAAAAGCGCGCGGCGGGGTGTATGAGGTGTTCTTGTTTGCGGAATCTCTTGCAATCCGTGAGGGAATCCTTGGAAAGAACGACGATATCCGCAAGCTTTCCGAAAAAGACGCGAAAGAACTCTTTTCCAAATACACCATCGCCGTTGGGAGTACCGGCAACCTCGGTCTTAGCGTTGGCGTTGCTGCACGCGCGCTTGGCTTCAGAGCTACCGTTCATATGTCGTCAGACGCAAAGTCGTGGAAAGTTGAACGGCTTACCAAGCTTGGCGTCGATGTCGTCCAGCATCAGGCCGACTACACGGTCGCTGTGGAGAACGCCCGGCTGGAGGCAGAACAGGATTCCTCGATTTATTTCGTGGACGATGAGCAATCTCAACAACTGTTTTTCGGTTACAGCGCTGCGGCATCGGAACTTGCCGAGCAACTCCAAGCTCTTGGGATCGTGGTGGATGCGCAACATCCGCTTTTCCTTTATTTGCCTTGCGGAATCGGCGGCGCGCCGGGCGGTGTGACATATGGCGCCAAAAAAGTATTTGGCGATAACGTACACTGCTTTTTCGTAGAACCCGTCGAGTCTCCCTGTGCCATGGTTCACATGATGAGCGGTTCGGAAGAACTCGTATCTGTCTATGACGTGGGATTGACGAACCGCACGGAAGCCGACGGAATGGCGGTTGCCAGAATGTCAGCCTTTGTCGCAAGGGTCATGCGCAACATGCTCGCGGGCGTATTCACGGTCAAAGACGCCGATCTTTTTCGCTGGTTACGCCTTTCCCACGAAACGCAGAACATTCGACTGGAGCCATCGGCGGCGGCGGCCTTTGCCGGACCTGATTTCATCGTCAATCATCGCTCCGGCCAAAGGTTTTGCCAACAGCAGGGCATAAGCGATATGCGAAAGGCGACCCATGTGGTCTGGACAACCGGCGGCCTGTTCGTGCCGCAGGACCAGTACGAATCCTTCCTTGAGAGGGCTGTGGCGGCCTGAAAGCTGTCTATTCAATCCGCCATTCAGGGCTTTGATTTCGCCATCATGTGATCGATGAAAATCTGTATCGCCTGGCTTCGTTTCTCTGATTTGCGGAACGCCAGGAAGATCTTGCGCCTTATCTCCGGCACGACCTTGCATACCCATACGTCTTCAAGGTCGTGGCTGGCGCGAAGGCCCGGCAGCATCGAGATGCCGTAGTTCTCGCGGATCATGGCAATGGTGACTTCAAAGCCCTTGCAGCGCGCAACAATGTTGGGCTTGAAGCCAACGGACCGGCACGCCTCCACCAGCATGCTGTTGTAGGTTTCCGAGGCCGTGTCGATTGCCCACCGTTCGTCACGGAGTGACTTCAGTTTTACGGTCGGCTGCTCGGCAAGCTTGTGGTCTTTGGATACCATCACGTTGAAGACATCTTCGGTCAGGTAGATGGTTTCTATGTTCGGGTCCAGCGCGCCTGTTGGCATGTTGAGGTCATCGATGATGGCTATGTCCGTATGCCAACTGCGAAGTGCCGCAACGCTTTCCTCAGGCTCCATTTCCTCGAACTGGATGGTCAGATGAGGGTGGATTTCCGAAAGCTGACGCACGACCTTCGGAATGAGTGCGGCCGCAACGGATGGAAATGCGGCTACGCGTAACTCGCCCGAGATCACGCTTTTCAGCTCGGAGATATCGACCTTGGCGGATTCGATTTCCGTCAGTATTTTTTCCGCACGCTCCACAAGCTTCTGGCCCGCCAGTGTCATGACAACCCCGCGTCCGCGCCGCTCTATCAGCTTTATGCCAACCTCTTCTTCCAGCAATGCAATTTGCTGGGACACCGCAGAAGGAGATACGTAAAGCGCTTCTGCCACAGCCGCCATTGTTTTTCGGATCGATAACTCTCTGAGCGCACGCAGTCGGCCAACGTCCATGATTTTTCTCCTTGTGACGGAAAATGATTAGCACAGCTTACGCTATAAGAAAATATTATTAACTTTTTCTGGATCGTTCTCCACTTTAGTTTCCCATCTCAAGGAAAACGGAACTTTTTGAGAGGGACCATGGACAACGTGGCAAAGGCTTTTTTCGCAACCAGTGTCGAGGAGCGTGATCCTCTCGTTGCAGGCGCGCTTGCAAATGAGCGAGACCGCCAGCAGAACCAGATCGAGCTTATCGCATCGGAAAACATTGTCAGCCGCGCGGTGCTCGACGCACTCGGCCATGAGATGACGAACAAGACGCTGGAAGGCTACCCCGGCAACCGCTTCCATGGCGGTGGCGAATTTGTCGATGTGGTGGAACAGGCTGCGATCGACCGCGCCAAGCAATTGTTCAACTGCGCTTATGCCAACGTCCAGCCTCACTCCGGCACCCAGGCCAATCTGGCCGTGTTCTTCCTCCTGATGAAGCCGGGCGAGAAGGTTCTTGCGCTCGATCTGGCTGCCGGTGGCCACCTGTCGCACGGCATGAAGGCCAACCTGTCCGGCCGCTGGTTCGAGGCCCACAACTACAATGTCAATCCGCAGAACGAAGTCATCGATTATGACGAGATGGAACGGATTGCCGAAGAAGTTCGTCCAAAGCTGCTGATTACGGGCGGCTCGGCCTATCCGCGCGAACTCGACTTCGAGCGCATGGCGAAGATCGCAAAGAAGGTCGGCGCCTACTTCATGGTCGATATGGCGCATATCGCCGGTCTCGTGGCGGGTGGTGCTCACCCATCGCCCTTCCCACATGCCGATATCGTGACCTGCACCACGACGAAGACGCTGCGCGGACCACGTGGTGGTCTTATTCTGACCAACAACGAAGAGTGGTTCAAGAAACTCCAGGCAGCCGTATTCCCAGGCGTTCAGGGCTCCCTGCACAGCAACGTTCTGGCCGCAAAGGCCGTCTGCCTCGGCGAAGCACTTCGCGACGATTTCAAGGTCTATGCCCATCAGGTCAAGGCGAATGCGCGGGTACTTGCCGACACGCTCATCGAGCGCGGCATCCGCATCGTATCAGGCGGAACGGATACGCATATCGTGCTGCTCGATCTTTCCAGCAAGGGCTTGAACGGCAAGCAGGTCGAGGTGGTTCTGGCGCGGGCCAACATCACATCGAACAAGAACCCGATCCCCGGCGACAGCCCACGTCCGGCTGAGTGGGTAGGCATGCGCCTGGGAACATCAGCCGCCACGACGCGTGGTCTTAAGGAAGACGAGTTCAAGGCATTGGGCAACGTCATCGCTGATTTGATCGATGCTGAAGCTGCAGGCAAGGCAGACGACGTGGTTGAAGGTGCCAAGGCAGTTGTTGCCGACCTGACCCGCCGTTTCCCCGTCTACGGCCACTGATACAAGATCTCATCGCCCGAACGCTTGATGTATGCCGCGCGGGCAGCCTGCACGCGCGGCATCTTCATACCTGCCTGATGCATCCACTCTTCGCTCTCAGGCCGCTCTTCGCTTTCAGGCCAATCTTCGCTCTCAGGAAAGACAACGACATGGGAATGGACAGACTTCAACAAGCAAACGTCATCGACGGCAAGGCTTTTGCAGCCGGTATGCTTGAGCACCTCAAGAGCGATGTCGCTGGCCTGCTGACCGAAACCGGCAAAATCCCTGGCCTGGCCGTCGTGCTCGTGGGCGATGATCCGGCAAGCGCGGTTTATGTGGGCTCCAAGCACCGCCAGACGGTCGCTGCCGGGATGAATTCCTTCGAACACCGGCTACCGGCCGAGACTTCACAGTCGGAGTTGATGTCCCTGATCGAACGGCTCAACACCGACCCGCAGGTTCACGGCATTCTCGTGCAGTTACCCTTGCCGAAGCATCTTGATCCGAACGCGGTCATCCAGGCCATCAATCCGGACAAGGATGTCGATGGCTTCCACATCGCCAATGCCGGCCGCCTTGCCACCGGTCAGCCCGCGCTCGTTCCCTGTACGCCGCTTGGCTGCATGATGCTGCTGAAGGACCGGCTCGGTGACAATCTGGCGGGATTGAACGCGGTCGTTATTGGCAAATCCAACATCGTCGGCAAGCCGATGGCACAGATGCTGCTCAACGCCAATTGCACGGTCACGATCGTGCATTCCAAGACCCGCAATACTCAGGAACTGTGCAGAGCCGCCGATATCCTCGTCGTTGCCGTAGGCCGTCCCGGCCTTGTGCGCGGCGACTGGATCAAGCCCGGCGCCGTGGTCATCGACGTCGGCATCAACCGGATCGTTGAGGGCGGTAAATCGCGGATCGTTGGCGATGTCGCCTATGATGAAGCGGGCCATGCCGGAGCCATCACTCCTGTTCCGGGCGGCGTGGGACCTATGACGATTGCCTGCCTGCTTTCCAACACACTCACAGCATTTCGCCGCCAGCATGGGCTGGCAGCCTAACTACAAACGGGAACCGAACCATGACCAGCAGTCAGTTTCGCTACGCCCTGCGCGTCGCCTGCCCTTCTATCCGCGGCGTTACCGCAGCCATCGCATCCTATCTGGCAGACAATGGATGCAATATCTCCGATAGCGCACAATTCGACGACGCCGATACCGGACGCTATTTTATGCGGATCAGCTTCAAGTCTGAAGAAGGCCGGACACTCGACCAACTGCGTGAAGGTTTCGGCGCCATTGCTGCGAAATACGAAGCCAACGCCGAATTCTCCGATGAAATGGAGAAGAAGAAGGTCATCCTCATGGTGTCGCGCTTCGGCCACTGCCTGAATGACCTTCTCTACCGTTGGCGGATCGGCGCGCTGCCGATCGATATCGTCGGCGTGATCTCCAACCACATGGATTATCAGCGCGTCGTCGTAAACCACGACATTCCCTTCCACTGCATCAAGGTGACCAAGGAAAACAAACCGGTTGCCGAAGCCGAGCAGATGCGCATCGTTGAAGAAAGCGGCGCGGAACTCATCGTTCTCGCCCGTTACATGCAAGTGCTGTCGGATGATATGTGCAGGAAGATGTCCGGCCGGATCATCAACATCCATCACTCCTTCCTGCCGAGCTTCAAGGGTGCGAACCCCTACAAGCAGGCCTTTGAGCGCGGCGTGAAACTCATCGGTGCGACCTCCCATTATGTAACGGCGGATCTGGACGAGGGCCCGATCATCGAGCAGGATATTGTCCGCGTGACGCACGCACAAAGCGCCGAAGATTATGTCAGCCTTGGCCGTGACGTGGAAAGTCAGGTTCTCGCCCGCGCCATCCACGCGCACATTCATGGCCGCGTCTTCATCAACGGCAACAAGACGGTGGTCTTCCCGCCATCGCCGGGTTCCTACGCGTCAGAACGCATGGGCTGAGTCTGAGCCTGGATAAACCAACCAAGGTGCGGCCGTCGAAACTTTTCGATGGGAAAAGGCGGCGGGCACGTGATGACCGCTGCCTTGCCCAGCGGCGAGGTTTCCAGGGCGAGCTTTTATCGGAGATAACAAATGCTGCAAGAAGTGCACACAGACAAAGCGCCAGCCGCCGTCGGCCCATTCTCGCAAGCGATCCGCACGGGCAATCTGCTTTTCGTATCCGGCGCCCTGCCGATCGACCCGGCAACCGGGGAATTCAACAGTGAGGACCCGGTTCCGCAGGCACAACAATGCTTGCGAAACATTGCAGCCATCGCTGAAGCCGGCGGGACCAGCCTTTCGAACACAGTTAAGACGACGGTTCTACTGACGGACCTCGGCGCCTTTGCCGATATCAATGCGGCTTATGCGACATTTTTCGAGAAGCCCTATCCGGCCCGCGCCTGCTATCAGGTCGCAGCCCTGCCCAAGGGCGCAAAGGTTGAAATCGAGGCCGTTATCGCTATCCCATGAGAGCGTGCACAGGCTGAAACCGAATTGGCGGCCTTCGGGTCGCCAATTTTTTTCATGGCGATACGACAAATTCCTGCCACGTCACATTGGCCTTCGGCTGAACCATTTGTGACCCCTTGAACGCAAAACACCCGGCACTTTTCAGTTGCCGGGTGTTTTACATGCGTAGACCAGAATTTATCAGGCGACGTAGCCGAAAGCGACAGCAGGCTGGGCAGCTGTTTCTACCCAGATGCTCTTGGTCTGCGTGTATGCCAGAAGCGCATCTTTACCGCTCGATCTGCCATAGCCGCTCTTCCCGAAGCCGCCAAATGGCGACATCACGCTGATCGTCTTGTAGCCGTTGATCCAGAAGGTTCCTGCACGCACCTGCGAAGCAACACGGTGTGCACGGCCGACATTCTGTGTCCAGACAGCGCCTGCAAGACCATAGGGGTTGTCGTTGGCGAGAGCGACGGCTTCCTCCTCAGTGTCGAAAGGCGTTACACCGACGACAGGGCCGAAGACTTCTTCCTTGGAAAGGGTTGCCTGCGGCGAGACATTGTCCAGAATTGTCGGCGCGTAGTAGAATCCGCCGGTCTCCTGAAGTTCAGTCGGCTTGCCGCCACCGGCGACGAGTGTCGCCCCCTCGCCGATGCCCTTCTGCACAAGCTCGTCGATTTTCGACCACTGGCGCAAGTTGTTGATTGGGCCGATCTGCGTCGTATCGAGAAGCGGGTTGCCGACCGGTATGCGCTTTGCGGCCTGCGCATATCTTTCAACAAATTTCTGATGCACGGAGCGGTGGACGAGAAGCCTTGATCCTGCCACGCAGCTTTGCCCGGCACCGCCGAAGATGGCGGCCTGTGCGCCCAGAATGGCCCGGTCGATGTCGGCATCTTCAAAAACGATATTGGCGGACTTGCCACCAAGTTCGAGAATGCACGGCACAACGCTCTTGGCGGCGGCAGATGCAATGAGGGAACCCGCATAGGCAGAGCCGACAAAGACAACCAGTCCCGTCTTGGAGTGCGTGACAGCCGCCTGTCCGGCGGTAACGCCCTGGCCCGCGATGACATTGACGAGCCCGCGCGGCGCACCGGCCTTTTCGCACAGAATGCCGAGCAGGATGGTGCTGAGCGGAGTGAGTTCAGATGGCTTGATGACGACGCCATTGCCTGCGCAAATCGCCGGTGCGATCTGCCAGCCGCCGGTAAACAGCGGGGCATTCCACGGCGTGATCTGGACAACGACACCAATAGGCTCATTGCGGGTATAGTTGAGGTGAGACGTGGGCACAGGAATGACCTCGCCATGGATCTTGTCGCACCAGCCCGCATAATATTCGAACATCTCGGCAACCTTGACCACCTCACCGCGAATATCGCGAATGGGGCGTCCTGCGGACCGGCTTTCGATCTCGGCGATCTGATCGGCATGAGCGCGGATTTCACGACCGATCTCAAACATGACGCGTCCGCGTGCGGAGGCCGTCAGCTTCATCCATTCCTTCTGCGCCTTAGCTGCGGCATCCATCGCTGCATCGATAACGCTCTGGTCGGCGTCCTTGAAGGTCGCAAAAACCTTGCCGCTGGACGGATCGGTCAGCGACAACTCATCGCCGCCGCCGTTGACCATCTGACCGTCAACAAAGCTGCCGATCTCAGTCGTACCCGCTACACTCTTCAAAATCTCGCCAATGCGGGCGCCCTGATCCTGCGCGGTGCTCATATCTGTCATCGTCATCTCCCTTTACTTCCCTGCGCTTTTGAAAGCGCCCATGCGGGTAAAGTCGTCTGTGTCGTTGAGTTCGGTGGAACCTGCCCAAAGCTTTGCCACCGCATCTGCCAGCGGAAGCTCTGCACCCGTGCGGGCGGCCAACTCGCTTGCCAGCCGCACGTCCTTGCGCATCAACCCCATTGAAAAGCCGCTATCAAAACGGTCGGACATGATCCAGGTCGGGAAATGGACCTCGCTGATCATGGAGCGGCCGGAAGCCGCATTCAGCACACGCAATGCAGCTTCCGGATCGATGCCGGCCGCAGCGGCCAGTTTCAGTCCTTCACTGGTCGTAACCATGTGCGCCGCAGCAAGAAGGTTGTTGACCAGCTTTGCAACATTGCCTGCGCCGCTTGGTCCCACATGCAGCGCCTTGGCACTCATGGCCTCGATAACCGGCCCCGCAACGGCCACATCTTCATCCGAGCCACCGATCATCATGGTCAGCTTGCCACTCGCCGCACCGGCTGGTCCGCCGCTGACCGGAGCATCGAGAAAGCCGTGTCCGAGCCCTGCCAGCTTGTCGGCAAGTTCCCTGCTCACATCCGGTTCGGAGGTGGAGGTATCGATGATGACGATCTTTTGCCCCTGACGGGCGTCGAGAACACCGATGTGGTTGTTGACGACACCGGCAACGTCCTTTGCCGTGGGTAGCGAAAAGACGAGAAATGCTGACTTTTCGAAAAGTTCGCTGATCGTTGAAACCGGCGTCACACCGCTTTTCGCTGCCAGCGCCCGACGCTCCTCCGACAGGTCGAATCCAAGCGTCTCGAATTGACTTGCTGCCAATGTCTGGGCCATTCCAAGGCCCATGCTGCCAAGGCCGACGACCCCGACTATTCCCTTATTATTCTTAGACATTCTGTAAACCTCTTCGCGTTGCCGCCCGAGCAATAAGGCGGTCAATCAAGAAGACAGGCTGTCATTATTCGTGTGATCCCGATAGCTGGTCGACAGGGAACAGCGCGTTGCTCGCCAAGCAACGCAACTTACTGCTGGAAAGCGGTCATTTCGAACGCCAGGAAACTGCCGAGACGCTCGACCGATATCGGCAGCCGACGACGCGCCTTGACCATGAGGTAGGCGCTTGCCTGAGCAAGCAGGGGATCGCTCAGCTCGACCACGCCGAGTGCGCTTCTAGTAATCTCGGTGGTGACGGCAAAGCGCGGCAGAAAGGTTATTCCCAGCCCCGCCATGACGAAACGCCGGAGCACATCGATAGATGGCGTTTCCAACATGGGCGCCACGGCTAAACCGACATCCGCAGCGGTGCGGCTCACAAGCTGGGTGACGCCATGCCCTTTGGTCAGAAGCGCGTAGGGCGACGCTTCAAGGCAGGCTTCCAGAGAGACCGACTGCTCGAGAAGCAGAGGATGCCCCGGTGCAGCAACCAGACACAGCGGCTGGCGGGAAATAGCCAGCGAACGAATGCGCGTATCTATGACCGGGTTGTAGGCAATACCGATATCGACATCGCCGTTTGCAACATCTTCCTGCACCTTGTCGGTACTGCCGAGCGTCAGATTGTAGCTGACGGAAGGATACACATTGGCGAAACTTTTAAGCCCGTGCTCGATGAGATCTCCCAGAAATCCTTCGCCGCAGCACACACGCACGCGCGCCTGCTGAACACCGCGCAACTGGTTCAGTTGTTCAGACAGCAGGCCGCTGTCTTCGATGACGCGCTGGGCATGGTCCAGAACCAAGCCCCCGGCATCCGTCAAACCGACGCCACGGCTGGTCCTGTTAAAGAGGGGTAGGCCGACATTCTTCTCGGTATCAGCGATCTGGCGACTGACGACGGAAGCAGCGACGCCGAGATGCTCAGCGGCGCTACGGATCGAACCACACCGCACGACGGCAATGAATATTCTTAAGGCTTTGGCATCCAGCGTTTCCATGGCAGCATATTTGCCATCAAGCAAATGCAGTCAATATGTCATGGACGCCAGCGTGATCTATCCGGCTTTAGGAAGCTGGCTATCGATGAGCGCCAGCCACATGCGCGCTCCCAACGGCAGCAATTGGTCGTTGAAATCGAAAAAGGACGAATGCAGGCCCGGATTTCTGCCCTCTTTCTTCGCACCAAGCCAGAAGTAGCATCCCGGCTTTTCACGCAACATGAAGGCAAAGTCCTCTGCGGCCATGCTCGGTTGCGCATCAACGATCTTGATCTCCGGCAGGCTGGCTGCCGACTGACGCACGATCCGTGCGCTTTCGGGATCGTTGATCGTCGCGGGATAGCGGGAGAGATAATCCAGGGACGCGCTACATTCAAAACTTGCAGCGACATTGTTGGCGATGACCGAGATGCGATCCTTGATCTTTGCACCGATGGTTTCTTCGAACCAGCGTGTCGTTCCCTTGATGACAACCTCTTCGGGAATGACGTTCCAGGCGTCGCCACCATGGATCTGGGTGACGGAGACAACAGCGGATTCGAGTGGCGACACATTGCGGCTGGCAATCGCCTGAAGCGCGGAGACGATCTGGGACGCCGCCACGATGGGGTCTGCCCCCTCATGCGGCATTGCGCCATGGGAGCCCCGACCGGTAACCTTGATCTCGAATGTTCCGAAAGCCGCCATCATCCGGTCATCGCGGGCCACCAGCTTTCCAAGCTCGAGCGCCGGCCAGTTGTGCAGACCGAAGATGCGGTCCATGGGAAGATCGCGAAACAGCCCATCCTCGACCATGGCTCTTCCGCCGCCTTCGTTTTCCTCGGCAGGCTGGAAGACGAAGTGGACGGTTCCGTCGAATTCGGACCGGCTTGCAGCACGCGCCGCCGCAAGCGCCATGGAGATATGGCCATCATGTCCACATGCGTGCATCTTGCCGGGTGTGCGCGAGGCATGGGAAACACCTGACTGTTCGGCAATCGGCAGGGCATCTATATCGGCACGGATGCCAATCGCCCGTTGCGAACTTCCCTTGGACAGAGTGCCCACAATGCCCGTTTTACCGTAGCCTGTGTGGATCTTGTATCCCCACTGCGCCAGACGTGTGGCGATGAATGCCGATGTCTCGTGTTCCTCGAAGCCGAGTTCAGGATGCTGGTGAAGATGGTGTCTCCAGCCAATCGCTTCTTCTATCTCTTCGCCCGAAATCGAAACCATCGCGTCACTCCCTTTCGTCGTGGGTGTGGTCGCCGAACATGGCGACCACACGTCATTCTTAGTTGCCACTCAGCCGTAATGAAAGATCAGCGATCACGACCGAGCCCATATAGGTCCCGAACATC
This sequence comes from Rhizobium sp. Leaf311, assembly GCF_001423445.1. Classification (NCBI taxonomy): domain Bacteria; kingdom Pseudomonadati; phylum Pseudomonadota; class Alphaproteobacteria; order Hyphomicrobiales; family Rhizobiaceae; genus Rhizobium; species Rhizobium sp. Leaf311. The sequence goes on along the minus strand of NZ_LMNZ01000021.1, from coordinate 216,215 downwards.
ACGCAGATCGCCACGATAACGATCTTCCAGCCGGACTTCCGCGCAATGTCGAACTCACCCTTTGTCAGGGCAAGGCCACCATAGGCCAGCGCCGGTGTGGCCAGCGCCAGAAAGTTCAGCGACTGAACCTGCGCAAGTGTCCAGGCGGAACCGGGAACACCGGGGATCGTCACCACAATGGCCAGCAAGGATGTCCACGCGACGGAGGGAAGAGACAAGGGGATGTAACGTGCCATCAGCAGCCCTGCGACGGAAAGGGCGTAAAGAACCACCATTCCCGGAAGGGCGACAATGGGATTGGTGCCTGTAGCGATCCAGTTGGAGACAAGGCCGATGGCACAGGCAACGATCAGAAGGCCGGAATAGCTGATGACGTTGATCTTGCGCTCGTCTTCACCATGCTGCGGAAGTTCGTGTTCCACGGGGGTGGCGTGAGGAATGCTCATACACGTGTCTCCTTCAGGGCAGAATTGGCAGGGTCGTTCGGGCGCGCCTTGCGGTAAAGCCATTCCGTGAGCGGCAGGGCAACGAACAGGCCGACATAGAGACCCGTCGCATATGTCAGAATGTTGCTGGCAGCAGCCAGAGCCAGAATGACGTCCTTGCTCTCGGGAATGATGGCAACCAGTCCACCCGCGCAGGCTGCAAGCATACTGCCCGAACCGACACCGCAGGACATGGCAAGAGCGCGGTAATCGAACCAGCCCAGGGAATGAATCAAAGGCGGCATGATGGCGAAAACAAACGTTCCGATGAGGGTGCCCGTCGCATAGACGCCCATGGCGCCCGCGCCTTCAGGGCTGTTCAGCCCGTAACGATCTGCAATGACGGCCAGGTTGGGCTCACGATCGATGGAATATGTCGCGCCGATAGACTCGCGACCCATGCGCAGCAGAAAGACGGCCACAGGAAACGCAATCAAAATCGTACCCAGATTGCCCAGTTCCTGAATGACCAGCGCCGGCCCCGCCTCGATGATGGCATCGATCTGCGGACCGACGGTCGTTCCAAATCGGGCAATAAAGGGCATGATCGCAATCGTGATCATCGTGCCCGATAACTTCACCGCTTTCGGTGGAATAAGTGCCGCTGTTTTCTTCAGGATATGGGGGTTGAGTGCGATACCGATGGCAAAGGCGTAAAGGATCGGTAGAAACACCACGGTGCCAATCCCGATAGGCAGCCGTCTGATGCCGATGACCTCCGCCACAATGACGATGGCCAGGACGATAAAATGCAGTCCCCAGCCATTGGCTGTGAATTTGTTCATTGATTTGTTCCTCTCGTCTCACCGCAGATGTTGTTTTTATAGCGGCTGGCGAAAGAGTATGGCGACAGAGTTCTTGATGGGTAGTGGCAGCTAAAGCAACGAAGCGTTCTGTTTTCAGCAACGCTTCGCTAATGGATCGTCATCTTTCTCATCCGGTCACACGTGGATGAAAGCCGCTACGCTGTCGCTTGCGTAGCGGCTTCCTATCAATTCCAGGACATGTCGTAAAAGCGTACGAGCTCGTCGGATGTGGCCTTGAAGTTCAGTTCCTGGGATGTTGCAACCGTCGAAGGATAGGTCCAAAGCGGAACCCAGTAGGCCCTGTCTGCAATGAGCTTGAAGGCGGCGGAATATTTCTCCTTGCGTTGCGCGACATCGATCGTGGAACCCGCGGCACTCAATAGTGCTGCAATTTCCTTGTCTCCCGCATAATCCTGTTTACCCAAGCCGAAAAATTCAGGCGTGATAGCCGAGACATCGGCGATCGAGCTGGAGCCATGCGTCAGATAAGCCAAAGGCATGGAGCCTTCCATTCGTCGTGCACCCAGGGCTGAATTCTGCATCATGTTGAAGTTGATCTTGATGCCGACCGCCGCCAAATCATTGATCATGGCTTCTGCCAGCAATCGATCGCGGTAGGCACCCATCTCGACCGTGAAGCCGTTGGGATAGCCGGCTTCCGCCAGCAATCTCTTTGCCTCTGCGGGATCATAATTATATTCGGTCACATCCGTCTCGCATCCGAACTGGATGGGAGAGCAGGCGCTGGCGATTTTTTTCGAACCCTCACCGACCAGACCAGCGACGATAGCATCTCGGTTGATCGCATGGTTCATTGCCTTTCGAACCCGGATGTCGGCCATCGGGCTTTTGGGACTTGAACGGTTCATGGCGTCAAGAACGAGGAAGCCGATCCGCATCGTCTCGACCGATTCGACCTTGAAATCGCCCGCCCTCTTCAGCTTTTGCGCTACCTCAGCGGGGAACTGCCACATAAAATCCAGATTGCCCGACATCAATTCGGAAAGCTGCGTATTGATGTCCCTGACGGTGCGGATTTCGACCTTGGAAATCTTCGCCGCAGGCTTCGGACTTGCGAAATATTCAGGGTTTTTCTGGAGCGTGATGCTCGATCCCGGCGTAACGGATACGACCTCATAGGGACCTGTGCCTACAGGCTTGGTGGACATTCCAGACGCACCCACCTTCTGATAGTACTCGTCGGGATAAATCGGCACCGACATGCTGAACAGCTCGAGAGCGGCGGGGTAAGCTGCCTGAAGGTGGACGCGGACGTTGTAATCGTCCAGCCGTTCAGCCGACTTTATCCATTTCACCTTGTCATAGACCACGATCTTGTTTGCGGGATCGACGATATAGTTGAGCGTGAAAACGACGTCGTCGGCATTGAAGCTTTCCCCGTTGGAGAATTTGACACCCGTGCCCAAGGCGTAGGCCAAGCCTTCTGCGAGCAGATTGCGTACGGCCATGGAGAGCCGCTCGCGTCCTACGATTTCAATTGTTCCGTAATGGCTACGGCGACTTAAGCAATGGGCGAGGCCGGAGCAATCATCAGCAAATTACCGCTTTTTTGCTCGATTTAATCCGGTCAAAAGAAGGGATATTTAATTGAATTTGCATATGCTGATTTAAGATAAAGATGGAGATGGTTTTTAATGTCGACGAAGTGCCAAGGCTGCCATGAGGGTGCGGCTCTCAATTTGCCGTTCTCGATGGCGTTCCAACCTATCGTGGATATCACGACAGGATCAATTTTCGGACATGAGGCTTTGGTGCGTGGTGCAGAGGGCCAAGGGGCTGGCTCCGTTCTGACGCAGGTCGACGAGAGCAATCGATATGCCTTCGACCAGCAATGCCGGGTGAAAGCAATCGAGCTTGCTGCAAAGCTGTACGACCCGGCCGACACCGCCAAGCTCTCCATCAATTTCATGCCCAACGCCGTTTACGAGCCACGTGCCTGTATTCGCCTGACGCTTGCCACTGCCATGAAGACCGGCTTCCCGCTGAATCGCATCATTTTCGAATTTACCGAGACAGAAAAGCTGGACACTGCGCACATCCTCAACATCCTGCGCACCTACCGGGAGATGGGTTTCCAGACGGCGATTGATGACTTCGGTGCTGGCCATTCGGGCCTTGGACTGCTCACACATTTTCAACCTGACATCGTCAAGTTGGACATGGATCTGATACGTGGCATCGACAAGGACCCCGTACGGCGAAAGATCGTCAAACACACGCTCGACATGCTGGCCGATCTCAATATCGTTCCTTTGTGCGAAGGGGTTGAGACCGGCGGAGAACTCGCAGCCCTGAGAGACCTCGGAGTGTCTCTGGTGCAAGGCTACCTCCTCTCCAAACCCTTGTTTGAGGCACTGGCGCTACCGCCGACCGATGAGATGCTGAGCAGTATCGCGGCCTAACAGGCAGAACTGCCATACCGACCTGCCGAATTGCTCCGTCTCTTCCGGCGCTACACCACAGACGTATATGAATTTTCGCGCCCGGCAATAAGACCGGGCGCGTTGCGTTTGTCGACGCCTCCACCACCTCGCCCGCGCCTTTGTCGCCTTCCTAAAATCCAGGAACGCGGTCAGTATGACGCGAAACTTTGCACTTAAAACAAATTAAGAGCAGCATCATTCATGTGTAAATTTTTAATTCAAAAATTTCATCTCCCGTCAGAAGGGAAAATTGATCAAAATCAAGAAATCGAAGGAAATAATTTATGTATTCACAAAATATTACTTGGTAAAACTATTTTTTTATATTTTATTTTCTCGGTCATATTAAAAATTAACTATGTTTAAATTATTTACTTCGTATATTCCACTCGCGTTACTGACAGAGACCAGTAATATCGTGACGAACGAGGCGTGCTGCTCTCATTTCATTTGAAAGACAAATCGGGTGCCTGGATGGGGCCGTCAAAGCCGCCATTCGACTGCGCCCAGTTCGGCCCGTTTCTGTGAGATCCGACGATCTAGGCACGGAGTAAACACCCATGCGTGCCGTGTGCCGCCCCCCAGTGGCTTTTGCGGCGTTATTTGTGAGTGGCATCAAAAAAATAACCCCCTCTAAGATGCAATCCAGGAGACAAAATGAAGCACGTCCCTATCGTCGGAAAATTTCTCGCGATCATGGCCACCTTCGGCCTTCTCGCAGTCGCCCTCGCAGTTTACCAGACCAATCAACTGCATAAAATTGATGAAAGTTATCAGTCTCTTATGGATGGTCACCAGACCGCAGCCTTGTCTCTGGCGCGCGCAAACCGCAGCCTGCAGGCATTTCGCGCAAGTGTTGGCGATCTGTTAATGGCCCGTACTGCGGAAAACAATGCCAGTGCCGCTGCTTCCATCAAGGATGCCGAGGACAGCTTCAAGAAATTCATCGACAAAGCAATCACCCTCTTGCCTGAGAACGGCGACATCAAACAGTTGAAGGCGGATGGCCTCAAGATCTTCAATGAGACCTGCTCGGCAACGATTGCAGCAGGACGGGCCGCAACGTCGGAGACGGATATTGCCAGTTCGCAGGCGATCTTTCTGAAAGAATGCCAACCGGCCTTCGCTAGCCTTTCACCGCGCTTTACAGCCGTAACGACAGCGGTCACGGAAGAAGCAAACGCCATGGGTGACGAGCAATCGGCCTTCGTCGACAGCACGGCGCTGAAAACGCTAAGCCTTGTGGCAGGCGTTATCCTCGCGGTACTCGTGCTTGGCTTTGTTGCAGTGCGAGCTTGGCTGGTCAAACCTATCGGCAACCTGTCGAACACGATGAGCGTGCTCGCCACTGGAAACTTCGATGTTGCTGTCGATGGCATTGATCGGCGTGACGAAGTCGGCTCTATGGCCAAGGCCGTGCAGGTATTCAAGGACAATGGACTGCGTGCCCTGGACCTCGAACGCTCCGCAGAGGCCACCCGCAGTGCAGGTGAAGCGGAGCGGCTGCGCAACGCCGAGGTCGAGCGTCAGCGTACGCAAGAGATGGCACAGGCTACATCCGGACTGGCAGAAGGTCTGCGGCAACTGTCGAACGGCAATCTTACTTTCCAGCTGGACGAACCTTTTGCAGGAGACTTTGAATCGCTGCGATCGGACTTCAACGCAGCCGTCAGACAGCTGTGCGACAGCTTGCGGGCAGTGGCGAGTGCTACCGGCTCCATTGATAACGGGGCTCGCGAAATCAGCCAAAGCGCCGAAGATCTCTCGAAGCGCACCGAACAGCAAGCCGCATCTCTGGAAGAAACTGCAGCGGCTCTGGACGAAATCACCACCAACGTTTCAAGCTCGTCAAAGCGGACAGAAGACGCTCGCCACGTGGCAATGGAAGCCAACAAGTCTGCGCGCCGGTCGGGTGAGGTTGTCTCCAACGCAGTATCCGCAATGCAGCGTATCGAGCAGTCTTCCAACCAGATTTCATCAATCATCGGCGTCATCGACGAAATCGCTTTCCAGACCAACCTTCTTGCTCTGAACGCCGGTGTCGAAGCGGCACGTGCTGGCGAGGCTGGAAAAGGCTTTGCTGTCGTTGCACAGGAGGTGCGCGAACTCGCTCAGCGCTCAGCGCAGGCGGCAAAGGAAATCAAGGATCTCATCCGCAATTCCGTCGACGAGGTCAGCACAGGCGTGCGGCTGGTTCAGGAAACGGGCGACGCACTAAAGGTCATCGAAGAGCAGGTTGTGGTCGTCAACTCACAACTCGATGCCATCGCCACGTCGGCTCGTGAACAGTCGGTCGGCCTCTCGGAAGTCAACACTGCGGTCAACCAGATGGACCAGGTCACGCAGCAAAACGCTGCTATGGTGGAGGAATCGACAGCCGCCAGTTCCACGCTGGCCGAAGAAGTCCGACGCCTGCGAGAGATCGTGTCCGAGTTCCGCATCGACTCTGTCGAGGCGGCAAGAAGCAAGCCAGTCGCCGTCAAAAGCGATCAAAAACCGGCGCCCTCCCCTGCGCGCCGCATGATTGCGAAGGTCGCGAGCGCCATGGGTAAAGGCGGCGGCAACACCGCTGCGGCACCGGATAGCTGGGAAGAGTTCTAAGCGCCCACCCGCAACCCAAAAACAGGCGGCCAAACCCGGCCGCCTGTTTTTCGTTTTGTCGCAAGTGTCGAAATCCACTTCACCTATTCCACCCCCCTAGGTTTGTCGGGCCTTAGCGTCTCGACGACCCGACGCTGATTTTCCTCCACTCCATCAGAGATCCAGTTTTAACCCGACGGCCTTCTGGAGGAGCACGTCCGTCGGCAGCAGCGCGGCTATTTCCCGTGTGTGATCGATTTTCCCAATCTGCGGTCACTCGTTGACCCTCTGAAAAACAAAACAGCTGTCAGATTAAAAAAGGTTGTACGTACGTCTATTTTTTCTAACCTTCGGATGCGCCGGGCTTCGGGCACGGTGGTGAGAGGAAAAATGGGGGGACCACTGCATCTGCAGTGACCGTATAATTGGGTGGAGAACCAATGAGAATTATCGACCTCAGCGTATCGCTGGAGGATGGAACGCCGTGCGATCCGCCTTCCATGTCGACGACGATAGACTATCGGGATCACAGACAAGGCGCAGAGCATATGCGGCAGTTCTTTCCTGTCGCGAAGGAATCCGACCTGCCAAAAGGACTGGGCTGGGCGATTGAATATGTCAGCCTGACCACACATAGCGGCACTCATCTTGATGCGCCCTGGCATTATCATCCGACCATGGATGGCGGGAAGCCAGCCCGCACGATCGACCAGGCACCGCTGGAATGGTGCTTCTCGGATGGAGTCGTACTCGATTTTTCCCAAAAGCCGAATGGCTACAAAGTGTTGGCAGCCGACATAGAGGCCGAGTTGAAGCGCATTGGCTATAGGCTGAAGCCGCTCGATATTGTCGTCATCCGTTCAGGCGCCGAGACAGCATGGGGCTCTGCCGATTACCTCTCCGCAGGATGCGGTATGAGCCGTGAGGCCACGCTCTACCTTCTCGAACAGGGCGTAAAGATTGTAGGTACGGATGCCTGGAGCTGGGACCGCCCACTCAGCCTGATTGCCGAGGAATTCGAAAAGACCAGAGATGCCTCGATCATCTGGGAGGGGCACTTCGCCGGCATCGAAAAAGAGTATTACCACATGGAGAAACTGACCAATCTCGGCCTTCTGCCGCCGTTCGGTTTCAAGCTCTCCTGCTTCCCGATCAAGATCAAAAACGCAAGCGCGGGCTGGTGTCGCGCTGTTGCGGTTCTTGACGCTTAAAGGGGGGATATGGCCATGAACAACTCAAATCAAATTTCTGAAAAACTTGATGTCAAATGGCATACGATGATCGGTGGTTTTGCCGGATACATGTTTGACGCCATGGATATCTTTCTTCTTGCCATGGCAATGCCAGCAATCATCACGGATCTGGCGATATCACCAGCGGATGGCGGATTGCTGGCGACCGCGACCATGGTCGGCATCGGCTTCAGCAGCATCGCGATTGGCTGGGCGGCGGACAATTTTGGTCGCCGCAAGGTTCTGTTCTGGAGCCTGACCTCCTTCGGCCTGCTGACGATGGCGATCTACTTGACAAATAGCTGGCACCAGATTCTCATTCTGCGTTTCCTCGCGGGTCTGGGTCTTGGCGGCGTCTGGAGCATCATTGTCTCCTATATCTCGGAAACATGGCCCTCGCACCAGCGAGGCAGAGCTGCGTCCTTCGTGTTGTCTTCCTTCCCGGTCGGTGCGGGGGTCGCCTCGTTTCTGGCTTACCTCATCATCCCGCAATTTGGTTGGCACGCATTGTTTCTAACCGGTGGCGGATCAATGCTTGCGGCGATCTACTACCTGCTATTCGTACCGGAATCGGAGGCATGGCAGCGGCAAAAGGCGAAGTCTGACGGCGCGATGACGTCGGTGAAGGATATTTTCGCTCCCGAGCTTGCTCGAAACACCATTCTTGCAACGCTCGTCGCAAGCTGCGGATTGATCGGATATTGGGGCGCCAGCACCTGGCTGCCAATGTTCATGATCAAGGAACGCGGACTTCCCGCCAATACTGCGTTCATGTTCTTCATCGTCCTCAACGTCGGCATGTTCATCGGATACAATGTCTTCGGATATCTCGCCGACCGTATCGGCAGAAAGAAAGCGGTCGTGATTTCCTTCCTGGGAACGGCGATCACATTGCCGATCTATATCTCGATGACGGATCCCACCGCGCTGCTCGTCATGGGACCGGTCTACGCATTCTTTACCGCCTTTGTCGGGTTGATGGGGTCATATCTGCCCGATCTTTTTCCAACCCGCATTCGCACCCTTGGCGCCGGTTTCTGCTTCAATATCGGGCGCGGCATCTCTGCCTTCGCACCGTTTGTCATGGGTTTCATCGCCCAGAAATACAGTTTTGCGACGGGCATTATGATTTGCGCCGGTTTCTTCCTGCTTGCAGGGCTGACGATGCTTACCCTGCCCAACATAGATGCCCAAAAGGCGTCTTCCGGCCCCAAGGACCTATGAGGTTAAGATGAACGAAAATACCATTATCACCGTCGCCACGACGGGTGCGTGGCCGACGAAGGAACATAACCCCGCCATTCCGTTAACACCGCGCGAGATCGCAGACGACGTCTTCGAATGCTGGCAGGCCGGTGCCGCTATTGCTCATCTCCACATGCGGGACGATGAGGGCAAAGGTACGATGGATATCGGGAAATTCCGCGAAACCGTCGGCCTCATCCGGGAACGGTGCGACATCGTGCTGAACCTCACCACGTCAGGAGACCTGAACGCCACCGACGAGACCCGTATGATGCATCTCGTGGAATTGAAGCCCGAAATGGCCTCCTATGATTGCGGTTCGATGAACTGGGCGCACTCCACGCTCTTCATCAATCACCCGCATTTTCTCGAAAAGCTCGGAAGGGTGATGATCGAAAACGGCGTAAAACCCGAGATCGAAATCTTCGACGCAGGAATGTACTATAACTCCGAGTATTATCTCAAACAGGGGGTCCTGAAGGCCCCCGCATACTATCAGTTCGTCCTGGGCGCACCGGGGGGAACGACGGCGACGGTCGAGAACCTCGTCTATCTGCGAGGCCTGCTTCCAAAGGACGCTCACTGGTCGGCAATCGACATCGGTCGCGGACATATGCCTATACTGATGACGGCAGTGGCCATGGGCGGAAACATCCGCGTGGGTATGGAGGATAACGTCCTCTACGCCAAGAACCGCCTTGCGGCATCAAATGCCGAGTTCGTTTACCGCGCCGGTCGCATCGTCAGTGAAGCCAACCGGCAGGTTGCGACACCTGCCGATGCCCGTGCAACGCTCGACTTGAGAACAGCTTGATGCATCTGCCGGGTCCCTCGTACAAAGGGGCCCGGTCAGCAAGCCCAATTGGCGACTGAGTGCCAGAACGGCTGGTGTCCTATGGCTGATGGCCACTCACTTCGCTGAAAGGGGTCAGAACTCCTGCCAGTCGTCCCGAACCGCGTTCGATCCAAACGAGCTGGCGACCTTTTTCAACATCGTTCTTGCGGGCGAAGAACGGGGCTTGTCGACGTCTGGCGAGGCAGAGGTTGGCCTAGCTGACGAATTGTCCGCCTTGAAGCGCGACACCAGCTCTCGCAGATTTCTTGCTTCATTTGCCAGCGTCGCACTGGCAGCGTTTGCCTCTTCCACCATTGCAGCGTTCTGCTGTGTGACCTGGTCCATCTGGTTGACGGCGGTATTGACCTCCGCAAGACCCACGGACTGTTCCCGAGCCGATGTTGCAATGGCGTCCATATGCTGGTTGATCGTGACAATATATTCTTCGATGGCCTTCAGCGCATCACCCGTCTGGCTCACCAGCGTCACGCCGCTTTCAACTTCGGCGCTTGAATTGCGGATGAGTTCCTTGATTTCCTTTGCAGCCTTTGCGGACCGTTGGGCCAGTTCGCGAACCTCCTGTGCAACGACAGCGAAGCCTTTTCCGGCCTCACCGGCGCGGGCCGCTTCTACACCGGCATTAAGGGCCAGCAGGTTCGTCTGGAATGCAATTTCATCGATAACGACGATGATGCTCGAAATCTGGCCCGAGGACTGTTCGATCTTGCCCATTGCGTGGACGGCAGAGGCCACCACTGCGCCAGACTGGCGCGCACTCTGGTTGGCCTGGATGGCGACGCTGCGCGCTTCGTCCGCACGCTTGGTGGAGTTGGCAACATTCGTCGTAATCTGGTCCAGCGCCGCCGCCGTCTGCTCAAGCGAAGCTGCCTGCTGCTCCGTACGGCGTGACAGGTCATCTGCACTCGAACTGATTTCTCGTGAGCCATTGTCGATTGCGGAGGTGGACTGCGCAACGGCGCTCAATGTCTCGCGAAGCTGGCTGACGGCTTGATTGAAATCAGAGCGAAGACTTTCGAAATCCGCAGAAAGCGGCTGTTTGATCTGATAGGTCAGATCGCCCAGAGAGAGTTTATGCAATCCGTCGGCAAGCAAACGGGTCGCTTCCGTCATCTCGATCGTCCGCTTGTGTTCGAGCTCACTCGCCCTCTGGCGTTCTTCTTCGGTCTGTTGACGGCTGGCTGTTGCCTCGTTCTCAAGCGAGCGCGCACGTACGGCATTTTCCTTGAAGACCTGAACGGCGGACGCCATCGCTCCTATCTCGTCGGGGCGTTCCTTGCCTTCGATCGTTACGTCGAGGTCATTTTCTGCCAGTCGTGACATGGTGTTTGTCAAATTGCCAATCACCTTCGAGAAAGACCGGGCAAACAGGAGGAAGCCGATCAGCGAGAGCAGTGACACGGCAACGCTTCCGGCAACCGTTGTCCAGAGCGATCGGGAGCTTGCCGCGAGAATTTGCGTAGCGTCCGCTCCGACCTCGAAGACGCCAAGCGGTTCGCCCGAGAAATTCGTAAAGGGTACAGCCTGAACGACGATATCCCTTCCCTCCGACAGTATCGTCTCGGACACAGGCTTGCCTTCAAAAGCCGCCTTGACCTGCTCTGGCGTCAGCATGGACTTTCCGTCCAGTGTTGATGCCTGAAGTTGAAGTTTTCCGTCGGCCACCACATTGACGGCGATCTCGCCGCCGATTCGATCGGCAATGGGGCCGAAATAGGGGTTCGACAGTTCAGTACCGACATCGATGAGGCCAACGAGCTTGCCGTCAGCGATAACCGGTGCTGACGCATACATGCCGATGCTGGCGCGGCCGGTCTCGATGCCTGCGGCGACCTTGCCCGTGGCAAGAGCTTTGACAACCATCTTGCGACGGCCAGTCATGTCATCACCAGACTTGTCAGGGGCATGAAGGCGCACAACTGCGACGCCCTTCGCATCGATGAAGGTCACAAATTGCAGGCCACCTTCCTTGGAGATGGCAGGAAGGCCGGACCCGTATTTGGCCAGGATAGCGTCCTTTTCTTTTCCAAGAATGAGTTTTGCGGTGTCGGGATCGCTGGCGATCGCCAAGGCGACTGCCGCCGCCGCTCTCTGCGTCGCACCCATATCCGTCTGAATAAGAGAAAGGTCGCTTTTTGCCTTGCTGCGAAGTGCGTCTTCATTCGCAATGGACTGGCCATACCATGCCTGCCCTCCGATAGTCGCACTCGCAAACAAAACGGCTCCAAAGCCGTAAGCCGTCATTTTCACCCAAATAGGTTTACGAACCCGATTGCCCATTTGTCCCCCCGACAATGAATTCATCTGAAAAAAAGCTTATCCGAAAAAGCTCAAGAGTTGCTTAAGCGCTTTTCTGGGCAAAGGTCGTCGTCAATGTCCTTCATCCTCCGTCTTATCGGCCTGAAGGCGAACCGGGTTTGCCGGGGACTTGAAGTTCGTCATCACCCGAAGTGTCAAAAAGGTAACGATCGAAAGGACAATGGCAGTATCATAGGAGCCTAGCCCAACCGCGGCACCGATGGCGCCCGTAGCCCAGATGCTGGCCGCTGTCGCTGTGCCCCGCGTTCCCATTTTACCGACGAGGATCGCGCCACCCCCGATGAAACCGACGCCATTGATGAGACCTTCCACGACACGGGCTGTTGCCTCAGCATTGCCAAGAGTTATCGTCTCTGCGGCCTGTATGAAGCCGCAGGCTGCAATCGCGACCAAGGGAAATGTCCGCAATCCCGCACTTCGCTCATTCTGCTCTCTGTCCCAACCAATTGGGAGCGCCAGAACATATGCCACCAACAATGCAATCAGATGCGGGAAGAAGTTTAGTTCAACGCCAACTGATAAGAGCCAATCATTCAAATGAATCCCTCCGCTTCAACCGATTCCGGACGTAATAGATAGTCGTTGCATTCAACTCGGTCCGAAAAGGCGGGTTCCGAATTTGGGGTGGATTTTTCTTAGCCGGATTATTGAGTGGCCACGACACTTCACTGCGACGAGGTCGCTACGGCTTGGCGCTTATCGGCTGACAGGAAAATGCCTTCGAGCGGCTTGCTAAGGACCGCCGAAGGCATAGGCTCGTCAGTGGGGCATTTCTGCAGTGTTAGTGCTTGGCGCTGGCCATCTTCACGTGCGACAGATGCGTTTCAAGGCTGGGTAGAGTTTCTTTCGCGAACCCAACGACGGTCTGGTCGTCACCGGACCCTGCATAGGTTCGAAACAGCGCAATCGCCTCCATGTGTGCTTGCACCTGCATGTCGAGGTAAAGCGTGTCGAAGTCCTTGCCTTTGGCAGCCTGCAATTGATCCATCATCTTCTGTTGCTTGGGTGCAAGGACGATCGGGGATGGCAATGGCTCTCCCTTTTTATCCAAGATACCCTTGAGCTTAGCACCCGCCTTCTGGTGGTCGGCGATGATCATCTTTGCCGCGTCCTTGAGATCGCCGGACTCCGCATTCTGCAAAGCCAGTTCGCTGGACTTGATCTCGAACTCGTTGGAGCTCGAGACGACGCTGACGAAGGTTGGCCGGTCCATGACCATCATGGGTGCGGCATCGCCAGCAGGTTTTGGCTTCTGTTCCTGCGCCATGAGCGGCTGGCTCAAAAGGGCAGCGGATAATGCGAGGTAGGATAGATTTGAAAATTTCATAGTTATGGTCCTTTGTGACGCGATCACTTCGTTTTGGAAAATGCTTTCGTGAGGTCGGCATTGGCAGCATCGACAGCGTCCTTCGCCTTATTCACCACCTTGGCCATTCCGAAGAATTCGTGGGTCACGCCCTCGTAATTCAGCGCATTTACCATCACGCCCGCTGCCTTCAACTTATCGGCATAGGCCTGTCCTTCAGAACGCAACGGGTCGATCTGCGCAGTGATGACGGTTGCAGATGGCAGTCCCTCAAGGTCATTGCGACCGACGAGATTGATCCGCGGATCGGCGGTCTCATCCTTGGACGCGAAGACATGCGAAACGAACCACTCCATATCGGCCTTGCCGAGCGGTGCCGCGTTGGCATTTTCCTGATAGGACGGCGTGTTCATGTCGTTGCCAGCGATTGGATAGACCAGCAACTGGTGCACCGGCATCGTTGTCTTCTTTTCCTTCGCCATCAGAGCAACATTGGCGGCCAGATTGGCGCCGGCACTTTCACCCGCAACAGCAATCCGCTTGGCGTCACCATTCAAAGTATGAATGTTTTCAACGGTCCACGCGTAGGCAGCCCAGGCATCGTCATGCTGCGCCGGGAACTTGCTCTCTGGCGCATGGTGATAATCTGCAGAAACAACGATGGCTTTCGAACCAAGTGCAAGCGCTCTTGGCGTCGCATCATAGGTATTGATATCAGCCACGACCCAGCCACCGCCGTGGAAGTACAGCACGACAGGGAATGGCCCCTTGCCTTCGGGAACATAGACACGGGCTGGCAACGCGCCGCCGGCACTCGGAATGGCAATATCCTTTGTCGCAACACCCGCCTCTGGCATCGGCGATATCTTTTTGTCCCGCTGCACCGTGCGCGCGGCATCGGCGGCACTTGCCTGCGTGCGGGCCTGCGGCACGGTCAGGCCAGAAAAGGGTTTGGCATCCAGCCCCTTCAGCGCGTCCAGGACAGCCTGCATCTGGGCATCGGGCTTCGCCTGTTCAGTCGGCTGCGTCTGCTGAGCCGGTTGGGCTGGCGCCGGGGCGGGCTGCTGGGCCCATACGGATGCCGAAGAAGAAAGCAAGAGGACCGCAAGGCTCGCGGCGCCGATGGAAGTACGTGAGATAGGCATAAGATTTCCTTTGAAACTACGGTGTGACATTTTGTTATTGCTTGGGTGGTTCGATCTTCTGCTGATAAGTCCCGACGACCTCACCCTTTCCGATGACATGGCCAGACATGGCAGCCAAAAGCGCATCGCGGTCGGACGTCGGTGGCAGATCAATCATGGAATCGAGTGCGATGACCTGGATATGGTAGTGATGAGGCTTGTCACCCGCAGGTGGCTTTGGTCCGAAATAACCGTGTGTTCCAGATGTGTTGCGACCCTGCAAAACACCCTCCGGCTCCACGAGGCGAAGCTGTTCCTGCAAGCCTTCTGGAAGCATCGTCACTGTCGCGGGGATGTTCCACGCCAACCAATGGACAAAGGGCTTGAGCGGCGAAGCGTCAGGATCTTCCATGATGATGGCGTAAGACGCAGCCTTTGGCACAGCGCTCCAGCGAAGCGCAGGCGAAACGCCATCAGCATATTCACTGTATCTCGTGGGCATTGCTGCATTGTTCGAGAAAGCATCTGTGGAGACGGTGATCTTTCCCTCGGACTCCGTCTCGGGCCGCTTCAAAGCCAATGGCACATCTGCGCTTTTTTTCGCCTGTGCTTCCATAACATCGGCGGGGGCCGTGGGTGCGGTCTCTGCTTTTTTGGCTTCGCCCGTATAGGCAATCCGGTAAATGACGCCGTTGGCATCATCCGCCATCAACAACGAGCCGTCTTTAGCGACGGCAAGGCCGACCGGACGGGCGAAATGCGTCCTGCCGCCATCCGTCAGGAAGCCGGTCAGGAACGGCTCGATGGTTTTGGGCTGACCGTTTTCGAAGTGAACCCGGACAATTTCGTAACCTGATGCCGGGTTTCGGTTCCATGATCCCCGCATGGTAGCGAAAGCATCTCCCGCAAATTCCGCTGGAAAGGCCGTTCCCTTATAGAACTTCATCTGCATGGGCGCCGCGTGCGCCGTGTAACCGATCACCATCGGCTGGCTCTGATCGCGCCATTGCTCTTTTGTCACACCGCCAACTGGCGTGGACTGTGGATATATGTCACCCGCGCCATAGACATGCGGCCAGCCATATTGCTTGCCCTGCTCGATCTTGTTGAGTTCCTCGGCCTGAACCTCGTCGCCCATCAGGTCGATGCCATGATCCAGGCCCCAGAGTTCGCCAGTCTGCGGCTGCCAATCGTAACCAATCGTGTTGCGCAGGCCTGACGCGAAAATCGTTCTGCTCTTGCCATCCGGCGTCGCGCGAATGATCGTTGCGTTTTCAGGATTGCTTTCGTTGCAGGAATTGCAGGTAGAGCCGACGCTGATGTACAGCATTCCGTCAGGGCCGAATGAAAGAACACGGTTTGGATGCTGGCCGGAATCCGGCAGATCGCCGATGATCATCTCAAGTTCGCTAAGCGTTCCATCGGCCTTGATGTCGGCAACGAAGACCTCTTTCACGGTGACAAGGTAGAGTTTGTCATCCTTGATTGCCAGCCCATGCGCCTGTGCGCGGGACACGACCTGGACAGGCGCGCCATCGGACTTGCCATCGTTATTCTCGTCCTTGAGGAGCAGCACATCGCCCTCTTCCCGACGGCTGACATAGATGAATCCCTTGTCGGAGACCTCGATAATGCGACTATTGCCAAGGCCCTGGGCGAATGGCTTCACGGAGAAGCCGTCGGGCACCTTCAACTCACCAATCCGCTCACTCGTCGCAGCGACCTTATTGGGCTTGAAAACGTTTGTAGTGATCTGGACTTCAGTTCCATCGCCCTGCTGGGCGTAAGACGCACTGCAGCCAAGAAGTGCTGCGAAAATTGACGCAGCGCCGGTAACACGACGTATCATTAGGTATTCCTCCAAAGACTTCACATGCCGAACATGCGAGACTCTTCAAAGTTCCTGTAATTTATGCTGGCCAATGACAGACGTACGCTGCCTCCCGAACAGCTACAATGCCCATGGTGTGAAGAGCACTTGCGATGTGGTCTTCAAACGTCGCTGAAGGCTGACACGAAAAGCTTCGACCCGTAAGACTGACGACTATCGCGTCATGCTAATGAAGGACTTTTCAATATCTCTGCCACCTGATAGTTCTTACTTTGTTCGCAAGGCAATTTTGAA
Organism: Rhizobium sp. Leaf311; assembly: GCF_001423445.1. Taxonomy (NCBI): domain Bacteria; kingdom Pseudomonadati; phylum Pseudomonadota; class Alphaproteobacteria; order Hyphomicrobiales; family Rhizobiaceae; genus Rhizobium; species Rhizobium sp. Leaf311. The sequence goes on along the minus strand of NZ_LMNZ01000021.1, from coordinate 199,696 downwards.
GCGTCACTCTCGATTTAAGAGGATTCTTCCATGCCGAATTCAAAGTAGGCACACATCAAGGAAAACGGGATGGCGGTTGCCTATCTGGAAAAACTGAACGAGCAGCAGCGCAAGGCCGTCGAGCATGGCGTTGGGCTGGCTGAGGGCAACGCAGCGGGGCCATTGTTGATCATCGCTGGGGCGGGCTCCGGCAAGACGAATACACTGGCGCATCGTGTGGCGCACCTTATCGTCAATGGTGCCGACCCGCGCCGTATTCTGCTCATGACCTTTTCGCGCAGGGCCGCCTCGGAAATGGCCCGCCGCGTCGAGCGTATCTGCCGCAATGTTCTGGGTGCCAATGCTGCCGTCCTGACTGACGCGCTTGCGTGGTCGGGTACGTTTCATGGGATCGGTGCCAGACTGCTGCGGATGTATGCCGAGCAGATCGGTCTCAATCTCGACTTCACAATCCACGACCGGGAAGACAGCGCCGACCTGATGAACCTCGTGCGCCACGAGCTTGGATTTTCCAAAACCGAAAGCCGTTTCCCGACCAAGGGCACCTGTCTCTCGATCTACTCGCGCGCCGTTAACTCGGAGACACCGCTAAACGAGATTCTTCGCCAGCACTATCCATGGGTCGCCTCTTGGGAGGAACAGTTGAAGGAACTGTTCGGAGCTTATGTCGAGGCAAAGCAGGCGCAGAACGTGCTCGATTACGATGATCTGCTGCTCTACTGGGCGCAGATGGTGAGCGATCCCGAACTCGCCGACGATATCGGCAGTCGTTTCGACCATGTGATGGTGGATGAGTATCAGGACACGAACAAGCTGCAGGCGTCTGTCCTGATGGCGCTCAAGCCCGGCGGACGGGGATTGACCGTCGTAGGTGATGATGCACAATCAATCTATTCGTTTCGGGCAGCAACAGTTCGCAACATTCTCGACTTCCCGGCATCGTTCAGTCCGGCAGCGGACGTCATCACGCTCGATCGCAATTACCGTTCGACCCAGCCCATTCTGGCAGCAGCCAACGGCGTGATCGAGCTTGCGCGCGAGCGTTTCACCAAGAACCTGTGGACGGAACGGGAGTCGCTGGAGCGACCGAAACTCGTGACCGTCAAGGACGAAACCGAACAGGCGAATTTCATCGTTGAGCAGGTGCTGGCAAACCGCGAGGTCGGGATGACGCTGAAGCAGCAGGCGGTGCTGTTTCGCACTTCCAGCCACAGCGGCACGCTTGAAGTAGAACTCACCCGCCGCAACATTCCTTTCGTCAAATTCGGCGGCCTGAAGTTCCTCGACAGTGCCCATGTGAAGGACATGCTGGCAGTCCTGCGTTTCGCCCAGAACCCCCGTGACCGGGTGGCCGGTTTCCGTCTTCTGCAGATGCTGCCTGGAATTGGTCCCAAGAAAGCTGGCACCATTCTCGACACGATCGCATCCGACCCCGAACCGCTCTTGGCGCTGGCTGAAATTCCGCCGCCACCCAAGACGGGGGAGGACTGGACGTCCTTCGTTCAACTGTTGGGCGGCCTTCGGAAAACCCATGAAGGCTGGCCATCGGATATCGCGCAGGCCCGTCTCTGGTACGAACCGCATCTTGATCGCATCCATGAAGATGCCGACACCCGCAAGGCCGACCTTCTGCAACTCGAGCAGATCGCCAGCGGCTACCCTTCCCGAGAGCGTTTCCTGACTGAACTGACGCTTGATCCGCCGGATGCGACCAGCGATCAGGCGGGTGTCCCGCTGCTCGACGAAGACTACCTCATTCTGTCGACCATCCATTCGGCCAAGGGGCAGGAATGGCGCTCCGTTTTCATGCTCAATGTCGTCGATGGCTGCATACCGTCGGACCTCGGCACCGGAACCACGCAGGAACTCGAAGAAGAGCGACGACTGCTTTATGTCGGCATGACGCGTGCCAAGGACAGCCTGTCGCTGATTACGCCGCAGCGGTTTTTCACTCACGGTCAGAACTCGCAGGGTGATCGGCATGTTTACGCTGCCAGAAGCCGGTTCATCCCGGCGACCCTGTTGCAGTATTTCGAACCGATGGCCTGGCCGAAAGTTTCACCCGCAGCGTCTGAACGCAGTGCCCAGCAAATCCGCATCGATGTCGGCGCACGCATGCGCGGCATGTGGAAATAGGGGCGGCCAACACGTCGCCTCCAAACCACGCCCGACTGCCGCACGTCAACGCAGGCTCGACGACGACCCGGTGCTTCATACCGTCGAAATTCTGGCATCGCATTATAGCTGGCAGGCGGTTAGGAAAAGGCAGCGATGCCTGGTAGACTTATTGCTGCTCGATGACCGCGGAAGACAATTGGTCAATTCCCGTGAGACCAAGCAGGCCAATGTTGCGATGAAGCTCATCCATAAGGATAGCGGCAGCCTTTGCCACACCGGCTTGGCCACCAACCGTCGCAGCGTATAGAAACGGTCTGCCGACGAAAACAAACTTTGCACCGAGGGCCAACGCTTTTACGATGTCCGTGCCTCTGCGAAATCCCCCATCGATCATGACAACTGTCCCAGGCCCCACCTTATCTACTATTGCCGGAAGTGCTTTCAGTGGCGCGATGGCACCGTCCAGCTGCCTGCCGCCATGGTTGGAGACGATGATACCGTCTGCTCCGCGGTGTACGGCAATGGCCGCATCTTCGGGGTGAAGAATGCCTTTCACGATCAGATTTCCAGCCCATCTCTCCCTGATCCGGCTGAGATGGTCCCAGCTCAAATGATCCTTCTTACCAAAGTCGCGCATCACGTTGGACGCAAGGATAGGCGCACCGCGCGTGGCATAGGAGTTTTCAAAATGGGGAATGCCATGCTTGAGGATCGTGCGACCGAAGGTGCCGATGCTCCATGCCGGGTGGCTCAATCCCTGCCAGGCAAGACGAGCGCTTGGTCGTAGCGGTGTTGAGAAACCTGCTCGGATGTTGTTCTCGCGATTTGCCAGGACGGCGGTATCGACGGTCAGCACGAGTGTTTTATACCCTGCCGAGGCGACGCGGTCGATCAGCGCATCGATCCGATCCGGCTCACCGGGAAGATAGGCTTGGAACCATGATCGGGGCGCCGCCTCGACGATCTCCTCAAGCCGGATCAGGGACGAACCGCTCATGATCATGGGGATACCGGAATCCTGCGCTGCTCTCGCCAAGACGAGATCTCCCCGATAGGCCATCAAGGCACTGATGCCCATGGGCGCGATGCCGAAGGGGGCGTTCCACTCCTCGCCCAACAGGGTGGTCTTTGTGTTTCTGCCCGAGACATTTCGCAGCACCCTCGGCAGCAAAGCGATGTCCTGAAACGCAGCAGCATTCTGTCGCAGCGAGGCATTGGTCTCGCTGGCCCCGGCAATATACCCAAATAGCGGCTTTGGCAGATGACCTCGCGCCACGCTCTCGAAATCGTCCAGAGACAGCACGCCGCGCAGACGGCGAGCGTAGGAAAAGCCGGGAATAGGTAATCTCATGGATAGCTCACAGATAGCATCATGCCGACGCAGGTCAATTTCTTCTCCCTACCGAAGCGAAAAGGGCGCCTCGCGGCGCCCCTCTGTCAGTCTTCGCTCGCTTCGAAGGCGGCTTTTCTGTTCTTGCGGATGGTTGGCAGGATCAGGGTCAGCAGCATCAGCGCTGTCACGGCCAGAAGCACCGCGCTGATGGGACGCTCGAAGAAGACCAGCCAGTCACCCTGCGACAGAAGCATGGCGCGGCGCAGGTTGGTTTCCAGAAGCGGACCTAGAACGAAGCCCAGCAGAAGCGGACCCGGTTCGCATTTCGCCTTGCGCAGGACATAGCCCAAGATGCCAAACAGGATAACCAAAGCCACATCGAAACCACGATTGCTGACGCTGTACACACCGACGCAGCAGAACAGCAGAATGGCAGGATACATCAGGCGATAAGGGATTTGCAGCAGCTTTACCCAAAGACCGATGAGCGGCAGGTTGATGACCAGCAGCATGGCGTTGCCGAGCCACATCGAGGCGACGAGACCCCAGAACAATTCCGGCTGGTTCTGGATGACCGACGGGCCGGGCGTAATGCCGTGAATGGTCATGGCACCCAGCATCATGGCCATGATGGAGTTGGACGGAATGCCAAGTGTCAGAAGCGGTATGAACGAAGACTGCGCACCCGCATTATTCGCAGCTTCCGGCCCGGCAACACCTGCAATAGCGCCGTGACCGAATTTCTCCGGGGTCTTGGAAATACGTTTTTCGACCGAATAGGCACTGAACGCGCTCAAGGTTGCGCCACCACCCGGCAGAACGCCCAGGATGGTGCCGACACCGGTTCCGCGCAACACGGCCGCCCAGCTGTCCCTGAATTCTTCGCGAGTCGGCCAAAGCCTGCCGATCTTGCTTTGCAAGACACCGCGAACCTCCTTGGATTCTAGGTTTGTGGCGATTTCCGCAATGCCGAACAGACCAACCGCGATAACGACGAAATCGATACCGTCGTAAAGATCGGTCGATCCGAATGTCATGCGGGCTGACCCGCTGTTGACGTCGATGCCGACCATGCCCAGCACGAGGCCGAGGCAGACCATGCCAATGGCCTTGACCACCGAACCATGGGCCAGAATGGTGGCGGCGAGCAGACCGAAGATACACAGCGCCACATATTCGGCCGGGCCGAAGGACAGGGCGAAGGAAGACAGCGTCGGGCCGGCAATCGCCAGTGCGATGGTTGCCACAGTACCGGCAAAGAAAGATCCGAGTGCCGCGATGGCAAGGGCGGCGCCCGCCCTGCCCTTTCTCGCCATTTGATAACCGTCGATCGCAGTCACAACCGCCGAGGCCTCGCCGGGAAGATTGACCAGAATAGCCGTTGTCGATCCGCCATACTGAGCCCCGTAGAAAATGCCCGCGAGCATGATCAAGGCGCCGAGCGGCGGCAGGAAGAAAGTAACCGGCAGCAGAATTGCCACGGTTGCAGTTGGTCCGATGCCGGGCAACACGCCAATCAGCGTTCCCAGCAGCGCGCCGAGGAAACAGAACATCAGGTTGGTGGGTGTCAGGGCCTCCGAGAAGCCAAGCATGAGTACGTCGAAAAATGCCATCGAAATGATCCGATCAAGTCAGGACAGGCAATCAGAAGGGCCAGATGGGCATCTGAACGCCAAGTCCGTAAACGAAGAGGAGCGCGCCAAGAGAGGTGAGCACGGCGGTCGAGATGAAAATCTCTTTCCAGCGCGACTCCGGGTCGGCAAGGCTTCCGACGACCAGCAACCAGATGGTCGCCGGGACGAAGCCGAAACGCTCTGCTGCAAAGGCGAACCCTGCAATGGCGACGACCAGAATGATGAGCGGCTTGGGGTTGATCGCGTCCAACGCCTCCTGGGGTTTGGACAAACCCTTGATGAGAACGACCGCACCAATCAGCGCAATGATGGCGCACAGCGACTTCGGGAGAAACCCGGGGCCCATCATTGCCGGAGTGCCGTATGTCAGGTCGCGCGCGGCCCAAAGGCCAAGCGCTCCCAGAAATATCATCACGCCGCCCGCCAGCATATCGGGATGGTCCCGACCTTTGACTGCAGGCTCCGTGCTCATTGCTGCACCCAAGGTGTTGTATCCCAGATTTTCTGGAAACGGGCGAGACGTGTCGGCATTTCCTTTTCCCAATCAGGTCCGCTGAGATAGGCCAGTGGCAAGGCCATCTGCTTGGCCTGTTTCTGGAATTCCGGATTGTCGAGCGTTGCCTTGATGGCCGCAGCGAAACGATCTGTGATTTCAGCCGGAACCTCACGTGGAGCGGCGATACCACGCTCTGATGTCATCTCGACATTGAAACCGGACTCAATGGCGGTCGGTACGTCTGGAAGCTGCGGCGAGCGCTCTTTTCCAAATGTGTTGATCATACGCAGACCCGACGTATCGTTTCCGCCGAACTCGCTGACATTGAGACCCCCACCGGTAACCTGTGCACCGAGGATGGCCGTGCGTGTTTCACCAGCGCCGTTGAACGGGATGTGGGTGATCGTCGTGCCGGATTCCGATCCCAGAATGATGATTGCGAGGTGATCGTCCGTGCCGATGCCCGATGAGCCGAAGGAAACCGCACCGGGCTTTGCCTTTGCGGCCGCGACGAAATCCGCCAGCGTTTTGATGTCCGATGCTGCGGGAACGACGATAGCTGCCGGATCATCGACGATGCGCGCAACCGGCTTGATGGTCTTCGGATCGTAACCCAGCTTTCTCTGCACCTGCATGGACAAGAAGCCTGGCGTGTTGATGAAGGAGAAGGTGTAGCCGTCCGGCTTGGCCTTTGCCAAAGCGGTATAGGCGATTTCGCCCGACGCACCCGGACGGTTTTCGATCACAATGTCTGCGCCGAGTTCTTTTTCGAGATAGGGCTGCATGGCACGCGCCATAACGTCGGTGCTACCGCCCGGTGCAAAGGCGACGATCATCTGAATTGGCCGATCTTTAGGCCATTCAGCCTGTGCAGAACCGATTGTCGCCAGCAAGGTACCGGCTGCCAAAGCTGCAATCCTCATCATATTCATCGATATGCTCCTCCCAAGGAACGCTGTGCAGGCCCGGCGCCCGCTCGAATACTAGCCGGGATTTCCTCCAAGCGCGGTGCTCAGCTTGCGAGCGGCAACGCGGAGAATTTCGAGATTTTTGGATATGGCCTCATCGCCAAAACGCGATGGCGGACCGGTCAAGGCCAGAGAGCCGAACAGGGCCTGACCTTCACGGTAGATGGGTACGGCGATGCTGGCGACCTGCGGATCGCGCTCACCGATGGTGACGTGAAAGCCCTGGGCGCGAATGTCATCGTAGATTTTTCCGGAAACACCGGTGAACGCCAGAATGACGCGACCCGGTGCACCGCGATCCAGCGGCATCGTATCGCCCACACGGGCCGAATGGCGGATCGACTGCGTTGAATCATGGCGATGAAGGCAAACGCGCACATCGCCTTCCTTGATATAGACGGCAGCGCTCTCGCCGCTTTCATCGCTGATTTGAGCAAGCAAAGGCTCAACAACGGCGGAAGATTTGAATGTCGATTGATACAGCCCGCCCAGACGCACCAGCTTGGGGCCGAGCCGCCAGCTGGCATCTTCATTGCGGACGAGCATGGAGGATTTGGCGAGCGAACGCGCAATGCGAAGGACCGTGGATTTGTCGAGTTCAGTGCGACGCGCAAGCTCACCCAGCGTCAACGCATAGTCGACATCCGTGAAAGCTTCCAGCATCGAAACAGCCCGTTCAACAGCTGCAACACCTGAAGAATTGCCTGGCATTGGTCTTAACCTCCCGTAAAAAAGCGTTGTACTAGGTACAACACCTTTTCATTTAGTACAATACCCGATAATGAGGATTCGTCAACCGTCGCTCCCATGCGCAGCGACGCACCGAAATTCGGGAGGTTTTAGTGAGCAAAATCAATAGGGTGTCGGCGACCGCAAACCCGTCCGCGGCGGCTGCCACAGGTCACAAGGTTCTCGTCACAGGCGCGCAACTGGCGCCCGAAGCTACAGAACTTCTCCAAAAAAATGGAATCGAGACGATTTACGCCGATGGCTACAGCGGTTCTGAAAATCTTGCCGACATCGCAAGGACCAACGCAGTCGATGCCATCCTCGTACGCCAGGGGCAGATAAACGATCTGGTCATCGGATCGTCGCCGCGTCTTCGCGTGATCGCGAAACACGGTAGCGGCGTAGACAATATCGATCTGGATGCCGCAACGTCCCGTAACATCCCCGTGCTGCGCGCGCTTGCTGCCAATGCCCAATCGGTCGCGGAACTGGCGATTACCCTCTCTGTAACGCTGATGAAAGATATCGGCATTCTGAGCGACACGGTCAAAGGCGGTGCCTGGCCAAAGACAAAATATGTCGGTCGCGACCTTGCTGGTGCAAAGTTCGGCATTATCGGCTTTGGTGAAATCGGCCGCAGAACCGCCAGGCTCGCCCAAGGGCTTGGCATGGAAACCATCGCCTACGATCCATTTGCAGAGGACGCGGACGGTACACGCGTGAGCCGTGACTTGCTGGAGGTTCTGGCAGAAAGCGACATCGTCAGCCTGCACTGCCCTCTATCGCCGCAGACGCATCATCTCATCAATGCCGAGCGATTGAAGCTGATGAAGCCAACCGCCTTCATCGTCAACACATCACGTGGCGCCGTGATTGACGAAGCTGCTTTGCTAGCGGCCCTGAAAGACGGAAGCATCGCAGGGGCCGCGCTCGACAGCTTCGAACAGGAGCCACCGGCACAGGACCATCCGTTCTGGGCGCTGCCAAACCTTATCGCCACCCCGCATGTGGGCGGCGCGAGCCGTTCGGCGCTGCGCAACATGGCCGTGCAGAGCGCACAGCACATTGTCGATGTGCTCACCGGCGTGCCGTTCGACCGGCGCGCACTGGCCAACCAGAACCTCGAACAGAACTAACCTACCCAACACGATACGGAGGAATTGAAATGTTAGGTTTCAGAGTCTGCAAGCGTAAGCAGAGTGTCAGCGCAGACTGGGTCGACAAATTTAGAACGCTCCCGGTCGCCAATGTCAGCGATGTCATGTCGCGCATGACGGCTGGTGGCGCGCCGCTGCGTCCTTTCTACACCGGCCCGCGCATGGTCGGCGCAGCCGTGACGGTCAAAGCCCGCCCCGGCGACAATCTGATGGTTCACAAGGCCCTCGACATCGCCGAGCCGGGCGACATCGTCGTCGTTGATGCCGGTGGTGATCTTAGCAATGCAATCATCGGCGAATTGATGGTTGCGCACGCGGCCCAACGCGGCCTCGGCGGCATCGTCATCTTCGGCGCCATTCGGGACAGCGAAGAACTGCTGGCAGGATCCTTCCCCGTCTTTGCCGCAGGCGTAACCCATCGCGGCCCTTACAAGGATGGCCCCGGCGAAGTGAATGTACCCATCGCTATCAACGGCATGGTCATCGAACCCGGCGACCTCATTTGCGGCGATGCCGACGGTCTTCTATCCGTCCCGCTTGCCTCAGTCGAAACCGTCTTCGAAGCCGCTTCGAAAAAGCATGCGGCCGAAACGAAGCAAATGGAAAACATCAAACTGGGCAAAAATGATCGTGCTTGGGTCGATGCCTCTCTGGCCCGGCTCGGCTGCTTCATCGAAGTTTAAAAAGCTCGAGGCGTGGAAATATCCACGCCTCAGCCACTCATGCTCCTAGCCCTTGAAAGGGCTCAAACCGCAGCCCCCCCACTTCAATTTCTTTGGCGAAGCAAAGAATCCTTCTTCGGAGTAACAATTGTCTACTTCGCCCATTTGGCTTGGCTGCTCAGCGGCAGTTCAAGAATTGCAGCTGTGCTGCTTCCATAGCCTTTCGCCCAAAATCTCCAATTCACAGAGATTCTTCACGGCCTTGCACTCGCGGCTGTCATTCGGCCGATACCGCCTCTCTCAACCCTTCCGCACTCCGTTGGACTGCCTTGCCGACTGCAATGATCTGATCCCACTGACCCTTGCAAGGCACCAAACGTCTTGGAGTAAGACGAACTGGGCGCCCACATTAATGCAATTTCTACTTTAGTAAAATATATTAATTATCTTGGGATATAACCGTCACAGCAATTCCCTCACTCCAGGCGCGCTCCATGATGAACATTTTTGCTTCCAACTCCAATCTGGTCCTCTCTGCACTCGATCTCTCCTTCGCCATCATCGAATTTGAGACGGACGGCACTATCCTCAGAGCGAATAAGAATTTTTGCGATTTGATGGGCTACACCGAGAAAGAAATCATCGGACAGCATCATCGCATCTTTGTCGATAAAGAATATGCTGGTTCTTCTGAATATACCGCATTCTGGCGAAAGCTTCAGGGCGGCACATTTGAATGCAGCGAGTTCAAGCGCATCGCAAAGAACGGCGACGAAATCTGGATTCGAGGGAACTATAACCCAGTGAAAAGCGCCAGTGGAAAAGTGCTTAAAATCATCAAGTTCGCAAACGACATCACACAGACCAAGATGGATGGCCTGGACAGTGGTTCAAAGCTGGCTGCGGTCGCACGCGCCCAGGCGACAATCGAATTCACGCCCGAAGGCAAGATTATCACCGCCAACGAAAACTTCTTGAAGGCGCTGGGATATTCGCTGAACGAAATAGTCGGTCAACACCACCGCATGTTTGTGGAGCCTACGGAGGCAAACTCCCAACGATATCTGGAATTTTGGACCCGATTGCGCATGGGTGAGTTCGTCGCAGACGAATTTCTGCGCATTGGCAAGGGTGGACGTCATGTCCATATCCAGGCGTCCTATAATCCGGTGTTCGACCCCAGCGGGAAGATCATCAAAGTCGTCAAGTTTGCCACCGACATCACGGGCCGCGTTCAAAATGTCGAGCAGCTGGCGCTAGGATTGACAAGGTTTGCGGACGGAGATCTCTCCCTGCAGATCGAGCAACCATTCATCCCCTCCCTGGAGAGGCTTAGAACGGACTTCAATTCGGCATCCCAGAAACTAAAGCTCGCGCTCGCTGCGGTTGCAGAGAACGCCCAGGCGATCACCGCTGGCTCTAACGAAATCCGTATTTCTGCCGACGATCTGGCAAAGCGGACAGAACAGCAGGCGGCCTCTGTTGAAGAAACGGCTGCCGCCCTGGAACAGATTACGACCACCGTGAAAGATTCCAGCCAGCGTGCTGAGGAAGCTGGTCGTCTTGTTGCTCGCACCAAGGACCATGCCAATCACTCGGGCAATGTCGTTCGTGAAGCGATCAGCGCCATGGATCAGATCGACGCATCGTCGAAGGCAATTTCCAACATCATCGGCGTGATCGATGAAATCGCGTTTCAAACCAATTTGCTGGCACTGAATGCCGGCGTTGAAGCGGCGCGCGCGGGTGAGGCTGGCAAAGGATTTGCCGTGGTTGCTCAAGAGGTGCGTGAACTTGCACAGCGCTCAGCGACAGCGGCTAAGGAGATCAAGACCCTCATCACCGCATCCGGCTCCTACGTCAGCAATGGTGTGGCGCTGGTAACGAAGGCGGGGACGGCTCTGCAGGAGATCGCGTCACATGTCGAGAACATCAATGGCGATATTACAGCGATCGTGGAGGCCTCCCGTGAGCAGTCGACTGCACTGAGCGAAATCAACCGGGCCATCAATTCAGTTGACCAGGGCACGCAGCAGAACGCTGCCATGGTGGAAGAACAAACAGCGGCCAGCCACGAACTCGCCAACGAAGCTGCCTCGCTGTTCGAATTGCTCGATCAGTTCCGTTTTGAAGCTGTGAAACACTCGCAAACAGCAAAGCCTGTCGAGATCAAGCGGCAGGCAACGACAAAAAGCGCACCATCGGCAGGTTACCACGCGGCAGCGCAACGCCCATCCGTAGCTGTGGCCCCTCGTCGGGCGGCGAGTGCCTCAGCTACCGCAGCGGCACAAGCAAGCTGGGAAGAGTTCTAGGAAAATCGCAGATAAAATGTCCGCTCAAATTTCTTTGCGAAGATGATCGGACACTGCGACGGCTACAATAAACGAATAGCTTGGATTATGGGCGGCCAGCGTGGGTCGCCCATATCTGTTTGCACTGATGTCATTTTTTACTTCAGTTAGAACCACTTTGAATTTATTTAGAACTCATAAAGCCTAATCGCACGGTTTGATGTACTGGCTCAAATTCTCGTCTTGGAATCACTCTGCATTAAGCTTTTTCGCTTTTGCTCATTTGTGATATAAATCCAGCGAGCGATTGTGATGAGCCTTTACCCGATTCCCAATGATGACGAAAAACGAATCGAGGTTCTGGATAGCTTCGCGCTGATGGATACGGCGCCCGAGCGGGAATACGACCATATCATACAGATGGCGTCACGAATCTTCGATGTCCCGACCGTTCTGATTTCTCTGGTGCATCGTGATCGGCAATTTTTTAAAGCTCGTATCGGCCTGGATGTGTGCGAAACCGGACGAGATGTTTCGTTTTGTACCTTCGCGCTCATGGAATCCAGAGTCTTTGTCATACCGGATGCATCCAAAGATGAGCGCTTCCGAACGAATGCGTTGGTTACAGGCTATCCGAACATTCGCTTCTATGCTGGCGCACCACTCATCACGGCTGAAGGACATGCGCTTGGAAGCCTGTGTTTGATCGATCCGAAACCGAGGATGACGTTCTCGGATCGTGACCAGCGAGTCCTTCAGGATCTGGCAGCCATGGTCCTTGAAAGAATGGAACTGCGCCGGTTGGAGCGGGAAAGCGAGACCAGCCGTAACAAATTCATCAACATTACATCCACATCTCCGGACGCCATCATCTGCGCAAACGGCAAAAACCAGATCACGTCATGGAATGCTTCTGCAGAAGAGATTTTTGGGTATTCCAAGGAAGAAGCGCTTGGCAAACCTCTCGACATCATCATGCCGGACGCGATGCGTGCCAGGCACGGGGCGGGTCTCGCCAGAGTGGCATCCGGCGGTCCCGCTCGCATCATAGGAACCTCCATCAATTTGACGGCGAAGCGTCGTGACGGCTCCGAAGTTCCGATAGAGCTCTCCCTTTCCCAATGGAACGAGGCGGGCGAGCCGCAATTCGGGGCCATTATCCGGGATATAACCAGCCGTCTGGAAGCTGTTAAACAGCTAAAACATGCTGCGGAATACGACGATCTGACCGGCCTTGCAAACAGGTCGAGTTTGAAGCGGCGTATTCGTCAGGCCTGCGAAGACGATGAGCCTTTGGCGCTCCTCCTTCTTGATTTGGACGGCTTCAAGGACGTGAACGATACACTGGGGCATTCTGCGGGGGATTTTGTCCTCAAGATTGTTGCACGCCGTTTGAGAGAAAGCGTTCCTGACCACCATATGGTGGCACGGCTGGGTGGGGACGAGTTTGTCATCGTGATGTCGGAAACGATCGACCCTATAAAAACCAGCCAGCTTGCTTCGACCCTCATCTCCGTTATCGAGGAACCGATAGAATTCGAGAACGAGCCCATCCACATCGGCGCCAGTATCGGCATTTCTCTGAAATCGGGGCCGGAAGACGACAGTGAGCGGATGCTGGGGAACGCAGATCTGGCCCTGTATCAGGCCAAGGCAGACGGTCGCCACCTCGTGCGCATCTTCACACCTGAGCTTCGCCAAACGGCTTTGAAGAAGGGGGCCATGAGTTCCTCAATCCGCCAAGCCTGGGAAAATCAGGAGTTTGAACTTTATTACCAGCCTCAGATCAAACTCAGCGATGGCAGCCTGTCCGGGGCGGAAGCGCTGATAAGGTGGAACCACCCACAGCTTGGTGTTGTCTCGCCTGCCGCCTTTTTGCCTGTACTGGAAGCAAGCCTTCTTGCTGTTCCCGTGGGCGAATGGATATTGCGCACGGCATGTGCGCAGGCAGCGCACTGGCGGCAGGCCGGTTGCCAGCATTTCAGGATCGGCGTCAATCTGTTTGCAGCACAATTCAGGACCCGGGATTTTGCGAAATCCGTCGAGGCAGCGCTGGCGGACAGCCATTTACCGGCAACGGCGCTGGAATTGGAAATAACGGAAAATATCATTCTGCGAAATGAACAGCGAATTATGGAGCCCCTTCATTACCTTCGCTCGCTCGGCGTGGGAATTGCGTTCGATGACTTCGGAACCGGCTTCGCATCGCTGAGCCTTTTGAAGGACTATCCTGTCACCCGGCTAAAGATCGATCGATCGTTTGTCAGCGGCAGCGAGCGCAACAAGAAAGATGAGGCAATCGTTGAAGCGGTCGCCAAACTCGCAGCGGGATTTGACCTCGAAGTGATTGCTGAGGGCATTGAGACAATCGAACAGGAACACCTGATGCAGCACTATGCGTGCGACGAAGGACAGGGCTATCTCTACGGGCGCCCGATGAAGGCGAGCGAGTTCACACGCCTTTACCTGACAAGTGACGCGAACCAGACTGCAGTGGTCGTCTGAGATAGCACCTCAAGAACATTAGCTCTCGTTGCGGTGCTGAGAAATTACGACGGCTGGAGGCGAGGATCGCAACTATTGACGAGACAGGAACCGTCGGCATCCGCTGCGATCCCGTAGGCCTGCGAACGGGACGTCATTCGCGAGCCTCTCTCTGAACTTCGCATCCCAGACGGCGTGTGATCATAGGGGCCATGACGTTGACAATCGTCTGACTATCACAGGTTTCCAGGAGAACTCGCGTCCCATCGGCGGTCTACGGTTTTCAACATAAGAAATCGATGCCTGGACATCAGCACACTCTCGCTAGCAGCGGCGTCATATTGCATGGAGCGAGGATCGTTTTATTACCGCTGTGCCATTTGTTGCAGGGATTTCGGGTAAATAGCGTCGTGATCCGCGTTGCGGCGAGTGCGCTATAAGCAGACGTCGACGACAACCGCGGCAAAGGTGAGCACAGGGCACCGCAATAACAGAAACTTTTTATTGACCATAATCGCGGCTCTAGAGGCAGACTCCGCTAATTCATTAAAATTTGATAATCAAAATGCACATAAATTTGAGGGGGCAAGCTTTAGCAAGTCAGCCAATCGCAACTTTGGCACGCCCCCATGTTAGAAGCACTCTTTCCACCAAAATCGACTCCGACGAACACCGGCTCCAACACGCAAACGTCGGGCACACAAACCACAACTGGCTCGTCGGGCACGACGACAAGTGATGCGTCTCCTCCTCCGTCCAGCCAGAACTCCACTGCGCCTGCAAGCTCGACCCAGCCTGTAGCCAGTACCCCTGCCCCTGCTGATGACGAAGATACAGATACAGACGACGGCACTTACTCGCCATCGCCGTCGCCGTCTTCAGGATCTGAACCAGTAGGCGAAACATCTGACGCCCCGGAAAGCAGCAATGCGCCATCGGCGAGCGATGGTGCGTCTACGGAGACAAGCGCGGAACAGTCCAATCCATCACCAGCGGAATCTGCCGGTGGTGGAGAAGAACAACCGACGTCCTCTGCTCCGCCCGAAGATGGCTCATCCGTCAGCGGCGAAGACCAGTCAACCGTTTCCCCACCAGAAAATGCCAACGAAGAGTCGCCTTCGGCAGGCCCAGACACAGACACTACCCCCACAACAGCAGACTCATCGGAAGAACCTGTAGGGGAGCCGGCACCTGAGCCGACTGGCGCACAGGAGCAGCCGCAATCAACTGATGCCGAACCTGTTGCCGATGAACCAAACGCAAACAGCAGCGAATCCGAGACCGGGGCATCCGTCGAAGAGGATAATACCGTTTGGCCAGCGCCGGTGCAGGGCAATAACGGGTCTACGCCCCAGTCGGCCTCGCCGTCCAAGCCCGGCACGACAGAGCATGTAGGTATTCACCAGCCGGCATCAACACATGTTTCTGCCCGTACCGAGCAGACCTTCAGATTTGACGCTATTGAAGCAAGATTGTCCTCGCGTCGTTTTGCTGATGAAGAAAAAACCGCAGCGGAAGCTGCCCGCAGCCGGGCTGAAGAGGTGCAGAAAGAACGCTTACTTCGCGGGCTTCTCGACGCTATCGTCCATAAGGACCCATCGGTCGCCAAAAACACATTGCTCAGTGAAACCGAAAGCGATGAGCCGAAGGCAAGCCTCGTTGAGACCTACTACGCAGAAGCGTGATTGTGTCGCCTGAATGAAATTGTTGCTGAAACCTCTTTTGCTAGCGCAAGAGAGGTTTCTTCTTTTGATTAACACGCATGACCGCCCCAACGGTTAGCAGCAAGCACAGACCTCGCCTAGAAGTTCAGGCGTGCTGTCAACGTAGCATTGAACGGCTCTCCGATCTGGTTTCCAAAGGCCGTGCTTCCGATAGAAGAGGTGTAATAGGTTCGATCGAAAATGTTTTTAAGATTGAGCTGAACGGTGATCGGTCGTTCTGATGCAAAAGTATATGCTGCGAAAGCGTCGACAACGGCGTATCCGGGCAGATCGTAAGAGTTGTCATTAATGCCCGCCCTGTCGCCAACCGCGCGGATGCCCGCGCCAATTTTTAACCTGTTGCCGGCTGGACCAACTTCACCCATGTCGTAGGCGAGAGACAATGAACCAGTGTGGCGGGCGACATTGACGGGCCGCTTGCCCGCGTTTTCTCCCTCTTTGACTTCAGCATCCGTATAAGCATAGCTGGCGATGATATCGAGGTCAGACGTGAGTGAACCGGCGATATCCATCTCCACACCCCGTGCGCGAACAAGCCCCGCCGCCCTGACAACAGTGACCCCGCTTTCAACCGCGCTGTAGGCAACGTTTTCCTTGTCCGACGTATAGAAAGCGACATTTGCCGTCAGCCCGGAAGGAAGCTCGAATTTCGAGCCGATCTCATAGGAAATCCCCTCTTCCGGTTTCAGAGAGCCATACAGGCTGGCAATGGAAGATTGCGGGCGGAACGTCTTGGCGGCATTCACGTAGAAGGCAACGTCTGGGGTGAGTTTGTAGACGATCCCCGCATTGGGAACGAGGGCGTCACCAAAACTATCGGTGTTGTTCTTGAACGGACGCCCCTTGCCTGCGAGCAGGTCATAATACTGATATCGCAAACCACCGACGACAATCCATTGGTCACTGAGATGAACCGAATCCTGCATATAGACAGATGCCGTCGAAAGCTTTTCAGTCTGGTCGCTATCGGATGCGGAGACAGTCGAGCATTCGGGTAGATTGCCGTAAACGGGGTTGTACATATTGAAACTGGTAGAGTTTCCACAACGCAGCATATCCGTGCGAAGCGTGTCGCTGTAATCGTAGGACGCCCCGATCAGGAGGTCATGCTGCATTCCTCCGACATCGACCTCTCCGGTAAGATCTGTGCGCAGGGCGTGATTATAAATCGTGGAATAATCCGTCGCGTCCGCTCTTCTCGTCAGGACGCCAGTCGTTGCATTATAGCCTAATACGCGTGCCTGGTTGTCTGAATAGACATTGCGGCTGTAGCTGTAATCGATACCAAGATTCCAGTTATCATTGAGCCGGTGGTCAATCTCGACCTGGAAGAGGTCGGACTTTCCGTCAGTGATGTTATAGGGTTCGTCAAAACGGATCTTGCGATCCACATTCACGGCACGGCCCGTGGTCGTGTCGAAGATCGTGCCCCGATCAAAGGGCACGCTATAATCCTCATGCATATAGGTCGCGGTAATTTCGGTATCTTCACCGGTCCATTTCAGAGATGGAGATACCAGCCAATGCTTGCTTTCACCGAAGTTGCGCCAGTATTCAACATCCTTGTATTCGCCGATCAGGCGATAGGAGAGGTCGGTGCCTTCGATCGGGCCGGTAACATCGACGCCCGTCGTGCCACCTCCGAAGCTTGAAAGGTTGCCGTAGACTTCGCCTGAAAACGTCTCTTCCGGCTTCTTCGTCACGACATTGACCATGCCGCCAGGATCGAGAATGCCATAAAGGGTGGAGGACGGACCTTTGAGCACTTCAACACGATCCGTCATGGCATTGAACGAACGCGGGATGGCTGTTTTTAATCCGTTGGTAAGAATAGATCCGTCTCTGTTGTCACCGAACCCACGGCGAATAATGGAATCTTGCGTCCCGCCCAGCGTGTTGGTCTGGGTAACGCCGCTGATATTGCCGAGTGCCTCATCGAGATTGGTGGCGTTCTGGTCTTCCAGAACCGAATGACTGACGACATTGACCGCCTGGGGAATATCGATCAGCGGGGTGTCGGAGCGCGTGGCTGTACTGGTCGATCTTGGCTGATAACCATTCGTAGCGCCCGAACCGTCGACAACGATGGGCGTGAGAACGGTAGAATTTTCCGTCTTGATACTTTGACCCTGCTCGGACTGACGGGCCGACTTCTTGATGGTAGCGATCTCCTGCGCCATCGCCGGCGGGGCGCTCAGGCTTCCCGCCACCGAAAGCACGATCAATGCTGCCTGCATCTCGCATCTGTCGAATCCCATGTTCATTCAGTCCCCATGAATGCAAAATCAATCTCTCAAGAGGGCTTCATGATTTTCATGAATGTAGTAGTCAACTTTAAAATCTGGAAAACGGACGGCCTCCAATCGAAATCGTGGGGCCGAAGGGGAGCATAACAGGCTCTAAACAACGCCTGCTGCCTGATTTTAGCTGGGTACCTGCAGGCCACATCCGTTGATTATTGTTGACTACTACATTCATATAATAGACACGACGTGTATATTTTTTTGGACGAAATGGCTGAGTGAATGCGAACTGATGGCGATTGCAACGCGCTTGATGTCGCGCTTGTAACTGCGGGTTACCAGCGCTCGACGGTGCTTTCGGATGTTTCGCTGGTCATTCCCAAGGGTAAGTTCACCGCATTGGCTGGACCGAACGGATCAGGCAAATCGACCCTGCTCTCCGTTCTCTGCCGCATCCTGAAGCCCTCGGGCGGCACCGTGCATCTGGACGGAAACGATATCAGCAAGCTGCCCACAAAAGACGTCGCGCGCAAGCTTTCGCTCCTGCCGCAAGCCCCGCTTACACCTGAAGGCCTCAAGGTTTACGACTTGGTGTCGCGTGGACGGTACCCCCATAGCGGGATCCTCAAGTCATGGGATGAGGCCGACGAGGACGCGGTAAACCGCGCCCTGGAGATGACTGGCATTGCAGAGCTGTCGTCGCGAACGGTTGATAGCCTGTCTGGAGGCCAGCGGCAGCGCTGCTTCATCGCACTGGCCCTTGCACAGGACACAGCGACAATTCTCTTTGATGAGCCGACGACATTTCTCGATCTTCGCTATCAAGTCGAGGTCATGGAGCTTCTATCGAGCCTGACACGCACGGCCAACAAGACCATCGTTGCCGTGCTGCACGACCTTAATGCCGCCCTTCAATATGCGGATCGACTAGTCCTCATGAAGGGTGGCGCGATCCATCACGTCGTTGAAACGGTTGAGCAATGCACAGTGGAACATATTGAAACCGTCTTTGATACGAAGGTTACATCCGTCTGGCACCCAACAACTGGCAAGCCGATCTTTTTGCCTGATCCTCACCCCAGGACACAGGTCGCGTGAGCCTGACTGCGACGATGAAAAGTACCGGCAACGGATTTCGGTCGCTATGGCTGCCATGTGGCCTGGTCATGATCGTGATGCTCGGCCTCCTTCATCTCGGCGTCGGCGCGCGGCCAATGTCGGCACAGTTCATTGTCGATACGATTTTTGCCCGCGACCATGGGAGCTTTGAACAGCAGATACTTTTGAAGCTCCGCCTGCCGCGGCTCCTTGCCGCCATCGTCTGCGGCGCATCTCTAGGGATTGCAGGTCGTCTCATGCAGTCGATCTTGCGAAACCCCTTGGCGGAACCTCATATCCTAGGCCTCAATGCTGGAGCCAGTCTCGCCATCGTCGCCGTGACTGCCCTGCCCGCGAACATGCTGGCGCTTTCGATGAGCCGCCAGCTGGCGGCGACCATGGGAAGCGGTGTGCTCTTCGCGATCATCCTTGCATTATCCTCCGCGGGACGCACGGGCATGACCATCTCGAAGGTCACCTTTTGTGGCATCGCGCTTTCGGCTCTGGCCTCGGCCTGCGTCTCGGCAATACTCATCCTCGACCAGGAAACGCTGGAGCAGATGCGGTTCTGGCTGGCCGGGGACCTCTCAGGCATTTCGCTTGCCAACATCTCCAGCGCGCTGCCGCTGCTTATGATTGCTCTCGGTCTGACGGTATGGATCGCGCTTCGGCTCGATGTCCTGGCTCTGGGAGATGCGACGGCAGCGGGGCTTGGCTTGCCCGTAAGGCAAACGAAACTCATCGGTCTTGCCGCCACTGCCCTTTTCTGCGGCTCATCCGTCGCGCTGGCAGGGCCAATCGGTTTCGTTGGCCTTATCGTTGCGGGTGTTGCCCACCGCTTAGCGGATGGGCGGCATATGATGTCGCTCCCACTCTCAGCATTGCTCGGCGCCAATCTCATGATTGCCGCTGATATAGCGGCCAGGACAATCGCCGCGCCGCACGATCTGGCGACGGGGCTGATGACTGCCTTTGTGGGGGCACCCGTCTTCATTATCGTCGTCGCGAGGGTCCTGCGATGACGGTGAAAAAGCTCGGCAATGGCTATTGGCTCCTGCGATGTCACGCAGTTGGTCTCAGACTTCATCCCCGGCGCATGTTCGTGGTGACATTGCTCGTTATCGGTCTCCTCTCTGTCAGCTTACTGGCGCTGGTCTCCGGAAGCGGGCAAGCGGGCTGGAACGAGCTTTTGGCGTTGGCCAGCAACCCGGCAGACGCCACCGGCCTATCCATCATCGGCGATCTGAGGCTCCCGCGTACGATCATAGCTTCGAGCTGCGGTGCCATGCTAGGGCTTTCAGGTGCGGCACTCCAGTCGCTGACGCGAAACGGACTTGCCGACCCGGGCTTGCTGGGAGTGCGCGAAGGAGCGGTTTTGGTCATTGTCCTCGCGATCATCGCTTTTCCGCATACGCCCATGGGGCTTCGGCCTTTCCTCGGAATGGCCGGAGGCTTTGCGGTCGCGGCGGCAGTCGCTCTCATTGCCGGGTCACTGTCACGCCTGCGCTTCGTGCTGATCGGCATCGGTTTTTCCTGGCTGCTTTCCGCTGCCATCTCGCTGCTGATCACCGTTTCGGATATTGACCGCGTTCAGATTGCATTGACATGGCTGGCGGGAAGCCTCGCAACCGTGACGCCGGACATGGTGCCGTTAGCGCTGACGGGCCTGCTCACCGGTTGCATCCTGATGTTCGCCACCGCCCGCTGGGCAGATGTCTGGCTTCTGGGAGACAGCGCAACCGTCGGCCTGGGTGTGCCGACGAAGACGCTTGCCATCATCCACCTCTGCGCGCCTGTTTTGATGACGGCGACCGCCGTGTCCTGCGTTGGCAGCATCGGCTTTGTCGGCCTCATCGCGCCGCATACGGCCCGGATGTTTATCGGTGGCGGGCAAAAATCGCTTCTTGCAGGCAGCTTCTTGATTGGTGCTACACTTCTTGTGGTATCGGACACGGTTGGCCGCACGGCCTTTGCACCCCTGCAAATTCCAGCAGGCATCGTTCTGGCCCTTATCGGTGTTCCCGTTCTTCTTCTCCTTCTGTGGCGTCGCCGCGATCAACTTTGAAAGGCAACATCATGCGCCTGCTTCTTATCGCATGTTTTTTTCTGTCGATTTTCAACCCACTTGCAGCAGAAGAGATGCGCACCTTCATCGATGATGCAGGCCGTAGCGTCCAACTCCCTGACAGGACCCTGCGCATTGCCTCGCTGCACGATATCGATGTCACTATTCCCTTGATCGAACTCGGCATATTGCCCATCGCTAGCCATGGCAGGATCGATACCGACGGCAAGCCTTACCTACGTTCGAGTGCAATACTGACCGGGGTCGATTTCAGCAATTCTGACATGGCATTCCTCGGCGCGGTCGATATCGATCTTGAAGCGCTGGCTGAACAGAAACCGGATGTGATCATAACCGCTACCGGACGTCCCACCCCGGTTTCCACGCTTGAAAAAATCGCGCCAACCATCGTCCTCGACCCCACAAGCCTTGGGACCGCGCATGCGTATCAAAAGCTTGCGGAACTGACAAAGACGCAAGACAGGCTCGCCATTCTCGACCAACGATATCGCGCAGGCATTGCGGAACTGAAGACCGCAGTCGATACGGGTAACACTACAGTTTCGGTCATTCAGCCGCTGAATGGCAAGATCAGCATTTACCACACCTACCGCGCGCTGGGTCAGGTGCTCAGAGATGCGGGCTTTCGCTTTCCAAAGATCATTGACGATATTCCCGAGGGCGGACGCATAGAAGTAAGCGGCGAGCGACTTGCGGATGTCGATGCCGATTTCATCTTCGATCCCTATCGCTCGGATACTGGAGCAACCTCGAAGGAGGAAATCGCGGCCATGGAAAAAGTCGTGCCTGAGTTTTGCAGCTTTCTCAAAGCCTGCATGGAAGGGCGTTACATCATGGTGTCCCGGGAAGAGGCCATATCCAACAGCTATGCGGGGATGGCTTTAATGACTGCGGTTGTCAAATCCGCGATGGCGCTGCGCCCGGTGGTTCGATGAAGCTTTCGGCTTTGCAAAAGCTGCCATGTGCGGGCACTGTGCGACAATTGCTGATTTTGACGTCAAGACCAAGGTATCGATGCGCAATTCCGTATTAAAAAGAAGACACACAGACCTCTTTGGCGAGCGACTGAAGAAGAAACGGGCTACGCTTTCTCCTGGTCTGCTCGCGGTAGCTGATTACATCGACAAGCACAGGCATACGGTTCTGGCGCAATCCGCTCTGGAGATCGGACGTGAACTCGGAACCTCGGATGCAACCGTCATCCGGGCCATCCAGGCATTGGGCTTCGAGGGATTGGTCGACCTCAAGGAAACGCTGGAAAGCCATCTTGGCGCAACCGATTCACCGTCTGAAAAAATGGCGGCGACTGCGGAAGAGCTTTCGGACGATGCAAATTCGGCTGTCGATTTTGTGGTAGCGGATATGGGACATGCCATGCAGGCCATGTCGTCGGAAGAAAATCGCCGATCAATCGCAACAGCCGTCAACCTGCTGAGCGAGGCCCGGAAAATCGGCGTCTTCGGCATCGGCGCATCCGGCATCATAGCGACCTATGCGTCGCGCAATTTCATAAGATCCGGCTTTCAGTCTTACGAGTTGAACCGAACTGGCATCATGCTGGCCGAACAGATCGTCCAGATGGAAGAAGGCGACGTCCTGCTTATCCTCGCCCACGGCCGCCCGCACCGGGAAGTAATGACGACAATTGCCGAGGCGCAACGGCTTTCGGTTCCGATCATCGCATTGGTCGGTAAAGAGGAAACGGCTTTGGCGCAACATACGAAAGCAACCATCGTGTTGCCTCGCGCCAAAAAGGAAAAGGTCGCGATGCACAGCGCTTCACTCGTTTTCGTCGAGGCCTTGACATTGGCATTGGCAGGCAAGAACCGCAACAAAACACTGCAAACACTGGACCGACTGGTGGAACTGCGTCATCAGATCAGGCCAAACAAGCGCTGAGGGATGAGGCTGGCAGAAATGAATGCTCGTGATGGGGATCGAGCCGGCGACGCGAAAGATTGGGAGCGGCAATTTCTCCGCTGATGGTCCGCAATCATTTAACTAGGAAAATTTGCGACAGGCCCCTGAAAAACCTTGCTGCAACAAACGAACATAGTCCTCTTGAAGCCTCGCCCTCAAAACATCTCTTCCAAGTCACGGTAGCGCAAATACTGGCCAACCGCCCGTAAATCAGCCATTTCTCAAAATACCTTCCTTTGAAGTCATCCTTTGGAGTGGCACTTCAGTTTCTCGACGAGAGCATTCAAGATCATGGGTTCGCTCCGCAACATTCGGAGCCGCAAATTCCTGCTGCCATCCATAAGCCAACCCACAAAGGAAGAAGGGCAAACGTCGCCAGGGCAACCCTGACGCCGGACAACCTTACGCTCACCAAATAGAATTATTATCTGGCAAACCTGAACACGGATCTGCCCAGGGCCGACACACAAGTCGATCCATTCGATATCGACCGCCCGAAAGCAATGCCGCAGAGCGCCGTTGCTCTATCGGAATTGTTGAACGCCGCTATTGGCGATCTGTCTGAACAGGCTGACTTTTTGGTCGGCGTTCGGAGCTGCTGGATCAGGTCTGGAGGTATGTCGAGAGCCTCATTTCCTTTCACCGCATCCACGACAATGGACGATCAACCAATACACTTGGCGCAAGACGCTGCTCCCCCGGCTTGGCAAGTGGGTGCAAGGGGCCGGAAGGAGCTGGGATGGAGAGGATGCCTTAGAACCTCACACGCAGATTTGCCAGGACGCTGTTCTGCCACGCATGTGACGCAAACTGGCCCTTGTAGGAAAGGGAGAAATCCGCATCGTCCCGCAGAGGCACATTCAGCCCGGCTTCCAGAAGCGCTGTGTCGCCAGCACTGGGGACGCCCGTCACGGTAAACGCATCAGACCCGTCAAAGGCGTGTGTTGCCGAAGAGGTGGTATCGCCTTCCGCGTGGCGCCAGCCCAATCCTGCATGCAACCGGCCGGTCTTGTCACCGAGTTGCAGGGGCGTATCCATTCGGGCACCAAGGGTGCTGTAGATCACCTGCTGGTTGCTTCTTTCTCCATGAAGCCCGGCGGTTCCATTCTCATCATAGGCGTCCGTATGAAGGTTCACGTAAGCCAGCCCGACATAAGGTTCGTACGTGGTGGTCCCATCCGTAATGGAATAAGCCGCTTCGCCAAAGGCCTGCGTAGCTCGGGCGTCGTAGGCTGCCCTGTTGTTCTCCTCAAAGCCTGAGAAGCTGGAATTGCGACTGGTGTCGATTGTGTGCCAGCTATTGCTGAGGCCCATGCGCAGGGCAAGCTTGCCTGCCTGTGTGCCGGCATAGGTTCCAACGGTGTAGCTATCCATGTCGGCGCTTGAGGCGCGATCATCAAGTGTGTCACGGGACTTTCCATAGGCTGCCGCGATGCCGACGCGCCAGTCGCCGGGCAGCGATGCATCACCACCGATAATCAATCCGCCTGTCGAAGTTTGAAGTCTGGCCGCGTTCGGGCTGTCGCCACCTGTTTTGCCCCAGGCGCCGTAGCCGGACGACCAGAAGCCTTCGTCCCAGTCATTCCTAGCCCCACGCAGGCGCGCGGTCATGGCATCCCGCACATAACTGCTGTATTCCAATATCGCCGTTTTCAGGCTGGCATGGATTTCGCCGCTCAGCATGTCGAAAGCGCTCGCGGCCTCATTATCCGACAGCATCAACAGTTTGTTGTAGAGTGCAAGCGAAGAGCCAGACTGCGTCAGCGTTTCGAGGGCCTGTCCCGTCGCCCGCTGATTTGGCGTATAGCCGACGTCTGCGAAGCTTCCGACCTTGGTGATTATCAGCTCGACCCCCGTTGCCGTGTAATCGAGCTGTAGCTGGAGAAAGCTAGAACTGGTCGTCACGCCATCAAAGGTGCCTGTCAGATTCGTGTCGGACGAAAGGATCGTATAGGTCTGACCCGAGACATAGCTGCTCTTGGAATCCAGTGTAGTGACGACGACGGTGCCGTCGACACTCACGTCTCCGGTTGCGGTTACCAGATCGCTGGTGCCGTTGCCTGCGATATCCACGAGGAAGCTGGAGCCATCATCTAGCTGGAGCGTGCCGTCAACCGTGAGCGTACCGGCACTGTTGCCGCCTGCCGAAAGTATGCCGCCGGAGTTGATGACGGTACTGCCGACTGTCCCGGCGCCTGAAAGCGTGGCGCCACTTCTGACCGTTGTGTTTCCACCAATAATGCCGTCAATTTGGAAGACGCCGCTGTCGATAAAGATATTGCCGCTATAGCCTGCGCTGTTGCCGGTCAGCACAGTCGTGCCGGTGCCTGACTGCGTAAAGGTCCCGTTTCCGCTCATGGAGTTGCCGAGCGTCAGCCTACCGCTTCTGTTGACGACAAGCGCGCTGTTGTTAACCAAATTGCCCGCGCCGAGCGTGCCTGTCGCGCCGCCATTTCCGATCTGCAGCGTACCGGAAGAGATGGTCGTGGTGCCCGCATAGCTGTTGCCGCCGGTTAGAATGGTGGTGCCGGTGCCAGCCTGGGTGAGCGTGCCCGAGCCGCTGATCGAGCTACCAATAGTTAGACTGTCGCTGCGATTGATGACGAGGGCGCTGTTATTGACCACATCGCCATTGCCGAGCGTGCCCGAGGTGCCGCCATTGCCGACTTGCAGTGTTCCGGAGGAAATAGTTGTCGTGCCGGTATAGCTGTTGTTCCCCCTCAAAACGGTGGTGCCGGTGCCAGCCTGGGTCAGGTTACCGGTTCCGCTCATATTATTGTTCATTGAGACCGTGTTGCTTCTATTGACGACCAGTGTGCCGTCATTGACGACATTGCCAGTGCCGAGGCTGCCTGTCGTGCCGCCATTGCCGAGCTGCAATGTGGCGCCAGAAGAAATCGCGGTGGTTCCCGTGTAACTATTGTTAGCGCTGAAAACGATTGCGGATGTGCCGCCGTTGACGGCCACTGTTCCTGAACCGGAGATGATGCCGGATGCCTCAAGCCCTTGTCCCGTGCTGGTGTCGAAGGTCAGCGCAGAGGCGTTCCCCAGCACGATTGCGTTGGATAAATTCATACCGCTGCTGAGCGCAGCGATGGTGCCGCCGCTGCTGTTGGCAAATTCAATATTGCCCGTAATGGCCGAGCCCGTGAGCAATTCAAGCCGATTTCCAGTACTGTTGAACAGGATGGCGTTGGCGCGCGTCGCGCCATTGCCGGACATGCCGCCCGAAATGCTACCGCTATTGGTGATCGTATCGTCGCCATAGGTGATGATGCCCACACCGCCAGCCATGCTGCTGAAGCTGCTTAATCCGCCGGTGCCGCCGCTTATGTTGCCGCTGTTTATAATTGTGTTGTTGCCCCCCATCAGGTCGATACCGGCACCACCAGTGCCGCTATAGCCAGCCCGGCTGCCATCCGGCGTGCCGCTTGAGCCACCTGGGCCGCCTGAGCCACCTGTGATGTTGCCTGTATTGGTGACGGTCGTATTGCTGCCCGCGACCAGCAAACCGTCACCGCCGCCACCGCCACCTCCGGCATAGCCACTACTACCGTTTCCTCCATCACCGCCGTTCAGTGTGCCCGCATTGCCGATGGTTGCTCCTGCAATGTTGGAGACCAGCGCGGCACCACCGCCACCGCCGCCGCCGCCGCCACTGTGGGACGCGCCGCCATCACCGCCATTGCCACCA
Organism: Rhizobium sp. Leaf311; assembly: GCF_001423445.1. Lineage (NCBI taxonomy): Bacteria > Pseudomonadati > Pseudomonadota > Alphaproteobacteria > Hyphomicrobiales > Rhizobiaceae > Rhizobium > Rhizobium sp. Leaf311. Next base: position 173,059 of record NZ_LMNZ01000021.1, on the reverse strand, counting down.
GAAACGTTGACGCCCGAACTGACCGTGATGCTGGCGCTGCCTGCCTGCAGACCTGCGCCACCGCCACCGCCGCCGCCGCTGCTATAACTGACACTTGCTGTCCCATCACCACCATCGCCACCGGTAATGTCACTGGTCACGGCAATGGATGGGCCGGTCGCAACGCTTCCCGCCGCGCCACCACTGCCTCCGGCTGCACCCACCGCGCTGGTGCCGCCATTGCCACCTGCGCCATTGCTGCTTGAGGACGTGTTGTTCGTGATGGTCCCTGATCCGTTATTGTCACCACCGGCGCCGCCGTGACCGTTTCCGGCTCCCCCTATCCCGCCATATATCGTCATGACGGCACCGCCAGCCGCGTCTGCCGCCAAGCCGGTCTGTGGAAGCGCAAGCGTGGAGCCAAAGACTGCGATGGCCAGAGGGGATGCCACAAGGCGCAAGCCGACATGACCGCTGGGGGCGAGCGCCGCTTTTTCGGCGCGCGCTTTAGCGTGATCGGTGCGGGAGGGTGTGTCTTTGCCGTGGGTCTCACTTTTATGGGTCTTCATGCCATGCTTTCCATGCTTCAATTTCGCTCACCAGCCCGCACGTTTTCCGCACGGAGTGCCTCACTCCCGCGAAGAGCCGCATGGCTTGACGTTTCCACTTGTTGACGAAACCGCAGACCCAATCCCGTGGCTCCACTACACATCTCGACGTGATCCATTGCCCGGCTCCGCCGTTGAACAGTTGCTTGCCAGGGGGTGGGCGTCCGTGCCTTTTCGTTTCACTGCGTTAAACCGACGCGCCGCAATTCGCATATTTTGCGCGCAGGGTAGCAACCAGCACGCACTGCTTTTTGATCGAAAATGCGGTTTGTAAAATTTTTTGTATTCGAAGCATTGTGCTGATGTGAATCATTTTTTTTTGGCTTATGCATGGGTGCATATTGCCCCCGTGCAGCGGCTCGCGGGCCGAAAATATATTTGAGATTTAATATGGTTTTTGAACCCGATACCCGTTCCGCGCAGGAGCCGACACGCAACGAAAACTCCATTGCCGGTGCGCTGGAATTTTCGCAGCCTTCCATCGGACCGCTAGAGCCGCCCCTGCGCACACGGCTCCCGCCCATGCTGTTGGATGATCCGGCTATTCTCAATGCATTGCGCGCGATGGAGGGCTATCGCGCCTCTGCCTTGCCGATCGTCCCGCTCGAGGCCGTTGCTGCACAGGCGGGGCTCAGCCTGCACCATTTTCAGCGCCGGTTCAGCGCAGTAATGGGCGAAACCGTGGGTGCCTTTGCCCGGCGCCAACGGCTTGAGACGGCGGCAATGCTGTTGAAGATGACGGAAACGTCCGTCCTCCAGATCGCTGTCGCGGTCGGCTACAACAGTACGGAAGCTTTTTCGCGGGCGTTTTTGCGGCAGTTCGGCCACGGGCCAAGCCAATACCGGGCGTGGTCCCGTGCTGCCGCGACACCGTCTGAACCGCATGAATATGAGCTTGCCCGCCATGTCAGCGCAGACTCACGCGATACGTTGAACCTTCTGGCCGTGCGCTTCTTCGGTTCGCATGCCCGTGTGGGCGAGTATTGGCAAGCCTTTGCCAGATTGCTGGAGGAAGCCGAAATCGATACGCGGGGCAAGCGCTTCTTTGGCATATCGCTGGATGACCCGCAGATCACTCCTCGTGGCCTGATGCGCTACGACTGCGCGATCGAAGCACCGCAACCCATGCCTGCCTCACTGCATGGGACACCTTTCTCAGCGCTATCCTTGCCGCGCAGCCGCGTTGCGCGGGCGCGACATCGCGGGCCGTATCACACTGTGTTTTCCTCCTACCGCGCCATCATCATCTGGGTGTCGGAAAAGCTGCAACAGTTTGGCGATGCGCCCGGACTGGAAATCTACGATGAACTCCCCTGGCGCGCTGGTCTGGATCAACCCGATAACTTTGCAGTGGAACTGGCGATTTTATAAGTATCTCAGGCAGTGAGAAGCTGTTGCGGACCCGATCGCTTGTCGCAAATTTTCGGGCTCAGCCGTATGTTGACCATAAGCATTGAATTTGCCGCTCCGAAAGTTGCGGAGCGAGCCCATGGTTCTGAATGCTATTGCCGAGAAGCTGAAGCACCAATCAAATGATGACTTCCAAGGAAGCATTTCGAGGCCTGGCTGATTGTACAGGCGGTTGCCTGGTACTTGCGATACCCGCTCAGCTATCATGACTTGGAAGAGATGTTTCGCGAGTGGGGCTTCGAGGTCGATCATAGCACGGTCAACCGCTGGGTATTGGCTTATACGCCGATGATCGAAAAATGGTTGCGGGAGTTTCGCCAACCCCATTGCGGCTCGGTCCGGATTGATGAGACGTATGTCAAGATCCGCGGCAAATGGCGCTATCTGTTCCGAGCCATAGATAAACACGGCAATCCGTTAGATTTCCTGCTGACCGCTAAGCGCGATCTCGCCGCCGCCAAGCGGTTCTTCCGCAAGATGCTTAAAGATGAACCCTTGTTGTCGCCGAACACGATCGGGACGGACGGGGCCAACACCTTCCCGTCAACGATCAAAACGTTGGTTGATGACGGACTTCTCCATCCGGGCCCCGTCCACTATGTCACCAAGCACCTTCAGCAAGGCATCGAAAGTGACCATTTCCCGGTAAAGAGGAACATACCAAAGATCGACGGTTAACAAAGCATGAAAATGAGGATGCACAGTGGATAATCGCGCGCCCCAAAAATGTTTGCGACACCCTTTTCATCTTCCTTCGCGGGCTGGCTGGCGGATAGCAGAGGGATACCAGACGGGCTGAGCGTGATGCCGCTGCCCGAGGTGGAAACTTCCGAGCGGTTCTCGGTATCCGAATTGGTAAGATGATCGGCGGTCAGGCTGTTGTTGTTCTTCGCGGCGGATGACGCGATCACGCCAGCCTTCAGATCAACGCCACCCTCTGCCACAACATGATAACCGCCGGAACCGGCAACAATGCCGCTTTGCTCGGCAACATTGGCATAATCACCTTCGATCTTCGCCGTGCCAGCACCGCCAGAAACCTTGACGCCGCCGCCTGAAATCGAAAGGCCAATCGAAGCGTTCTTGGGGCTCATGTCAACGCTTACATTTCATCTGTCCGTCATAGCGAACTAAGGATTTAACATGCAAATGTGCAATGAAATCCCTCGCATCCACGTCGATTGAGCAACAAACGAAAGCCCTTGCCGCAGTCTTTGCACGTTTAGTTTAGGATGCCCTGGCTGGCCGTATGCGCACAGTCCTCACCCGTCCCTACCGTTCAATATGGATATTTAGTCGCGCTGCTTAACGCGCTTTCAGCAGAGTGAGTTCAGCTTGCGGCTGTCAACCTAAGCAGCGGCTGAGCGCAACGCGCAGATTGGCGCCGATGTCTTCGTTGCTGCTGTCCTTAGGAATGATGACATAGTCCTTTTCCCGGCGCAGTGTTCCCTCAAATCCATCACCACGGGAACGCTTGGTCGGTTTCATCACGATGTTATTGTCCGAGCATTCAACCGAGCAAAGGACCATCCCCTTGAACATCAAGCTCTTTGTCCGAAAACCGAAAGTTTCCATAATATCCTTGATCCAGGCGATATACCGCGCCGCATGCTTCTGGTTGTCCCAGAGTTCAGGATCCTCTTCCGGCGAAACCTGGCGACTTTTGGCAAGCGCCTCTGTGACGGCCTCACCCAACTTATCGTTTTCCACATCGGGGGGAAATCGCTTCTCACCGGCGCGAAAGTCACCGAGGCGCAGCCTGTATCCTGACATTGTTTTCACAGAGAAGAATTTCTTGTTCCTGTAAACATGACAGGCCGGAATGTGTACGATATCGTTGCTCATTTTATCACCGTAACCTTTATTGAAACGCCCTGTTGCCTGCCCTATTCCATTGCCCGCTGCAATTGCTGCCATTGCGCAGCAGTGGTACCTTGGGGCACGGCAAGATCGATCTGACGAGCGCTGATCATGGCGCTTGTCAGTTCCTTTTCGCCAAGGTTATAGTTATTGAACTTACGAGCTGAATCCACTCATCCTTTGAGGGTTGTATAAACCTGATTTGGGTTGGCTAGCTTAGAACCTATCAAGGTATACATTGTTTTTGCGCTTCCGCGGCGCCTGTTTTTCGATCATGGAAGTCAAACGTTTTGAAGCATGGCGGTAAGCGGTCGTATATGGAAGCGCGCCATGGCGACACGATCGTTGCGGATTTCGGACCATATGGCACCGTCAGCAGCTATTTCGCTTAAGAAAGAGAGCAGTCCATGCCCGCACCCAAGAACCTTTTCAAGCAAGCACTGAAAGAGGGGCGCGCTCAGATTGGCCTCTGGCAGGCACTCGCAAACCCTTACACGGTGGAGATTTGCGCGGGTGCAGGGTACGACTGGCTGCTTTTGGACGCGGAACATGCGCCAAACGACATTCCGCTTCTCGTATCGCAGCTACAGGCGATGAAGGGTTTGCCAAGCCACGCCGTCATTCGCCCGCCAATCGGCGAAACCTTCATCATCAAGCAGATGCTCGATATCGGAGCGCAAACGCTGCTCATTCCGATGGTGGACAGCAAGGAAATGGCGCAGCAGATGGTCAAGGCCGTGCGCTACCCGCCGCATGGCGTGCGCGGTGTCGGCGCGGCACTGGCACGCGCCTCCGCCTTCAATCGCATTCCCGACTATCTTCAGACGGCCAATGACGAGATTTGCCTTTTGCTGCAGGTGGAAAGCCGGGCAGGACTTGCGGCCCTCGATGAGATTGCATCGACCGAAGGTGTCGATGGCGTCTTCATTGGCCCTGCGGACCTTGCCGCCGATATGGGCTTTCTCGGCAGGCCGGGCGCACCGGAAGTACAGGTGCAGGTGGAGACAGCCCTTGCGAAAATCCAGTCTCACGGCAAGGCGGCAGGCATCCTGACCGGCGATCTTGGCCTTGCAAAACGCTATCTCGAACTCGGCGCAACCTTCGTAGCCATCGGCAACGACGTAACCCTTCTTGCCAACGCCACGACGAAGCTTCTGGCTGATTTCCAGAATGCCGTCGCGAAGCCCGCCTACTAATTCTGAAAGCACCAAAAGAATGCGCAGTGACGACACCGCTGAAGTAAACTTAAAACTGGATAAAACTTCGGGGCAACGTCAGGAGGCTTCGGCGCTCTTTCCGACATCAATGTAATTTTTTGCAATATAGCCAGAGGGATCGACTTTTCCGATGGAGCAGCATCCGTTCCGTGAAGGCCGGATGCTGTTGTCGTTGGCTTGGTCGATTAATGAGCCTTCATTTCGCTGACAATCTCTTCTGCCTTCAATGAAGACGGATAGTAAGTCGGCCAGTTGGTGACTTCCTTCAGCAAGGCTGCGCGGTCGTTACCCCAATAGAGGTGGTAATGGTCTGCTTTGTTAGGAGCAATTCCGTGATCGCTGAACTGGATGTATTGCGGAGCCGTCGCGTCACCGCCTGTCTTTTTGAAGATGAACCGTACGCCACGATTGCCCTTCTTGTAGGTCAGGATTTCTTTGCCGTCATAGGCGTAGGTGCCCTTCGACGGCTGACCGTCCTTGAAGAAGGTAACGACATCGCCGTCAATGGTGATACGCTCTACGTCAGTCTTGTATCCGACTTCGTATTCGGCACGGATCTCTTCTACGGTTGAAGTTCCCTTTTCAGCCTTATGCTTCCAGACGGGATCGAGACTACCGTCCTTGAGGTAAGGATAAACTGACTGCCAGTCTCCAACATAGTCAGCAAGCGGGCGGTCCTTTACCTGGTTGTCCTCAAAGTAACCGGCGTAGATTTTCGGGTCGCCATGACTGTGAGCATGATCATGACCGGCATGGTCGTGTGCTTCACCGTCAGCGTGCTCATGGACCTGGCCGCTGCCACCGGCAACCACAATGTTGTAGGGCTTGCCCTCAACCTTTATCGTGCCGACTTCCTTGAGGTCCGTCTTGGAAATTCGACGTACCAGTCCGGCGTTGGGATCACTCATGACGACATCGTCTCCAGCCAGGGCGATACGAGGGCGCGGATCGTTCCAGTGCCCATCCATGGAATAGGGTTCGGTTACCTTTGCGCCCTTGGAAATCTTGGCGCCGAGAATGTCGATCTGATGCAGCGTGCCGTCTTCCGTCAGCACATACCCAAAGCGAACGTTAGCAGGATCCAGGGCAAAGTCGATACGGCGGAAGGGTAGCTCGATGTAACGGACGTGCGGCTCATCGGCGGGGTCAATGACGACGAGACCCCTGGCACCATAGTTGCCGAGGAATACCTGCATGCTCTTTGCGCCCAGCAAGGTGCCGGTGGTCTGGTCCTTCGGCAAATCGGCGGGATAGGTCAGCATCTTGGCCACTGGGCCATTAGCGCTGGCGGTCACCGCCAAAATACCTTCCTTGCATCCAGCGGCGAGAAAGGCGCCAGAAAATGCTTCACCATGAATGTCTGTGCAGGTCACCACATCGCCTGTGGGCGTGCCGTCTTCCTTAACCGCACGCAAGCCGACACGCGTCGGAGCCACATTGCCTTCGACCGGGGCATCGGAGGCAACCGTGGTTACCCAGCCATTTCCGACAGGCGCAGCAAAACCGTGATGAGCACGGGTCTGTTTCAGGCGTGTCGTTTCAATCTCGCCATCGGATAGTTCATGTGCATCAACGATTTCGTTGTAACCGCCCTTGTCGAAGTTGATGACAATCTTGCCGTTGTGATCAATGACGTGAAAGGGGCGCGGGCCGGTCAGGGCTTTTGTCACGACTTGCGGATCGGTAATCTCGATGTCGGAATGGTCACCATGAGAGTGAAGGGTAATGCCACTATTGATAAAGTTGACGGCATCATTGTCAGACTGAACGGCGACGACACTTGCACCTTCATTGACGCTGTACAGCTTATTCTGGCCGACCGTGTTGAACGTCCAGCGCTTCTCGGGCTTACCCAGATCAAACGCCGTGACCTTTGGATCCTTATGGTCTCCCACAAAGACGCGGTACAGCGTTTTGCTGTCTTCATCGTCCTGAGCATGAGCCACGGACCCTAAGAGGGTCGCTGATAGCGCCAGCGCAGATACGCTTCGGATTAAATGTCCCATTCTTCTCTCCTTTTAATGATATTACATAACATCAACGTTATGAATTTCCCCGTTTTACTCGACAGTCTCTTATCTGCGGTTGGTCATAGATGCTGGGGGCTAACGCTGTAACGCATAATGACCTTGGAGGCAGGTGCAGGTTCGTCGGCAGCCGACTGCGGGTACGAAGACACGATGCCGGACACACTCGCTCCTGCTCCCGAAGCGCGATGCTCCACGACGCGCGCGTCGGATATGTTTTCTGAGACGATAGTGACAGCAGAACGCCTCTCGCGGATTTCACGAGCATGTCCCACTCCTAGGCCCCAACGAGCCACGGATGCCCTGCCCTTTATCAGGCTCGATCCGCGTGACCCGTCACCGCCAACAGTTGCTTTCAGGCTTCCTCTGCGCACACCGAAGTTCATATCATGCGCAGCTGGCTGGCGGTTATCGCCTAACGATAGATTGTCACAGGTCAGGCATAGATCAGTCACGACGCCGCTATAGCTCCATTCTCAAGGCATCACTGCTCAACGCCCCATGTAATGCTATAACGTTTATGAGCGGTGTGAAGCGTGCGCAACCCCTGGCGCGCAAATATTCAGCAAATTATTTTAACTCACAGGACGCCATTGAAGCCGCGATGGTATCCTCCTTCCAATAGACGGCGGAACGTCTGAGGAATGAAGTCACAACACCCAAGGTCCTGCAGCGCGCCGCGCCCCAAGGACGTTCCGGACCAACGCGGCAACCTCCGCTAAGACATGGACAGAAAACCCGACTGCGCGACAGTATCGGACATTCATCACCAGGCAGGCGATATGCACGCTTACACGTTACGTTACCCGCTTTGGCGGCTTCCATTGTCCAAGCGGTCTTGCTTTGCGCTTCTGCACAGGTGGAGAGAAATAGCGATGGCGGTTTTGGAACGGCTGTTTAGGCGCGTTCGCCTTCCTCCCTCGTCAATCGCCAGAAACCGACACCGCAAAGGACATCTGATCGCTGGTAGCAGTCACGTGGCCTGCGGACTGGGCAGCATGGAGCTGGCTATAGCGACCGTGCTTTCGGGCGATAAGGTCTGCGTGGCGTCCCTGTTCGACGATGTGGCCGTCTTCCACAACGAGAATGCGGTCGGCATTGGCGATGGTGGCGAGCCGGTGAGCAATGACCAGCGTCGTGCGGCCATGCGAGAGATCGGCGAGTGACTGCTGGATCGCGCGTTCCGTTTCGGTATCGAGCGCCGAGGTTGCCTCATCAAGAATGAGGATCGGCGGGTTTTTCAAGAAGATGCGGGCAATGGCCAGCCGCTGCTTCTGGCCTCCTGATAGCTTGACGCCGCGCTCGCCGACGATGGTATCGAGGCCGCCCGGAAGAGCCGCAATCACAGCGTCGAGCCTTGCAAGCCGCGCCGCCTCCTCGATCTCACTTTCCGTCGCACCCAAACGGCCATAGGCGATATTCTCGCGGATCGTGCCTGCAAAAAGGAAAACATCCTGCGCGACAATGCCGATGCTGGAGCGCAGCGACTTCAGGGTTATCTCCCTGATATCGATACCGTCGATCAGGATAGCCCCGCCGGTTACCTAAGAACGCGGCAGAAGCGAGCAGATCGTCGTCTTGCCAGCACCTGACGGACCGACAAAGGCTATGGTCTCGCCAGCCTTGATCGACAGGTTCAAGCCCGCAAAGACAGGCTTTTCCGGGCTGTAGCCGAAACTTACGTCACGGTATTCGATATTCCCGTTCAGCCGCGCAACCACTTTGGCATCGCTCCGGTCGGCAATATCGGGTCTTGTATCGAGGAACTGGCAATAGCGCTGGAAGCCCGCCAGTCCCTTCGGATAGGTTTCGATAATCGTATTGATCTTTTCGATAGGGTGGAAGAATACATTGACCAGCAGCAGAAAGCCGACAAAGCCGCCAGCGCTCAGTTCGCCCCGCACCACGAACCAGGCACCGGCCAGCATCACCACCACCTGCACGAAGCGCATCGACAGGTAGGAGAGCGACATGGAGGCCGCCATGACCTTGTAGGCCTTGAGCTTGGTTGCGAGATAATTATTGTTGTTTTCCGCAAACAGTTTTCGTTCGTGATCCTCGTTGGCAAAGGCCTGCACGACGCGGATGCCGCCGACATTTTCCTCGATACGGGCGTTAAATTCCGCCACCCGACCATAAAGCGCGTGCCAGGTTGCAGTCATCCGCTGGCCATAGACGGTCGTGAGGATAATCGTGACGGGTACGATGATGGCCGTGATCAGCGCCAGTGGCACATGCACCCATAACATCAGGGCAAGCGCGCCGATCAATGTCATCACGGCGATGAACAGGTCCTCAGGCCCGTGATGGGCGACTTCGCCAATTTCCTCCAGATCCTTGGTCAGCCGCGCCACCAGATGGCCCGTCTTCTGGTTGTCGAAGAAGCCGAAGGAGAGCTTCTGCAGATGGTCGAAGGCTTTGCGGCGCATCTCCGTCTCGATCTTGATACCAAGCATATGGCCCCAATAAGTGACGATGACCTGCAGACCCGCATTGACGAGATAGATGAGAAACAGCCCGAGCGACGCCAGGGCGATCATCCCCAGCTGATGTGTGGGCAGCAACCGGTCGATAAACAGCGTCACTGCCACGGGAAAGGCGAGTTCCAGCAGCCCTGCGGCGACAGCGGAGGAGAAATCGAGCGCAAACAGGCCGCGGTGGGGCCGGTAATAGGCCGCGAAGCGCTTCAAAAGCGTACTCACACTCGCCCTCCTTCCGTTTGATGGGTACGAGGATTATGACGAAGGAGAGGGCCACTTCCGGTAAAACTTTCTCCTGTCAAACCTTCGCCGCCGCCTTGATCGAGCTTCTCCAACCTGTTCATACCCGTATTGCCACGCCCCTTGGCCACGATGAGCGGTGTGCCGGTGACCGGGTCGGGAATGATGATAGAGCTCAGACCAAAGACGGCTTCGACCAGATCTTCGGTAACGATGGCAGACGGCGCGCCCTCGGCGAGAATGGCGCCATCCTTCATTGCGATGAGGTGGGTGGCATAGCGGCAGGCATGGTTGAGATCATGCAGCACCGCGACAATGGTGCGGCCTTGTACGTTGAGATCGGCCAGCAGGTCCATAAGCTCGATCTGGTGGGCGATGTCGAGGAAGGTGGTCGGTTCATCGAGCAGCAGGATCGGCGTTTGTTGCGCCAGGACCATGGCGATCCAGACACGCTGACGCTGGCCGCCGGAAAGCTCATCCACCAGCCGTCCTGACAGCTCCGTAACACGGGTTGCGTCCATCGCAGCGATAACGGCTTTCTCATCGGCGCTCGACCATTGGCGCAGGAAGGACTGATGCGGATAGCGCCCGCGCGCCACCAGATCCGCCACCGTGATACCATCAGGCGCGGTGGAGGATTGCGGCAAGAGGCCAAGGCGACGGGCAGCCTCTTTCGCCGGAATATCGCGCAGGCTGCGCCCATCGAGGATCACCTGGCCCGCCGATGGCACAAGCAGCCGTGACAGGGCGCGTAAAAGCGTGGATTTGCCGCAGGCATTCGGCCCGACGATGACGGTGAAGGAAGCGTCGGGAATGGCAACCAAAAGATCCTGCGAGATCGTCCGTTCGTTGTATCGCAACGTCACATTATCGGCGTGCAGGCGCTCGAGCATGGGGTGGGCAGAGCCGGATGGGGAGTTGGTCATTTGCGACCCTCGCGAATGAGAAGAAAAAGGAAGTAGAGCCCGCCGATGCTGACCGTCATGACGCCGACGGGAAGCTGCGGGCCCATTGCGTGCTGGGCGGCCCAGTCAGCGGCGAGCAGCAGCAGCCCGCCGGTCAGCGCCGAGGGAAGAAGCGCGACCCCGGCCGAACGGGTCATGCGCCGGGCAATCTGCGGGGCGCAGAGCGCGATGAAGGAAATCGGCCCCGCCGATGCGGTCACGAGCGCCGTCAGCGCCACGCCCAGCATCATCAACAAAAGCCGTATGCGGCCCGCATCGACACCGGAGGCGCGGGCCACATCCTCGCCCAATTCCAGCTGGCGCATCGGACGAGACAGCAAAAGCGTCAGCGGCAAGAGGACGCAGAGCATCAGCGCCAAGGGAAGAAGTTGCTCGACGCCAAGGCCGTTCAGCGAGCCCGCCCCCCAGATGGCAGCGGCCATCGCCACCTGAAGATCCGCCTCGCGGATCATCCAGGCATTGAAGGCTGACAGCATGGCGGCAACGCCAATGCCGACGATGATGAGACGGAAACCCTGGACGCCGCGCCGCCAGGCAAGCAGATAGACGGCGGCTGCCGTGACTATACCGCCCGCCAGCGCGCCAAGCGCCGTCTCATAATATCCACCGGAGAAAATGAGGATCACCATCAGCGCGCCGGTATAAGACCCTGCGGAAAAACCGATGATATCCGGGCTTCCCAGTGGATTGCGGGTCAGGCTCTGGAAGATGGCACCGCTCACGCCTAGTGCAGCCCCCAGCAGAACGGCCAGCGCCACGCGTGGCAGACGCCATTCCACCACGATCATGCGCACCATGTCATCGCCCTGACCCACCAGCGCCCAAAACACCTGGGACAGTGCAACGGGATATTTGCCACTTAACAGCGACAGCGCCGCAAGGGCGGCGGTCAGAACTAGCAGCGCCAGCATCAGGATGAGCACACGGCCATCGAGCCGGACAGACAGACGGCCGCCTGCGAGGCGAAAGGCAAAGACGATGCGGCCAAAATCCAACCGTGCGGGAGAAGGCGGGGGGCGAGAGGACATCGTCACAATCCAACCGCCTGTTTGCGCCGCGCCAGCGCGATCAACACAGGCGCGCCGAGGAAGGCGGTGACCACGCCCGCCTCCAGCTCGCCCGGATAGAGCACCAGCCGACCGGCAATATCGGCTGCAAGCATCAGCACCGGCGCATAGATCATCGTCAGCGGCAAGATCTGTCGCTGATCCGGCCCGGTGAACCAGCGCACCGCATAGGGCACCATCAGACCGACAAAGCAAATCGGGCCACAGGCTGCCGTGGCTGCTCCGGCCAGAAGTGTCACGGCGGCAAGTGTCAAAATTCGGGTGCGAACAAGACTGGCCCCAAGCGCGCGTGCGAGGTCCTCACCCAGCGCCACGGTATTGAGCGAACGGCCGCTCATCAGCGCGATCACAAGGCCAAGGCCGATAAAGGGTGCAATCGCTGTGACCACCGCCATGTTGCGCCCGGCCACCGAGCCGATCGACCATTGGCGCATGGCATCGAAGGCCTGGGGGTTCAAAAGCGTAATCGAAGAGGAGATGCCGCCCAGCACCGCCGACAGCGCCACTCCCGCCAGCACCATGCGCACCGGAGTTGCGCCACCGCGCCCCGCCATGCCCAGCCCGTAGACGGCCAGCGTCACCAGCACCGCGCCGAGAAGAGAAAACCACAGTGTGGCTTGGATCGAATGGAAACCGAACAGCCCGACCGAAAGCGTAACGAAGAAGGCTGCCCCGGCATTGACGCCCAATATCCCCGGATCGGCCAGCGGATTACGCGTCGCCGCCTGGATCAGCGCGCCGGATACGCCGAAGGACGCCCCGCACAGAAGCGAAAGCAGCGTGCGCGGCAGGCGGTAATCGACAATCACGATATGATCGACCAAACCGCCATCATAGGCAAAAAGCGCATCGACCACCGTGGAGACCGCAACCAGCCTTGCCCCCAGCGCAAGGCTTGAGAGCGACAGGGCTACCAGCAGCACAAGGCCAAGCACAGCCATGGCAAGGCTTCGTGTCTGAGCACGTTTGACGGCTGCGGTCCGATCACCGGCCTCGACAGACAGGGCCATCATCACACCCCTCACACTGTTCACACTCGGGCCTGCCCTTCGATCCAGTAGCCGACCGCATCGATGCGGCGCTTGTCGAAACCGAGCGCATCGCGGAAATGCTTGCGGCACTCCGAAGCAGCCCTGGCTTCGCCGGCGATATAGATATAGCCCGGCCCCTCCGGCAGCGTGGTGATCTCTCGTGCAATGCGCGGCAATTCCGTATATCCGGGCCGCTGCGGGCGCAGGCCGTGGCAGGCATGCCAGGTGATCTCGACATCGGCCTGTGTCTCGATCATCTCCCCGATCTCCTGACGATCGGCATCGGACGGGATCTCCACATGGACCACCGCCCGGAACCCTTGCGGCAGTTCCTCCAGCACGCGACCCACGGCGGGCAAGCCGGTGATATCCGTCAGCATCAACAGCCATTGGCTTGCCTTCGGCAACCAGAACCGCCCTTCCGGATTGCAGATGCCGACGATATCCCCTACCTTGGCCCCCATCGCCCAGCTGGCTGCCACGCCACCCTCATGCACCACCATGTCGAGTACCATCTCGCAGGTCTTGGCATTCCAGCGGCGCACCGTATAGGGCCGGTTCGGCGCATAATCCGCCCCCTCCGGCATCTCCCATCGCCCGTTCTCCCGCAACACCGGCAGCACCACCGGCGTCCCATCATCCGCCGGCACCGCCAGACGCACCCACTCATCCGGATGCCCGCTGCCCAGCAACCGCTCCCCACCCTCCAGCTTCAACACCACCCGCATCATCGACGGCGTCAGATGCCCGATCGATACCACGCAGGCCAGAAAATTGTCCTCCACATAGGCTTCGTGGTCGTGATCCAATGTGCCCAAAAGGGCTTGTGCGTTCGCGTGCATTTCAGTGTCCTGGCGCTTTCGGGGCTAATATTTTACCGTACGGACAACACCCAATCATCATGGTCGAGGGCCGATCTTGCTAGCAGCTTGAGTCAGTCGTCTCGCCACTTCTGGCAGTGCATAACGGATGGATTGGGTGCTGACGGCGGTAGGGAACCAGATGAGAACCGGATCATCGAGAAGAACCAATCTTCCCTGCTTTACCACCAACATGTTCTGGATCAGTTTCGTATCAGCCAACTCGCCGCGTGCCTGCGGCTGAAGCCATAATGCAACAATATCGGAATCGATCAGCGGCAGCATCTCAAGGCTTAGGCTCAATATCTCCGTCCCAGACCTGCCATAAAATATTTCCTCCAGACGCTTGGACGAACGCATCCCCAGCAATCTGAAGATTTGTTGCCGCGAACTATCGGGGTTGTATAGTAAAAGAGAACCACGCGAAGGCCAGAACATACCATGCGTCACACCCAGACCATCAAGATCTCGATGCTCTCTCCTGAGTGCCGCAATGAAGTCCTCCGTGCTGCGGATCACATCTTGGGCAATAATTTGCCGCCCGAGGATCATGCCAGCAAACTTGATGTCTTCTCGCCAGTCACCGCCAGTAGGGCCTTCCCGAACGATGGTCGGCGCTATTCTTGAGAGCTTCTCGTACTGTGTGGCGTCGACATACGAATTGACAGCCAGGATCAGATCCGGCTTCAGTAAAGCGATCTGTTCGAAATCAATGGTTCCGTCTTCAAATAGAAATGGATGGAAACCAGCGACACTCTTCTCGTTCCACGGAAATATACCGGAAGGAAAATAGTGTCGAAACGGCATCCCAGCCGGAATCTTTCCAAGAGCGATGAGGGCATCTTCGGTATTCCAGCCGAAAGTGACAACTCTATCCGGCTCTTGAACAATGGTTGTGGTCCCAAACTTATGTCGGACCGTTATCGGAAATGCGTCAGACCGCTGAGGAGTAGCCGGGTAGGCCACAAGGGGGAAAAGCAGAGCTAGGAAGAGCATAGTTGCATAGGAATATTGATTGCAGGAACCGAAGTTCCTGCCCTTCATGCCCATGCGGATCATACCTTTCCCACCAAAAGACAACATCTTTCTATAAATCATCAGAACTTGTGGCGAAGGTTAACTGTAAAATTACGTGGAGCCCCCATTATATTTCCATAGTATTTATTAGCGCTAATTGAATTATAATACTCTTCATTGAAGATATTGTTGAAATTCATTTGCAAAGCTGTCGCTTCCGAAAAATCGTACTTCGCCATGAGGTCTACTACAGCGTAAGTCTTTTGCTCTGATCGCCATCCGTCCCCTTCCGCATAGATTTTGCTTTGTGCGCGGAGTCCCGCTCCAACTGTTAAACCCTCAAGATTTCCCTCAAAGGAATAAGCTCCGAACAAACGGAACAAGTGGGTAGGAATTACATTTGTATTAAAGGCATTTCCCGCGTGATCCCCTTTTGAATATTCGGCATCAGAATATGTATATCCGGCGGTTGCGTTAAACTGATCGGTAATTTCTCCGCTTAATTCCATTTCTACGCCGCGCGTGCGAACCTCATCGGCAGGTGCGTAGCAAGCAACACTTCCCACACAAAGGGTCGTATCGAGGCTAACCGGTAGGTTTTTCTGCTTACTTTGGAAAAGAGCAACCGAAGCAACAAGCCGATCATTGAACCATCCGTATTTTGCACCGAATTCTATATTGCTGCCCTCAAGCGGATCCAAAACTTTTCCGTCTACTGAAAGATAAGATTGGGGCTCGAATATGCTCGTATAGGAGGCGTAGAGCGTCATTTGATCTGTCAGATCGTATGTAACGCCCACATATGGAATGAATTCAGCGCTTTCGGAGTAGCTATCAGTGCTATATTTATCGTCGTTCGAAAACCAGACTAAACGTCCGCCAGTGATGAAATTTAGTTTATCCGTGACACTGAAACGTCCGCTGGCATAAACACTATATTCTTTTTGAACGTAGCCCTGCCATCCCAATCCGTCGCCATCTTTTTCTCTAAGGACGTTTGCAGGGTCCCAAGCGTATATATCGGTCACACTTGTCCCTTTGTACCCCTCATACTCATAATAATAATCCTCGCGCTGAGCAGACGCTCCGAAAACGATGTCATGAGTACGACCGAAAAGCTCCACAGGCCCTGATAGCTTGATATCCGCCGACTGCTGATTGTCTGTACCGCCCCAGTATACCGGCCAAAAATTTAGCCCACCAGCACCATCCGGATAGTGATAGTAGGTCAGGAGGTCGCCTTCACCCCACTTTGCCTGGCTGGTGAACTTCAATTCCCACGTGTTGTCAAATTCGTGTTTAACATCAAAGTAGACTGCTTTTCCTTCTTTCCGTAGATGATTCCACTCAGCTCCAAGATAGTCAGTTGGATCGAGATTGTAGAATGAACCATCATCCTGAACAGGAAAGCCACCACCTATGTACCCATCCTGACGATACTTCTGGTAGGAAGCTCCCAGATTGATTGTCGTCGATTCACCCAGATCAGCTTCGACCGTTCCGTAAAACAGCATGTTTTTACGTTCGTTGTAGTCTTGATACCAATCACCCCCGCCGACATTCGCGACGAACCGTCCACGCACGCCGTCATCCTTTGTAAGGGAGCTACTCGTATCAAGCATCGTGCTGCCATTCCCCCACGACGATCCGGTGACCGTTATGGAAGACTGCCTTTCTGCCGTAGGACGTTTACGGATGAGATTGATTGTTGCGGAGGGATTGCCTGTTCCCTGACTCAGCCCCGTAGCACCTCGCACGACTTCAACGCGATCATACATGGCCATATCGTCAGAGGTCGTGACATCTTGCGTGAAGGTGCCGGTCGAATTTCTGACCCCATCATAATTGATAGCGTTGACAACATTTCCCCGAGAATAATACCTCCAACGGTCGCCAGTATTATTCTGGAAAGTGGTGATGCCTGGAGTGTCCTGCATTGCCTCATCTAATGATTGATAGTTTTTATCATCCATTTTTTGACGGGTTACGACACTCACCGACTGAGGCGTTTTGCGGATTGATGTGGGAAGGCCAGTAGCCGTACTCATCTCTCCCGTCGTATACGATCCCGTCCCCTCCGTCGTCGCGCTCTGCCCCTCAACCGTAATCGTCTCCAGCACCGTCGAGCCATCAGCACCCACCGATGGAGCCTGGGCCGCATCCGGTCTTGTCAGGGAGACGCTGTTTCCGGAGAAGCGATAGGAGACCCCTGTGCCTGCAAGCAGCTGGGAGAGCGCCTGTTCTGGAGAATAGCTGCCGCGAACGGCGGTGCTGCGCAGCCCTTCCACGCGAGAGACATCGTAGAAGACCTGGATGCCGGCCTTGTTGGCAAAGGACAGGATCGCGCTGTTGAGGTTCTGCGCGGGAATGTTGAAGGCAATGGATCGCGGCTGTGCCGTGTTGGACGAAACGCTCTGCTGCGCGATGACCGGCGAGCAGGCAAGCGACAGGCCGATGGCCAGTGCAACCATGCTGACTGTCGATCCCAGCTGCTGGCGAACATCATGGCCCCGGCTGCTGTGTCCCACCTTTACCCCCATTACAAAACCCTTTCGTCACTCAAATTTACGCTGGCGGAAGGCTTCTTCCGCCGGTTCGCAAATGAGACGAATCCACTCATGTTTTCCGGTAAGGTTTTTTTGACTTTTTTTCGAGCTGTTAAAACCAACCCCCTCGCGGGGGGTCAGTACAGCAGAGTCACCAGCGGCGGAACGGATGCTGAGCGTATGCCGAGTTCCTGCGTGATGGTTTCAAGTGCGCGGTCGAGATCGCTTGTCTCGAACACGCCGCTGACGGTGCGGTTTGCCAGTGTGGGATTGCCCACGACAATACGGCCCCGGCGATAGCGATTGAGTTCGGCCACGACATCCGCCAGCGGTACCCGGTCGAAAACCAGCCTTCCCTGCCGCCAGGCAGCCGCCAGTTCGACATCCTTTTCCTGTACCTGACCTAAGCCGGTGCGGGCCGAATACTGGACAGATTGGCCAGGCGCCAGAATGGCGCTGGCGGATTGGCGGGCCGGATCATCAAGGTTCACACGAACTTCGTGCTCGATCACCGTCACTTCAACCGTATCCGAAAGACGATCCACCACAAACTGCGTTCCAAGCGCCGTTGCCGTGCCTTCCGCACCCTCGACAACAAAGGGACGTTTCTCGGCGCCTGCCTTGGGCGCGGCTGTGAAGTAGGCGGCACCTTCCAGCAGTTCGACGCGCCTCTCGCGATCGGAGAAATGCAAGGCTATCGCGCTTGAGGAGGAGAGGTCTACGATGCTGCCGTCCGGCAGGGTTACACTTCTTCGTTCGCCCGGCAGCGTGCGGTAGTCCGCAATCATCATGGTGATGGGGCTGCCATACCAGAAACTCGATATGCTGATTAAGACGGCAAGACAGAGCGCACCAATGCCAGCGCCGCGCCACAATGGCACACGCGGTGCACGCGGCACGCCTGTTTTGGCAAAAGCCCGTTCCGGCCCCGATCCTGACGAGAGAGCATCAAGAGAGAGGGAGCCTGGGGCCTCACGCAATCCCGCCAGATCGCCCCAGGTGTTTTGGGCGAATTCAAAAGCCCGCGCATGATCAGCGCTTTGAGAACGCCAGCGCTGGAAGGCGGCGCGCTGCTGCCCATCAAGCGGATCGCCGCCAAGCCGAATGACCCATTCGGCAGCTTCCGCTTCAATCCGTTCTTTGTCGTCTCGGTGTCCCACACTTCGGTCCATGTTCTTGCACCGCCACTTCAGACGCAGTCCCTGATAAGACGTGCAGGGCATCTGTATCCGGTAACGTTCCTGCGCTTTTTCTCGCTATTGCGGCCGGAGCCGTTTGGTGACGTGCAACAGCGCCTTGGCCAGATGTTTCTGCACGGAACTTTCCGATATGCCAAGCCGCTCGGCGGTTTCGGCGTAACTCAATCCCTCGATGCGGTTCAACACAAATATCTGCCGTGTCCGCTCCGGCAGTTCCGCCACGATTGAACGCAGTCGATCCAGCTTTTGGCGGGCATCCGCTTCGTCTTCCTGCGACGGGCGATCATCCGGTAGATCAGCCATATCATCATGCGCGGCGGCATCCGTTTTCTGGCGCGCCTTCTGGCGAACGTAATCCACTGCAAGATTATGCGCCGTCCGATAGAGATAGGATCGCCCGTTCAGCACGACAGCGCTACCGGCTGGATTTTGCTCTGCATAACGCAGAAAGGCCTCCTGCGTAAGATCCGCGGCGGTATCGGAATCCCTCAATTTTTCGGTGAGATAGGCTTGCAGTTCCCGTCGATGCGCGAGGAACAGCCCCTTTAGCGTCTTGTCCGTCACTTTTGCTTTGAAGCGCTCTGCCGTTGTGAATTCCTGAGCGTGAATATCCGGTTTTGTCTCTTGTCGCAATCCGTCTGATCAACCAGGAGCCTCTTGTGTTCCATCGCCCGAAAGCTGCGACATCAACGGATGTAATGATGATGGTGACGAATAGATTGAGCTCCTTAGATTGCGCCTACAGCCCTTCCGAGCCATCCCGCCGACGTATCTCGGCGGGATGCTGGCAGATTTTCGTGCCCATGCTACCCGTGCTGCCCTTGCCGCCAAGCCACCCGCGACCTTAAACACAAACGGCCGGGTTGCTTGGGGGCAACCAGGCCTTCGACAGACCTTACAGATGTTACCGCCGTCTTAGCGTAACATCCGCGAGCGGGCGAGCTTTACCCTCGAGCGCAAGGCACGCGCTCTGCCATGCACCCTCATCTCCTCCCAGCACTGTTTGAAGCCATGCAAGCGTCAGACGTCTTGTGGCTTCCAGCGCATCAGGTGCCTCGGTCTCGGTCTCCTTTGCGTCCAGTCCGGCGATCCCGCCCAGCCCATGTCCGACGCCGTGCAACATCAGGAGCGCGTCTGCGCCCGGCGCATCGTCAAACGCATCCGCATGCCAGTCCGGCCCCCGGGTGGTGAAATGCGGATCGTCCATATCACCGCAGACGACGAGGCTGCGTGTCGTCAGCGTCGAAAAATCGACGTCGAAGAACGGAAATCTGGCCGCATTTTCTTCGGTCATGTCCTTTCCACCTCGCCCCGGAGCCGTCAGCAAAATGCCAGCAGAGATGCGTGGATCGGAGAAATCCTCACCATTCAGTTGCGCGCCCAACAGAAGTCCGACGGTGTGCCCGCCAAAGGAATGACCGGCGGCGCAAACGCGCGAATGATCCAGCCGACCAGCAACGGAGGGTGCCTGTCTTTCCACTTCCAGCAATTGGTCGAGAATGGTCCTTAATTCCTCCACGCGCTCGCGCCAGAAGAACGGCGCGCCTGGCTCATCAGCAGTCAAACCACCGACACGCGAACTCGCATGCGTCGGCTGAATTACCGCAAAACCTCTCTCTGCCCAAAACTGGACCAGCGGCGCATAACCGTCTTTCGACGGAATATAGTTGGACGGGCCGAACCCATGCGACAGCAGCACGATGGGAAGGTTGCTGCCGGTCGCGGGTGCCGTCAGACGCAGTTCCAGGGGGTGACGGCCGGTCATCGGCAACCGGATGGGCGTATAGGCCACAGTGAGACTGGCTTCAGAGGTTGGAATATGTTTGGCAAGATCGATCAGATTGTTCATGGTCAGGATCCTTAAGCATCGATGTTCGGGTTGTTGTCTTCAAGACAGCGAGTGGCCTGCCTCGCGGAACCAGGTTTGCGCATCTGCACCGGCGGGCGTTTTCATCGGCATGTCAGGTTGCGTCACCGCACGCCAAACGGCCTCGGCAACATCTTCCGGCGTCGTGACCTCCGTGCCGGAACGCGGCGCTGCAAGGACGTCTTGGACAAATGCGCTGTATGGCTCGGGGATATCCATTCCCATGCGCGCGACCGCATTTTTCCCGAACCCGGTCGCGGGGGACGAGCCCGGCAGAACAAGTTTGGCGCGGACGCCAAAGACAGCGGCTTCAAGAGCGAGACTTTTCGTAAAGGCGTTCAACGCTGCCTTGCTGGCGCTATAGACGGAGAGTGCGGGCAGCGGCTTGAGAGTGACTATGGAGCTTACGTTGACAATGACGCCTGAGCGACGAACCCGCATTTGTGGAAGAACCACCTTGGTCATTGCCATTGCGCCGAACACGTTCGTTTCGAACAGTTCGCGGATTTTCGACATCTCCGCGCCTTCCAGCACATTGAGCATGCCGACACCGGCATTATTGACCAGAGCGTCTATCGGCCCAGCCGCTTCGACAGCCTTTGTGATGCTGTCCGCGCTGGTAACATCAAGCGCCAGAATTTTGAGCCTGTCATTGGCGGGGATCAGGTCGTTGCGCGGAGTGCGCATGGTCGCGACCACGTCCCAACCAGCCGCCACAAATTGTTGCGCGATGGCGAGGCCGAACCCGGATGAGCAACCGGTGATGAATATCTTGGGCATCTTTGTCTCCGAACGATTAACCAAAGACAAGATGGACCTGCAGCACCGGACTTACTATATTCATTTGTCCGATTAAATTTAGACTGAGTCCGAAACCTTGACTGATCCAATCGCCGAAGTCGTTTCCTTGCTTAAGCCAAGTCCGTCGATCTCGAAGTTGGTGACGGGTGGAGGTCAGTGGCTCGTCGAGCGCACGGAACTTGGCAGCCCATTTTACTGTGCGGTCGTTGAGGGCCATTGCAGGATGACGATCACCGGTCGTGAGCCTATGCTGCTCACAAGCGGCGACTTCGTGCTGGTTCCGGAAATCTTCTCGTTTACAATGAGCAGCCTCACTCCGCCGCCTCGCGGAGCACTTGCCCAGCGTCTGGAGACCAGCCCAGGTGTCTTTCGTCTTGGAGACCCGGAAGCGCCCGCAGAGATCAAGGCAATGGTGGGACATTGCGCCTTTGGTTCGCACGACAAAGCTCTTCTCGTCTCGTTGCTTCCGGAGGTTATCCATATCCGGGGCGAAGAACGGCTGATGATGCTGGTCGGCATGATAAACGACGAGACGAGAGCCGACCGTACCGCCCGTGAGATGGTGCTTCACCGGTTGCTGGAGGTGCTGTTGATCGAAGCATTGCGCTGCACCGCAAGTTCGTCCGCCCCACCTGGTCTCCTGCGCGGTATGGCCGATCCGCTGCTGGCACCGACCTTGCGCAGGATCCACGCGGATCCGGGGCGTAGCATGACGGTGGAAACACTGGCGCGGGATGCCGCCATGTCCCGTTCGACCTTCTTCGATCGTTTCCGGAGGGAGGTTGGCGTCGCTCCGATGGAATACGCCACCGGCTGGCGTATGGCGCTGGCGAAGGAATTCCTTCGCAAGGATGTGGCGACAGCCGAGATCGCACAGCGCGTCGGCTATGGTTCGGCAAGCGCCTTCAGTGTTGCGTTCAGCCGGCATGTGGGAATGCCGCCTGGTGCCTATTCTCGGACGCACACGACTGGATAACACTAGCGATCGAAAGATGAAGCTGTCGCGTTGACCCCTCAACCTGCGACGCAGGTGGCTGGTTGATTGGGTGGCCCGTCAGAAACGACCTGCTGTGTTCCGGGCCTCTGTCCACTGATAGCCGCCCGGCAGCTTTGAACCAATCTGATACCGTTATCTAAAAGACAATCTTGGCATAGGCACCTCCATCAGGATTGTTTCCAACTTCCAGCCGCGCATTGTGCCCTTCCGCTATTGCCTTAACCACCGAGAGGCCCAGACCTGAACCACTCTGACCACGACCGTTGAGCCTCTCGCCTCGCCAGAACATATCGAACGATGAATGCTGTACATAATCCGGCAGTCCTGGCCCTTGATCTCGAACCGAAAGAAACGACTGCCCGCCTTCAGTCAGGCCCGTTTGAATGTCGATAGGGCCGCTATCGCCCGCATACTTACGTGCGTTTTCAAGCAGAATCAGGAGAGCCTGATGGAAACGGTCGGGGTCTATCTTTGCCGGGGCTGGCTGAAGATGGGTTCGGAATATGACGACGTCGCCTGTCGAGGTCTGAAACAATGTCACTGTGTCCATGACATGCGTCGCCAAGTCTGTTGTCGACGTTGCCACGACAAAGTCGGACGTACCAGCCAGGGAAAGCGTATTCAGTTGGTCGACCAGGCGGGACATGCCCTGTGCCTGCATAAGCAGCGCTCGCAACCGTTCCTCGTCTGCGGGAATGATCCCGTCAGACATGCCCTGCAGGTTACCCTGCAACACCGTGAGCGGTGTGCGCAGTTCATGGGCCACCGCTCGCGTGTTGAATTTCAGGCGTGTTTCCAGTGCGTATAGTTCGCTCGCCATGCTGTTGATCGTAATGGCGAGCGCTTCCACCTCTCTGGTTGCTCCGGGCTCTACCGTCACCTGGAAGTCACCCTGCCGGATCTTCTCCGCGGCCGCAGTCAGGCGGGTAAGGGGGGCTACGAGCCTATGGGCCAAAACCACCCCGAGTGCACAGGTCAAAGCAATCAGTGCGAAGCCGAAATACAGAACGCCCTCGACAGGCGATGCTTCTGTCGCTTCGTCTAATTCAGGAAACAGGGGCGCCAGCGCCGCAAGCTCCTTCGGGTCGGGGACTTCGCCTGCGTTAAGGCTTATCCACGCCGATTGCGCATCTTTAGGGAGTCTTTCCTGGGCCGATATTTCGGCGTGATCAATATACCAGTCAACCGTGATATAGAGCACCGCGATGGTTATGACCTGGATGACCGAGGTCAATGCTGCCGTCATGGTGGAGAGGGTTGGCCTAGGCACCTGTCGACCTCGCAAAACGATATCCGATACCGCGAACTGTGGTTATATACCCTTCCTGACCGCGTTCTGCGAGCTTGCGCCGCAGATTGGCGATATGGGTGTCGATGGTCCTGTCGAGCGCGTCGCTTTCGGGTAGACATGCGTCCAGCAAAGACGTTCTCTCGAAGGTTTTGTAGGGCGATCTCAGCAGGCACACCAAAAGGCGGAATTCGGTTGCCGTCAGCGGCAGTTCAACACGCCCCTTTTCCGTCGATACGGCCGCGATGTGCGAATCCAGCTGGACTTCGATCTCGTCATGTCGGATCACCTCGGTCGCGGCAACGCCCTTGGTTCGTTTCAACACGGCACCAACCCGCGCCACGACTTCCTGCGGGTTAAACGGTTTCGTGACGTAGTCATCAGCGCCAAGTTTCAGACCGAGCAATTTGTCCATGCTGTCATCCATCGCTGACAGGAATATCACCGGCACGGCGGAGTTGGCTCGAACTTTTGTCAGAACATCGAAGCCGTCGATATCTGGAAGGCCGATATCGAGCAAGATCAGGTCCGGCTGTAGTCTTAGTACCTGCGCCAGAGCCGCAAGACCTGTTGATGCTTTGGTCGTCCGGTAGCCAGCCCTCGCCAAATATCTCTCCAGGAGAGAGGCTATATCCTCGTCGTCCTCGACCACCAGCACGAGCGATGAAATCATAATATAGCCTTCTGATTTTGACGTCGCCTCCCGAGTTTCTCCGTCAATTCTTGACATTCGAGCGGGAGAACGTGGCCCTCAACGAGGAGCCACTTATGAGTGTAACTAACCTTAATCACGTTCAAAAAGCAATTGCCGAAACCGGGCACGACACGCCGCGGAATGTATTGCCGCAAGCACTTGCCCTTCTGGGTCTCGCCTCACTCATCTTCGCAGCGATTCCAGAACTCGACCTCATGGTAAGCCGTTTTTTTTGGGAAAATGCCTCTGAATTTGCATTCAAGGAAAACAGCTTTCTCATCCTGTTTCGTGACACCAACAGGCTCATGCCTTGGGTGATCATAGGAGCAGCGGTTCTCCTCCTAATTCCAAATCCTTATCTCAGGCGCCTGAAATACACCCCTGCTCCGCACAAATTACTGTTCGTCCTCATGTTTTTCGCAACAGGTCCGGGGCTGGGTGTCCACTTCATAAAGATTTTGGTCGGCAGGGCTCGCCCAAGAACACTTGAAGAATTTGGCGGGAACGCCGTTTTCACACCTGCGTGGGAGTTCACCGACCAATGCGTGAGGAATTGTTCCTTCATCTCGGGAGAGGCGGCGAGTGCATTCGCGCTGCTCACACTGGTCGTGTTTTTCAGGCGTCAATACTCGACGCTTTATCTCTGCGCGGTGGGTGTCGTCGCTGCAGGCTTCTCGCTGAACAGAGTGGTGTTCGGAGCTCACTTCCTATCAGATGTGGTTATCGCCTGGGGTCTGATGTTTGTTTTGGCCGCACTTCTCTGGCGGTTGTTCTCACAAAGTGCCCCACAGATCGATACTTTGTTCGGCTACCGAAACTCTTCGAGATAGCGTGGTTGGCTGGTGCCGAGGCCAGCGCGGATCGGTCGTCGCGCCGGCAACTCCGATGGTGTACCCGGCTTAGAACCTTCGTTAGATTAAAGGCGCGCCGCAGCCTGAAACAACAAAAGTCAGGTGCCGCGGTGGCACCGGCGGTTCATGGACTTCCGATCCGCCCGCCGGCCAACGGCGAACGAGATCACGACTGCGGTCAGCCAAGCCCCTGCGGAGGCAAGGCTGATACCGTGAACCTCGGAATACCCGCAAACTGACACTAAGGCGGCGTGACAAGAATGACGCCGCCAAGGATGACCGAACGGAACGCTTCATGCGTCTCCGCTCGGCCCATCGGCGTCACATATCAACGACCAGTCCTTTGGCTTTCAAGACAGGTTCAAGGTTGCTCACTTCGATTACCGATTTGCCCTGCTTATAAGCTTCGATATATCCTGCCTCCGCGTCTTCACGGATCTGCGACAGGCGAGCCGATTCCTGCGCGTCTTCACGCCGGACAACAACCAGGCCATCCGCATCGCCAACGATGATATCGCCGGGATTGATGATCTCACCGCCGACAATGATGCTGTCGTTGACGGCTGCAATGGTTTCTTTGACGGTGCCCTTGATGCAGACACTGAGCGAAAACACTGGGAAGCCGAGATCGCGCAGTTGCAGCGTGTCCCGTACGCCGGTGTCCGTCACCAGACCGCCGATCCCTTTGGCCAGGCAGGCATTGGCGAGAACGTCACCGAACGAACCGGCCTCTTCGTACTCACCGGCGGAAACGACGATGATATCGCCGGGCTTGGCGTAGTTGATGGCGAGCTGCAGCATAATGTTGTCACGCGGCGCACATTTGACGGTAAATGCCGGGCCGCAGAGCTTCATACGATAATCGACGGGCTTAAGACGGGAGGAAAGTGCACCTTTACGGCCTTGTGCCTCATGAATAGTCGCGGGCGAGAACTTCGAAAGGGCTTCGATGTCTGCCTTGCTTGGCCGTTCTGCGATATCTTTAATGTGGATCATAAAACCTCCCACGGTAAGGCCTGCGGTGGGAACGTCCCACCGCTTGCGTTTGATTTTTGACGGGTTGGATCGTGTCGGGTGCCCGTATCAGGGGATCGGGTCGAACTTCAGTTCGGAAAGCGGAACGACCTTGTCGTTACGCGTCATCTTGTACTCGGTGTTCGGGCCAAGCCATTTGTCCCAGATCTTGTTGATCTCGCCGTCAGCATCCATCTTGCGGAGCACTTCGTTGATTTTGGCCGTCAGCTTCGGATTGTCCTTTGCCATGCCGATCCCAATGGGCTGGTACAGCATCGGCTCCTCGATCATGCGCATCGGCTTGCCCTTGTTCTTCGATTCATTGACGAACTTGGTCGTCGTCATGGTGTTGGCCACCATGCCGCGCGCCTTGCCCTGCTGAACCGCGAGATAGGCGGAAGCCGTGTCCTGGAACGTCAACGGCTCGGACTTGTTGAGCTTGATCGACATTTCTGAGGTCGAACCCTTTGTGGACGCCACGCGCTGGCCTTCATAATCCGATTTCTTTTGACCGGCATCGTCAACTGGAACGATCAGCATTTCCTTGGCAAGATAGTAAGGGTCGCTGAACTGGATCTGCTCGGCACGGCTCTGAGTATAGGCAAGGTTGGCGACGGTAATGTCGACCCGGCCGAGTTTGACTTCCGGCACACAGGCTTCGACCGAAACAGGCTTCACTTCAGCCTTTACGCCGAGTTCCTTGGCTATGGCGTTGCAAAGATCAACGTCGAAACCGGCCATTTCACGGGTCTTCGGGTCTGGCGCGGCGAAAGGAACGACGTCCGCAAAGGTCGCGCAACGCAGCACCTTGTTGGTCATGATCGTGTCCAGCTGATCGGCAGCGGCTGGTGAGGCAAGGGCTGTTCCGGCAAGGATCGCCATCAGTGTCAGGGATTTCCAGTTCATGTCTCGTTCTCCTCTTATGTTTTTGCTTGGTATCAGTGGCGCAGATCGGAAAGGAACCGCTGCGCGCGCGGATGGCGTGGTGTGTTGAAAAACTCTTCCGGTGTCGCTTTTTCGATGATTTCACCGGCATCTATGAACCAGATGCGGTCCGCAACTTCGCGTGCAAAGCCCATTTCGTGCGTGACGCACAGCATGGTCATGCCTTCAGCGGCCAGCCCCTTCATGACGGCCAGCACTTCGCCAACCATTTCCGGATCGAGCGCGCTTGTCGGCTCGTCGAACAACATCACGGGAGGTTCCATAGCGAGCGCGCGGGCGATCGCCACGCGCTGTTGCTGACCGCCGGACAGTTGACCGGGGTAGGCGCCTGCCTTGTCGGACAGACCGACGCGATCCAGAAGCTTCAGCGCCTTGTCGCGAGCGACATCAGGGGCAACACCTTTGACGCGGACCGGGGAAATTGTGATGTTCTCGAGAACCGATAGATGCGGGAAGAGGTTGAAGCTCTGGAACACGAAACCGACGCGACTGCGCAAGAGGTTGAGTTCCCTCGTCTTCGTCGCAGCATGAATATCCTGCCCATCCAACGTTATCGAGCCGCTGCTGATCTCCTCCAGTCGGTTGACCGTGCGGATCAATGTGGACTTTCCGGAACCTGACGGGCCGCAGATGACCACGACTTCGCCGCGGGCCACTTCGGCATCGACATTCTTCAAAACCTGATAATCGCCATAGCTCTTGCAGACATTCGAGATGCGGATGGTCTGCTGTGTCGAGGGTGCTGTTGTGGTCATGGCTGCTCCGTGATGATTTTGGCCTGAGCCACAGCTATCTGCGGCGAGCGGGCAACGACGCCCGCGCGGCGCTTGGAAATGCGGCGCTCGAACGAATTGGCCAGATAGGTCAGGCTCCAGCAGATGGCGTAGTAAACGACCGCGAGAATGACAAAGACCTGGAATGGCTGCGTCAGAAGCTGGTTGTTGACTTGGCTTGCCGCAAACGTCAGGTCTGGCACGTTGATGACGTAACCGAGCGTCGTGTCCTTGATGGTCGCAACGAAGGTCGAAATCATGCTCGGGATCATATTGTAGAGCGCCTGCGGCAGGATAATGAAGCGCATCGCGCCAAGATAGCTGTGGCCTAGAGCTCGTGCTGCATCCATCTGCCCGGCACCGAGCGCGACGATACCGGCTCTGACAACTTCGCTGAGAAACGCGCCCTGGTAGACGACCAGCGTTACCAGCATGATCATGAAGCTGGGCACATCTGCACCCGTCCAAAGTGGAATGAGGAAGTAGGTCCACAGGATGAGCATCAGCAACGGTACGCCTCGGGTGACGTAGACCAATGCCGTAACCGGCCACCGCAGCAGTCGCCATTTCGACAGGCGCGCAAGAGCCATGAGGATGCTGACCGGAAAGGCGAAAGCGATGGCAAGAGCGGAAAGGATGATGGTATTTGCCAGCCCGCCAAGCGGTCCGTTCGGATATTGGCCGATCAGCAGCAGCAACCAATAGTCATGGATGATAGTGATGATTTCGCTTATCATGCGCGCGCCCTCCAGACCGGGTCGAGCCGCATCGAAACATAAGCACCGGCCGCCATGATCAGCAACGAGATGGCAAGGTAAAGCACCGTTCCGACCAGATAGATTTCAAATGTCTGAAAGCTGAGATTCTCAATCTCCTTGACCGCATGGGTCAGTTCGGACGCACCGATCACCAGCGCGAGAGAGCTGTTTTTGAACAGAGAAACGGTGTGGTTGATGAGCGGTGGCAGCGCGTTGCGTACACCCTGGGGCATGATGATAAAGCGCATGGCCGACAGATAACCATGGCCCAACGCCTTGGCCGCCTCCATCTGGCCGGGTCCGACGGAGCGAAGCCCGGAGCGCAGATCCTCACTAAAATAGGCCGCCTGGCACAGGCCGAGGCCAAGGATCGCGAAAATCGCTTCGGCATTGTGATCGATCAGCCAGTTGGTGAGACCGGAGGGCAGCAGGGTGAAGATACCGAAATACCATAGCATCAGTTGCACCAGCGTCGGCACATTGCGGTGGTACGAAACATAGGCTGCGACGAGGCGATCACCGAACCGGTAGGGCGAAAACCGGATGCAAAGAAGAATGAGCGCCAGCGCCATGGCCAACGTCCACGAGCCGAAAAAAATGATGAAAGTCATCTGAAGGCCGTGGACCAGCATTCCGATATATTCGGGATTGCTGAGGATCGCTGAAAGATCAAAGCCGCTCACGGCTTTTGCTCCTTCGCCGCTTCAGCCGCCAAAACGTCCTGTGGCTTGGTGGTTTGCAAACCGCCCATGACCTGCAATGTCGGGGTGATTTCCATATGCCCGATATTCACGGCGACCGGTGCGGCAATCGCGAATGCAATCGCATCGGCGATGTCCTGGGCCGTCGGCAGCTCAAAGCCGTCAATGAAGCGCTCACGCACGCTTGGATCGTTTCCATGGACGTGGTTGAAAATATCCGTTGCGACGCGACCAGGACAAATCTCGGTGACGCGAACACGCTTGCCGAAGGCGTCGATGCGCAACTGGTTCGACAGCATGGCGACACCCGCTTTGACCACGTGATAGGTGGAGTTGCCGCCGAAATTGTAATTTCCCGCAATGGACGAGATGTTGACGACATGGCCGCGATCGCGGTTCACCATGCCCGGAACAACCAGACGGCAAAGGTGCAGAACCGCGCGAAGATTTACGTCGACGAGAAGATCGATGTCCTCCGCATCGGCCTGAAGAAATTTTTTCGGTCTGTCGACACCCGCGTTGTTTACCAGAATGTCGAACTGCACCTTGCTGACAAGCTGGCTCACAGCGGCTCGGTCCGTCACATCTATGGCATGAGAGATGCAGCCCGTGCGCTCGGCCAGTTCGTTCAAGGCATCGGCGCTGCGAGCGATGGCATGGACTTCGATATTTTCACGGCGGAGCCGCTCTACGACTGCTGCGCCGATACCGGATGAAGCGCCGGTGACCAATGCGGTCTTGTAATCGGAGAAAGACATTCTGATCCCCTTTTTTTGTTGTCAGGACATTAGCGGAGCTTTTCCTGCTTGCCTAAGACCGATTACTTTTGAGGTAATAAGTAAGTTTTATGGACGCTGTTGGCTGGCTGTTTTGCCCGCACATCGCAGCCGGTCGCAGAACAACACCGCTTACATCCGCAAATGAGTTCGATTGCAAAACTTGCATTAGGCTATAAGCTCTGCTGCACAGAAAGTAGCCAAATCATCATGGACATCAGACGCTTAAAATCCTTCATAGTCATCGTGGACAGCGGCAGCATCACACGTGCCGCCGACATTTTGCATCTCGCCCAACCGGCGCTCAGTCAGCAGCTTGCAGCGCTGGAAGAGCATTTCGGCCAAAAGCTTTTGATCCGCAGCCAGCAGGGCGTTACCATGACCGACGCCGGTCATGCCGTTTATCGCCATGCGCAAATCATATTGCGGCAGATGGAACAGGCACAGATCGACGCCGCGGCGGCTGGAAATTCCATTGCAGGACGCGTTTCGGTAGGACTTGTGCCCTTTAGCAGTGCTGCGACGCTCTCGGTCGACCTTCTTGCGGAAACGCGAAAACGCCATCCCGGCATTCTTATTCATCTGACCGAAAGCGTTGGGCAGACCTACAGCCAGATGATCATGAACGGCCGTCTGGAACTGGCGCTGATACACGGCGTCGGGCCCATCAAAGGCGTGCGTTTCGAGC
The DNA here is from genome assembly GCF_001423445.1 of Rhizobium sp. Leaf311. NCBI lineage: Bacteria > Pseudomonadati > Pseudomonadota > Alphaproteobacteria > Hyphomicrobiales > Rhizobiaceae > Rhizobium > Rhizobium sp. Leaf311. The sequence continues at coordinate 142,400 of NZ_LMNZ01000021.1, read as the reverse complement.
CGCTGCTCAGCGAAGAATTCTATCTCATCGCGCATCGTGATTTCGCTGTCGAGGCGGATACAAAACCGGTACCGATTGCGGCGCTGGATGGCGTGCCGATGTTGATGCCGCCCGCCTACAACTTCGTGCGTCGTGCGGTGGACATGGCTTTCACGCGAAGCCGCGTCACTCTCAAGGTCGTTGCGGAAGTGGAGATCGTCCGAACGCTGGGCCGGGCTGTCGCCAGCGGCCTGGGAGCGACGATCATGCCAAAAGCGATTGCCGACCGGATCGTTTCGGAAACGAGCGAACCTCTCGTCTGCCGCCTCCTGTCTCCCCGGATCGAGGAGACCCTTTCGCTATGCACGTCCGACCAGAATTCGCTGTCTGAACCGGCCTTCGCCGTTAAGGATATTCTTGTTGAACTGACGGAAAATTTGAAGCTCTGACAAAGTCCACCGGCCCGGTTGGCGAGCCGGTGGACAGCTCGTCGATCAACGCATGTCCTTGCAGAACTGAGCAATGCGCGCGCATCCCTCGTTGAGCATTTCCAAGCTCGTCGCGTAGGAGATACGGAAATACGGGCTCATGCCATAGGCGGCGCCTTGGACGGTGGCCACGTGATGCTCATCCACGAGCGCCATAACGAAATCGACGTCACTTTCGATCTTGCGTCCGCCCTTCGTGGTCTTGCCGATGAGGCCGGACATGTTCGGGTAGAGGTAAAACGCACCCTCCGGCTTGTGGCAGCGCAGTCCATCGATTTCGGCAAGCTTGCCCAAAACGAAATCACGGCGCTCGCGATAGATCGCGGCCCGCTCCTTCAGCAAATCCTGCGGTCCGTCCAGTGCGGCAATTGCTGCGGCCTGAGAAACGGTGGCGATGCCACCACTGTTCTGGCCGTTCACATTGCTGATGGCGGAAATCAACTCCCTTGACCCGCTGGCGCAATAGCCCAGACGCCACCCTGTCATAGCATAGGCTTTGGATACGCCGTTCATCGTCAATACGCGGTCGTAGAGACGCGGCTCAACATCGGCTATCGTGCCGAATTCGAAGCCATCATAGACGAGATGTTCGTAAATATCGTCCGTCAGGACCCAGACATGCGGATGGCGCAACATCACTTCAGCAATTGCCGCCATCTCGACCCTCGAGCAGGCCGCACCCGTCGGATTGTTCGGGAAATTCAGGAAAAGCCATTTCGTGCGGGGGGTTATCGCTGCCTCGAGTTCCTCTGGACGAAGCTTGAAACCCGTCTTTTCAAAGCAGGGAACCGGAACGGGGACACCTCCTGCAAATTTAACAATATCCGCGTAGCTGACCCAGGACGGGGTTGGGATGACCACCTCATCGCCCGGGTTACAGGTGGCAAGCATCGCGTTGAAGATCACCTGTTTGCCACCACCAGATACGACAATCTGGCTGGCATCATAGGTCAGATTGTTGTCGCGCTTGAACTTTCTCGCGATCGCGGCCTTAATCGCGGGCGTGCCATCCATGGGCGGGTACTTGGTCTGCCCGCCGAGAGCTGCCTCATGCGCGGCCTCTGTCGCATGCGCGGGCGTTGGAAAATCCGGTTCGCCTGACGAAAGGCTGACCACCTTGATGCCTTGCGCGGCCAGTTCTCTGGCACGCTGCGTCATGGCGGCGGAAGCGGAGATAGAGACGTTTTTCAATCGCTCGGCGGTAGAAAGCATTGGCGTAATCTTTCAGTAAAACAGGAAAATAGGGCCAGCGAGGCCCGTCAAGATGCAAGTTCCGAGGCGGACGCGAGCGTCGCATTCGCGGCCAGGATTTCGCTGCGGACGATACCGGTAAGCTCCAGTGAACCAGGAGTGTCGCTGTGAACGAGGATGGATCGGGCAGGCATGGAGATGATGGTGCCATCGATAGCCTCGACCGTTCCCTCGTTGAGAAAGCGGCGAACACGGGCCCGCACCGATGCTTCGTCCTTTATCAATGCGCCAGGCAGACCGCGCGCAACAAGACTGCCCTTTGCATCATAGGCGCGGTCGGCAAGAAACAGAGCCAGCGTTTTCAAACCGGCGCGTTTTGCAGCCCGCTCTATTTCGCTGTCCGCCGTTACGAAGATGACAAGCTTGGGATCGACGGCAAATATTGCGTTCATCATCATGTCGGCAAGGGCCGGGTCGCGATTGACCATGTTGCCCATTGCCGCGTGGAAACTGAAATGCTCGACGTCCGCGCCTTCGCTTCTGGCAATCGCGGTCAGAGCGCCGAGCTGATAGAGCATCTGCTGTCTCAACTCATCCGGCTGATAGGGAAATTCTCGGCGTCCGAAACCTGCGCGGTCCGGGAGGCCGGGATGCGCGCCAATGCCGACCCCGTTCTGTTTGGCCAGGCGCACCATGCGCGCCATGGTATCCGGATCGCCACCATGGAAACCACAGGCAATATTTGCGGAAGAAACGAGCTTCATCATCGCTTCGTCGTCGCATAGCCGATAAGGGCCGAATCCTTCACCCATGTCGGAATTGAGATTGATTTTCACAACGCTCTCCCCTCTCTCAGGCCATCGCTTTGAGCGCGCGTTTGACCATTGGTACGGTTTGTCGGATATCGTTTATGTACAGCGCCAACGCCTGCTCCAGCCGCCGCGCTTCCTCATGGCTCGACCTGACGAACCTGATTTTGCCGCCTGCACGCGCCTGACCCAGCCGCCAGAGATCGGCCTCGATCACGCCTGCAATTTTCGGATAACCACCCGCGGTGTTCGCATCACTCATCTGAATGATTGGTTCGCCACCCGGCGGAACTTGGACCACCCCCGGAACTACACCGTGAGAGCGCATTTCGATGGTCTCAGTCGGCGTGATCGGGTCTCCGGTAAGCCGGTAACCGGTTCGGTCGCTGCGTGAGGAAATCCGCCAGGTCTGACCCCAGAAAGCTTCGCCATCAGCCGCAAAAAGTTGGTGCTCCCCGGCTGGAATGGCCCGAACCTGCAAAACCCCATCCACAATCGGCGGAAACAGGTCAGACAAAGCACTGGAGGGCGGCACTACGGCAAGACCGTTGACCGGGAGCGGCGCAGGATCGACAAGCTCCCCAGTTTCCAGCTTGTCACCCTTGGTCAGAGGCCGTCCATCATGACCGCCGAAATTGCCGCGGAGAGCTGTGCTGCGCGAGCCCATCAAGACCGGCACATCCACGCCACCGGCCACCGCAATATAGGAGCGGGCAAGTTTCGGTGGCTGCTGTAGCTCCAGAACGGCGCCTTCTTTTGCCAGATGCGCGCACCATGGCAGGAGTTGCTTTCCGTCCAGCAGCGGTAAATTGTCGGCGCCGGCAACGGCAAACACAGTGGGCACAGAAAAACGCAGTGTGAAGGGAAAGGTCTGGACCTCAATGACAGCGGCCTCTATTCCGTTTCCGACCAATATGTTGGCGGCACGAACCGCAACCGGGTCCATAGCCCCACCGGCGGTGACGCCAATATCGCGAAAACCTGGCCGACCCAGGTCCTGAACAGTGTTGAACGGGCCGGTTTGAATGATCTCGATCATAGCTCTATCCTCGCAGGGATGAAGCGGATCGTATCGCCAGGAGCCAGAAGGGCCGGTTGATTGGCGGCAGGATTAAACATCTGCAAGTCCGCATAGCCGATTGAATTCCACCCGTTTGGACCGGTCAGCATGGCGACGCCTGTCTGCATTCCGCCAATCGTGACGCAACCTCTTTCCATCCTGATCGAGGGCACTTTTTTTCGCGGCATATGGATGCGCCGATCAAGCCCGTGCAGGTACCCGAAGCCCGGCGCACTGCCGAGCGCAAAAACTCGATAGGTCGCCTCATGATGGATGCGCACCACTTCGCGGTCGCTCAAGCCTGAAAAATCGCAAAGGGCTGCCAGGTCGGTCGCGTGCTCGCCGCCGTAATGGACGGGTATCTCCACCGTTTTTCCTGCAAGGTCGACACTGTGGGCAGTGTCCCACGCATCCAGCAATCTGCCGACAACAATATCCGGGTTCTCCGGCGTTTCCTTCAATATTGTAAGGATGTTCGTCATGCCCGGAATAACTTCCGAAACCTCCGCCCACGTCCCAACGGTTTGCGACAACGCCCAAATCCAACGCTGGGCTGTCAGGTCAAATTCACCGGGCGCTTCCAGCAGGAACGAACGCGAACCGATGAAGGATACGCGCGCCTGCCCCTTGACTGCGGGCTGAATAACTTGACGTTGTAAAGGAATGCTGTGCGGGGCAATCATGGCTGTAGCTCGATTTCGAACAGGGGATCACCAAAACCGACCAGCTTGCCGTGCTCGGCAAATCGGCCTGTCAGCAAACCCGCACGACCGGCGGGCACCGGCACAAGAACATGGCCGACACCGATAAAGCCGATCACTGTATCGACGGCTACGGGAAGCGGGTATGCCTCCTCACCATGAGACGCGACGTGAAAATGACCGGCTATCGGTGCCTTTACCGTAAAGTTGGAGGCAATCGCGGTTGGTCCAGCGGGGGAGGTTGAAGCCGGTATCGCGGCGGCTCGCCGGGCGGAAACGACCAGCTTCACCTGGGCATCCGGTGTGGCGATCTCCAGCCCATCGACACCTGACGCCGTCAACATATCCGTCAAGGCTGCAAGCGTGGCCGGATCGGTAAAATCGAGCCTGCTCATGCTGCTCTCCATGTCGTCAGCCACTGTTCGAGATAATGAATATCCGTTTCGCCTTTGGCAAAGGCCGCATCCTCGAACAGCGCCCTCAACAGCGGGAGATTGGTGGATATTCCCTCGACGCGAGCCTCGGCAAGCGCGCCGCGCATACGGGAAATCGCGTCGTGTCGTGTCGGTGCGTGCACGATCAGCTTGGCAATAAGGGAATCGTAATAGGGTGAAACGCGATATCCTTCATGGATATGGGTATCGACACGTATCCCTTCGCCTTCCGGCCAGGATACATGTGTCACCGAACCAGCCGACGGCAAGAACGTGTCAGGGTCCTCGGCGTTGATGCGGCATTCGAAGGAGTGACCGTTGCAGGTTACGTCCTCCTGCCGCAGCTCTAGATGCTTTCCTTGTGCGGATTTGATCTGCGCTTGGACGATGTCGATACCGCTCGTCATCTCGGTGACCGGATGCTCGACCTGCAATCGGGTATTCATCTCGATGAAACAGAAACGCCCGTCTTCATACAGGAATTCGAATGTGCCCACGCCGCGGTAGCCGATTTGCCGGCAGGCTTCCACACAGGCAAGCCCCACCGGTTGAATGATCTCGTCGGGAATGCCGGGTGCAGGCGCTTCCTCAACGACCTTCTGGTGACGCCGCTGCATCGAACAGTCGCGATGACCGAGCCAGACGGCATTACCGTGGGTATCACACAGAACCTGTATCTCGATGTGACGAGGGCGCTCTAGGAACTTCTCCATGTAGAGTGCGGCAGAACCAAAGGCCTGTCGCGCCTCCTCACGCGTCAAGGCAAAGGCTTCCCGAAGTGCGTCAGGCTGATGCACCACGCGCATACCGCGTCCGCCGCCGCCGCCGGCCGCCTTGATAATCACGGGATATCCGATCTCCTGCGCGATCCGTTCAATCGTTTCCGGGTCATCTGGAAGTGCCGTATCGGGACCGGGAACACATGGCACGCCCGCGGCAATCATGGTGCGCTTGGCGGCAATCTTGTCGCCCATCGTTGCGATAGACTTCACATCCGGACCAATGAAAACAAGGCCCGCATTCTCGGTCGCTTCAGCGAATGCCGCATTTTCCGACAGAAAGCCGTAACCGGGGTGAATTGCGCCAGCGCCGGTCAAGCGCGCGGCCAGCAATATGGCATCCTTGTTGAGGTAGCTTTTCGTGGCATTTGCCGGGCCGATACAGAGAAACGTATCGGCAGTCTCCTCATGCAAGGCCTGCCTGTCTGCCTCAGAGCATATGGCGACCGTTTTCAGGCCGAGTTCATGGCAGGCTCGCCGTATGCGTAGCGCGATCTCACCACGATTGGCGATAAGAACGGTATCGAAAAGTGCCCCTGCTTCGTTAAAACCTGCCGCCATCACGCGATCTCCGCGAGCAGATCGTCGGCGTCAACCTCACCGCCATCTATATCGGTCAGAAGGGTAATACGCCCGGCGCACGGAGCGGCGATTTTATTGAAAACCTTCATTGCTTCGACGATGAAGAGCGTATCGCCCTTGTTGACGTGATCTCCCGTTTCCACAAAGGGAGCCTCTCCCGGCGCGGAGGCGCGATGCAAAACGCCAAAAATCGGTGCTCGTACAGCCGTGGTAGGGCTTGGCCGTTCGGATGTCGCACCCTCTGCGCCACCTGATATCTCAGGACCTGCGTCAACGGTCGCAGCGGCGACGTCATTTGCGTTGCGAAAAATTCGAACGGTCACGTCCCTGTGGGTGACCGTCAATTCGCTGACATTTGATCGTCCCACAAAATCGATGAGCGTTTTTATCTTCGACAGGTCCATAAGCATACTCGGCATCGTTGGAAGCCGCTGAACTGAGCTGCAAGGCACAGCGTCTCAGCATTGGCACCATCAGACCTAGCACGAGCAGCGTAGCGATGGGGTCAGAAGAACTTTTGATGGCCCTCGATAGAACACAGGCCCGTAGGTCGACGGGTTCGCTCGCAAGCCGCGTGCGGAGAATCGTGGCGGCTCAACAGAAGCCTTTTCGCCTGAGGCGACGACAGCTTCCCAGGATGTGCGCGCAAGGCACCGGGAACGTCGCGCGCGTGGGCGGCGTCCTGTTTATGAACAGCCTTTTGAATCCGGTCCGGTCTTTCGAAGATGTCCGTGAACACATCGAATTCTTGAAAACAACCGATCGGCATCAGTAAATAATATGAAAGAGAATACTTATGCAGACATTGCGCATGAATAACCAGTATCAATATTAGAATTTCATATAAAACTACTTACTTGAATTTATTGCTATGAAGTATAGCGGATTGACTATTGGTAAACATAACTTTATTGATGAAACTTAGAGAGTGATGGGGAGGAGCCCTGCATGTCTTTGACAAACCAGAACGACCAGGTTGAGACCCGCGAGGTATGCGTCCGTCGACTCGACGACCTGATCGGCTACAACCTTCGGCGCGCCTCTGTATTCGACCTGCTGGGAGCAGTGGCGGCGTTGGAAGCCGTGAATGCCCGCCCGGTGGCGATGAGTGTGCTGCTTAGCATTATCGAGACACCCGGCATCAGCGCGGCGGAAATCTGTCGTGCACTTGGTATGCAAAGAGCAAATATCGTCCCTGTCCTTGCAGAGTTGGAGCAGCGCGGGTTTTTCCTGCGTGAATCGGATCGTTCCGATCAGCGTGTTCAGCGTCTTTTCGCCACGGTCAAGGGCGAGGAGGAAGGGGCAAGATGGCTGGCGCTGGTGGCAGAAAGAGAAAACGAGACATTTCACCGTCTGACGCCTGCGGAACGCCGACAGTTACGTTCCTTGCTCGCGAGGATCTGGCAGGAAAGCGGCCCTAAGCAAGGCTAAGGCGGCAGTCGCGGAGGGGCGACAGGCTTTCTGGAGGGGGAAATCAACACGATTAATGACGACAGTGATCCAGCAATGTCCGTGGGTCATGCCGTCCCTATGGCAACTATTTGCATCCAAGCGCTGCTTGGTTGATGCGGTGAAGAACGCATTCTGGTGAGTTCCGCCGGAGGGATGGAACGCGTCTGCAGGAGGGAATCCACCGCGACAGTAAAAGGGGAATATCCGCGCCGCTGATCAGCGACGGGGCGGGAATCTTTGCACATTTTTTAAAGAACGACATCGAATTAAGGAGGAGGATTTATATGAAGGCATCTATTCGAACGCTCGGTCTGCTTGCGACATCGGTCGCACTGTTGGCAGCTGCAGCACCGGCTCTGGCCGAAACCGACGAGGCACCCGAAGTTCTCGCAACACCTGCTTCAAAGGGCCCGCCGCGGGAGCTGTCAACCATCGGCAAGGATCTCCAGGACGCTGGTTTCGATATTCGCATTCACTATATCGACCTGTTTGCAAATACGCCAAATTTCGGTTTCAGCGGCGGCGGCGATTTTCTGAACGCCGGCTTTTTGATCTTCAATACCACCTATCATATCTCCGATATGTTTCGGGTCAATTTCGTCGAGACAGTCAACATTGCCGACCATAGCGCCGATACCTATTTCCTCGATGTCGGCAACTCTTTCTACGCCACCTACCCCTACATCGATACAAGATCCGACCTTACACGCCTGACGCTTCAGGGTAACTTCTTTGACAACAAGCTTGAAGTCGAAGCGGGACGCATGAACATCTGGCCGGAGTTTTTCCGGTCTGAATTCTGTGCGGGCATGGGCTGCCTCGCGCAGACCCGGGCGCTGGTTGTAAATGGACCTGGCAACTCTGTTGCCCAGTGGGGTGGCCGCATTGGATATAATATCGCTCCCAACATCTCGCTCGGCGCGGCGTTGACGGAAGACAACCCAGAAAACTGGCAAACCGGTTCGGGATGGGATTGGGGCAAGGGCTCGTCCCAAGGCTACACAGCGGTCATGCATCTTGCCCAGCGGGAGAGCTTCAAGGACGGTGACAAGCCGTTCAATTATGAAATTGGCGCCTACCGCCGCTCGGCGGACTACGAAGATGCCCTCTATGGACGTGGACCAGGCAATCCGACCTTTGGACCTGGCCAGATTGTAATCGAGCATGACGACGGCACGAACGGCGTGTTTGCCCAGGCGCGCAAGGTCATCTGGAGCCAACCGGACGGCACACCCTTTCCTGAAAATATTGCGCTGTTCGGCGGCGCATTCTACACATTCGGGGATGGACAGTCCTATCCGCTTGAAGCCTATGCGGGCGTTGAATATAGCGGGTTCTGGAAGGAAAACCCCTTCACCACCGTCGGCGCCACCGTTCACTATATTGGCTTGAGTGAAGAACGGGCCGCCTACGAAACCAATGCTAGACGTTTCAACTTTGGAACGGGCACACAGTCCAAGGACACGTTCCAGCTTGGCGTTCACGCGCGCACCGGCATCGGCGCAGGCTTCTTCGAATTCGGAGCGGCCTACGTCATAAATCCAAACGCGCCTTTCATGGCAGAGATCTCACACAAGAAGATGGAAGATGGCTGGACCTTCTATGCCGGACTCGTCTTCGATATCGGTACCACCATGGGCCTGTCGACACCCAATATACCCTGATCACCAATCGAGCAGATCCTCATATGGCGCGGCATTCATTGAATGCCGCGCCATTTTCATTTTGAGGTGACACCGTCAGGCGTGGAAAATGCTGTGACATCTCCTGATTACGACTGAGTATCCGAATGGAGCGCATCTTTTCGCATCGATAAAAGCGATTGGCTCGACAGAAGCTTTCGAGGACAGCCCCTCACCGAGAATATGTGCGCGGAAGAATTCAAATCCGGCGGCGCGCTTCCATTTGAAAAGGAAAGGCCTCATGCCGGCCGGCTAAATGCCTGTCCAGCGAGATGATTTTACGCTCCCAGACTGTAACCAGGAACAGGTAAGCCCGGCTCAGGACATCATCCTGAACCGGGCTTTGTTCTTGGGCAACATTTCTGTCAGAGCATCAGCTATCTGCTTGACCCAGGCGTTGTGACTGACGTCGAAACGCCTCAGTTTCTAGTTCTTTTCAGCATTTGAAGGATTACGAACTTCAGGATTGGCTGAAAATATCTGGCACCGATAAGCTTGCCCAGCAACCTCCAACCCGTTGTACTGAGCGGTCCCTGCTTGTTGAAGACATAGTGCTGCCCGATCGACAGTCCTTTGGGATCGTAACCGTTCTTGATCTTGCGCATCCATTCGTTGGAGCGACCGTAACCGCCACCGGCAAGATCAGCCACCGGCCCGATCGCAAAGCCGTTCATTCCGAACGGCTTTGTGCTCAAGAGGACGGTCATCCGCACGAAATAGGCCATCGCTGCGGCAGAAGCTTTCCTGTCCTGGGTGGAATAGACCGGTACGTTTTCCGCCCACATATGGCGGCTCTCATTCGCCCAGGTCCACACCGCATCTGCCGATACGAAATGACCTTTCTTGGCATCCTTCTCCAGAAGCTTCTCGGCTGCCTCCATCATCTTTGGCATCATCCGGAAGTTATCCAGTCCACCAATGCTGGTGATACTGCCAAAAGTCGGACGCCAGACGCGCAGCACATAGGTCGAGGTCACGAGGTTGCGGATAAGCACCTCGTACTCTTCCTTTGGCATCTCGATCACTTTCGCACCGGTATCGGCTATGATTTTCGCCATGACCCGCTCCTTGTAACGCATTTCAGCGTCCGACGTCGCAAGGGTGAGCACAGACCAGTGACACGTGTTTTCGTCGCGCGCGGCCACGGGCAAAGTCCCATTCGCTTTCCGCCTCAAATACTCGCCGTTATCAGCGGTCAGCACCGTGCCGATACCTGATGGGGGAATGCGTAGCCAGAAATCAGCAACGCGCGACTTGTTGAGAATGATAGCCGCTTCTGCCCCTTTCTCCCAGTCATCCCATACGAGATGGTAGAATCGCTGGCGCTCGGACAATGGCGCGCCCAGTTGTGGATGCGCGCCCGATACTTTCACCGGCTTTGCTTCATCTTTCCAGGGATGCAGCTTGAACCCGATCTTGGTGAAGACACCGATGCCGCCATAGGCGCCGTTGTCTCCGCGGATCATTCCACGAAAGCCGGGTCCGGGGCCTTCCCCATTGAACCATCCAACATCTGAACCGCTCGACCCTATCCGCTTGATTTCACCTTCGGGAGTGACCCATTCCAGCGCAAGAAGATTGCGGTAATTCACGCCTGTCGTCGCGCCCGAAACGCCAATACCAGCAACGGACGTTGCCGAGGCAAGCGGCGAGTGTGGAGGCCCTGCTCCCACGATGTGACACGTCAGCCCCTCTCTCAGTGCTGCGTTTTGAAGCTGTAGCGCCGTCACATAGGGCTCGATGATCGCCATCTGGTTCTTTGCATCGATCTCGCAACGGTTCATGCGTCTGAGGTCGAGAATGAGATATTGGCCGGGGCTGGCATTCATCGACCAGACCCCTGTGCTGAGAGCCCGGAAGCGCAGCTTGTTGCGCACGCAGCATTTGACGATCGCCTGAACCTCTTCGGTTGAGCCCGGCATGATAATCGCGCTCGGCCAGACTTCCGACAGGCGGTTCCTGCCGGGATCTGCAGCCAGCCCGTTCCATGCATAGCCAAGCACGATGCCGTCATCCTCGCTGAGGTTTGGCGCGCCGACGATGCTCTCAAGCTCTTTGTAGACAGACCTGTCGAGAGGCGTTTTCATTTACTCACCTCCGCTTGCCCTTCCGTACCCTCGGAAATGAACGAGGCCAGGCCTTCGACCGAAATGCCGAGATTTTCCTGGTCGGCAATCGCACGCAGATGGGCGGTGCAGGCACCGCATCCGCTGACAAGGGTCTGCGCGCCGCTATCGATCGCTTCCTGCAGCACTTCGACGGCCGCATGACGGGCGAAGTCGGGGTAGGCTTCCTTGCCACCGCCCAGCGCGCCGCAACAATAGGCAAACTGTCGGCTGCGGGGCATTTCGGCGAGATCCGCACCGGTTGCGGCAATGAGACGGCGCGGAGGATCGTAAACTCCGTCGTTACCGAAAAGCACCTTGCGGGGTGGATCGAAGTGTTCGACCTGATTGTGCTTTACGCGTTTACCAGACCATGCGGTGTAGGCTTCCGACAACCGACCCAATCTGCACCCGTCATGATAGGCTACCGCGCCTGACCTTGCGCTCAGACCTTTTGACAGCAGTCCGCCATCACGTAAGTCATCCGCGCATTGCGAGAAATGCTGGACCTCGAAACCCTCCAGACTGACACCAAGACGCGGCCAGATATTTCGGATCGAGGAAAAGCTTGCCGCGGAACATGTCACAAGTCTCTTTGCGCCAGTGGCCTTGATGGCATTCGCCAGTGCTTGTGCCGATCTGGCGGCCTCTTTTTGCTGCCCTATGTCGAAGGCATACCCGCCGCAGTCCACTTCGTCGTCATAGAGAACGCCAAAGCTCACGCCGCCTGCACGCAGCAGCCTGACTGCCGCACGCAGTTCCTCGTGCAAAGCATCGTCGAAAGCATTTTCGCAACCGATATGCAGGAGGGTTTCACACTGTTGGCTGCGCGCATCGGGCAACTCCATGCCCTTGGCCCAGGCGAAACGCTCACTCGCGGCTTTGCCGAAACGGTTGCCATGGGCTCGAACCGATTGCATGGCCTGACTGTGAACATCCGGGGCCTTGCCGTCCTCCACCATCTTCTGACGAAGCGCATAGATTGTATCCAAGGGATCAACCAGGTCCTGGTGATTCCATTTACACGCAGTATCGCAGGCGCCGCAGGCGCTGCAGGCAAAAATACTCCGCGTCAATTCCTCGGTCGCGGTCACCTGTCTGCCCTCCGCTAGGGCATAAGCGATCATGCTCTTACCCGCACCGCCGTAGCTATGGAATTTCCCATAGTCTACGCTCGGACAGGTTGACGCGTGGCGCGCGCTGGTGGCGGCCGGTACCCAACGACAGCTGTTGCATCTCTCGCAACGCTCGGCAAATTCACGGCGATCTTGTAAAGTCAAAGTTGCCTCCCCCTTCATTGACTGAATGACTAACTGAACCGACCTGGCGTCATGATATCTCTCGGATCGAGGACGGACTTGATCTCCCCGATGCTTTTGAGCGCACCGGGATCTGCCTTGAAGGCCAGTTTTCCCCAGCTGTCATAAGGCCGGCTGAAGAACGCTCCTCGCTGGGCCCAGCCCTCTGCGACCTCATCGCGCTTTTCCCTGCGCCTGTCCCCGAACTGTGCGTCCGTAAAGATCGCCTCGACATGACAGCAGACGCCATGGATCATCGGCTGAATGTAGATGGCCGGACGATTGCGATCGTCCGCTCCGCCCAGAAGTGCGTCCACCTTGTCGAGCTGGCTGAGACAGAAAAGGTTCTCATAGGCACCACGGGCCGCCTTGTAATCCTGTCGCGACGTTGAGTGGAGAAGCGACTGAAGTTCCGCACCCGACAAACCGTTCACACTTTCGCTGACGGTCAAGCCCTGTGCCTCGGCATCGCTTGTGAAGTCGGCAATCGCCACCGATTGACTCTCCTCAGGGAAATACGGAGAAGAGGTGATGTTGCACAAAAGGAGCCAATTGCTTGCCCGATCGCCGGTGGATGCTCCACCCTTGGCAATGACAGAGCCCATCAGGTCAAGTTGTCGCGCATTGACGATCAAGATCTGGCAGCTGGTTCGCCGCCAGGTCGTGCGATAGGCGAGCTCTACCAGGGGAGCGAGACGATCAGATCCGACAAGGACCATTCGTTCCATAGCAGGAATTGGCTCACAATAGGCAGAGCCCCAGCTGACAATTCCCAGAGAGCCTTGAGACCCCTGTAAGACCCGCGTGAAATCGGTCACTTGTGGGCCGCTGGAAATCATCTGGCGCAGCCCGCTCTTGAGATTGTCTTCAAGCTCACCCGGTGCTGCACCGCCACCCGTGCGAAACCGCTCGCCGCAGCCGAAGACAACCTCGAGTGCCGCGAGTGGATCGCTGGAATCCCACTGGTTATAGGGGCTGGTGATTGGCTCCCGGTCGAGATAGCTGGCCAGAACGGATTTTTGCGCCTGTGGAAGCAGCGGCTTGAAAGCCCGAAGCCCGTAGGGTCTCAGAAGTCCGTCGATCTCGCCAAACGTCACTCCGGCCTCAATGACCGCAATCCGATTTTCTTCGTCTGCATGGATCAGCCTGTTGTTGCGGGCCATGTTGACGATCACAAGTGGCCGCGGGTCCGCGGTCGGTGGAGGACAGGAGATGGGGGTCGAGCTTGAAACGGGATAAAGCGCAACATCCTTCTCATTCGCCCAACGAACCAGCGCCTCGACGTCTCTGATGCCCACCGGGAACACCATAGCCGCGCCATTTGGAAATCCCGGAGCTGGCGGGAGCGTTTCAACTCTCAGCGGTGCCGATGCGTATAGATCAGGCACGCGTTTCTTCAATGCAGCTTTGATAAAGGCCAAACTGACATCCTTTCAATGGTTTGAATGGTTATGCCCGCATATGGATCACGCACGGCGTGGCGCGTTGCCGCCGCCGCACGGTGGAATGGCTCTGTCAATTACAGTACAAACAACTGCTGCCGCACTGCCGCAGGCAGTGACGCATATGCCGTTCAGTCTGCTGACAGGCGAACAAATAATCCGGTATTGCAAATATGTGCCCATGTGCCTGAAAAGCCGTATGGCGACGGCTCGTCGGCTGTCTTCGGCACTGGCTTTTTTGTCGCCAGTGCCGAGCAGTTCTGCTGGGCGGCAGTTCAGTTACGCGCCAGGAATGTGTGGCACCAGCAATCGGGACGGGTACTTTCCACCGAAGTGGATGATGTGGCGGCCCTTGTTGATCGTCGGAATGGGCGGAATCTGCGGGAACTCCGGCCGCACCAGTAGATCGGTCGCGGTGATGACGAGTTCAAGCGTTTCGCCCGGTTGCCAACGAATTCCATAGGGCCAGAAGCCGATATCGACAGGGACGATTTCGCCCGGCTTGAGCTTCTCCTGTTGGTCGAAGTCCATATGGGGCTTCAACTCCGTGGACTTCTGCGCATTGGTCGCGCGCAGGGACACTCTCAACCGGCCATTCGGTCCGACATGAGTTCTGTCGGTAACGACTGGGCACTCCTGAATCTTGCCGTCGCGGTCACGCTTGCGAACAAAGGCGAAAATGTCCATGTCGTCATTGCCAGCCGCTTCCACCCAAAGCTTGAGATTGAAGTAGCCGGTCAGTTCCGTCGTTTCGTCAAACGTGACAAAGAAGCTGACACCTTCCCGTTCTGTGACATCATAGGAAACCGACGTCGCTTCGGCCTGCGCCTCATGCAGAAGGGCTGGCTTGCCATCCTTCAGTCCAAGGTGCAACGGCTTGACCTGCTCGCGCTTCAGCGGGAACTCCGCTTCGCTGCGATTGACGATATCGCCATTACCAGGATCGAAGACGCTCAGCCTGACAGGCGGGGTTGCTTCCCAGCCATTCTCGACGCCCTTCAGATAGCGGTCAAAGAAGCGGCGGAGGTCCTCCACATTGGCGGGGTTGTAATAGTCCGTCCATTCATGGGTATTGTGCACCCGCAGCCACTTGTTCTCCGAGGCAATAGACGACCAGCCGCGGAAGCTGCCTTCGGTGTGCAGGAGATTTGTCCAGGAGGCCACGATGTAGGCTGGCACATCGATCTTCTCGACCGGCGAGACCTTTGTTTGCCAGTACTTGTCCAGCAAAGGATGAGCTTCGGTCATTGCCGGGATGTCTTCCAGCAAATTATTGCCGCAGAGGCGGCTGAAAATACCGTTGGAGAAAAGCCGCTCGGGAATACCACCCCGGCATGCCGTATCGCGGTAGATGTCGGAAGCACCCTCCCACGGCGCGATTGCTCCAAGATGCGGCGGTTTCATGCCGGCGACAAACCACTGGGACATGGCAAGCATCGAGTTGCCCGTCAGGCCGACCTTGCCGTTTGACCAGTCCTGCTTGCCAGCCCATTCGATCAGGTCATATTCATCTTCCGGCTCCTGACGGCCCCAGGCATGAATATCGCCTTCCGAGTTGAAGGCACCACGGCTGTCCGGTGCCAGAACGACATAGCCATTTGCAACCCAGTAGCCCGGATTTGGTGCCTCGAACTTGTTCAGCCCGTCTTCCCACTCCAGAGGAACATCCATGCGGGTCGGGTGGCCAAATCCACCGTTGCCGATAACGCTGCCGCGTTTGCCGTAAGGGCTCCAGCCCATGATGGCGGGGTAGTTTCCGTCCTCGACTGGACGATACACATCCACACGGATCTTCACACCGTCGCGCATGGTTACGGCGACATCCTGATCGACGCGAATATCCGCTTGGAGCGGCATTCCGCCCTCAAGGTGAACGCTACCCTTTTTCAGGACGTAGCTACGTTCCTGAAGGCCGGGATAGGCCGATTTTTCAAGCGGTGCCGCCTTGCGGAAAATGACGTCCATCCCGTCTAATTTTTTAACAATATTCATGAATTCCTCCAGATTGCCATGTCGCCCTTATGTCGGGAGATGAGGCGGACATGCCTCGGCACGACGCAAATCGTCCACCGATGCCGCCTCGCCCTCTTGGCCTCCTCAACCAATGAAGGGATGCCGCATCAGGTTACACTTCAAAAAAATAAATGCAACGTCCGTTTAATTTATTTTGCCAAGACTTTTTCGAAAAGCACGTCAGGCGTTCAACGGTCCTGATTTCGGACCAGAAGACTGCCCATCACGAGGTCAAGATGGGCCGCCATGAAGTCGGGCACCTCCAGTTCGCGGCTATCACCGTGGACCAGTGTATCGACAGCTATTGCGACGAGAGGAGCAAAAACGATGCGCGCCGTGGCCCGCGGGCCTCCGACAAACTCGCCATTGGTTACACCCTCGTCCAGGATGGACTGTATGCAGGCCAGGATTGGCGCGATCAGATCATCGTGGTGCGTGGCGATGACCTGGGGAAAGCGTGTGCCTTCCGAAATGACAAACCTTAGAAGCTGACGAAGCCTCTTGTCGTCCAGAAGCCGTTTGTAAAGCAGATGCAACATCGCAATCAGCCGCTCGGGGCATGTGCCTTTCAACTCACGGCTCTCCGCCACCAGATCATCGAGTGGCGAAGCCGTATAGCGGATCATTGCTGCGAAAAGCTCTTCCTTGGTCGGGAAATAGACGTAGACAGTGCCTTTCGTTACGCCAACGCGCTCTGCGATATCTTCTACTCTCGCCGTCGCGAAGCCGCGTTCCACGAATTCCAGGAATGCTGCTTCAAGAATTTGGGTGGGCCGAAGTGCCTTTTGCTCGGCGCGCGTCAGCCGTTTCATATGCTATCCTTAACCATTAAATTTCAGCCGTTTCGAACATACAATAATTTCATTGACTGTCCGGTAAGTCAAATGTATCAGGGTTTCATCACGGTTCAAGAGGCAATAGATGAGAAGTCTTGCTATTAGTGCCCTGGCGGCGGCATCCCTGGCGGGCCTGACCGCTTGCACACCCGACGACCAGCAGGTGGAAAAGCCCAAGCGTCTGGTCGAAACGGTTCAGGTCAAATCGCTTGAATCCACCGATCAAATCTCGATCACGGGCGAAGTCAGCGCGCGCGTTCAGTCCGATCTTTCCTTTCGCGTTAGCGGCCGCATAACCGAACGTTTGGTCGACGTCGGCGACCACGTGTCGCAGGGCCAGATTCTCGCCCGCATCGACCCGGAGGAGCAGAAAGCCGATCTTCAGGTTGCGGTGGCGACACTTCAATCGGCTGAAGCGCAGCAGATGCAGGCGCAACAGGCCTTCGACCGCCAGCAAAGTCTCTTCAATACCGGTGTGACGACCAGAGCCGCGCTCGACCAAGCGCAGGAAGCGCTTTTGACAGCACAGGGCACGGTCCAGTCCGCACAGGCGCAGGTGGATACTGCCCGCGATGCCCTTGAGCAAACGGAATTGAAAGCCGATGCCGATGGCATCATTACCGCAAGAAACGCGGAAGTGGGTCAGGTTGCGCAGGCCGCACAATTGGTTTTCACGCTGGCGCACGATGGCCCCCGCGATGCGGTGATCAACGCGGACGAAAGCGTTCTTATTGGCGGTGAAATTCAAAACGATATCATGGTGCGTATGCTTTCAGGCGGGCAACCGATCAAGGCGACCGTCCGTGAGGTATCTCCAACCATCGATACATCGTCCGGAACCGTGAGGATAAAGCTGGCGCTGGACGCCAATGCCGATGTTCGCCTTGGCAGCGCCGTCGCCGCGACCGCGCGTTACAAGCCGAAAAGCATGATGCAACTGCCCTGGTCGGCAATGGCATCGATTTCCGGACAACCGGCAGTTTGGATCGTCGATCCCAAGGCAGGTTCCGTCTCCTTGCGGAAGATAGAGGTTGCAGACTATTCGAATGAACGCTTCTCAGTCCGCGCGGGACTTTCCGAGGGAGAAACCGTGGTGACCAGTGGCAATAAATTCCTGTCTGCCGGCGAAGTCGTGGCCTACAAGGGAGCCGCCCAATGAAGGTCCAAGCAACATTGATATCGCTGCTTCTTGCGGCGACCTTTCTTGTATCCTGCGAAAAACAGGATGAAGCTCCTGCGGAAAAGCCTCGTCCTGTGCTTTTCATGGTTGCACAGCCGGCACCGGAAGTCGCTTTCAGCCTCCCCGGCACGGTGGAAGCACGCATCGAGACCCAGTTCGGCTTTCGCATTCTCGGCCGCATCGTGGCACGAAATGTCCAGGTTGGGGACGTCGTCAAAAAAGGTGCGGTCCTTGCCGCGATAGATCCACTCTCTCTTGAGCTGGCCGTCAGAAGCGCGCAGTCGGATTTGTCCAATGCCCAGGCACAGCTGGCAAATGCGGCAACCAATGAACAACGCCAACAGACCCTGTTCGAGCGCCAGTCCGCGGCCAAAGCAACCTTTGAAAGCGCACAGCAGGAGCGGGCCACCGCTGAAGCGAATGTCAACAAGGCGAAGGCTAACCTTGATAAGGCAGAGGAGCAACTGGGCTACTCACGCCTCCTGGCCGAATTCGATGGTGTCGTCACCACAACATCTGCCGAGGTCGGGCAGGTCGTTTCCGCGGGTCAGAGCGTTGTTACAGTAGCGCGGCCGGAAGAACGCGATGCCGTCATCGACGTACCGGAGGCCGGAAGCTCGCTTCTCAGGCCCGGCGCGGAATTCGATGTTTCGTTGCAGCTCGATCCGGCAATTCACACCAAGGCTGTCGTTCGTGAAATAGCACCCGAGGCCGACGATGCGACCCGAACGCGGCGCACGAAGCTGACATTGATCAATCCTCCGGAAGCCTTGCGTCTGGGGGCCGTCATCATGGCAAGTGCCACGACGACATCGGCGCCCGTCATCAAGGTTCCCTCGTCTTCCATTCGCAAGGAAGGAGCAAAAACCTTCGTGTGGATCGTCGATGACAAGAGCGGTACGGTATCTCCCCGTGAAGTTACCCTTGAAGCTACCCCAGCCTCAACCGGCACTGTGATCGTCGCCCAAGGCATCAATGCCGGCGACCGCGTGGTGACGGCGGGCGTGAACCAACTCAAAGACGGCCAGGCCGTTCGCATTGACCAGGAGAATGCCCAGTGAAACCGTTCAATCTTTCCGACTGGGCGCTCGAGCACCGTTCGCTCGTCTGGTATTTCATGATCATCTTCATCCTGGCGGGTGCATTCTCCTATATCAATCTCGGCCGTGAGGAAGACCCCTCCTTCACGATCAAGACGATGATCATCAATGCGCAGTGGCCGGGAGCCTCCGCAGAGGAGGTGACAAAACAGGTCACGGACCGCATCGAGAAGAAACTCGAAGAACTTGATGCACTCGACTATACGCGCAGCGAGACCAAGGCCGGACAAACGACGATTTATGTCGAACTGCTTCCCACCACCAAGGCAAGGGACGTCAGTGGCAACTGGGTCCGCGTTCGCAACATGGTCAGCGACATCAAGGGAGATCTTCCCAGCGGTGTCGTCGGTCCATTCTTCAACGATACATTTGGCGATGTCTACGGCAACATCTACGCCTTTACGGCAGACGGCGTTTCCCAGCGCCAGTTGCGCGACCTTGTCGAGGACGCCCGTGCCAAGCTTCTGACAGTGCCGGATGCAGGCAAGATTGACGTCATCGGCGCGCAGGACGAGGCCATCTATCTCGAATTTTCGACGCGCAAGATTGCCGCGCTCGGACTGGACCGTCAAAGCATCATCCAGACACTGCAGTCCCAGAACGCGGTCACGCAGTCCGGTTTCGTTGATGCCGGTCCTGAAAGAATTGCCTTGAGAGTGGGCGGTGCATTTGCATCCGAGGAAAGCCTCAAAGCCATCAATCTGAGGGTCAATGACCGTTATTTCCCGCTGACCGACGTTGCGACGATCAAGCGCGGATATGTCGACCCTCCATCGTCGCTGTTCCGCTTCAATGGACAGCCCGCAATTGGTCTTGCAATCGGCATGACGCCCGGCGCCAATTTGCTGACCTTCGGCGAAAATCTCGACGCGGAAATAAAACGTGTCGTTGCCGACCTTCCCATTGGCGTCTCGGTCAATCGCGTGTCCGACCAGCCCGCCGTCGTCGAGGAAGCGGTCTCGGGCTTTACAACCGCCCTCTTCGAGGCTGTCGTGATCGTGCTTGCCATCAGCTTTATCAGCCTTGGCGTCAGGGCAGGACTTGTGGTTGCCGTTTCCATCCCGCTCGTGCTGGCAATCACTTTCGTGTTCATGGAATATACCGGCATTTCGCTCCAGCGAATTTCACTCGGTGCGCTCATTATCGCGCTCGGCCTGCTTGTGGACGATGCGATGATTGCCGTCGAAATGATGGTGTCGCGACTTGAGGCTGGCGACAACCTGAGAAAGGCAGCAACCTACGTCTACACGTCTACCGCATTCCCCATGTTGACGGGAACGCTGGTCACGGTTGCAGGCTTTATTCCCATCGGCCTGAACAGCAGCGCGGCTGGCGAATTTACCTTCACCCTCTTTGTCGTCATCGCGGTGTCGCTCGTCGTTTCATGGATCGTTGCGGTGGTCTTCACACCATTGCTGGGCGTCGTCATCCTTCCGAAGACGATGAAATCGCATCATGAGCAAAAGGGACGTACTGCACGCGCCTTTGCCTGGCTGCTCCTGATTGCCATGCGGTGGCGTTGGCTCACGATTGGAGCGACCGTATTGGTGTTCGGCGCTTCCATTGGCGGCCTTGGTCTCGTTCAGCAGCAATTCTTCCCGGCATCGGACCGCGTTGAACTTATCATCGACTGGAGCTTGCCGCAAAACAGCACCATCGCTGAAACCAACAGGCAAATGGCCCAGTTCGAAAAGGACAAGCTTGTCGGAAACGGCGACATCGATCATTGGTCAACCTATGTCGGAGAAGGCGCACCCCGTTTCATCCTGTCCTACGATGTTCAGAGCCCGGCAAGCTGGTTCGGCCAGACGGTTATCGTGGCGAAGGATGTGGAAGCGCGCAATCGTCTGAAAGATGATCTGCAGTCTTACCTTTCGCAGACATTCCCGGGCACCGACGCCTTTGTGAAACTGCTCGATATTGGCCCACCCGTTGGAAAGCCGGTTCAATATCGCATCAGCGGACCTGACGTGCAGAAGGTGCGCCAATATGCGCAGCAATTCGGCACCATCATCAGTTCCAATCCGCTCCTGTCCAACATGACCTACGACTGGAACGAACCATCGCGTGTGGTCAAGGTTGATGTCCTGCAGGACAAGGCAAGGCAGCTCGGCGTTTCGTCCCAGGATATCGCAACCCTGCTGAATGATATTGTCGAGGGAACGTCCACGACGCAGATCCGGGACGATATCTACCTGATCGACGTCATCGGTCGGGCAGAAGACGTCGAACGCGGCTCTATCGAAACCTTGAAGAACCTCCAATTGGCAGGTTCGAACGGCAAGTCCGTCCCTCTGTCGGCTGTCGCGAAGTTCCGCTATGAACTCGAACAGCCCATGATCGGACGCAGAGACCGTATTCCGACCATCACCATCAAGGCTGCGGTATTGGGCACGACGCAGCCGGCAACCATTGTCGAACGCTTGAAGCCCGAAGTCGCGAAGTTCACGGAAACATTGCCCGCAGGCTACAAGGTCGAGATTGGTGGTTCGGTGGAATCCAGTGCCGATGCGCAGGGGCCAATCGCCGCGGTTGCGCCGATGATGCTGCTGGCAATGGCAACGATCCTGATGCTGCAGCTGCAAAGCTTCAGTCGTCTGTTCCTTGTCTTTGCCGTTGCCCCGCTTGCTCTCATCGGTGTCGTCGCCGCGCTCCTGCTCAGCAATGCGCCAATGGGCTTCGTGGCGATCCTCGGTGTTCTTGCCCTCATCGGGATCCTGATCAGAAACTCGGTCATCCTTGTGGTGCAGATCGAACAGCTGCGAAGTGAAGGCATGTCGCCTTGGAAAGCCGTCATAGAAGCAACCGAACATCGTATGCGGCCGATCATGTTGACGGCGGCAGCAGCCACCTTGGCTCTTATCCCAATCTCTCGCGAGATTTTCTGGGGGCCGATGGCCTACGCCATGATGGGCGGCATCGTTGTCGGAACGGTTCTCACGCTTCTGTTTCTTCCAGCTCTCTATGTTGCCTGGTTCAGAATTCCACGCGAAGATGATGTCGAGCCGACAGACACGCCAGCACCTGCCTGCTAAGAGACGGGGCGCCAGACGCCCCGTTACCTTTTTCCCTCCATAAAGCGACCCCCATGATGTTTCTTTCCCTCTCTAGAAGCGACAGAGGCCGTTTCAGTCTCCTCAGCGTGATTGCAGTCCTGTTTGCCCTGACCGGCTGCGTTTCGCGCCCAAGCCCGGATGTTCTCAAGCCCGTGGCATTGAAAAATGACGCAGCTGAAACGCTAAGCGTGCTTGCGGTCACCAATCGCGATCGCGAAGCTAAAGACGGGACATTTGGAAACCGGTGGGGCCAAAACCTTCATTACGACCGTTTCGTTTTTTCCATTCCGAAAGACAGAAACGGTGCGGCGATAAATTACCCTACCGCCAAGCCGGACCCGAAACGCGATTACATCGTGCTTGAACGCGAAAAGCTCTCGCTCGACGCGCTTGTGCGGGAAGCGACGCAGGCGGCCAGATTCGATGGGACAGTCGCTGTTTTCGTGCATGGCTACAATTATTCCTACCAGGAGGCCTTGTTTCGAACAGCGCAGGTTGCCGCAGACGCCAATGCAATGAGCCCTCCGATCATGTTCTCCTGGCCCTCGGCTGCAAGCGTTGCCGGCTACGTGGCCGACAGGGATGCCGTCTTGTATTCACGCACGGAGCTGGATGCGCTTCTCAAGGCACTTGGCCGGTCACCGAAGATCAAACGCATCATTCTGTTCGGACACAGCATGGGAGGCTTTCTTTCGATGGAAGTCTCAAGGCAGCTGAAACTTCAGGGCCGTGACGACGTCCTGCAAAAGCTGCAAATCGTGCTGGCGGCACCGGATATCGACACCGACGTATTCCAGGCACAGCTCAAGGATATTGGCCGTATCCGCAATCCCATCGTTCTGCTTGTCTCGAAACAGGATAACGCACTCAGCATCTCCAGTTTCGTCGGAGGAGAACGTCCTCGCGTCGGCCTGTTGGATATCCACGATCCCATCATCGAAAAAACCGCCAAAGCCGAGCATCTCACCGTCATCGACATTTCATCGCTGCAGTCGTCGGATGGGCTTGGCCACGACCGATATGCTTCGCTGGCAAAGTTTGCAGGAAATCTGGACAAGGCGGAAACAAAAATGCGCACGAATGGCAGAAACATCGGCGCCTTTGTTTTTGACGCAGCTGGTGCCGCCGTGGCCAGCCCGTTCAGGCTGGCAGGCCAGCTCGTCAGCCCGCAGTAGGAATCTCGTGAACGCTGCTGTCAGCTTGAAGCAGCAGCGTTCACCACAATCTCGCGGTTCCAGTTTTCCGGCAGCGGCTCTGGACGGCCGATCCTGATATTTTCGGTGACAAGGTTGGACACACCCTTGGTAAAGATGGCTGGCATCCCACCCGGATATGCAATCAGGCCAATAATCTGGCCATCCGGGCCAAAGCGCCAGGCGTTGACGCGTCCGGCACTCTTATCTCCAATCGGAAAGCGATCGAAACGATCATCGATGGTCGGGCGAATGTCGTAGCGCAGTCCCGTCTTCAGTGGGCCTGCCTTTTGCTCCAATGCGATGTTTCGCAATATGATATCGGAAATGCCGCCTTCGGTTTCGGCGACCATATTGATCGCACCTTCCATCGTGCCTTCGACGTCTTCGATAAGCACGTTGCAGACCTTGCCAGCCGGAAACTCCTCTGGTCGCCGGTCCAGCACGGTAATCGTGATAGCTTCGCCCGAGCCCCAGAAACCAGCCGGTGTTTCGTGGCAATCCACAGAAATGCGGACAAAGCGCACGCCATCAACCACCCCGCCATCCCGTGAGAAAATACCGAGACCGCGATTGGATTTTTCAATGCGGACATCTTCAAAGGAGATGTTGCGGAACGCGGAGAAGCTTTCCGTACCAAGTTTGAGGGCGCAGGATCTGCTTTCAACGACGCAGTTGCGCACGGAGACATTCTCGCATGGTCCGGTAACGCTGCCATCCTCACGTCGTGTCGTCTTCAACACGATGCCATCATCGGCCGTGCGGAACTCGCTGTCGAGGATGTCCACGTTCCGGCAGCCATCGATCACGATGCCATCCGTGTTGGGCATACGGCGGTCGTTATCGACCGCCACACCCTTGACCTGAATCGTATCGCAGGCAGCAAAATGCATCGTCCACATTGGTGAATCGTCGATCCGCAGACCTTCAATGCGGATATTCTTGCAGCCGTCCAGAACGAGGATACGGGGACGATAGCGCGATGCGACCAATGTGCCCATGTCGCCGTCCTCACCATGGGTATAGAGCGTCGATCCCGCGCAGAATATGCGGCCGCCCCCAACGAGGGCAATATTGCTCTCTCCGACCGCAGTCATCATTGCGCGATCGCTTTCCTCCGCGACAATCGCAACCGTGGTGTGGGCATAGGCCTCATAATCGGGAATGAAATGCAGTTCTGCACCTTTGACGATCTCTATCGTGAGATTGGAGCGCAGACGCAACCCGCCGCATCGGTGAATGCCCGGCTCCAGGACGATATGCAGCATGCCTTCATGCCTGTCGAAAAGCGATTGCAGCTGTTCGGTGAGGTCGTCCGGTTGTGCGGCAATATGGATCGTAGGAGAGAGAGACATGTGACTACCTGACATAGTGTGCTGGAATGTGATCGCGAAGGCGGAACTTCAACCGGTTTGGATTTGCATCAGCAACGGGTTTGCAGCAGAGCCGCGATGTAGCCGTAGCAAAATGCGAAGGCCACCTGCTGCTGGTTTTCGCCGGAAAGCGTCGGCGCGTGGTCAGGCATGACCATGTATTTGTAGCCGGTATCACGCAATGCATCGATGACAGCGGGCATGTCGATATCACCGTCTTCAGGAAAGCTTTCCCGGAACGAATAGCGCTTGCCGACAATGTTGCGGAAGTGAATATTCATGATCTTTCCCCGCTCTCCGAACCAGCGGGTGATTTCCGGTACCTGCCCGACATCCTCGACCATTTCTCCAAGGGTGCCAATGCAGAAGTTGAGACCGTGAACCGGGCTCTCATGCATTGAGACGAACCGCTTCATTCCCTCTACCGATCCCAGAACGCGCGTTACGCCCATATAGCCTGGTGGCGTGGCTGGATCGTGCGGATGGCATGCAAGGCGGATGTTGACGGATTCGGCAACAGGCACCACACGCGCCAGAAAGTAATCCACGCGCTCCCAAATCGTGTCCTCATCGATATCGCCGATACCGGCTGGTGTCGGCTCGTCCGGATTGGCAAGATCCAGTCGAAATGCCTCAGCCATGTATCCCCCGCGACCGGGCTCCATTGGGGTCCGTGGAATGCCGATGTAGTTGAAATTGTACCGGACGGACGGAATGCCTGCTGCTGCGCAGTTTTCGATCAGGCGGCAGATGCCATCGATCTGGCTATCGCGCTCCGGGCCAGCCAACATGATATCCTTGCAGGGAACGTCTCTGTCCACTCGCGTCGAGGGCATCGGCAACTGTGTCATGTCGAGCGTCAGACCGAAGCTCTCCACCTTCTCCCGGAATGCCTCCAGCGTCGGGCGGTCCCACGTGCGCCAGTCGCCGGGCGGCGTTGCGGAAACATTGTTGACGCCG
This sequence comes from Rhizobium sp. Leaf311, assembly GCF_001423445.1. Lineage (NCBI taxonomy): Bacteria > Pseudomonadati > Pseudomonadota > Alphaproteobacteria > Hyphomicrobiales > Rhizobiaceae > Rhizobium > Rhizobium sp. Leaf311. The sequence continues at coordinate 116,687 of NZ_LMNZ01000021.1, read as the reverse complement.
AGCTGCTTCATCACCCTGTAGTCGTCATCATGGCGGGCCGGGATTTGTGTGCCGAGATACATATCGTTACTCCGGTTGGGGTCTTTTGGTTTGGGGGATAAAGACGACAATCAATTTCGCTATCCCTGCGATTGTTGCGACAGGCCTGGCTGGTATCGAGGCTCACTCATGCCCTGAAACGGAAGATGAACGGCATAGACATCGCCTCCCGGGCCCACGCCATCGGCACGCAGAGTCGTTATGAACGCCGTTCTCATGCCGGGACCGACAAAGCAGATATTCGTGGGATTTGGCACGTCTATCCGGATCTGCGCATCCACCACGCCATCGGGTGTCAGACGGACGATCTGCCCGCCATCGCTTGCGGCAATCCAGTAACAGCCGTCGACATCGATTGCCGCTCCATCTGGTCGTCCGCCCAGTGTCTCGATATCGGCAAACAGGCGTCCGCCACTGAAATGTCCTGTCGATGGTTCGAATTCATGCACCATGACCTGCGAATAGCCCGGTTTGGAATCTGAGACATACATGCAAAGCCCGTCCGGGCTCCAGGCGAGACCGTTCTGCGTTCGGAAGCTTCCGCCCCTTTGAACGACCTCGCCGCCACTTCCGATGCTGAACAATGTGCCGAAAGCGCCTGGTGTCGAGGTGTTGGACGCGATAGATCCGGACCAGAAACGTCCCTGCCTGTCACACGCGCCATCATTCATGCGCCACCCCGCTTCCAGTTGCGGGCCGTAGCCCGCTTCAAGCAAGACCTGACCGTCAACGATGTCGAGCGTTGCAAAACCTCGCTCCGTCGAGGCAATGAAACCACCATCCTCACGCAAGGCAATCGCACCCACTCTTATTGGCAGCGCGAACCTCTCGATGGCCGCATCGGGGAACGTCATTCTGTAGAGATATCCAGCGGCCACATCGATCCATGTCACGCGATCATGCTCAGGCTCCCAAACGGGTGTCTCCCCGATGGTGCAAGCGGTCCTTGCGATTCTTTCAGCCGTAAAGACCGATGTACCAGCTTTGGTCATGTCACCAGATCCGTTTCATTCCAGTGGTTTTATGGGTCACGAACTGGCCGGTTTCAGACGCTGCTCGGTCTGCGCATCGAAGATCAATGCCTTGCCCTCGGCAATTTTGAGGCCGATTTTTGTTCCTGCGTTGAGCAAACTCCTGCTTTTGGACGCGGCTAGGATCTGCCCTACCGGACTGTCGCAGATGACAGTGGTATCGGAACCCGTCGTCTCAACAGCGTGAACGGTTGCAGGCAATGCTTCAGCCGTATCTTCAGAGACAATTTCCAGATATTCCGGCCGCACGCCGATGATCACGTCACGCCCGCGCGCGTCTGGATAGTTGCCGGGTATAGGCAGCACCTTCTGACTATTGTCGAGAAGCAATGTCCTGGCGTCCTCGCTCACCTTCGCCTTGAACAGGTTGATGGCCGGCGAGCCGATGAAGCTTGCGACGAACACGCTGTTGGGCAGGTCGTAAAGTTCCAGAGGCGTTCCAGCCTGTTCGACACGTCCATCCCGCAACACAACGATCTTCTGACCCATCGTCATCGCTTCCACCTGATCGTGGGTCACATAGACGGAGGTGGTGTTCCATTTTTGATGAAGGTCGCGGATTTCGCCGCGAACCTGGCTTCTCAGCTTCGCATCCAGATTGGAAAGAGGTTCGTCGAAAAGAAACACCGACGGATTGCGCACGATGGCACGTCCCATGGCGACGCGCTGCCTCTGTCCGCCAGAAAGCTCCTTGGGAAGGCGATCAAGGAGTTTCTCGAGGTCCAGCATATGTGCGACGTCGTCAATCTTCTTCTTGATTTCCTCCTTGGGGCGCTTCGCCAGACGCAGCGCAAAGCTCATATTTTCGCGCACGGTCATCTGCGGATAGAGCGCATAACTCTGGAACACCATGGCGATATCGCGCTCTTTCGGCTCCAGGTCGGTCACGTCACGCTGCCCGATCTCAATGGTGCCATTGCTGGCTTCTTCCAGTCCGGCAATGATGCGCAACAGAGTTGATTTGCCTGAGCCGCTCGGCCCGATCAACACGCAGAACTCGCCATCCTCTATGTCGATGGACACGTCCTTGATGACATCGACGGCACCGAATGACTTGGAAACATTCCGCAGGGATACTGCACCCATATTTTCCTCCTGAATATACTGGCGCCTCGGCGCAATTAGCCTTTGACCGCGCCTGCCATGATGCCGCGATTGAACTGCCGCTGAAGCAGGAGATAGACGATGACACTCGGCGCCATGGCCACAAGCGTCGCAGCAACGAGTATGTTTGGTGTAATCGTATCGTCCACGCGCAGGGAGCCAAGTGCCACCGGAAGCGTCATCAGATCCTTGTCGTTTACGACGATGAGAGGCAGCAGATACTGATCCCAGATCATGATGAAGCCAAAGATCAGCACGGTTCCGAGTGCGGGCCTTACCAGAGGCAGGATGACGCGGAAGAATATCTGCCATTCACTTGCACCGTCGATACGGGCAGCCTCTTCCAGCTCAAGCGGGATTGCCCGCATGAACTCCGTCAGCATGAAGATCGAAAAAGCCCACCCCACCACCGGCAGGATCATTGCGAGATAGGTGTTGTAGATCGAAACGTTGATGATCGGCAGTTCCTTCTGCATCACCAGATAAAGCGGGATGGCTATGACCTCTTCAGGCAGCATGAGCGTGCATAGGATGAGAAGGCTGACGACAGCAGCACCACGAAACTTCTTGCGCGCCAGCGCATAGGCCGCCAGCGCGCTGACGGTAACCTGCAAGGCGGTGCCGACAATCACGACGATTACCGAGTTCATCAGGTAGCGCCACACCTTCATGTCCACGAGGGCGATGCGGAAATTCTCCAGCGTCGGGCTCTGCGGGATCAGCGTCAGTTCACCGGGTTTGAGGCTGACGCCACTAAATGCCGTGACAAGTGCACCCCAGAATGGGCCTACGAAGACGGCAATCAGCACCGCATAGAGAACATACCGGATCAGGGTCAGCCAGAGGGGAGTTTTCATCTATGGCCTCCTTAGCGGGTAAGTCTGGATTTGATGGTCATGTGCAGAACCGTCAGCAAAACGGTAAAGACAAGCAGCATCAGGGAAACGGCGGACGCGTAGCCGTAATTCAGCTCTTCGAAGCCGACCTTGTAGATGTGCGTCATGATGGTGGAAGTAGATCCCGCCGGGCCGCCGCCGGTGGTGGCATAGACCTCCGCAAAGACCCGGAAACCGCGAATGAAGGACAGCATAAGGACGACGGAAATGGACGGGATGATTCCGGGTAGCGTAACGTGCCAGAGCTTACGCCAGTGGCTTGCTCCATCGACGCTCGCCGCATCGTAGAGTTCACGGTTGACGCCAACCAGCCCGGCGACAAAAATGACCATGTCATAGGGCGCGCTTTTCCACACGCTCATCAGGATCAGCACCCACAGCGCCTGATTGGGATCACTCAGAAACCCTTGCGGCGCAATGCCAAAGAAGCCGATGACGGAATTGACCAGACCGTAATCTGCCGAATTGAAAAGAATACGCCAGATTTCTGCGATAATGGCGACGCTGGTAATCGCTGGAAGGAAGACCGCCGTGCGGATGACGGAGAGGTGACGCGCTGGCCCTTCAAGCGCCAGAGCCATGAAGAAGGCGATGAAGGAGGCCGAAAGCGTCGCTACAATGACGTAGATCGTCGTGTGAATCACTGCCTCTCTCAAGGCCAGATCGTTGAAAGCGCGGTAGAAATTGTCCAGCCCGACCCATTTGCTGTCCGAGTAGAACTGGACGTCATAGAAGGACATCGAGAAGCCCGACACCATGGGATAGAACTTGAACCATGTGAAAATGATCAAGGCAGGCGCCAGAAACAGCCATGGCGTCAAGGATGCACGAAAGCTCTTTCGGGCGCGGTGGCGTTTGGGCGCAGACCGAACGGCTGCTTTTCCAACAGGGGAAACCTGGGATGTGACGGACATTTGCACCTCGCTGAACAGGGCCTGTCCCGCGCCGCCATTTTTCGGCAACGCGGGAAGAACATTTACTGCTGGGAAGCCGACAGGGCATCCTGCCCGCTAAGCTCGATCGCGACCTGCTTGTTCAGCGCTTCGAGTTCCTTGGCGACATCTGCATCGCATTGCGCCAGAATACGGTTGAAGCCTTCACCCGTGACGGTACGGATCGCAGTCCAGTTGGGAACAGCGGGCATGTAATGTCCGTATTTGTCGAATGTTTCCTTGAAAACCATCCAGCGCGGATCGTTGCGGACCTTGTTGACATCGACCTTGTTGTTGACCGGCAAACGGACGATAGGTGTCTTTCCGGAGCCTTGCGCCATCGCAATCTCCTGTCCCTTCGGCGAAATCAGGAACGCCAGAAACTTGTTTGCAGCCTCGACGTTCTTTACGCTTTTCAGGAGATAGGCACTGGTGCCTTCCGCAAGAGAAGCAACGCCACCGGGACCCGCTGGCATCATCACCACTTCAACGACATCCTTGCCCGGTTCTGCATCCAGCTGAGGAATGTGATACGGACCGGAAACGAAAATCCCCGTCTGCCCGGAACGGAATGTCGGCAGGGTGTCACCCGTTGTGGCATTGATCGCGCCCGGCTGCGCAAGCTTGTCGCAAATCATCCCACGCATATAGGTCATCGCTTCCGCGACCTCCTTCGTATTCAGCGTCGGAACGAAACCATCGCCTTCCTGCTTGACGTAATCGCCACCGGCCTGCCAGATGAAACTGCTCATGAACCAGCTGGCGTAGCCTCTCGTAGTCGATCCGGGAATCGCCATGCCGAACGTATCTGCCTTCCCGTTGCCATCGGGATCCTTGTTCGTGAAAGCTTCAGCCAGCTTGCGCACGTCCTCCCAGGTCTTTGGCTGGGGCAGACCGAGCTTTTCGCGCCAATCCTTTCGGATGAACATGGCGAAGGACTGGGCGGAAATTGGAACGGAATAAATCTTGCCATCGTTCGCCTTGGCGCCGTCCCAGGCCGAAGCCGAAACATCCTGGCTACCGTCGATCTTGCTGGCATCAATGGTTTCGAGAATGCCCATCTGCCGCATCTGGCCCATGGCGGTGGTGTCATTCAGCACGATATCCGGCAAGGTCCGACCTGCCGCAGCACGCGCAAGGCGTTGCTCGAAGTCGATCCCGGTATTGAAAGTCTCCACCGTGATACCGCTTTCCGCAGTGAAGGCATCGGTTAGCGCCTTCAGGACGCTGATGGATTCATCGGTCTGGCGGGACCAGACGCTGATGCTTTCCGCCTCGGCGGTCGCGATGCTGCCGCAGCAGATTGCGCAACCCATCAGCAGCGCCTTCAGAGAATTTCTTTGCATTCGTACCTCCCAAGCTTTCTCCCAGAACAGCCGGACGACTGCTCAAACTCAAATGATGAGTTAGCCTAACTTATACGATGTTACAAGAAATTTATATGCTCGACCGCTAAGAGCCGGGATGAACACAGGCCCGTTTCGTCGGAAAAACAACCTAAAGGTCAATCAAGAAAAGAGATGCTTCGAGGGTGGCTCGCGAATTTTTCGATCGGAAAACAGTTAGAGCAAGGCCACATGCTCCGACCGTTTTGGCTTACATCTCATTGTTATCACTTATTTTTCCGATTTTCTTTGCAATATTAGATCAGAACAAATAGCAGGACGGCCAGATATTTCTTGTCGCGGGGTCCACAGCCGTCGCTATATTTTAGTAATTCAAAATACATATGATAAGTTTAGAAAACTCATCGCGCTGATAATGAGAAACGGCCCCCTCGGTTTGAGGGAGCCGTCTCGCGGAGGTCAATTGATGATCTGCTGTTCAGGACTTGTCTGGATTAGTCTCGTCAAAGTTCACGTCCCAGTCCTTGTCCGACTTTTCCTTGCGAGGGGAATCGCGGTTGACGGTCGCGTCTTCCGAATGCGTGACGGCTGTGGGCTTCGCACTCGCCACTCCCGAAGCTTTGGGATCGGCCTGCGAAGGCGCGTACTGGCCTTTTGCATCACCCTCTACTGCACTTTTAGGATCGTTGTTGTTCATTTGAGAAACTCCTTATGTGCATCTAACAGCCCCGGGCGCAGTTCGTTCCCGCCTCCTGCGGCAAGGGTCATCCACGTGGGCGCAAAGCGGCGATACCGAAACCAGTCCAACAAAAAGGGCCGAGGCTTTTGGCCTCGACCCTCCATTTTCGATTGGCGAGCTGGGATTACTTGCGAGCTTCCTTCAGCTCCGCCATGATGGCATCGACAACGTCGGCACCGATCTGGGCCTTGTGCTTTTCATATACGACCATCGATTTCTCACGGATACGGGCCTGCTCTTCTGCAGAGAGAACATTGACCTTCAGCCCGGCCTCCTTGATCTTCTCGAGCGAGGTCTTGTTCAGTTCCTGGATGACCTTCCGTTCCTCGTCACGTCCGACAACCGCGCACTCCCGGAGGGCTGCCTGTTCTTCTGCCGTGTATGTGTCGAAGATGGCCTTCGAGAAAAGCAACAGGAACGGCGTGTAGGCGTGGTTCGTCTCGGTGATGTATTTCTGAACCTCGAAGAACTTGGATGTATCGATCGTCACATAGGGATTTTCCTGTGCATCGATGGCATTGGTCTCAAGGGCGGAAAACACCTCGCCGAAGGCCATCGGCGTCGGATTGGCTCCGAGATTCTGGAACGTGTCGAGGAAGATGTTGTTCTGCATGACACGAACCTTCATGCCCGAGAAATCTTCCCACTTCGTCACAGGGCGCACCGAGTTGGAAAGATTGCGGAAGCCATTCTCCCAGTAGGCGAGATTGACCAGACCTGCGGCTTCCAGCTTCTGGTTCATCATGTCGCCGAACTTGCCGTCGAGCACCTTGTAGGCTTCCTGCGGTGTCGAGAACAGGAAGGGAAGATCGAAAACGCCGAGCGCCGGAATGATACCGACGAGTGGCGATGATGAGGTGACAACACCTTCCTGCACACCGGAGCGAAGGGCCTGGGTCGCCTGCAGGTCCCCGCCAAGAGCACCGCCCCAGAAGGCAGTAATCTTCAGTTTGCCGCCGGATTTTTCATCGAGGCAGGCTTGCATGGCCTTGATGCCGTTGCCGACAGGATGGTCTGCGTTGATACCGTTGGAAATGCGAATGTTTCTGGCATTGAACTCAGCCGATGCCGGAAGGGCACCTGACAGGCTGAGGGCGATTGCCGTGGTGGCTAGAAGCAGTTTTCTCATAATATCCTCCCTGGATCATTGAAAACGACAGTATGGCGTCAGGCTGCTATCGCAGCCAGCGAGCAGGCACGAGCACGAGGTCCGGAAACAGGACGAGCAGAAACAGAACGATGGTCTGGGCCAGCAGGAACGGCCAGACACCGATGGTGACTTTGCCGAGCGGAATGCGTCCGACGCCGCTGACGACGTTCAGCACGACACCCACCGGCGGTGTGATGAGGCCGATGCAGTTGTTCATGATGAACATCACACCGAAATAGACGGGATCGATGCCAGCCTGCTTGATGATGGGCATCAGGACGGGCGTCAGAATAAGGATCGTCGGCGTCAGATCGAGCGCGGTTCCCACCACCAGCACAAGCACCATGATAACGAACATCAGAAGTGTCGGGCGGTCGATCAGAGGCTCGATATATCCGGCGATTTCGGCAGGAATGTTGGCAGCCGTGATGAGCCACGCCGAAACCAGCGCCGCACAGACCAGAAACATGATGACGGATGTGGTCTTGGCAGCCTGCAAGATGACGCGTGGCAAATCCTTCGGCTTCAGCTCCCTGTAGATCACCATGCCAACGAACATGGCGTAGGCAGCCGCAATCACTGCCGCTTCGGTTGGTGTCACGACGCCGGCCTTGATGCCGCCGAGAATGATGACCGGCATTCCCAGTGCCCATGCGGCCCGTCCGGTGGCATGGAGCCGCTCGGACATCGGGGCCTTGGGCAAAGGCTCTACCTTGTCCTTGCGAACCACGATCAGCCAGGCGATCACCAGCGACAATCCCATCAGAACGCCGGGCACGATACCCGCCATGAAGAGCTGGGTGATGGAGACGTTGGCAGCCACACCGAAGACAATGAATGCCATGGATGGCGGAATGACAGGTGCGATAATGCCTCCGGCCGCAATCAATCCGCCAGCGCGTGGCACATTATATCCGGCTTTGGCCATCATCGGCAGCAGAATGGCGGCAAGGGCAGCCGTATCCGCTGCTGCAGATCCCGAAATGCTGGCCATGATGACGGCCGCAAGAATTGCCACGATGCCAAGCCCGCCACGGATATGACCGACGCAGGCGATTGCAAAGTCGATGATGCGGCGAGACAATCCGCCGGAATTCATCAATTCGCCAGCCAGAATGAAGAAAGGGATTGCCAGAAGCGTGAAGGTGTCGGCACCGGCAATCATGTTTTGCGCGATGATCTGCGTATTGAACATGCCCATGAACCACATGAGCATGACACCGCAAAACATCAGGGCAAATGCCACAGGCACGCCGATGACCATTGCACCCAGAAGCGACGCTAGAAAGACGAGAAGTGTCATCAGGTGCGCTCCGCCAATTGCTCAATGGTCAGGTTTTCCCCGGCAAAGGCGGCAATTTCCTCATCTGTCACCCGTCCAGTGACCAGACGAAGCACCCGTTCGAGCGCAATAATGGTCATGCCTGCACCGGTGAACAGGCCGATCCCGTAAACCCAGATCATCGACATGCCCGTTACCGGGGCAGCCATGCTGGCGTTGATGGGAAATTGCTTCCATGTGCCCCAAAAGAAAATGCTGGAGCAGAGGATGATCACAAGGTTGGACAGGATCATGCAGAAAATCCGGCCACGCCTAGAAAGAAACATGACCAGCGTTTCAATGCCAAGATGACTGTGTTCCCGGAACGCGACGACCGCGCCGATGAATGTCAGCCAGACGAAGAAATAGCGAGAAAGCTCCTCCGAGACATTGAGGCCGGAATTGAAACCATAGCGCAGGATCACGTTGACGAAGACCATGATGGCCATGCCGGAGAGCAGGACGATCAGCAGCAGTTCAAGAAAGCGGTAAAAAAGATCCGATATTCTTTGCATGGCTCAAGCCCTCCCCAGAAGGTCGCGTTCCGCCAGATTGCGGATGAGCGCGCGCACGCCGAATGTCCATTCCGGGCAGGCATCCGTTCGCTCCACCCAATTGACCAGACGTCCGAGGCTGGCTGTCGAGATATCGACGCGGTCACCGACCTCGTGAGTAAATCCTTCGCCGGGGCCGCGGCGATCCTTGACCGGAGCGAACATGGTGCCAAGGAACAAGACAGCGCCATCGGGATATTGATGATTTCGGTTTCGCAATTGCGAGGCAAGATTGTCCGGGGAACGACTGATTGCTTCCATCGGGCTTTCGCCCGTCATCTCGAAGCCGTCCTCGCCATGAACTTCGAGAGCGACGCGGACCTTCTGCAGATCCTGCATCGTGAAATTACTGTCGAACAGGCGGATGAAGGGACCAATCGAGCATGACGCATTGTTGTCCTTCGCCTTGCCCAGAAGCAGCGCCGAGCGCCCTTCAACATCGCGAAGATTGACGTCATTGCCAAGCGTGGCTCCAAGGATCGTTCCATCTGAGCGTAGAACGAGGACCACCTCAGGCTCGGGATTGTTCCATTGCGAAATCGGGTGGATGCCGACGAGATCGCCACACCCGACTGAAGACATCGGCTGCGCCTTGGTGAAGATTTCAGCATCCGGGCCGATGCCGACTTCCAGATATTGTGACCACAGGCCCATATCCTGAAGCAGCTTCTTGACCTTGGCGGCCTGCTGCGAGCCAGCAACGAGGCCGCGGAGACTGTCACCGAGGACCGGCGCAAGCCGCGCGCGGATATCCTGTGCCCTTGCCGGGTCGCCCTTGGCCTGCTCCTCGATAACACGTTCCAGCATGCTGTCGGCAAAGGTGACGCCAGCCGCCTTTATCGCCTGCAGGTCGATGGGAGCGAGCAGCTTGCCTGTCTCACCATCCAGAAAGCTTTGCAAACTGCCCAGATCGTCAAAGCCCTTGGAATCCTTGAGAACTTCGGCCAGATTTTCGGTTTCCAGCAGTGCCGACATCGTCGCTGCCATGCTCGTGAGATCAAGGACACGACCCTCAGAGATCATGACGATGCAGGGGCCCGACAAACGATTTGACCAAACGCGCCCCAGAAGCAGGGCGTGATCGACATCGTCAGGCAGAATGGATTCTGCGCGCAGTACACGTTCAAGCGGCAAAGATGACCCTCCAAATATGCTCGCAAGCGCGCCCTCCAGCGCCGCTTGCCCAATTGTCAGGATGTCTGACAATTGTCCTCACGAAACTTCTAGTATGACTTATTCCGCATGTCCAGCACTCCTGACGCGGTAAATTTGAAGTTTCTACAGGAACCGGTCCAGCGTCGTCTAATAGATCTCAAGGGTCAGCGCGAGACGCGAGGCCGCCCCTTCGACGTGATGCCGCATTGCTGCACGAGCCTTCAACGGGTCGCGCGTCACGACGGCATCGCGAATGGCGACATGTTCGGCAATCGTCGTCTCGACAATTTCCTCCAGCACCGCAGATGCCCGCGCGGCATTGATTGCCAGACTGATTCTTTCCGCGATGAAGCCGACGAACAAAGGAAAATACTCATTATGTGTGGCGGTCGCCAAGGCACGATGGAACATGAGATCGGCGGTAATGCCCTGATCAGTCCATTTTTCCGCACCCGTCATTTGCGCAAGCGCTTCGTCCAGCTTCCGCAGATCCTCTTCATCGTGGTGCACGGCGGCAAGACCCGCCGCTTCGATTTCAAGCGGCATTCGAAGCTGGAACAGGCTGCGAAAGCTTTCCCTGTCATAGAGGTCGGTTTGCTCGATACGGATTGAACCGCGTCCCGTCCCTTCCAAAACGAAGGCACCGATGCCTTGGCGCGTTTCCACCAGACCTTCATTGCGCAACTCGGCGATTGCCTCCCGCACGACGGACCGGCTGACGCCGAAAGTCTTTGCCAGAATATGCTCGGTCGGCAGCTTTTCGCCCGGCAGGATGCGGCCCTCGGCGATTTCCTTGCCAATGTGCCCGGCTATACGTGCCGGTAGATGCTCGTTACGTCTGATCTGGCTAAAGTCCGCTGCCATGCATGTGTCCGCCTTTGGTGTCGCAAGACTATTCTACGATAAGCCTTCGAATTTCAATTGGCAGCCGGGGTTCATGATGCCAGCCGGATCAATCGCGTTTTTCACGGCCGTCAGCAAGGTGCGTTGCGGCGCAGCCAATCTTTCCTCGAAGTCGGATCTCTTCAGCCGGCCGATACCGTGTTCGGCACTGATACTGCCCTTGTAGATATCGACGACCTCATTCACCACGACCTTTGCCCTGTAGATCGCTTCATCTCTTTCAACCTTTGCAAGGCTGGAGGGAGGCAAGACGTTGAGATGAACGTTACCATCCCCGACATGGCCATAGGATACGCTGACGCAGTCCGGCAAGGCGCGCGTGACCGCCGCTTCGGCGTCGCGTACGAAATCGGCAAGACGTGAGAGCGGCACGGAGATGTCAGTGCGCATATGCGCACCGCGCTTTGCTTGCCCTTCATTCATGCCTTCGCGCACCAGCCAAAGATTGCGGGCTTGCGCCTGGGAGGCGGCGATAACCCCATCCAGCACAAGTCCGTCCGTCATGACGTTTTCCAGAAATCGCTCCATCAAATCGGCAACATCAACCAGACCAGAGCCCGAAATTTCCATGAGAACATAGGCGGGATAGTCCGTTGAAAGCGGCAGGGGCAGATCAGGCATGGCTTCCCTTGCTAGGGTGAAGGCAAGCGGTGGCATGAACTCGAATGCCGACATAAGATCGCAACAATCACGCCGGGCACGGCGGTACAATGCAATGACATCATCAAGAGAATTCACGCCCAGAAGGGCGGTGGAGATCTGGTCAGGATGCGGCATCAGCTTCAGTGAGACGGCGGTGATGATGCCGAGCGTACCCTCGGCCCCAATGAAAAATTGCTTGAGATCGATGCCGCGGTTATCCTTCCGCAAGGTGGAAAGGCCATCATAAATGGTGCCATCAGGCAGGACGACTTCCACTCCAAGCACCAGCTCGCGCGTCATGCCATAGCGCAATACGTTGATACCTCCTGCATTGGTAGAAACATTGCCACCAATGCGGCATGACCCCTGTGCACCAAGCGCTAAGGGGAAGAACATGCCCTGTTCCGCAACGCGATCCTTCAGTTCAGACAGAATGCAGCCCGCCTCCACGACAGCAGAGAAATCATCCGCATCGATCTTTCGCAGGCTTGCCATGCGTTCCAGGCTGAGAACCACCTGGTTTTCCGGCTGATCTGGAATGCCTCCCAATACAAGTCCCGTATTGCCACCTTGCGGCACGATGGCAATGCCGAGATGACCGCAGACACGAACAGCCGCGCTCACCGCTTCGGTCGAGCGGGGGCGCAAAACAGCCACGGCACCACTCGTCACGTCCCCGTGCCAGTCCCTGCAATAGCGAGATATCTCGCCCTGGTCGGTCAAAACGACGTCGCCACCGAGAGCGGTTAACAAAGCACGCTGCAGATCTCCTACGATGCGATCGGTGTTTATATCCATTTTTCCCTCTTCTCTGCGCCTCGTCGGAGAGGCATAGCGCGCCAACTCGTCCACAGGCGCGCGGCATATCCCTTTTCAACTCGACAATATAAGGTTATCAGACAACCTTACAATCGGATTTTTTCAGTTCGCCAGAATGTCCGGGCGACTGACGATCCCGGTGCACAATCGGAGGAGAGAACATGCATATATTGATCATTGGCGCGGCTGGAATGGTCGGTCGTAAATTGGCGGACAGGCTTTCCAGCGATGGCCATCTGGGGGGCAAATCGATTGATGCCATGACGCTGGTAGACATCATCGTGCCTGCAAAACCGCCCGGCTTCAGCGGCACTGTCACTTGCACGGAAAGCGATCTGTCTGCGCCGGGGGAAGCTGAAAAACTGGTCGAAATGCGACCCGATGTCATCTTCCATCTCGCCGCAATTGTATCCGGCGAAGCAGAACTGGACTTTGAAAAGGGCTACAGGATCAACCTCGACGGCACGCGCTATCTCCTCGATGCCATCAGGCTGGCCAATGGTGTGGACGGTTACAAGCCTCGCCTTGTGTTCACGTCATCGATTGCGGTGTTTGGCGCGCCCCTGCCCTACCCCATTGCCGACGACTACCACACCACGCCGCTGACCAGTTACGGCACGCAAAAGGCAATTTGCGAGTTGCTGCTGTCAGATTACAGCCGACGCAACTTTCTCGATGGTATCGCCATCCGCCTGCCGACAATCTGCATCCGCCCCGGAGCGCCGAACAAGGCAGCGTCCGGCTTCTTCTCCAACATCCTGCGAGAACCACTTGTCGGCAAACCTGCTATCCTGCCAGTCCCGGAAGACGTTCGCCACTGGCACACATCTCCAAGATCAGCGGTCGGGTTTTTGATCCATGGGGCAACCATTGACCTCGAAAAGGTCGGCCCGCGCCGGGCGCTTTCGATGCCGGGACTAAGCGCAACCGTGGGCGAGCAGATCGAAGCGCTGCGAAGAGTTGCTGGCGACAGCGCTGTCGCGCTGATCGAGCGAAAGCCGGATGAGGCAATCATGAAAATGGTCGCGGGCTGGGCGCCGGGCTTCGATGCAACACGGGCGAACTCACTCGGTTTCAAGTCGGAAACATCCTTTGACGAGATCATCAAGGTCCATATCGAGGATGAACTTGGCGGAAAACTGCCGAACTAGATCGCGCAGGCCGGCAAGAGCGTGACTCTTGCCCTATAAAGTGAAGCCCCCACGCACCTATGGGGGCTCGCAAACCGACAAAATTAGCGGCAGAAGCGGCCTACGGGATAGACTTTCCAAACTTTGACAATATAATAGAAATTATTTCTAAGATTGACATCTCGGAGAGATAAATCATCGTGACGACCGCGGTTATTGAATGTCCTGTTTATGGGCCAGAGCGCTCGATTTCCCTTAAGCGGAGTGACGCCTGATGCAAGAATGCCTGCATATGCCGCCCGTTACCGCCCTGCCCGCCTGTGAAAATCGTGATTGGGCACGGCGTGCCATCGGCATCCTTCAGGGTGACGGGCGGCGCTCTGCCGATACGCATCTCGTCAAACCCGTTTTCAAGGGGCTGCGCGGTATCTCGATCTATCTCAAGGATGAATCGACCCATCCCACCGGCAGCCTGAAGCACCGTCTGGCACGCTCTCTCTTTCTCTACGGCATCTGCAACGGCAAAATTGCGCAGGGAACCACGCTTGTAGAGGCATCTTCAGGCTCGACAGCTGTCAGCGAGGCCTATTTCGCTCATCTTCTCGATCTGCCGTTCATAGCGGTGATGCCGCATTCCACCAGCCCGCAGAAGGTCGAGGCCATCGAGCGGTTCGGTGGAAAATGCCATTTTGTCGACCGCCCGTCGGAAGTCTATCTTGCTGCGGAAAAACTGGCCTCTGATACCGGAGGCTACTATCTGGACCAGTTTACCTATGCGGAACGGGCAACGGACTGGCGCGGAAACAATAATATTGCTGACTCCATCTTCGAACAGATGAAAAGCGAGGAGCATCCAGAGCCCGAATGGGTGGTGATGAATGCGGGCACGGGCGGCACATCGGCAACGATCGGCCGGTATATTCGCTACCGCAACCTGAAGACCCGCCTCTGCGTGGTCGATGTCGAGCACTCCGCTTTCTATACGTCCTATGTCTCAGGGGATCGCAATGTCACCTGCGCCACACCCTCCCGCATAGAGGGGGTTGGTCGCCCCAGAGTGGAGCCATCCTTCATTCCCGGTGTCATTGATCACATGATCAAAATCCCGGACGCCGCATCCATCGCCGCCATGCACGTGTTGTCTGACCGCCTGTTCAGAAAGGTCGGCGGTTCGACAGGGACGAATTTCTTCGGGCTGTGCTGGATTGCCTCGGCCATGATGAAGGAAGGCAAGCAGGGCTCGCTCGTATCGCTCATCTGCGATAGCGGCGACCGCTATGCCGCCACCTATTATAACGCCGATTGGCTGGCGAGGAACAACATCGACATCACCCCCTACCGTGACATGCTGGAAACTTTCATCGACACCGGGGAATTGAATTTGAACGATGAGAGCCTTGTGCCAAATACAGCTGGATAAGGGGAAGCGGCCTGTCTGCGCCGGGCCGCAACGCTTTCCGTAACTGAGCGGTATAGCAAAAGGTCATAGTTGACCAGGATGTTGCGGCGCATCGTGACGACGCGCCGCTTTTCGGCCTGTCAGATCGCTGTCTGCGATATTTTAAGCGTCCGCCCCGGACAGCAGATTATATTTTTGCAGGATGTCGCGAATTTTGGCGTCCTGCTCAGCGTTGGGCATCAGCGCCGGCTGTCGACTGGCGCCGACAGACGCGTCTTGCAAATACAGCGCGCGCTTGACCATGGCGGGGGGAAAGCCATGGGCGTAAAGGTCGGTACGGAAAGCGGTATAGACGGACTGGTGCCGTTCAGCTTCCTCGATGTCCCCTGAGTTGAAGCCTTTGACAATTCCCGCAAGAACATCCGGCATGGCGTTACCAAGGCCGGAGATGCAGCCCGCAGCACCGTTCTGCAACGCCCAGAGAACCAGATGATCGGGACCGGAATAGACCTCGAAGCCTTCGACGTCCTTTGAAACCTGCAGATAGGCTTCCAGTGTTTCCTGTGCGCCGCCGGAATCCTTGATGCCGGCAATGTTGCCATGGCTTGCCAGCTTGCGCGCCGTTTCAGGTTCGATGTGGTTTTGGGTGCGCGCAGGAATATCGTAGAGATAAACAGGCGTGTTTACCGCATCTGCCACAGTCGAGAAGTGGCGGACGAGGCCGTCCTGCGTGCAGGCGATGAAGAACGGCGTGATGACGGCGATGCCCTTGACGCCGATACGGTCAAATTCCCTGGCAAGCTGCAGCGTCTCGAAAGTTGCGGGCATTCCGGCATTGACGATGACATCGGCCTTGCCGCCAACTTCATCAACCACTTCCTCCAGAAGCCGGATTTTTTCAGAGTGGGTGAGCGCGGTGAAGTCACCATTTGTGCCAGCGCACATGATGTTGTTGCCAGCAACCACCTGACGGCGAACCTGTGCGCGGGTGGCTTCGTAGTTGATCGTTTCGTCATCATTGAAACAGGTTACGATCGCGACAAAGGCTTTTTTGGTCATCGGCTTTACTCCGGTCATTCAAATCAGGAAACGCTGGCGAGGCGGGCATTGCGGTTGGCTGCCTGCACGTCCGGGTCAGGGTCGAGCGTGGCAGAGATGAGGGCTTGCGTATAACGTTGCTGCGGATTGTCGAAGACTTGCCCGACCGTGCCCAATTCGACGACCTCACCCTTCTGCATGACCATGACGTAATCCGCGAAATCGCGCACCAGAGGCAGGTCATGGGCAATAAAGATGAAAGCAATTCCCATCTCCCGGCGCAGCTTGTCGAGCAGGCTGACCACCTGCGCCTGTACCGATACGTCGAGTGCTGAGACCGCTTCGTCGCAGACGATCAGCTGCGGTTCAAGTGCCAGTGCACGGGCGATGGCGATACGCTGGCGCTGTCCGCCGGAGAACTGATGGGGGTAGCGACCCATATGCTCTGGCGAAAGTCCGACCTGATCTAGCAGCTCTGCGGCGCGTGCGCGCCACTTGGCCTTGGGCAGAATCTCTGGGTGGATCACCCAGGCCTCGGAGATCAACTGATAGACCGTCATGCGCGGATTGAGCGATTGTGTCGGATCCTGAAACACCATTTGCAGATCACGCCGCAGTTTGAACAGCTCGCCCGGCGAAAGCGCAAAAAGATCCTGACCCTTCCAGTGCGCCGTACCGCTGTCGGGGTCATCGAGCCGCAACAGGATGCGGGCGAGAGTGGATTTTCCAGAGCCGCTTTCTCCAACCACGGCAACCGTCTCGCCAGCCTTCAGATCAAAGGAAATGCCTTTGAGAGCTTCAAAACCGCCATAGGATTTGCGCGCGTTGCGAACCTTCAGGATCGGCTCTCCACCGGTCGCTGGTTCGTGCAGTTCGCCCTTGCCGGGGGCAGCGGCGATCAGCTTCTTTGTATAGGGGTGTTGTGGATTGCGGTAGACCTCCCGGACGGTGCCGCTTTCGACCAACACGCCCTTTTCCATCACCACAACGCGATCGGCAACTTCTGAGACGACGCCGAGATCATGGGTGATGATCAGCACGCCCATGCCGGTTTCGCGCTGGAGTTCTTTCAGCAGCGCCAGAACATCCGCCTGCACCGTCACGTCCAGCGCGGTCGTTGGTTCGTCGGCTATCAGCAGGTCGGGTTTGAGCGCCAGAGCCATGGCGATCATGACGCGCTGGCGCTGACCACCGGAAAACTCGTGCGGATATTTATCAAGTGCCTTTTCCGGCTCCGGCAAGGCAACGCGCTTGAACAGACGCAAGGCTTCGGCCTGCGCTTGGCGGTTGTCGATACCGTGTGTTCTCAGGGCTTCGCGCATCTGCCAGCCCACCGTATAGACCGGGTTCAAGTGGCTCAGTGGATCCTGAAAAATCATGGCGATGAAACGGCCATTGACGGCCCGACGCTCATCCGCACCCATTTTCAGGAGGTCCTTGCCGTTGAGCAGGATCTCGCCGGATGAAATCTTGCCGGGCGGCATGTCGATCAGGTTCATGATCGCGGAGGAGGAAACAGACTTGCCTGAACCGCTCTCACCCAGAATGGCAAGCGTTTCGCCACGATCCAGATGGTAGGAAATGTTGCGCACAGCGTGGACGGTGCCCGTCGCGGTGTAAAAGTCCACCGAGAGATTACGTACCTCCAGCAAATGATCAGCCATGTTTCGGTCCTTTCATCTCCAGGCGCCAGCGCTGGACGGGATCAAGCGCGATACGCAGCCAGTTGGACAGAAGGTTGAGCGATAGCGTGGTCAGGATGATCGCCAGACCGGGCCAGAAAGACAGCCACCAGGCATTGGTAAGATATTGCCTGCCCTGACTGATCATCAGACCCCAGGTAATCTCCGGCGGTTGAATGCCAATGCCGAGAAAGGAAAGGGCGCTTTCCGCCAGCATGACATAGGCAAAATCCAGCGTCGCCAGGGTCGTCAGCGTCGGCAGAACAACGGGCAGGATATGCCGGAACAGAATACGCTTTGAAGAAGCGCCCATGACGCGGGCTGCCTGCACGAACATGCGGCTGCGAATTTCCATGACTTCTGCGCGGGTGGTGCGAAGATACACGGGAATACGCGTAATCGACAGGACCAGCATCAGGTTGAGGATGGAAGAGCCTAGAATGTAAAGCACGATCACGGCAACGAGCAGGGAGGGGAACGACATGATGACGTCGGCAAGCCGCATGATGATCTGGCTGGTGCGCTGCGATGAGAAGCCGGCTATCAATCCCAGCAGTGTACCAACAACGGCAGATATGAAGACAGCACCAGCCGCGACCAGGATCGTGTTCTGGGTAGCAACGATGATGCGTGGCCAGAGCGGGCGCCCCAGCGCATCGGCACCGAGCCACATGAACCATTCGCGGCTGAAATCGAAGGGCGCGAGGTTTCGGCCTCGCAGGTTCTGTTTGGTGGCGAGCTCATTGAGCAGGGTGGGGCCGATGATCGCAAGGATTATCACGACGACGAGGAATATTGCGGCGCAGAGTGCAAACTTGTCTGCCCACAGCATGCGCGCCATACGCACGATGGCGCTCGCTTCTTCGGTAACTGGTTCTTTTGCCATGCCGTTATCGGCGGTTTTGGGGGATTGAGTGGCCATGATCATGTCGATCCTCAGTAGCGAATGCGCGGATCGAGCAAAGCATAGGCCAGATCGATCACGAGGTTCATGAGGAAAATTGCGAAAGCGGTGACAAGGATTGCCGCCAGCACGACGTTGAAGTCACGCTGTAGAATACTGTCGATCATCAGTTTGCCGACGCCGGGAAAGCCGAAGATCGTTTCAATGACGACAGCGCCATTGAGCAGGCTCGCAGCCTGGTCGCCGATGACGGTTATCACGGGCAGCATCGCATTGCGCAGTGCGTGGATGAAAATGATTGGGCCGGATTTTACGCCCTTGGCGCGGGCCGTCTTGACGTAGGCGGAGGATAGCGCCGAGATCATCGATCCGCGCACGACCTGCACGATGATGCCGAAGGGGCGAACGAAGAGAACGCAGATCGGCAAAATCCAGTGGGAGAATGTGCCGGTGCCTGAGGTTGGCAGCCAGGAGAGCTGGATGGCGAACACGACGATGGCAACGATGGCAAGCCAGAAATCAGGCACTGACGCCCCGATCAGCGACACCATCGAGGAAAAGCGATCGAAGAAACCGCCCGTGCGGAACGCCGCCAGCGACCCGACGACGATGGCACAGACGGTAACCAGCGTCATCGTGATAACGGCAAGCCACAGCGTCCAGGTAAAAGCTTCCAGAACAACGTCGAGAGCGGGGCGGGCCTTGCGCAGGCTTTCGCCGAGATCGCCGGTCATGACGTTGCCGACATATTGCACAAATTGAACGAGGAGTGGCTGGTCCAGCCCATGCAGCGCCCGAAATTCGGCCTTCATTTCAGCGGAGGCTTCCACGGGAAGAAACAAGGAAGCGGGGTCGCCGGTCAGGCGGGAGAGAAAAAACACCATGATCAGAAGCCCTATCAGCGAGATAAGGCTGGCGAGGGCGCGTTTGCGGATGAATCTGAGCATTGAGACCTCGATCAAGCTGGAATGGGCGACTGCGATTGCGCCGTCCACTTCACATCGACAGGACGATCAGTCGCCCTCTTGTTGAATGGACAGGATGGCAACGGGATGCGTGCCGCCCTGACCTTTGTTGACGGGCACCACCCTCCCGACC
The DNA here is from genome assembly GCF_001423445.1 of Rhizobium sp. Leaf311. NCBI lineage: Bacteria > Pseudomonadati > Pseudomonadota > Alphaproteobacteria > Hyphomicrobiales > Rhizobiaceae > Rhizobium > Rhizobium sp. Leaf311. Next base: position 96,805 of record NZ_LMNZ01000021.1, on the reverse strand, counting down.
TGATGATGATCGATCAGGGGTCGGATGGTGCCTTTTCATGCTTACTGCTTGAGGCCGATCTCAGAGAGCTGCAACATGGAGTTGGTGGCGATGGTTGGTTTGAAATCCAGGCGTTCCGACACCCGCGAATAACCGACCATGTGGAATAGGAGGACATCGGCAACCAGATCGTCATGGACGTAAGCCATGAGTTGCGACCAGAGTTTTGCACGATCTTCACCAGTGGCAGCAGAGGCGCGGGCGATCAGATCATCGACCTTCTTGTCGGCGAAACCAGACTGCGTGCCCTTGCTGTCATATTTGAAGAACATCGTAAACGATGGGTCGCCCTTGGAATTGTCGTGCATGGCAGCGACGATCTGCGGGCCACGGCCCTCCTTGAAGGGCTTGGAATAATAGACCTCGTGCTCCGCCACTTCGACGAAACGAAGCTCGACCTTGAAGCCAACTTCCTGCAACTGCGCCTGCACGGCTTCCATGATTTCCGTCACATTCGGGAAATTGGCTGTGCGCGCAATGATGGTGATAGGCGTGTCGACCGGAACGCCAGCGGCCTTGGCTTCTTCCAGCAGTTTCTTTGCCTGGTCCGGATCGTAAGGGAAGACCTTGACGTCAGGGTTCCAGCCAAGCGTGGTTGGCGGCACCAAAGCTGTTGCAAGCACGGCATCCTGCGGAACGAGCGTGCCGATAAAGGCCTGCCGGTCGATGGCAAGGTTCAGCGCCTTGCGAACGCGAACGTCGTTAAGTGGCGCTATGTTGCCATCAAGGCGCAAGTAGACGGTTTCACTGTCGAGATAGGAGAAGTCTGTCTTGTCGTTGGTGGCATCCACCTGGGCAATGGAAGGTGCCAGATCGGCTTCACCGGCTTGAACCATGGCGGCGCGAACGGCCGGATCAGCACGGAACAAATAGGTTGCCTTCGTGACGGCAGGCTTCTTGCCCCAGTAATCGTCACGTGCTTCGAGAACGATCTGCTGGCCCGGCGTCCAGTTGGACAGCTTGTAAGGGCCGGTGCCAACAGGCTCGCGCACGAATTCCAGCGGCGTTCCCTCTGGAACAATGGTAACGAGCGACAGCAGCAGAGGCAGGATCGGCTGAACCGGGTCAACCTTGAAATCGATGGTGCTTTCGTCAACCACCTTCACGTCGAACTTCATGCCCCCGAAATAGCGGCGCGACTCGCAAATATTCTTGTCGCTGAAAATGCGGTCAAAGCTGTATTTGACATCCTTGGCACCGAACGTCTTGCCATCGGAGAATTTCACATTCTGACGCAAATGGAACCGCCAGACGCCATCGCCTGTCTGTTCCCATTTTTCTGCCAGACGCGGCATGACGCCTTTCTTCCCGCGGACATCGAGCTCGGTCAGCGTTTCGCTGACATTTTCCATGATGACGCGGCCGATGTTGGAGCGCGTTGCCATGCAGGGCTCAAGCAGGTCGGCCTCCTCTGGCAAAACGATCTTGATGTCTGTCGATGCGGCGTTGGCTGGCGCAATGCCGGGCCCGAATGCGAGAACGGAACCCAGAACAGCTCCGAAAAGACGCGAGGTTTTCATGTCATTCTCCTCCCTTGTGGGTGCTGGTCGCACCGCTTGATCTTCACCTCGCGACGGCATGACTGCTGCGCGGTTTGAAAGCATTCCTCCGTGAAACCCTACGCGCCACCGTAGACGGATCGTTGCCCGACGGCGCCTTAACTGGGCTGACGCTGAACATGGAATTTATCGGCAAGTTTGTCAAATTAATTATTTGTTTCGATCTATTTGTGCAAAATCCAGACGAATAAAATACAATATTTACAATTATTTATGACGCCTAAGCGACTCGTAGTTTGCAACTGACAAGACTTTTCAAACTTGACAACTTTGCAAATTTGATGATTTTCGTGGTTGTAAGAGGAGGCCAAAATGACGCCTGAAATGATTGCAACCGTCATGACCGGCAAGGTTGAAGCTGCTGGAAAGGGGCGACACGAAGCCGTGTTGGCCTCGCCCATGATTCAGAACCATGCATCCTTCCTGCATCTTGCCGATGATGGCGCGCTCATCTGCGCCTGGTTTGGTGGCACGCTGGAAGGAAAGTCGGATATTTCCATCTTCGCGTCAGTTCTGATGGCAGGGTCCGATCAATGGGGCGAGCCGCAGCGGCTGAGCTTCGATCCCGATCACTCCGAGCAGAACCCGGTTTTGTTTTCAGCACCCGACAAGACACTGTATTTGTTCCACACGTCGCAGCCATCCGGCAATCAAGATGAATGCCGTATCCGCATGGCGCAGGTTTCGCGCGACGCGTCGGATCCGACCAGACTGACGGCTGGCGACGGGCGATATCTCGACCTGCCGCGCGGTTGTTTCGTTCGTGCCCCGCTTATGGTTCGCGACGATGGTGCATGGCTTTTGCCGATCTTCCGGTGCATCCAGCGTCCAGGCCAGAAATGGAACGGCAGTCATGACCGTGCTGCGGTTGGCATTTCCGAAGATGGCGGTAAGACCTGGCGTCTGGAGGATGTCGCCCAGTCCACTGGCTGCGTGCATATGAGCCCGGTCTCCATCGGGGATGAAAAGCTGGCAGCGGTGTTTCGCCGTCGTCAGGCCGATTTCGTCTATCGCACGGAAAGTGTTGATGGCGGCCGCACGTGGTCGCAACCTCAGCCAACGGATGTGCCCAACAACAATTCCTCTATCGCCGCGATCCGTCTGCACGATGGCCGCATCGCGATGATCTGCAATCCCATCAATGCCGATATGTCGAGCGACCGACGCGCCTCGCTTTATGATGAGCTGGGCGAAGATGACGACCGGCCCGATGCCGACCCCGATGGCGGTTGCGTGCCCATCTGGGGTGTGCCGCGCGCGCCTGTCAGCGTCTGCATTTCCAGTGATGGCGCAAAAAGCTTTCCGCAGCGGATCATCATTGAAGAGGGGCCGGGCACCTGCCTTTCGAACAACTCGATCGATGGCCACAACAAGGAAATGTCCTATCCGTGGCTTCTTGAGGGAGCCGATGGCTCGCTTCACATCGCCTACACCTATCATCGGCGCGCTATCAAATATGTTCGTCTGGCTCCGGGCTGGGCACATGCGGCAGACGGGAGATAAATCATGAGCAATATCATTGGCATCACCATGGGCGACCCCTGCGGCGTAGGGCCGGAAATCACGGTGCGGGCGCTGGCCGAGATGGATGAAGCGAACCGCGCCGCCACCCGCATCTATGGCAACCTGCCCACCCTGGAAGCGGCTCGCAAGGCGCTGAATGTCGACATAGATCTGGCGCCTTACGTTGTCGATTTGCCTGTCGAGGGTGCGCCGCTGGCCTGGGGGCAGCTCTCGCCTGTCGCCGGTGACGCTGCGTTCCGCTTTATCGAAAAGGCAGTGCGCGATGCCGAAGCCGGGAAGATCGGCTGCATCGTCACGGCCCCCATCAACAAGGAAGCGCTCAATCTCGCAGGCCACCATTATGATGGCCACACGGGCATGTTGCGCAGCCTTACCAAATCAGCCGCCGCCTATATGCTGCTGGCCTCGGAAAAGTTGAAGGTTATCCACGTATCCACCCACGTATCGTTGCAGGAGGCGATCCGCCGGGCAACGACGGAACGGGTTCTGGCTACCATCAAGGCTGGCAACGAGCATCTGAAGCGCACCGGCTACGAGCGCCCGCGTATCGCTGTTGCCGGCATCAACCCCCATTGCGGTGAAAATGGCCTTTTCGGCACGGAGGACGACGACCAGATCGCGCCCGCAGTGGCTGCCGCTCGCGCCGAAGGCATTGATGCCTATGGTCCGATTTCCGCCGACACGGTGTTTCACCGCGCCTATTCCGGCGGGTTCGATCTTGTTGTGGCGCAGTATCATGATCAGGGACACATCCCGATCAAGCTCGTCGCTTTCGATACGGCGGTTAATGTTTCCGTTGATTTGACAATCGACCGTACCTCTGTGGATCACGGCACGGCTTTCGACATCGCAGGCAAGGGCATCGCCAACCACGGCAATATGTTGTCCGCCATTGCCTATGCACGCAAGCTTGTGGCTGGCAGCACTTCCAAGGGAGCGCAGGCATGACCAGCACCCCAGTCATTACCCTGCATCAGCCAAAACGGCTGATCGTCGGTGCCGGAACAATCGGAGACGTCTCCAACTGGGTCGGCGAAGTTTCGTCGACGCTGGTCATTGCCTCACCGATCACGGGCAGCTTCGTTGACCGCCTGAAGCTACCGGGCAAAGTCGCTTTGTTCGATGCTATTCCGGGCGAACCGGAAATCTCGACGCTCGATGCCGCACTTGCGGCAGCACGTGCGGCCAAGCCGGATTTGGTGATAGGCCTGGGTGGCGGTTCGGTCATGGATGTGGCCAAGCTGGTGGCAGCCATGTGGGATGGTGAGCAGACTCTCGCAGATGTCGCAGGACCCAACAGGGTGACTGGCCGGCGAACGCGGCTGGCGCAGATCGCCACCACTGCGGGTACAGGTTCCGAAGCGGGCATCCGCTCGCTGATCACTGATCCGGTCAAGGGCAACAAGATCGCGGTTGAAAGCCCGCATCTGATTGCCGATCTCGCCGTTCTCGATCCCGAGCTGACCTACTCCGTACCGCCAGCGGTCACAGCTGCAACTGGCGTAGACGCGATGGCGCATTGTGTCGAAGCTTTTACCAACAAGCGTGCGCATCCCATGATTGATGGCTTCGCCAGGATGGGCTTTCACCTCGTCGGGAAATATCTAGGCCGAGCGGTGCGTGACGGGTCGGATCGTGAGGCGCGCGAGGGCTTGCTGCTGGCCTCCTATTATGGCGGCATTTGCCTCGGGCCTGTCAATACGGCGGCAGGTCATGCCATTGCTTATCCGCTTGGAACGCTGCTGCACCTGCCGCATGGGCTAGCCAATGCCATCGTGTTTCCGCACGTCCTGGCCTTCAACCAGCCAGTCGTTTCGGCAAAGACAGCGGAAGTTGCCGAGGCGCTCGGTCTCGGGAGTGGCCTTTCTCAGGCGCAATTGCGTGACGCCGCCTTGGCGTTCTGTGGCGATCTCGGATTAGAAATGTCGCTTGCCCGGCATGGCGCGACGGAAAACGATCTGTCCCGCTACGCTGAAGATGCCCACGCCATCCGTCGGTTGATGGACAATAATCCGGCCGATATGAGCGTTGATGACGTTCTTGGTATCTATAGAGCCAGTTTCTGACGCCAACCATTGGGGCAGCGCGGTCTCGCTGCCCTTCAATTCGTCAGTTCGTTCAGTGTCGCACATCAGCCACAGGCTATTGCGACGCCTGAAAAAGCCTTCCACGCGATCCCTGAAGGTGCTCGAACATAAGCCTTCGCGCATCCTCTTCCCGGCGATCCGCAATTGCGTTGGCGATAGCCTCATGCTCGGCAAAAACACGGGTCAACCCGGAGGCCTCCCGCCTGATCGAAGCACCGTGAAATTTCATTCCCACGGCAATGTGGTCTTTCAGGGCTTCCATGGCTGTCGAGAAATAGGTGTTTTGCGCTGCGCGCGCGATAGCAAGATGAAATTGGAAGTCAGCATCCTCGCGGTGCGACTGTCTGTTGGTCGCATCGCGGAGCAGTTCCAACGCTTGCCTGATGGCTTTCAGACTTTCAGCATCATGGCGGCTGGCCGCTGCCGCAGCGGCGGCAGGCTCGAGTGTCAGGCGAAATTCATAGCAATTGAGGAGATCGGCGACATTTTCCAGCTGCCCGAAACCGAGCGGCTGCCTTAAGCCCACGGAGCGGACAAAACTCCCCGCACCACGGCGGGAATAGATCAGACCCTGGTCGCGAAGGCGCTTGAGAGCCTCGCGAACAACCGGACGGGACACCTCGAATTCGGCCGCAAGTTCGTGTTCCGTGGGCAGCCGCTCGTCAGATTTGTAGGCACCTGATTTGATCGCCCGCAACATGCGTTCGAACACGATGTCGGGAAGGCCTTTGCGAGCGATTCCGGCTTCCAGTCCCATGTCTCAACTTGCCTTCCGCAGAACCATCTCTGCAATAATCTTAAGGGTATCGGAATGGCCGAACCCGCCTGATTTGGCTATGATATAGCGCCCATTTTCGGAGGCAACACCTAAGCCCGGCAAGCATTCACCATGGAGATGGAGCCGGGATACACCAAGGCTTCGCATCACGGCATCCGCCGTGGCACCGCCAGACAGAAGCAATGTGGCGTCATTCCTGGATAGAATGGCCCCAAGGCCGCCACCTAGAGCGTCAGCAACCGCCTGCGAGGTTGTCTCACTGGGACCCGGCGTTGCCTGTATCAATGTCAGCGCGGCATTGGCTTCAAGGCCACCAGAGATATGACCGTTTGGCGCTGCTACATAACTCACCGCGCCCGTCGCGCGCAGTGCGTCGATTTGGGCGAGTGTAATCGGATCGCGCGAGCCAATAACGAAAATGGCTCGGCCAGGCGGCACGATCGCCACCTGCGGGACTTCCCCTCCCGTCATGCGGCAGGCAAGCGCCTCGGCAAGGCCACGCGCCCCGATCAGAAGGTCAGTACCGTCGTTCTCGGCTGCGGCAAGCACATCTTCCATGTCGTCATGAGACAGCGTATCTGGAGCTTCGACACGGACAAAATGCGACCCGAAACACTCCGCAATTGAGATCGGTGTATCAATACCATGCCCTTTGACATGCGCCGCCTCGACAATCCGGTCAAATGCCGGAATGGCAGGTGCGACAAGTGCGCGGGAGTATGGGATGGCCTCGAGCTCGGAGGCAATATTGCCCTTAAGCCTGGAATCGACTTTCTTGAAGAGACGCGTCTTGGCTGGCAACAAGCCAATCGCTGCAGCCGTGGCAATCCTTGCCTCATCGGCGCTGATCTCGCGGGTGTTCAGGTTGATCGAAATGACATCCGGCTTGTCCGCGATAATCTCGGCCACGGCCTTCAGGTCAAGCGCAACATCCGCGCGAAGCCCGCGTGCGGCAAACGGTGCTGCCGAGTCCAGCGCACCGGTCAAATCGTCCGCAAGAATCGCCAACATGACATTTACCTTATAAAGTTGTCATCTTATAATTCAAAAAAACTCTTTATTGTCAATCTTTGATCGATATTTCCAAACAAATTATAGAGGTCAGTTTCGCCGGAACCTTTCACTCCATCCATCGGCAACTGAACGCAGGGTTCAGTTGGTGAAAGTCGACATTTTCACCATGCCAAGCCTGGTTTTCTCAACTGTGGCAATCCGGGCGTCACAATGGAGTGGCGCGCCTCGATGTCCGGTCGCGGCAGGCAGATCATGACCCATCCAACGAGCCTTGCGTCGTCAACGACGCTATTGTCGGCACAGAATTCTATTCCATCGAAACGCAGGATCTTCTGTCTTGGGCCAATGCGTGAGCGGTGTTTGCCCTGCCTCACTCATCGGCTCCAGTCCGCGCAGCGACCGAGACATATTTCGATATCTGCTTCCTCAAACAATTGCCTAGGACAATGCGGAAAAAGACTTGTTCGATAGCGATAAGTGCAGGATTGATAGGCATCTCTAAGAGGGAAACCCAATGGACCACAACAGCAAATCGAACCTGCCCAATCTTTCAAATTTCTGGATGCCCTTTACTGCAAACCGCCAGTTCAAGGAATCCCCTCGCCTTCTGGCGAGTGCCGAAGGCATGTATTATACCGACATTGACGGCAACAGGATTCTGGACGGCACCGCCGGTCTCTGGTGCGTCAATGCCGGCCATGGCCGCAAGAGCATCACCGCCGCTGTAGAGCGGCAGATGTCGACCATGGATTTCGCGCCCACGTTCCAGATGGGCCACCCGATCGCCTTCGAGTTTGCCGAGAAACTCGCAGCGAATGCGCCCGGCGGTCCGGATGCCCAGCTCGATCGTATCTTCTTTACCGGCTCCGGTTCAGAATCTGTCGATACCGCGCTCAAAATTGCGATCGCGTATCAAAGAGCAATCGGCCAAGGCACCCGCACCCGTTTCATCGGTCGTGAAAAGGGATATCATGGCGTCGGCTTCGGCGGAATTTCCGTTGGCGGGCTGGTCAACAACAGACGCGTTTTCCCGCAGATTTCCGCAGACCATATGCGTCACACACTCGATGTCGATCGCAACGCCTATTCAAAGGGAATGCCCGAGCACGGCGTCGAACTGGCGGAAGATCTTGAGCGCCTGGTTGCCCTTCACGGCGCGGAAACGATCGCTGCGGTTATCGTTGAACCCATGTCAGGGTCCGCCGGCGTCATCCTGCCGCCCAAGGGATATCTGGAGCGACTTCGCGCTATCGCAGACAAGCACGGCATCCTGCTGATTTTCGATGAAGTCATCACCGGCTTCGGTCGCCTCGGCAAACCATTCGGGACGGATTATTTCGGCGTGGTGCCGGATCTGGTGACCACCGCAAAGGGCATCACCAACGGCGCCATTCCCATGGGGGCGGTTTTTGCAAAGCGCAGCATTTACGACGCGCTGATGCAGGGGCCACAAAACCAGATCGAACTCTTCCACGGCTACACCTATTCCGGACATCCGGTAGCCTGCGCCGCAGGTATCGCTACACTCGAAATCTACGAGAAGGAAGGCTTGCTGACACGCGCTGCCTCCCTCGCTCAGGCATGGGAAGAAGCCCTCCATTCGCTAAAGGGTGCTCCTCACGTCCACGACATTCGAAACCTCGGTCTCGTCGGCGCTATCGAACTCACGCCCCGGGACGGTGCTCCGGGAACCCGCGCTTACGATGTCTTCGTTGATTGCTTCAAGAAGGGATTGCTGGTTCGCGTCACGGGCGACATCATTGCACTTTCCCCTCCCCTGATCATCGAGGAAAGTCAGATCAGCGACATCGTTTCCGTTATCGGAGATGCCCTGCGGCGCGCTGCGTAACGCCAGAATGCAGCCGGGGCGGCCAACGGTCGCCCTGGTTCAAACGCTAAATTTTTCTTAAATTTTACATCACATCATCGAACTGTTTTCATTCAGGAAAAACAGGCAAGTGAAAGCGAAAACGGCGTTTCGTTTCATCACTTCGTATGACACTTTTCAAAGTTCTATTTCGATGTTTTGATTGTTTGTCCTGAGATGCTCAGACGCTCCGTTGGCGTCGATGAGTCTGGCCTTCAGCCTAGGACGAGCAAGTAATCCCCCAAGTCCGCGCTCCTGTCAAGGCACCTGAAATGACATTTACGCGTGGCAGTCAGATCATGCGACGACCCCATGGTGCCGTTTTGCTCATCTACAAAAGCTCACCAAAGATCTCGATGGAACGAGCGAAGTGCTCGAAATCTAGCCGCCGATTGAGTGATCACATCGCGCTAGGCGCATCTGTCCCAATCTTTCAGAGAGGCATTCGCTCAACCGATGGATTCGGTTTGGAGATAGGATCATCAGGTACAAAAGAAACATTCACTATGACCGGCGGCGCTCGGCCTTAAGGTCACGTCCGTCGGAGATCACGGATGCCTACCTCAACCGGCGTGAGATCGGGAATTCGTCTGTCAGAATGAACACTGAACAGGCTACACCTCGCGCTCCGAGTAGGGGACCCTCCCACATCAGAGAATGACCTCATACCTAGTGAAGCAACATCCGGGCAAGCCATCAGTGAACGCGGACGAACCGCGATGCTCTCGTCAGTGCGCGGGCAATCTGACGACGCGATCTCAAACGGGTTGGGTGCGCCTCGATCGAGTTAGCCGCGGCAAACTTTAGGCCCCAGCAATAATGGGTGAAATTCCAGCTCCACCCACGCCCCCAACTTCAACCAATTTTGGCGGGCCAACAAAGGGAAAAGGAAGAGAGCAGATAGCTATAGTTCAAAAGTCGATACGACGGTCTTGCATCTAGCACAGTCCGCTGCCCAGCACCGTTAAAGCTTCACCCGCATCCGAGAGCGAATGCGGCGGCCATCCCGGAATATATCATGAGAGATATCTGCGCATGTTAGAGCAGCCGAGCGCGACGAAATTTATGCGGTGACTAACGCAGTTCCGGCATCGCCCTCCGCAATTTGGAGGTCCCATCCAGCGCCAGCGATAGATCAATCCACAGATGCTCGCATTATGATCATGAAGTTAGCCGCGGCAAACTTTCTGAGAAGAGTCGCTGCGAAGGGGAAAATCTTTCACGTCCACTGCAAAAAAACGCCCTTACCAGCCTGAAAAGATTCATGTCTTGGTAACACAAATGCCTATTGCACCGGAAAGAGAATCGGCGCTTATATCCCAGTTGCGGTAAAAACCGATTTCAGCGGAAAAAACCGCAACTGATCCAACAAGTGGAAAAGATGAGATATGACACAAAGCGCCGATCTGAAATCTGCTGGCAAGGCACCCGATCTCACGGGGCTCATATTACAGCATTCGGCCGCGTTGTCTGCGCAGCTGCAAGCACACAATGCAAATACCTTCGCACCGCTTGCCGAAAAAAGCATGCGAAACTTTTCTCCATCGGAAACCGCGAAGCTTATCGGTATTGGTGAGGCCTACCTGCGCCAGATCGCTTCCGAGCAGCCGGAGCTTGCCGTGGCAAACAGCGGCGGGCGGCGCAGCTATTCCGTCGAAGACATTCACGAGATCAGGAAGTTTCTGGATCAGGGAGCCCGCGGCACACGTCGTTATCTTCCGCACCGCCGTGAAGGTGAAGACCTTCAGGTGATCGCGGTCATGAATTTCAAGGGCGGCTCTGGCAAAACGACGACGTCTGCGCATCTCGCACAATATCTTGCCCTGCGCGGTTATCGGGTTCTGGCGATCGATCTCGACCCACAGGCCAGTCTCTCGGCGCTGTTCGGTCATCAGCCTGAACTGGACGTCGGACCAAACGAGACGCTCTACGGCGCAATTCGCTACGACAAGGAACAGCGGCCAATCGCCGAGATTGTCCGTGGCACCTATATTCCGGATCTTCACATCATCCCGGGTAATCTGGAGCTGATGGAATTCGAGCATGATACGCCACGTGCCCTCATGCGCCGCGCTCCTGGCGATACGCTCTTCTTCGCCCGTATCGGTCAGGCGATTGCTCAGGCTCAAAACTTCTACGACATCGTCGTCATCGATTGCCCACCGCAATTGGGCTACCTGACTCTGTCAGCACTGACCGCGGCAACGTCCGTTCTCGTCACCGTACACCCGCAGATGCTCGACGTGATGTCCATGAACCAGTTTCTCGCGATGACAGGCGACCTGCTCGCCGAAATCGGCAGAGCTGGCGCAACATCAGACTATCACTGGATGCGCTATCTTGTGACCCGATTTGAGCCGAGCGACGGACCTCAAAATCAGATGGTCGCTTTCTTGCGCTCGATTTTCGGCGAGCATGTTCTCAATCATCCCATGCTCAAGACGACGGCCGTTTCAGACGCCGGTTTGACCAACCAGACCCTGTTTGAGGTGGAGCGTACCCAGTTCACCAGATCGACTTACGATCGGGCACTGGAATCCATGACAAATGTAAATGCTGAAATTGAAGGCCTGATCAAGAAGGCCTGGGGTAGGACTGCATGAGCAGAAAAGAAATCTTCGCCAACCTCGGCGGTAAGTCCAGTGAGAACAATGATGCGCCTGTAGAGCGCGCACGTCCTCGTATTCGTCCCATTCTTGGTTCGCCAGAACTGGTCACCGATGTCGTTCACTCGCCCGTCGGCATGATCGGGCAGTCGCTCAACGAGGTGTCTGAACGGTCAAAGCGCGCAGAAGAAATCGAAAAGAAGCTCGCTGAAGGCCTGACGATCGTCGCACTCGATCCTGCAGATGTCGATCCATCCTTCATTCCAGACCGTATGCCGTCGTCAATAGAGGCCGATGTCGGCTTGGTCGAGGCTATTCGTGAACAGGGGCAGCAGGTTCCAATTCTGGTGCGCCCTCACCCAGACCATCCAGGTCGCTATCAGGTGGCATTCGGTCACCGCCGCCTGCGTGCCGTTGCCGAAATTGGCATTCCTGTCCGCGCCGTCGTCAGAAATCTAACCGATGAGCAGCTTGTTGTTGCCCAGGGCCAGGAAAACAACGAACGCCGTGACCTCAGCTATATCGAAAAGGCACGATTTGCCCAGAAGCTGCAGATGCGGTTCACGCGCGAGACCATCATGGCCGCCATGTCTCTTTACAAGGGCGATCTGTCCAACATGCTGTCTGTCGTTGGGCGTATTCCGGACGATATCGTTGATAGCATCGGGCCTGCGCCAGGCGTCGGGCGTCGTAACTGGATGGACCTCGCCGAACAACTTTCTTCCTCCAAGGTCAACGAGGCTGCCCGCGCCTATCTTCGTGACGATAGCGTAGCGCGTCTTCCATCCGAAGAGCGGTTCAAATCGCTGCTGGAGTTTCTGAAGCCAAAGCCCGAGCCAAAGAAGACTGGTGTTCTCTCCACCGAGAATGGCCAGAAGCTGGCGAAGATTGTCGAGACGGACAACAGGCTCGATATTTCGATCGATCGTCGGCAGGCGCCAGAGTTCGCCGCCTTCGTTCTCGAACACCTACAAACGCTGTTTGAAGAGCATCGCTCCAAGCAGTGAAACCATCATAACCGATTAACGACTAACAGGAGCAGCAAGCACAAAAGAAAAAAGCCCCCGAACGTTGCCGCACGGAAGCCTTTCTTTGATCTAAGCACCCAAAGAATCTCATTTCCGCGAATCATAGTCAAGAGTCTTGGCATCGATATTTTTTCGGTGAGCGATTTTCTTTTGCCTTTTTGAAGGTGAAAGACATGAACAGTGATAATCTAACGACGCCTTTCGGGCGGCGAGGGGTCTCTATTGGCCTGCTCGCAACCCAGTTTGCGTCGAGAAACATCGATCCTGCGCGTTCGATCGATAAATGGAAGTTGTTTCGAGCAACCTGCGAAGCCCGACCTCATCTCGGTATTTCCGACAGGTCATTGGCTGTGCTCAATGCACTGATCAGCTTTTATCCGAAGGCAGAACTGTCCGAGGAAAACGGGCTCGTGGTTTTCCCGTCGAATCAGCAGCTTTCCCTGCGTGCTCATGGAATGCCGGAGCAGACTCTGCGTCGGCATCTGGCAGCATTGGTTCAAGCCGGGCTCATTATTCGCAAGGACAGCCCAAACGGAAAGCGCTATGCCCGGAAGGACCGCAGCGGCGGCATCAGTGATGCCTATGGTTTCTCTCTTGCTCCGCTCATTTCCCGCGCGGACGAGATACAATCAATTGCCGAAAAGGTTGTTGAGGAACGCCTGCACCTCCAAAGACTGCGAGAGAAAATCACCCTCTGCCGCCGCGACATCGTCAAGTTCGGTGAAATCGCTATTGAGGACCAGATAAAGGGAGACTGGGATCACATCCGAAATCGTTACGTCACGTTGATTTCTTCCCTTGATCGCAAATCAAAGGCCCCTTTTCTGGAGCTTCTTCTCGCAGATCTCTCAAAACTGCGTGCTGAAATGGCTAACCAACTGGAAAAACACGTAGAAAGCCAAAAAATAAGCGTCAATGCCTATCAAAATGAGCGGCTTATACAGAGTTCAGAATCCGAATCCCTTATTGAAGATGAGCAGCCGGCAGCCAAGAACGAAGTCTCGAATGTCGGGCTTGCTGCAACCAATCAGGCATCGAAGACTGCCAGTGCAGTGAGGAATCCTGAAAAGTACCTGAAAGCCGTCAGCAAGGCAGGTTTTGATCTCGCTACACTCCTCAAGGCGTGTCCGGAAATTACCCTCTACGGCCCAGGCGGTACGGTCAGAGACTGGAATGATCTGAAACATGCAGGGAACGTCGTTAAATCGATGCTCTCCATCAGCCAATCCGCTTATGATGAAGCCGAGCAGGCTATGGGAACACAGAATACGAACGCAATCATAGCGTGTATTCTTGAGAAGTCCGATGTGATTCAATCAGCTGGAGGCTATCTCAGAAGTCTGACGGAGAAATCGAAAACCATGCAGTTCTCCATAAAGCCAATGCTGATGGCTCTGCTACGGGCACGCATGACATCACATCTTCCACCAGCTGGCTCGCTATGCTGACCAAAAGTCATCTCGACGTTCCAACAAGGACTGAGGGATAAATTGACTCCGAAGTGAAAGATTTCTATGTCCGTAATTGAGCGTGAAAGGAAACGAATATGACTGCTGCAGAACTGGCGACGACCACACCCGAGCTTGAACCCAGCCGGACGAAACGCCTCAAAGCAGCGACGCGCCAGGCGCATGAGGAACTCGACAGCTTTATCATGTCTGCCAAGCCCTTTGAAAACCGTGCCAATTTCGGAAAATTCGTCCAGACACAATATCTCTTTCACAGGGATCTCGATGCACTCTTTGCCAACGAGCGTCTAAGCGAGCTTCTTCCCGATCTGAAGGGCCGTAGACGCCTCGGCTATGTCGATCAGGATCTTGCAGATCTGGATATTGCAGCACCTGCAGGCGGAGAGGTCCGTTTCCGTGCGGAGGATACATCTTTCGATCTCGCAGAAGCCCTTGGCTGGCTCTACGTCGTTGAAGGTTCAAATCTGGGCGCTGCGTTCCTGTTGAAGGACGCCGCGAGACTCGGCCTTGATGACAGCTTCGGTGCGAGACATCTGGCGGGTGCGCCTGAGGGGCGGGGATTGCATTGGCGCACCTTTGTCGCAGCGCTGGACACTATCGATCTGAGTGAAGAGGAAGAAGGCCGGGCGATTGCCGGTGCGCAGGACGCCTTTCGCACGGTCCATGCCTATGCACGGGAAATGATGGTTTAACTCCGGACGGGCAAGACTTAGGTGTTGCTTGCTCTGGAGAAGGTTTGAGCTAAACTGGCACGGTGGCGGGGAGGCCGCTCCACAGGAGGTTCAATGACTTACAAGCATTTCACCCGGCGCGCTGCGCTGGCGCTTGCTGCTTCAGCAGCCGGTTTTCTCTCTTTTGCCGGATCAGGCCAGGCGCAAAGTTTCCCTGATCGGACAATTACTCTGGTCGTGCCCTTCGCAGCGGGTGGTTCGACGGACGTTGTTGCCCGCGTTATCGCCCAGAAAATGGGGCAGGAGCTTGGCCAGCAGGTCGTGGTTGAGAATGTTGCCGGCGCTGGCGGCAATCTGGGCGCAGACCGCGTTGCACGGGCGGAACCGGATGGCTACACCATCCTGATGGGCACCGTCGCTACACATGCGCTCAACCCGCTCATTCTCAAGACAAAGCCCTATGATCCGGAAAAGGATTTCGCCCCGATTTCCTTGCTGGTCGTCGTGCCCAATGTTCTCGTAGTCAATCCTCAGCTTCCGGTAAAGACGATTGCCGAGCTGATTGCATTGTTGAAGGCTGAACCCGACAAATACGCCTATGCGTCCTCCGGTAACGGAACGCCGCTTCACCTGTCGGGTGAACTGTTCAAGGCAATGACCGGCGTATCGATGCAGCACGTGCCATATAAGGGGTCTGGCCCGGCACTGAACGATCTTCTGGGAAATCAGGTTTCGATCATGTTCGACAACCTGCCATCATCGTCAGGTCATATGAAATCCGGGACGTTGCGTGCGCTGGGTGTCACGACTGCGGAGCGGGCATCCTCTTTCCCTGACGTGCCGACCATTGCCGAAACGGTGCCGGGTTATGAGACCTACACCTGGAATGCGCTATTTGCACCCGCTGGCACTCCTGCAGCAGCAGTCGATGTCCTCAAAGCTGCTGCGAAAAAGGCACTGGCAGACCCTGATGTCGCCGCCCGCATGGGGGATTTCAGCGCGAAGATCGTCGGCTCCACTCCCGATGAACTCAAGACGCATGTTTCAAAGGAAATCGCCAAGTGGGAGCCTGTGGTCAAGAACGCAAATGTCCAGATGGACTGAGCCAAGACCAGGCGAAATCTGAAGCCTGAGCGCTTAACTCGCGTGAAGACAACAGTGTGTTGTGAACAGGTGCCGTTCGAAAGTGCGGCGCCTCTTTTTTGTCTAGCACGGCCACGGGAGTACATCACAAAGTAAAAAAGAAAGCTGCTGCGATACACGCGGCACCGCCGCGCTTCTCTCAAATCGCTGCTCCAAATTTGAGCACATAAATTTACCGAACGATAAAAAATTTATCATTTGATAAAATTATTGAAGTGGATCCCTGTCAACGCATTGAAACCATTTGAGATAAAGAACTGGCACAGAACCTGCATTTCCATGTGAGAACCTGATACGGGCGCTAACTGGAGAATGCACATGGAAATCGGCGTATTCATTCCCATCGGAAACAACGGCTGGCTGATCTCGGAGAACGCTCCGCAGTACAAGCCGACGTTCGAGCTCAACAAACAGATAACCCTGGCCGCCGAAAAATACGGCTTCGACTTCGCGCTCTCAATGATCAAGCTGCGGGGCTTCGGTGGCAAGACGGAGTTCTGGGACTACAATCTGGAATCCTTCACGCTGATGGCAGGGCTGGCCGCGGTCACGTCCAAGATCAAGCTGTTCGGGACGACGGCCACATTGGTCATGCCGCCAGCAATTGTGGCACGAATGGCGACGACCATCGATTCCATTTCCGGCGGCCGCTTCGGCATCAACCTCATCACCGGGTGGCAAAGGCCGGAATACAGCCAGATGGGTCTATGGCCGGGCGATGATTATTTTGGCGACCGCTACGCCTATCTCAGCGAATACACCACCGTCCTTCAGGAACTGCTGACCAATGGACAATCGGACCTGAAGGGCCAGTATTTCACGATGGATGATTGCCGGATGAAACCGGTGCCGCAGGGAGACGTCAAGCTCATCTGCGCCGGTTCTTCCGACAAGGGCATGGAATTTTCCGCAAAGTTCGCGGACTACAGTTTCTGCTTCGGCGTCGGTGTGAACACGCCCACCGCCTTTGCGCCGACCAATACAAGGCTGATGGCGGCGACGGAAAAGACCGGCCGTGATGTCCGCTCCGTGGTGCTGACCATGGTTCTGGCTGAGGAAAAATCCGAGGACGCCTGGGCAAAATGGGAGCATTATAAAGCAGGCGCCGATCAGGAAGCGATCAAATGGCTTGGTTTGCAAAGCTCTGTCGATACGAAGTCCGGTGCCGATACCAATGTCCGTCACATGGCGAACCCTGTCTCAGCCGTCAACATCAACATGGGAACGCTGATTGGCTCCTATGAGGAAGTCGCGGCCATGCTGGACGAGATGAGCGAAGTTCCGGGCACGGGTGGCGTCATGCTGACTTTCGATGACTTCGTGGAGGGTATCGAGAAATTCGGCAAATATGTGCAGCCCCTGATGAAGAGCCGTCAACACATCACCACCGTACTGGAGGCCGCAGAATGACCGATAGCGGCATTTCCGGTTACCAGCCTCCCAGAAGCCACCTGGACAGCGTAACGCTGCCCGCGCGCCCGGAGCCGCTTTCGTTGAAACCCAGCGAAACCGCAGTCGTGGTGGTGGATATGCAGAACGCCTACTCGACCGAAGGCGGCTATGTCGATCTCGCAGGGTTTGATATTTCCGGCGCGAAATCCACCATCGCCAATATCGGCAAGACGCTTGATGCGGCGCGAGCCGCCGGGGTGCAGGTCATCTATTTCCAGAATGGCTGGGACAGTGACTATGTCGAGGCCGGGGGGCCGGGTTCTCCCAACTGGCACAAGTCCAACGCCTTGAAAACCATGCGGGCGCGGCCGGAATTGCAGGGCAAGCTGCTGGCAAAGGGCACATGGGACTACGCCATTGTGGACGAGCTGCAGCCGCAACCCGGTGATATCCTGGTACCCAAGACGCGATATAGCGGCTTTTTCAACACCAACATGGACAGCGTGCTGCGGGCGAGGGGCATCCGCAATCTCGTCTTCGTCGGCATTGCCACCAATGTCTGCGTCGAGAGCTCCCTGCGCGACGCGTTCCATCTCGAATATTTCGGGGTGATGCTGGAGGACGCGACCCATCATCTGGGTCCAGATTTCATCCAGCAGGCGACCGTCTACAATGTCGAAAAATTCTTCGGCTGGGTGGCGACCGTCAATGATTTCTGCGCCGTCATCTCGCAAGCAGCCCCGATGGAAGACTGATCAAACTTTAGAGGAGAACAGACATGCCAAAGACCATTATCGTTCCTGAAGGCACACAAAAGCCAATAGCGCCCTTTTCTCCCGGCACACTTGCCGATGGCGTCGTCTATGTCTCGGGCACGCTGCCCTTCGACAAGAACAATGATGTGGTGCATGTCGGCGATGCCGCAGCCCAGACACGGCATGTGCTGGAAACCATCAAGACCGTCATCGAAACTGCCGGCGGTACGATGGAGGATGTCACGATGAACCACATCTTCATTACCGACTGGGCGAACTACCAGGCGGTCAATAAGGTCTATGCCGAGTATTTTCCCGGAGACAAGCCCGCGCGCTACTGCATTCAGTGCGGGTTGGTGAAGCCCGATGCCCTCGTGGAAATCGCAACAGTTGCCCATATCGGCAGCCGATGACAGGAAGGCGTGACATGCATTTCGAGGTTTCGGGTCGAACGGATCCGGATGCGGAAACAATTGTCCTGTCTTCGGGTCTGGGTGGGGCAGGGGCCTATTGGGCGCCGCAGATGGACGTGCTGCAACGGCATTTCCGAGTCGTCATCTATGACCACCGCGGCACCGGCCGAACCGGCGGAGAGGTACCCGTGGACGGTGGCATCGCCGCCATGGCAGATGATGTCATGGAGATCGTAAGCCAGCTAAATATTGCAAGATTTCACTTCATGGGACATGCGCTTGGCGGGCTCATCGGACTTGATATCGCACTGCGCTGGCCGGATTATCTTGACCGTCTTGTCCTCATCAATGCCTGGAGCAAGGTGGACGAGCACTCCCTGCGGTGCTTCGAAGCCAGAATTGCCCTTCTGGAAAACACAGGCGTCGAGGCGTTTGTGCGGGCGCAGCCGCTGTTTCTCTATCCAGCGGTGTGGATGTCCGAAAATGCCGAGCGTCTGGCCCGCGACGATCTCCATGGCGTCGCCCATTTCCAGGGCAGGGACAATGTTCTGCGCCGCATAGACGCTTTGCGCCGTTTCGACATCGATGACCGGCTTGGGGACATAAAGAACGACACCCTCGTCATCGCTGCCAAGGATGATCTGCTCGTGCCCTATACGCGCTCGTTGCGCCTTGCCGAAGGACTGGAACATGCCGAGCTCATGGTTTTTGACGCGGGGGCACATGCGGTGAACATAACCGAAGTGGATGATTTCAATCGCGAGTTGGAAAGGTTTCTGCTCGCTCGCAAAGCTTGATAAGGTATTGAGATATGACAGTTGACCAGCAGGCACTTGCTGCATTGTTTATGGATGCCCGTACGCACAATGGCTGGCAGGACAAGCCAGTGAGCGACGAGCTTCTGGCGAAGATCTATGATCTGACCAAAATGGGTCCGACATCGGCCAATTGCTGCCCGGCCCGTTTTGTCTTCATTCGGTCGCCTCAGGCAAAGGAAAATCTGAAACCATGCCTCTCTTCGGGCAATCTTGAGAAGACCATGACGGCGCCGGTGACTGTGATTGCTGCAATGGATGCAACATTCTATGAGAAATTGCCCTTCCTGTTTCCGCATACGGACGCGAGAGCATGGTTTACCTCAAGCCCTGCGATGGCTGAAGAAACGGCTTTTCGAAATGCAAGCCTTCAAGCGGGATATCTGATCATGGCTGCACGTGCGCTAGGGCTGGACACCGGTGCAATGTCAGGCTTTGACAAGGCCAGGGTCGACGAGGCATTTTTTGCCGGGACATCGTGGAAATCCAATTTCCTCATCAATCTCGGCTATGGCGACACGTCGAAACTGTTCGCGCGTCTGCCGCGTTTGCCCTTCGATGATGCCTGCCTTCTGGCGTGACAAGAGACTGAAAAGGATAGAGAAGATGCACACGCTGTCTCTTACAAAGGATGCCGAGATGGAGACCAAGACTGCCGAGCAGAGCAGCCTGGACTATAAAAACGCCATGTCGCAACTGGCCGGTGCCGTCAACATCGTCACAACCGATGGGCCTGAGGGCAGGGCGGGCTTTGCCGCCACGGCAGTTTGCAGCGTTTCGGACAATCCACCGACACTGCTGGTTTGCCTTAACCGCAACTCCTCCGCTTACAAATATGTGACCGCAAACGGTGTTCTCTGCGTCAATACGCTTGCGGCGAACCAGCAGGATCTGAGCACGCTGTTCGGCGGTAAAACCCCTATGGATGTGCGCTTTTCCGCAGGGGAGTGGACGACACATGAAACCGGTTCGCCGCTGCTTTCCGGAGCGCTCGCCTCTTTCGATTGCCGCATTCGAACCGTGCATGATGGTGGCACCCACGATATTCTGATCTGCGATGTGGTGGAATCCATCGCAAGTGACGAAGACGAAGCACTTGTCTATTTCAGGCGCAGCTACCGGCAGGTTTGACGACCGAGATTCCGCGCAAGTGCGGATTTGACGTTCGAATGAGATTCCCGCCGCTTGCCATCGTCGGCTCCCGGCATGCGTGCCTCGTCAAGACGTGCCCAAGAGACAAATATTAACAAATCATAACTCACCAGTTGACTTTGCGGCAGGGTGCGCTTTACTGCGTCGTAATTGGTAAGACCATTTTACCAGTCTGGGAGGACTTCATGTTCGTGGCTTTGGAACCGCGCCGCCTGCACCGGCAGGTCGCGGACCAGATACGTGCGCTGATCGAAACGGGGGAACTGGTTCCCGGCGCAAAATTGCCTGCCGAGCGTGATCTCGCAGAGCGTTTTGCCGTCTCCCGCCCCACCATTCGCGAGGCGCTCATCGTTCTCGAGGTGGAGGGTCATATCCAGATCCGCATGGGCTCAGGCGTCTATGTCAGCCAGCGAACGCCTCAGGCTGCATCGAAAGTTCTGCCGGTGGACGAGAATGACAGCCCATTCGAGATACTGCAGGCACGCAGCATTATCGAAGGTGCGATCGCCGAAGAGGCGGCGATGATGGCGACGCCTGAGGGCATCAAGCATCTCGACGAATGCCTGCTGCAGATGGAACGGGCAATCGGGGACCCCGTCGACATGCTGGTGCAAGACCGCGCCTTCCACACGGCAATTACCGATATCGTTGGGAACGCAACGCTTCATCGTCTGACGGGTCAGATCTTCGACCGGCGAATGACACCCTATTTCGAGAGGCTGGCAAGCCATTTCGAAGGCCCTCACACATGGCGACTGGCGCTTGAGGAGCATCGCGTGATCCGCGACGCCATTGCAGCCAAGGACGCGGTCGGGGCCCGTAACGCAATGCGGCGGCATCTGACCCTGTCGCAGAAAAGATTTTCCGAAAGCTTCGGGGAGGAGCCGTAGGAAAACCGGCGCCGTCAGGAGAGAGGGCGGTGCCGGGACAAGACGATCTGATTTCAATCCGGGAGGGAATACAATGATATCAAGATTATCCGCCTTGCTAGGCGCAACCGCTCTTGCCTTGGCCGCGGCGTGTTCGGCTCATGCGCAGACCGCGCTGAAGTGGGCGCATGTCTATGAGACGACCGAACCATTCCATACGGAATCCGTCTGGGCCGCAAAGGAGATCGAAAAGCGCACCGAAGGACGCTACAAGATCGATGTCTTCCCCGCCTCGCAGCTTGGCAAGGAAGTCGATATCAACCAGGGCCTGAAACTCGGTACGGTCGATATGATCATCTCGGGCTCCAGCTTCGCCGCCCGCGACTACAAGCCCATCGGTGTCACCTATTTCCCCTATATCTTCCGCAGCCCTGAGCATCTGATCGCCTACACAAAGAGCGATGTCTTCAAGCGGCTCGCCAAGGGTTATGAAGACAAGACCGGCAACGTCATTACGGCAGTCAGCTACTACGGAACACGCCATACGACAGCCAACAAGCCTATCGCCAAATGCGGCGATCTTGCTGGCGTGAAGATGCGTGTGCCAGATGTTCCCGCCTATCTCGCAATGCCACGGGCCTGTGGTGCAAACACCACGCCGATTGCCTTTGCCGAGGTCTATCTGGCGCTGCAGAACGGCACCGTCGATGCGCAGGAAAATCCGCTGACAACAATCGAGGCGAAGAAATTCTTCGAGGTCCAGAAGAACATCATTCTGACCGGACACATCGTTGATCATCTCAATACGGTCGTTTCCAAGAGCCGCTGGGCAAGCCTTTCGGACGAGGACAAGAAGATCTTTGTCGAGGTGATGCAGGAAGCGGCAACCAAGACGACCAAGATCATCGAGGAACGGGAAAACAAGCTGGTCGATGATTTCAAGGCGCGCGGTCTTTCGGTGACGGAAGTCGACAAGGCCGATTTCGAGAAAAACGTGCTGGAAAAGGTGAAGTTCGAGGACTTCGGTTATGACAAGGCCGATTGGGAAGCCATTCGCGCCATTCAATAGACCGCATCCGGCGCGGTCTTCGGATCGCGCCGCCCTTTCTTCTCAGCCGGGACAATTCAATGTCGAAGGAACTTCACACTCAGGTGACGCCTGAGGAACTCGCCCATACATTCGATGAGGCGCCGCCTGATACGGATCTCTCTGTCTATTCGTTCGAAGACTGGATTACGCTTGCCCTCTTCTGGGTCATGACGGGCTGCGTGTTCCTGCAGTTCTTCACGCGCTATGTGCTCAATGACAGCTATGCATGGACCGAGGAAATCGCCGTCAATTGCCTGATCGGCGTCGTCTTCATGGGCTCCGTGATGTGCGTGCGCCTGTCACGCCATATTCAGGTGGACGTGCTCTATCACTACCTGCCACCCCATGTGACGCGGATCATGTCGCTTGCCGTGGATGTGCTGCGGATGGGCTTCTTTGCCTATGCATCCTGGCTGATGTGGCGGTATCTCGATATTGTCGCGGATGAGGAGATGGTAACGGTGGCCTTGCCGCGCGGCATCGTCTTCTACACGGTCTTTGCTGCATTCGTGCTGATGTTCCTGCGGTCCATTCAGGTCTTCGTCGCCAATCTGCGGCGTGGTTATTCCGTTCTGGAACGGCCTGAAGAGTTTCAAAGCGTGGAGGAAGTATAAGATGCTGGTTCTTATCGGTTCCTTCCTTCTTCTGATGGTCATCGGCCTTCCCGTCGCCATTTCCATGGCTGTGTCATCGCTGCTCTATATCGTGTCCTACAACGTCGCTCCCGATATCATAGCGGCGCAGCGTATGATCGCGGGTGTCGAAAGCTTTCCGCTGCTTGCGGTGCCATTCTTCATCCTTGCGGGAAATCTGATGAATGTTGCGGGCGTTACCGGCCGCATCTACTCCTTCGCCGTCGCCCTTGTCGGATGGATGAAAGGCGGGCTGGCGCAGGTCAACATTATCGGTTCGGTGATTTTTTCCGGCATGTCCGGAACAGCCCTTGCCGATGCGGCCGGTATCGGCACCATCGAAATCAAGGCCATGAAGGACCATGGATACCCGGTTGAGGCTGCCGTCGGCGTCACCGCCGCCTCGGCCACACTCGGTCCAATCTTTCCGCCGTCCCTGCCATTCGTGATCTATGGAATGATGGCGAATGTCTCGATTGGCGCGCTGTTCATGGCTGGCATCGTTCCCGGTGTCGTCATGACGCTGTTGATGATGATCACCGTGGCCGCCTTCGCATATGTCAAGAATTGGGGTTCGGACACGCCATTCAGCCTGAAGACGATTTTTGGCGCCTCGCTGGAGGTGCTGGTCGTCATGATGGTGCCTGTCGGCATTTATCTGCTGACAATGCTGGGCATGTCGCTGAACCTTGCAATCGTCATCGTGCTTGCAGTTCTGATCGTCTGTGACTGGTATTTCGACTTTTCTGCCGTGATGGCTTTGATGACCCCGGTCATCCTGATCGGCGGTATGACGATGGGATGGTTCACGCCCACCGAAGCGGCGGTTGCCGCGGTCTTGTGGTCGCTCTTTCTCGGTCTCGTCCGCTACAGGACCATGACGCTCAAAACATTGGCAAAGGCGACTTTTGAGACGATCGAAACGACGGCCTCCGTGCTCTTCATCGTCGCGGCAGCTTCCGTCTTCGCGTGGCTTTTGACGGTCAGTCAGGCGGCGCAGGTTCTATCGTCAGCAATCCTTACCCTGACGGACAGCAAGTGGATATTCCTCGTGCTCGTCAATCTGCTGATGCTGTTTGTCGGGTGCTTCCTCGATACGATTGCCGCAATCACCATTCTGGTGCCGATCCTGCTGCCGCTCGTTCTGCAGTTCGATATCGACCCGGTGCATTTCGGGCTGATCATGACGCTGAACCTGATGATCGGCCTTCTGCATCCACCGCTGGGAATGGTGCTGTTCGTGCTGTCGCGCGTCGCGCGGCTATCGGTGGAACGCACGACGATGGCCATTCTTCCCTGGTTGGTGCCACTCTTCGTGGCGCTCATCCTCATCACCTTCGTGCCAGCCATCACGCTGTGGCTGCCGACGGAAATGGGGTTGATCCGCTAAGTCATCACCCCGCGCGACCATTTGCGCGGGATTTCCCACCCATACGAGAGTGAAGTGCATGTTGACCCGCGTGGCGCGTCTTTACGGCAAACAGGACATCAAGGTCGAAACACAGGACGTCAGGCAGCCCGGCGTCGGGGAGGTGCTGCTGCGCATGGCCGCAGGCGGCATCTGCGGCTCTGATCTGCACTATAATCAGGATGGTGGTTTCGGCCCCGTCCAGGTGCGAGAACCAATCATTTCCGGCCACGAAGCATCTGGATATGTCGAGGCACTGGGGGAGGGCGTAAGTGGACTGGCGATTGGCGCGCTTGTTGCGGTCAACCCGTCCCAGCCGTGCGGCCAGTGCCATTACTGTAAATCCAACCTGCCGATCCATTGTCTCGACATGCGTTTCATGGGCAGCGCCATGCGCCTGCCGCACGAGCAGGGCATGTTCAGGGACTGGCTTGTGGTGCCGGCAGAACAATGTTTTGCTTTCGCGAACAATTCCACCTCCGCCGAAGCTGCCTGTGCCGAGCCATTGGCCGTTTGCCTCCATGCCGTTGCGCAGGCGCATGACGTGGCTGGCAGCCGTGTGCTGGTGACCGGGGCGGGCCCGATTGGCCTGTTGACGGTGGCTGCCGCACGGCACGCCGGTGCCGGAGAGATTGTCGTAACCGATCTTGCCGATGCGGCTCTTTCACGTGCTGTTGCCATGGGCGCAACCCGCACAATTAACGTGCTGACCGATCCGCAAGGGCTTGCACCATTCCAGGAAGGCAAGGGCAGTTTCGATATTGTCTTCGATTGTTCCGCTGCCTGCCCTGCCCTGCGCTCTGCATTCGCTGCAATAAGACCGCGCGGCACGATTGTGCAGGTGGGCGTGACCGGAGACATGACCATCCCGCTCAATGCTCTCGTCGGCAAGGAAATCGTCTGGCGCGGCTCCCAGCGTTTCGATCAGGAATTTGCGCTTGCCGTCAAACTCATTTCGGACCGCACCATCGACGTGCGGCCCATCATTTCCCACGCGTTTCCACTCGAAAGCGTTGCCGAGGCGTTCGAACAGGCAGGCGACAGATCCGTCGCCTGCAAGGTGCAGATCCTCCTCGGCGGCTCGAACTGATATCTGAAGGACATAGACATGAAGCATACCTGGCGCTGGTTTGGGCCAATTGACAAGGTAACGGTGCGGGATGCGGCACAGGCCGGTGCCGAGGGCATCGTCAGTGCGCTGCACCATATTGCCACCGGTGCCGTATGGCCGGTGGATGAGATCGAAAAACGACATCGGGACATAAAGGCGGGTGGCCTTTACTGGGATGTGGTGGAAAGCGTGCCGGTGTCGGAAGACATCAAGACCCAGACCGGAGACTGGAAAGCCCATATCGTCAACTGGCAGGAAACTTTGCGGCGGCTTTCCCGAAGCGGCATTCGCACCGTGTGCTACAACTTCATGCCGATACTGGACTGGACACGCACCGACCTGCGCTGGGAAACCCGCCACGGGGCCAAGGCGATGCGTTTCGACCTGACCGATTTCGTTGCCTTTGATATCCACATTCTCAAAAGGCCGGACGCGAACTATGATTACCCGGAATGGCTGATCGAGGCCTCCGCCAAACGCTTTGCCGAATTGAGCGGCGACAGGATCGCTGCTCTTGGCAAAAACATCGGTGCCGGTCTGCCGGGTTCTGCCGATGGCTACACGCTGGAACAGCTGCTGGAGAAACTCAGAACCTATCAGGGCATCGATCGCGAGAGGCTCCAGTCCAATCTGGTCGATTTCCTGTCGCAGGTCGTGCCTGTGGCCGAGGAGGTGGGGATCAACATCTGCGCCCATGCGGATGATCCACCATGGCCCTTGCTGGGCTTGCCGCGTATCCTGTCGACAGAGGCCGATTATGCGCACATGCTTTCCAAGGTCGATAGCAGAGCCAACGGCGTGACCCTGTGTACCGGTTCATTGGGCGCCCGTCCGGACAATGATTTGCCGCAGATCGCGAGACGATTTGCTGACCGCATTCATTTTGTGCATCTGCGCAATGTCACGCGTGATACGGAGGCCGTTCCATGCTCTTTCTTCGAGGATGAACATCTGGAGGGGGCAACGGACATGGTCGCCGTCATCGCCACATTGCTTGAGGAGGAAAAGCGCCGACGTCTGGAAGGGCGCGAAGACCACCGTATTGCCATGCGGCCGGACCATGGGCAGGAAATCCTCGATGATCTCACGCGCGGCGCGCAACCCGGCTATCCCGCCATTGGGCGTCTCAAGGGGCTTGCGGAACTCCGCGGCATAGAGCGCGCCCTTCTTCATCCTCACTACGGTCGAGTATAGGCCCATGGACACGCTTTCGAATTCTACCGTTTTGCCAAATGCGGTCTTGTCGCCTTCATTTAACCGGCGCGAACTTAAACCCGGCATCGTCCATATCGGGCTTGGAGCATTTCATCGCGCCCATCAGGCGGTCTATACGCAGCGCGCGCTGGAAAAGAGCTTTGGGCCATGGGGTATTGTTGCGGTCAATTTGCGCTCCCCAGAACCCGTTCGTGCACTGGAAAAGCAGGATGGTCTCTATTCAATCATCGTGCGCAGTGCCGAAGGTGATAGAGCAGAGGTTATCGGCACGACAGTCGACTGGCTTTGTGCCGCTGAAAGACAGCAGGACGTACTGGACTATTTGTCAAACCCGGATATCCGCGTCGTGACGCTCACAGTGAGCGAGAAGGCCTATGGCCTCGATCCGATGACAGGTGGTCTTGATTTCCATCACCCAGCAGTGGCGGCCGATATCGCGCAACCAACCAGGCCGCAAGGCGTCATCGGTTTTCTCGTCGAGGGCCTCTTCAGACGTTGGGAGAGGGGGATTGATCCCTTTACGGTCCTGTGTTGTGACAACCTGCCCTCCAACGGCAGGGTGGTGCGTCGTCTGGTGCTGGAGATGGCATGCAGACGGGATCAGGCCCTGGCAAACTGGATAGAGAGCCATGGAAAATTCCCGTGCAGCATGGTGGATCGCATCGTCCCGGCAGCAACGGACGAAACACGCGACCGCGCCGCCGCACTGCTGGGTGCTGAGGACCGGCTGGCAATCGAGACGGAACCATTCATGCAATGGGTCATCGAGGATGATTTCGTTTCCGGCAGGCCCGCATGGGAAGAGGCGGGTGCGGTATTTGCCGATGCCGTTGCGCCTTACGAAGACATGAAGCTGCGTCTGCTCAACGGTTCTCACACGCTCATCGCCCATCTGGGTATTCTACACGATCTCGAATTCGTGCGCGACGTGATGGCCGTCCCCGAATTCGTTGAGATCGTCCAGCGCCATATGGAGGCGGCAACCGCTACCCTGGGCGCCGTGCCCGGCATCGATCTTCCCGCCTATAAACATCAACTGCTGGAACGCTTTGCCAATCCGACGATTGCGCATCGCAACGCGCAGATTGCGATGGACACTAGCCAGAAGCTGCCGCAACGTATTCTTGCCGCAGCTGCAGAAACGTTGAAGGCTGGTGGAGAGGCAAGGGAATTTGCCTATGTTGTCGCGCTCTGGATTGCCTCAATCCACAAGCGCGGTGATCTGAACGACCCGCGTCGCGACGAAATCCTCGCCGCAATCCGGCAGGCAGACCGGCAGGATACCTCCGCCCCCCTGTTTTCCATCACAGGACTTTTCCCTCAGGAACTGATCGAAAATCGAGGCTGGCGCGATCTTGTCAATCGCGAACTTGCCAGCTTCGATATGACGGCCGACGTCGAAAAAACCTGAGGCGACCTGGGAGGCTCAATGGCGGGAATTGTTGATTGCTAATTCCCGCGCGAGTGGCGTTCTTGAAGATATTGACCTAGTGGAAGCGGCCTGCGGGCAAGCGCTGTTTTATGGCCGAATGCCTGAAATAAGCCTTTCTTTTAGCACTTCATTTATGGGCTTCACAATCCTGTAACAACAGACCTAATATACAGGTGCAGATGCCGAATCGATCAGGAGACGCCCTTGACGATTGCAGTTTCACCACAGGCCCTGCCCGCGCTCGTTTTGAACGCAGACTACAGGCCGCTGAGTTATTATCCCTTGTCGCTCTGGTCCTGGCAGGACGCGATCAAGGCCGTGTTTCTTGACCGTGTAAACATCATCGCAGAATATGATCACGCGGTGTGTTCACCAAGCTTTTCCATGAAGCTGCCAAGTGTTGTCAGCCTCAAGACCTATGTCCAGCCAACCCGAAATCCGGCTTTCACCCGCTTCAACGTCTTCCTGCGCGACAAGTTCGAGTGCCAGTATTGCGGCTCAAAGGACGACCTGACCTTCGATCACGTCATCCCGCGGGCACATGGCGGCGAAACGACCTGGCACAACGTTGTCGCGGCCTGCTCGCCCTGCAATTTGAAAAAAGGAAGCAAGCTGCCCCGGATTGCCGGAATGTTTCCTAGTCAGAAGCCCTACCAGCCAACCGTTCAGGACCTGCATAACAATGGGCGTTCTTTCCCGCCCAATTATTTGCACGAAAGCTGGATGGACTATCTGTACTGGGATACCGAACTGCAGCCATAAGAGCCTCAGGCGGTCTTGCGGCTCGCTCCGAAGAACGCGATGGCTGCAAGAATGACGCTTGCAATCACGTTCCATCCGGCAAAGGAAAGGCCAAGGACGCGCAGTGCAGCGTCGTTGCACGATGGCGGCTTTACAGCGTTGAGGTCATTCAAGAGGTTTCCGGCATTCGTGGTCAATGAAGGCGCTCCGGTCGAGCAGGTAATGGGCCCTGGCCAGAAGCCCCATTCAACACCGGAATGATAAACACCAAGACCGGCGCCGATCAGCATCGCGATCCCGATCAGGACAAGCGCGGACCGTGTCAGCCATGACGGCAATTTGAACATGGCCGCCGCAATCGCCAGAATTCCGACGGGTATCGCATAATAATAGGGATCGCGCTGCAACAGACATAGCGCACACGGTGTATATCCGCCGATATGCTGGAACCCAAGTGCAGAGCCCACCGTGAAAATCATTCCGACGGTAACCAGAACCGCCGAAATTGTTCGGTTCTTCTCTGCGGAAACTGCACTTTCCATCTATAATTCCTCACTCTACGCGGCCTTGGGACCGCCCATGATATGACCCAGCGAAGCGGCCCGAACTGAAAACGCTCCATAGCCTCTAATCCAGTCCAGCGACGCTTGCAATTCGCACCTTCGTCA
The DNA here is from genome assembly GCF_001423445.1 of Rhizobium sp. Leaf311. Classification (NCBI taxonomy): domain Bacteria; kingdom Pseudomonadati; phylum Pseudomonadota; class Alphaproteobacteria; order Hyphomicrobiales; family Rhizobiaceae; genus Rhizobium; species Rhizobium sp. Leaf311. The sequence goes on along the minus strand of NZ_LMNZ01000021.1, from coordinate 67,327 downwards.
ACAATTCAAGCGCTGTACGTGGTGTCTCCTAAGCGCACTAATTTTGCAAAAATAAGTTGACCTCCCATGGCTTGTTCGTATAGTCCGCGACATACCAAGATGTAAGCATCCAAAGTGCCCCTTTGGCGGAATTGGTAGACGCGCCTGACTCAAAATCAGGTTCCGAGAGGAGTGCTGGTTCGATTCCGGCAAGGGGCACCACTACAGCTTGAAATCCATTGAAATCGTTGTGCTTTTAACGTTTTTTTGTCCCGCCTCTAACCGACCCCTGATCGCGTGGGACATTTTCAGGGCTGAGGTGTCCGACACCAGCGACAGCATTTTTGGCGATGTATTCTCCGTCATGCTGACCCTAAACAACAACATTCCAGCGGTTTTTCAGATGCTATCAAAGTGTCTGTCGGCCTGGATGAGCCCTCACGGGAATGGGTCTTTCACAAAGTTGTTGACTTCCAGCACTTGAGCCGACTTGCAAATTGTTAAACTCCATCCGCGGTATGACAGATTAAGCCTCAAGCATGGATGCGGTCACGAGCGGCACGGGGGCAACTCAGAAAAATCCACACGGCAGTTCAGTACCTGGATCCATATGATGCGCTCTGGGATACGGGCCCGCGACCTCATTAGCGCTGCTTTCCCGGGAGGTGCTTGCCGCGCTACAGTATTGTCCGCGCCGGAAGTAGCGATGTTGACGGACGTGTTAGGGCTTTCGATTTAACCCTTAACAATCGCGTTACAGCGATCTTGAGAAGTGCGCGGTCTTGCGGTCAACAGCATTTTTCGAAAATCCTTGAGCGATCAGGAAGGCAGACACCTGTTCGACTTTGTCCTCACCGATGATGTGCGGATGAAGCTCAACAATGATATCACGAACAGTGTGCATATTCGCACCGACAAGCAGTTCATGCTCGGCTCCTTCGACATCGATAATGAGTATGTCAGGCGACCTGAGTTCCAAAACAGTGTTGAAAGCAATGCTGCTTACATTGAAACGCTTGCTCGGTGTATCGCGCTCAAACGCACTGGACGAGATGATATTTTCTGCTGCATGGAATTCCAAGTCCCGACCATCTTTGGTCACGGCCTTCATGGTCAGATGAGGATGTATGTCGTTTAGCGCGTAGTTTTCTCTGATTATCGGCTCAACTAGGGGGTTCGCCTCATAAGTGAACACGCGCTTTTCACCACATATTTTAGCCGCAAGCATGGATATAAACCCCATTCCCGTGCCTAACTCTACCACGACCGAATGAGGCGTCACCGTTTTGAGCAACAGGTTCCTCTCCGTGTCCTCGTAAACGTCTTTAAACATCAAGCGGCGGAGGTAAGCAGGCACTCGCCTTTCATCGGAAATAAGCCTTATTCCGTCAATTTTGACGGTTTTTGCGTTCACCAGTTTTCTTGCTCGGGCTTTCAGCGATCGTATCAGTTTTTTCATTTGGGCCTCTGATCATCTTGGAACTGTTCATATTTGTTGTTGTAGCGTTTCGCTAGACTTTACAGAGGCGTCAATGAAACATGTGTTCGCAGCAATCTCTATATTGCGCTTGATTTCCTGCTAATTACAGCCGCCTGTGGCGACGCAGATTAAGAGTGAGAATACAATTGAGGACGCAGGCAAAGCGAAGCGAGGCCCCTTATCCATAAGCGGGTTATGTTTCACAGATCGTCGCCATGATAGACACCTGCCTGCTAGCCTGCGTCCACTGGATTGTCTTAGCCGTCTAGCCGCGTGATGGCGGTCATTGGCATCAGGCTTTTGCTACCAAACGGCTGTCAGGTTGGGCAATGTGAAAACTACTTTTTTCTCCGTCGCATGACAAACAGGTCACCTTGGAAATGCACGTCCACGGACAAGCGTCCCCACCCAAGGAGGAAAACGTTTGGAAGCGGCACATTCATGCGCCGCTCCAGAGGCCTCAACCTTTACGCGGCTGCGTTGATGACCAGTGTTTGCGAATTGGTATATTCACTCAAGCCGTCGAGCGCGTTTTCTATCCCGATACCCGATTGTTTGTGGCCGCCAAAGGCGACGTGGGGTGAGAAACTGTGGATTTCGTTTACCCAGACGGTGCCTGCCTCTATCCGCTCGGCAATGCTGCGTGCCTTGACCACGTCCTTGCCCCAGACGGAGGCCGCCAGGCCGTATTCTGTGTTGTTGGCGCGGTCGATGACGTCGTCGAGATCCTTGAACTTGAGAAGAGGCAGGACGGGACCGAAGGCTTCTTCGACCACCACTCGGCTGTCTTCTGGTGGATTGTCGATGATCGTCACGGGGACAAAGAAGCCTTTGCCTTGCCCGATATCGCCGCCCAGCAGGAAACGCAGTCCCTTGTCTTTTGCGTCTGCCAGAAGGTTTTTGAGTTTTTCAAACTGCATCCGATTCTGGATCGGGCCAAGATCCGTGCCCTGGTCGGCGCCATCGCCCACTTTCACGGTTCTGGCATAGGCCACCAGCGCCGCTGCCAGTTCATCGTAGATATCCTCATGGATATAGAGCCGCTTGGCAGCCACGCAGAATTGGGCGCTGTTCTGGAAGGCGGCCCAGAATAGTTTTTCAGCTGTTTTCTCGATGTCTACGTCAGGCAGAACGATGGCCGGGTCATTGCCGCCGAGCTCCAGCGTGATACGCTTGAGGTTTCCGGAACACGCTTCCATGATCTTGCGTCCAGTGGCTGTGGAACCGGTGAAACTGATCTTGCTGATGTCCCTATGCTGGGTCAACCAGGAGCCGAGCTCGTTGCCGCCCGATACGATGTTGAGCACGCCCGGAGGGAGAATGTCGCGGACAATCTCACCCAGTTTCAGTGTGCACAAAGGGGTGTAAGGCGATGGTTTGAGGACCATGGTGTTGCCGGCAACCAGCGCAGGTGCAATCTTCCACACGGCAAGGAGGATCGGGAAATTCCATGGGGTGATGCCACCGACGACGCCGAGCGGAACGCGCCTTGTTTCCACTGTCCGGTCATTGGTTTTCTCGACGACGTGTAGGGGCAGCTCCTGCTTGGCAATTTCCCGGCACCAGATGGAAGATCCGCCGACCTCCCATTCAGCACCTTTGAACGCTTTTCCCTGTTCCCGCGTCAAAAGCCGCATGAAATCGGCCGCATGGGCTTCGATGGCATCGCCAAGACGTGCAACAAAGGCCTGCCGTTCGGCCAAGGGGCGTTTCGACCACGCGGGGAAGGCAGCTTTGGCTGCGGAAACGGCTGCTTCCAACTGTTCGCGGCTGGCGTCAGGTGCCGTTGCGATCACCTCCTCCGTTGCGGGATTGAATACCTCGAATGTCGACGCGGCCGTGACTGCCTTGCCGTCGATGGTCATCGTATAGTCTGCATTGAAATTCACGGACATGATGGAACCTCCCATTCCCCGCGCATGGACGCGCACATAGTGATGAAGGCAAAGCGCCGTCAGACGCTTGCCTGAGCTTCTCGAAGCGAACGGCGTAGAATTTTTCCGGTGCTGTTTTTAGGAAGATCCTCAACGAAAATGACCTTTCGCGGAATCTTGTAGGATGCCAGATGCTTGCGGCAGTGGGCGATCAGGTCTTCTTCACTCAAGACCGCATTGCGGTGGGGCACGACGAAAGCCTGGGCGATTTCGCCCTTCTCCTCGTCGGCGGTGCCGGCAACGGCGACCATTGCGACAGACGGGTGCATGGCAATGACCTGCTCAAGCTCAGCAGGATAGACGTTGTAGCCAGCGGTAATGATCATGTCTTTCTTGCGGTCGACGATGAAGATGAAACCGTCCTTGTCAGCACGTGCAATATCGCCGGTCGCAAGCCAGCCCTGCGCATTGATGGTTTCTTTTGTGGCAACTTCGTTGCGCCAGTAGCCCTTGGTGACCATAGTACCGCGCACCATGAGTTCACCTGCTGCACCCGGTGCTGAGTCGCGCGACGAATCCTCCAGATCCGCAATACGTGTCTCAAAGCCGGGCATCGGCAAGCCGATGGAACCGGGTCTCGGGCTCCAGTATGGCGAATGGGTAACGGCAGGCCCTGCAACTTCTGTCATGCCCCATAGTTCCAGAAGCGGGCATCCAAAGCGGCTTGTGACGGCATTTATCTTGGCGGTCGGCATGGTCTGGCCGCCGACGGTGCACCGTGTCAGACTGCTCAAGTCGGCATCGCCGATACTGGGGTGGGCCAACATCTGGTAGAACATGGTCGGCACCCCCTCGAAAAGGGTCGCCTTTTCCTCGCCGATGAGGCGCAACGCCTCAGCTGCATCGAAGCGCGGCGTTGTAATCAGCCGCGAACCGACCAGAAACGTCGCATTCATGACGATGTTTCCGTAAACATGCGGGAAAGGCAGGGACGTCAACACCGCATCGCCTTCATGGCGGACATGGATCGTGGCGGTTCCCGAAAGGCTAGCGAAAAGGCCTTCATGGCTCATGGTTGCGCCCTTGGGCCGACCGGTCGTTCCGGACGTATATCCGATGGTAAAGAGGTCTTCCGGATTGCGCTCTACGGGTAACATGTAGTCACCGTCGAGAAGGCGGGTCAGTTCTTCGGCCTCCGGCGCCTCGCCAAGCGTGTAAACCTGGGCTCTCGTCTTGAAAGAGGCACGACGTTCCGCCGGAACGATCAGGGCAGTCGCTTCGGAGTCCTCTACGATATAGGAGACCTCTTCGGCGCTGAGGAGGAAATTTGCAGGCACGACGACCCCACCCAGCCTGGCTATTGCGTGATAGGCAACCACCCATTGCCAGCCGTTGGGCAGATGCAGGACGATCCGGTCGCCCGCCTTCAGGCCGCGTGCCGCAAATGCGCCAGCCATGCGTCCAGCCAGATCATCGATCTCCCGAAAGCTCAGGGAGCGCAGACCTGGCAAGGTCAATGCGGTCTTTTCACCGAATTTCAGGGCGGCCCTATGGGCCAGGTCGCTCACACGGGATTGCAGCATTGGCGCACCACCGCGGCATTGAATTCGATCATCCAGGTCCCCTCCCATCAGCGCCCCGTCCCACCGGGTTGCGTCTTGATCTTCGGGAAAGCTATAGGCGAACAGGCATCAAATCCTGCCAAAGAATTGACGCATTGAGACAACTGCAGGGAGGCATTGCGATACCATGCAGCTTTCAAGCCTTGGCGTGCACCGACCTGCCCTGACGGGCGTTGACAGCATAAGCGCGTGGGGTTTGGCCGCTCCAGGATTTGAACGCCCGCACAAAACTTGCCTCGGCGTCGAAACCGCATTCGCGCGCGATTCGCTTGATCGGCCATGGTGTCGAGGCGAGCAGTCGTTCCGCCAGACGGCGGCGCGAAAGATCCTTCAGAGCCTGAAACGAGGTCCCTTCCTGCTTGATGTGCCGGTGCAGGCTGCGGGTCGACAGGTTCAGCTTCTCGGCCAGTTCATCGGCACTCGCCGCAGGCATATCGCCCAGCAAGCGCAGGATTTCACGAGACAGGAGACGGTCACGGCGATACTGGCGCACCATCAACGGCAGCGGGCGGCGCAGCATCTGCCTCAAGGCGGCATCGTCGCGAAGGACTGGCAGAGCCAGATAGGCCGCGTCGAAACGAAGAGTCGTGAGTTCTGCTCCGAACGAGGCAGGTCCATCGAACAGATAGCGGTAGCTTTCAGCATGGGCCGGTGCCGCAAAGGGAAACTCGACATCGATCAGGGGTATGCGCGTGTCGCCGAGCCAGGAGGCCACACCTTGCAGATTGCGCAGCAGGCTTACCAGGCAAAACTCTCTCAGAATGCCAAGGTCGCGCTTCTCTTCGATCCGAACCTCAGCCAGATGTCTGTCGGCTTTGAGGCTGAGTTCAACATCCTGCGCTATGAGGTTGTGATGGCGGCACCAGCGCGCGATGGCTATGCCGAGAGTGGCGGAGGGCAGGGAGGCGCGGCACAACATGCCGTAACTTCCCCAGGGCAGCCGTCTGGAAAACCAGCCAAGCGCCTCGTCGTCCAGCTCCCGCATGGCGTGGTTTGAGAGGCGCTCAAGCTGGTCCGCCGTAATCCTGCTGTCCGGATGAAGTTCACCAGGCGTCAGAACGGCTGCGTCAAGTGCTTCCTGCGGGTTCATGCCCCGCATGTGATAGGCGGAAACAATGGCCGAGGCAAAGCCGGACGGCGTTCTTGCATGGGTCATCAACCCTTACCCCCTTGGCACTATCCATCAATTCTTTGACGGGATTTGAGTATCTTGAAACGTTAGATTACGCGAAAGTCAATAATTGCCGGCGCGGGGGAACGCCTGCAGTAGAGGAGGCCGGACGTGAACCCTTTGTCAACAAGCATCAACTCCGCTTCGGCAGAATTTCGCGCCAATGCGCAGGCGATGGCCGATGCGGTTGCCGATCTCGTTGATAAAACGTCGCAGGCGGCCTTGGGTGGCGGTGACGTCGCGCGCAAACGCCACACAAGCCGCGGGAAGATGCTGCCGCGCGAACGCGTTGATCGCCTGCTGGATGCGGGATCGCCATTTCTTGAAATCGGTCAGCTCGCAGCGCACGGACTGTATGACGGTGAAGCCCCGTCTGCCGGCATCGTGGCAGGCATAGGCAATGTCGAAGGCCGCCGATGCATGATCATCGCCAACGACGCGACCGTCAAGGGCGGCACCTATTACCCTATGACAGTCAAGAAGCATCTGCGTGCCCAGAAAATTGCCGCAGAAAATCGACTTCCCTGCCTTTATCTCGTGGATTCAGGTGGTGGTTACCTGCCTCTGCAGGACGAATTCTTCCCGGACGAAAATCATTTCGGCCGTATCTTCTATAATCAGGCACAGATGTCGGCGGCAGGGATCGCCCAGATCGCCGTTGTCATGGGCTCCTGCACGGCGGGTGGGGCCTATGTTCCCGCCATGAGCGATGAGACGGTCATCGTTCGTGAGCAGGGCACCATCTTCCTGGGAGGGCCGCCTCTGGTAAAGGCGGCGACGGGTGAAGTCGTCACGGCTGAGGATCTTGGCGGTGGAGACGTGCACACCCGCATCTCCGGTGTTGCCGACCATCTTGCTGAAAACGATGCGCACGCTCTCCACATTGCCAGACGCATCGTTTCGACATTGCCAGAGCAGAACAGTGCCGCCGCACCATTTGAGGAGCCGATCTATCCCGCCGAAGACCTCTACGGCATCATTCCCTCGGATACACGCAAACCATATGACGTGCGCGAGGTCATTGCCCGTCTGGTCGACGGCTCCTGCTTCGATGAATTCAAGGCGCGATATGGCACCACGCTGGTGACGGGATTTGCCCGGCTCTATGGGATGCAGGTCGGCATCATCGCCAATAATGGCATTCTATTCGGTGAAGCGGCTCTGAAGGGCGCGCATTTCATAGAGCTTTGCGTGCAGCGCCGCATTCCCCTGCTGTTTCTGCAGAATATTACCGGCTTCATGGTCGGTCGCGCCTATGAGAACGAGGGCATCGCCAAGCACGGGGCCAAACTTGTGACAGCTGTCGCCACAGCGGCGGTTCCCAAGCTCACGCTCGTCATTGGCGGAAGTTTTGGCGCCGGAAACTATGGCATGTGTGGACGTGCCTATAGTCCGCGTTTTCTCTGGATGTGGCCCAATGCGCGCATCAGCGTCATGGGTGGGGAGCAGGCCGCATCCGTTCTTGCAACGCTTCGTCGTGACGGCGCCGCCGCCAAGGGAGAGACATGGCCTGCGGAAGAAGAAGATGCGTTTAGAAACAATATCCGTGACCAATATGAACGGCAGGGCCATCCCTATTATTCGACCGCGCGGATGTGGGACGATGGCATTATTGACCCCGCCCAGACCCGTCGCGTTCTTGGCCTTTCGCTTTCGACCGCGCTGAACGCGCCGATTGGCGAAACGCGCTTCGGCCTTTTCCGCATGTGAGGTTCCCATGACCTATAAAACGCTTCAACTCGAGATAAATGATAAGGTCGCGACGGTCTGGATGAACCGGCCCGGACAGCACAATGCCTTTGATGAAAACCTCGTTCGGGAAATGACTGATGTCATAGAGATGCTTTCCAAAGACGCGCATGTGCGTGTCCTGGTCCTTGCCGGACGGGGGGCGAACTTCTCGGCGGGAGCGGATCTTGCTTGGATGAAACGGCAAGGCGCTGCTTCCGTTGAAGACAATGCTGCCGATGCGGCGGCCATGGGGCGCATGTTCCTGGCATTGCGTGAATGCCCCAAACCGCTGATTGCTCGTGTTCAGGGTGCAGCCATTGGCGGCGGTATGGGGCTGGTGGCAGCCTGCGACATCGCAGTTGCTGCTCCCAATGCGGTATTTGCGACATCCGAGGTCAGGCTTGCATTGATCCCAGCCGTTATAAGCCCCCTGATTGCCGCCGCGATCGGTGAACGCCACTGCCGCCGCTATTTTCTGACCGGGGAGCGTATGGACGCAACACGCGCACATGCGTTGGGCCTCGTCCATGAGGTCAGCGACAGGGACAGTCTCGATGACGTTGTCGAGGGGATTGTGGCCGCTCTGCTGAGAGGCGCCCCACAGGCTGTTCAGGAAGCGAAGTCGCTGGTCGGGCGGATTTCAGGACGCACCATTGACGGCGCGCTGGTGTCGGAAATGGCGGAACTGATCGCAGCGCGCCGGGCGAGCCAGGAGGCACGGGAAGGTCTTTCTGCCTTCCTCGAAAAGCGCGATCCCGGCTGGATCGCAGAGCGGCCGAAAGGATCAGGTTAAAGTCATGTTCAAGAAGATCCTGATCGCCAATCGCGGGGAAATTGCCTGCCGAATCATTCGCACCGCGCGGAGCATGGGCATTGCGACGGTGGCTGTGTATTCCGAAGCGGATGCGGGCGCGCGGCACGTGCGGCTTGCGGACGAAGCAATCCTCATTGGACCTGGAGCTGCCCGCGAATCCTATCTTGTGGCCGAGAAAATTCTCGCTGCGGCGCGACGCACCGGCGCCGAGGCCATTCACCCCGGATACGGCTTCCTGTCTGAAAATGACGACTTTGCCGAAGCCTGCGCTGCGAGCGGCATTGTGTTTATCGGTCCACCTGCGGCCGCCATTCGTGCCATGGGCTCCAAGTCGGCCGCCAAGGAGTTGATGGGCAAAGCGGGCGTGCCGCTCGTGCCCGGATATCACGGTGCGGATAATGATCCGGCGCTGCTTCAACGCGAAGCGGACCTTATCGGCTACCCAGTCCTTATAAAGGCCTCTGCGGGCGGTGGCGGCAAGGGAATGCGGCGTGTCGACCGCCCGGAGGATTTCGCAGATGCGCTCGGCTCCTGCCAACGCGAGGCGCGCAACGCCTTCGGCGACGATCATGTTCTCATCGAGAAATATATCCTCAAGCCGCGCCATATAGAAATCCAGATTTTTGCGGATACCATCGGCAACTGCATCCATCTCAACGAACGCGATTGCTCGGTGCAACGCCGGCACCAGAAGGTTCTGGAAGAAGCGCCCGCACCCGGAATGACGGATGAGCGACGTGCCGCCATGGGCGCTGCTGCTATAAAGGCGGCAAAAGCGGTCGGATATGTCGGGGCAGGAACCGTCGAGTTCATCGTGAACCAGGACGGGTCCTTCTATTTCATGGAAATGAACACCCGCCTGCAGGTGGAGCATCCCGTAACGGAAATGGTGACCGGGCTTGACCTCGTCGAGTGGCAGTTGCGCGTTGCTTACGGCGAGCCATTGCCGCTACGCCAGGAGGACGTGCTTTTGATCGGGCACGCTATAGAGGCGCGTATCTATGCGGAGGATGCGGACGCGGGGTTTCTGCCGTCCATCGGTACCATCAGGCATCTGGGGCTGCCCGCAACGGATGCCCGGGTGCGAGTCGACAGCGCGGTTGACGCAGGTGATGCCATATCCCCTCATTATGACCCCATGATTGCCAAACTGATCGTCCACGGGGCGGATCGAGAAGAGGCGCTGAAACGCATGGGCGAAGCACTGGGCTCGATCCAGATCGTCGGATTGACCGCCAATGTCGGCTTCCTCAGCCGCCTTGTCCAGACACCATCCTTTTCCGGGGCCGACCTCGATACTGGCCTGATCGAGCGCGAACAGGAGGGATTGTTTGCCGCTTCATCCGTCCCTGACGAGGTGTGGTATCTCGCGGCTTTGGACGAACTTCTGCATGATGAGCCAGAGCAGAACGCATCACCCTGGACGGCGATTGACGGCTGGAGGCTGAACGGTCGGGCAGAACGTCGGATCGAGCTTTCCTGCAGGGGTGAGACTTGCGAGATAACGGCCTTTTCCTCGGGTAAGGGCTGGACGTTAGCGCTTTCTTCTGCGCGGGACACATCTGTTTTCGCACAAGGTCATGCGCGCAGAAGCGGCGCCGCGGCGATAGTTTCCGTGCGCCTTGGAGAGCGCCGATGCGAGGCGACAATCGTCAAGGATGCGGACGACCGTCATGTCTTCCATTCCGGGCAGAGCTATGTGGTGCGCCGACTGCCTGATCTCCAGTGGGAAAGCGGCACGCAGACCGGCAGCGGAGGCCTTCGTGCGCCGATGCCGGGCTCGGTCATAGCACTTCTTGCGGAGACCGGCGCATCCGTTAAGGCGGGAGATCCTTTGCTCATCATGGAAGCGATGAAGATGGAGCACACGATCACTGCACCTTCGGATGGAACGCTTGCCAGCTTCCATTATGCAGTTGGCGATCAGGTGCTGGCAGGGGCGGAACTGGTCGATTTCCAGCCTGCCGGACGGGGATAGGGTGATGCAGCGAGCAAGCGAAGACAAGGTCGTCATCGTAGAGGTTGGCCCAAGGGACGGCTTGCAGAACGAAGCCGCGATTGTTGCGACGGAGGTGAAAGTCGAGCTGGTAAAGCGTCTTGCCAAGGCAGGCCTTCACCATATCGAAGCCACCGCTTTCGTTTCGCCGAAGTGGGTTCCGCAGATGGCGGACAGTACAGATGTCATGATGGCCTGCGCCAGGGCATCCGAGCTGGAGAATGTCACTCTCTCGGCGCTTACGCCCAATATCAAGGGTTTCGAGGCCGCAAGGGCAGCCGGAGCGCGAGAGGTCGCGGTATTTGCTTCTGCCTCCGAGACATTTTCCCATCGCAACATCAACTGTTCCATCGATGAGTCCTTTGCGCGCTTTCGTCAGGTGTTCGAAGCTGCCCGGCTGGCCGGACTGCCGGTGCGCGGCTACGTTTCCTGTGCCATTGCCTGCCCCTATGAGGGAGCAATCGATCCCCGCGCTGTCGCGCGCGTCACACGTCTGCTGCTGGAAAATGGTGCGCGTGAAGTATCGCTGGGTGATACGATCGGCGTGGGCACGCCAGCCAGGGTGAAGCGGATGCTCGAAGCGGTCGCGGCAGAAGCTCCCCTATCGGCGCTCGCTGGCCATTTCCACGATACATACGGCATGGGCATTGCCAATATTCAGGCCGCACTGGATGCCGGAGTACGCGTCTTCGACAGCTCGGTCGGCGGTTTGGGCGGCTGCCCCTATGCAGCCGGGGCAGCCGGCAACGTCGCGACGGAAGAGGTGGTCTATTTGCTGCAGGACCTTGGCCTTTGCCGCGATATAGACCTGGAGCAGCTGGCGGAAACGGCCTTTTGGATTGCTGACGTCACGGGTCGCGCTGAGCTTTCGCGCGTAACGAAGGCACTGGCAGGCAAATTGCGAAGGTGACGTCGGCTTTACAGGGCCCTGTCGCGGCTTACGTTCACAGCTCTGTATCTTGAAACACAACTACGCGACCGGTTTTTAGAACATCGCGCTAACTGGTGGCGGGCCGGTTTCCTTGCCAGTCGCCTGATTTCGTCGACCTCATCTCTGCGCTTAACATCCCACTCTTCTGCATCTGTGGGCATGTGGGCTGATGCCAGGACGCTTAGCTCCGTGTTTCGCCCTCAGTTAGCGTGCCTTTCAAGCCGCTGGAAATGAATGTCTTCAGGTCCGCGCCACTTTTGGCGATATCCTCATCATCCACTTTGCCGTCGGATAACATGCGCATCCGGCCGGTGATGGAGAAGATATGCAGCATCGCCCCTACGGTGCAGACGTATCCGCGTACGACCTTGTCGTCTGGCACATCCGGACAAATTCTCTTGAGTTCAGCAATGAAGAGTTCTGATGTCGCGTCGAAATATCTATGGATGAGCTCGATCCATCGGCTTGATTGGGCAAGGTGGGCAATCAGCCTGCCATAGTTTCGCCAGCCGTCGTTTTTCGTCGTCATCATCTCAAGAAAAGGATCGATGAAGGCATCCACGATCTTTTCGATGGAGCTTTCACTGGTTCCGGCAAAAACAAGCAGACGGTTTTTTCTCTCACTGCTCAGGACATCGATCCGCCGCGCGATGACGGCTTCGAGCAGAGCCTCCTTCGACTCGAAATAGTAACTCATCAAACCAAGCCGGGCATCCGCGCGGCGCATGATCTCGCGTATGGGAACGGCGTCAAAGCCGGCTTCGGCAAACAGCGCCTCGGCGGAGTCCATGATTCTCGTCTTCGTATCCCGCGGCTCGGTCACACTATCTCCTTGGTAAAATCGAAAGTGGCAGTCATCCGTTGTCATCCAGATTGGCTCTGTTTGGATCAACGAGATGGCCCAGTAAATGCACTTAAGCAAGTTCTGAACACTTTCGATCGTCTCTACCTTAAATCCAGGAGTGACGTCGAGAGAACTGACGGATCAATTGACCGGTGAAATGAGAGGGAGCGCCCACGGAAGCCTGGTATCACCATGGTTGATCGTCAGCGACGCAAAGCGGAAGCGTCACGGGTGATCGGTTCGGCATGGACGCAGCCGTATGATCCCGGCGACGTAGCCTTGGACTTCGCGGCTTCCATCGTTGTGAGCAAAGAGAAAAGGCGATGCAGATTTGGAGGGATCGATTTTTCTGTCGTCCCCCTTCCAAGGCTTGACCACTTTTACATGGGGCGGCTCGGATTACCCGCCCCGGGCAGCCCGGCTGGGCGTTAGCCAGATTTGGCTATCCGCTGTCCAGACGTCGCCGAAAACAGGATTGGTTGATCAGGATCGATGGTGAGCGATACCGGCTGTCCCATCGACAATTCGCAATAGCCGGGAACTGTCACCATGACCGCATCGAGGTCACCGTCGTCAGTGTGGGCTGTCCTGCCATCGGTGAGGCGCACGGCGATGATGGAATCGGCACCGACATGTTCGACCATGACAACCTCGCCACGCAGTGAACCCGGGCTGAGCTCGGTGGTCAGTGTGATTGCGTTGGGCCTTACGCCAAGAAGGACATCGCTCTCTGTACCTGAAGCGGGGAGGTTGACGGGAACGGTTGTTGATCCCACCGTCAACATGTCTCCCTGGTGTTTTGCGACGATGAGGTTCATTGGTGGTGTGCCGATGAAGCGCGCGACATAGGTGTTTGCCGGATCGGTATAGATTTCCCGTGCCGTGCCGAACTGCTGGATGATGCCATCTCGCATAAGGGCGATCTTGGTGCCCATCGTCATTGCTTCCACCTGATCGTGGGTCACGTAGACGAAGGTTCCCCCGATCTCCTTATGGAGCCTCGATATTTCCGAGCGCATGGAGGTGCGCAGCTTTGCATCGAGGTTGGAGAGCGGTTCATCCATGAGGAAGACTTCAGGCTCGCGTACCATGGCGCGACCAAGCGCAACGCGCTGTCTCTGCCCGCCGGACAATGTTCGGGGAAACCTGTCCAGCATCTCCGTCAAGCCAAGGATTTTTGCAATCCTGCCGACTTTTTCAACGATGCGAGCAGAGTTTTCAATGCGGCGTTTTGCAATGCCGCCAATGAAAGGCAGGTGGTGCCACAGGCGAAATTCCTGCATCAGAAGGGGAAAGGACATGTTCCTGCGAACGGAGAGATGCGGGTAGAGTGCGTAGGACTGGAAAACGAAGGCGATGTCGCGATCACCCGGTGGCAGCTGGTCGACCCTTTTGCCTCCAATCATGATCTGACCGCCTGAAATGCTTTCCAGCCCTGCCAGCATTCGCAGCAGCGTGGATTTTCCACAGCCGGAGGGACCAAGCAGAACGAGGAAGTCACCCTCATCGATGGAGATATCGATATCGCGAATGACTTCCTTCGCACCGAATTTCTTGGAAATATTGATGAGCTCGATAGCGGACATGACAGGTTCCTATCAGCCTTTGACGCTGCCAGCGGTCATTCCGGCGACCACGTAGCGTTGGGCGAAAAGATAAAAGACGATGGCAGGCAGGGTGTAGATGACGCCGACCGCCATGACGGAATGGATGGGCGTGGAAAGCTCGCCGACGAAACTTGCAAGACCGACCGAAGCGGTCCGCATGTTCTCGCTGCTGATCAGCGTTTGGGCGAAAACATATTCATTCCATCCATGGAAAAAGGAAATGACTGCGGCGGCTGCGAGTGTGGGGGCGATGAGCGGAATGACGATGCCGAGCACGATATCCAGCCGCGAGCATCCATCAACCCGCGCCGCTTCCTCAATTTCGATCGGTATGCCGTCAATGGCACCCTTGATGATCCACGTTATGACCGGCACGACAAAGGCGGTATTGGCAAGGATGAGGCCAGAGGCGGTGTTCAAAAGATTGAGGTCCGCAAAGATGGAATAAAGCGGCACTACCAGCATCGCTTCCGGCAGCATCTGCGTTGCAAACAGGGCGAAGCCCAGAAGGGCCAGCCCCGTAAACCTGAAGCGAGACAGGGCATAGGCTGGCAAGACTGCAAGCAGGATACTGAGCACCGTTGTTCCCGCTGCGACGAGAAAACTGTTTTTCAGCCAGGTTGCGACCGGTATCGTATTGAAAACCTCAAGGTAGATGCCGAGTTGCGACCAGTCCGGCAGCAGCCGCGGCGAGGTCGCAAACAATTCGGATGACGGTGTCATCGACGTCACGAACATCCAGTAGATCGGAAATGCGGCAAAGCCCAGCATGAGAAGAACCAAGAGGATGCGAAGGTGCTGGCCGTTGTGTCGAGTGCTCATCACCGTTTTCCCTGTGCCTGCTCGGTCATCTGGGTGACCTTGAAATAAATGACGGTCACCAGAAGAGCGATGGAGAGACCGATCATGCCGAAGGAGGCCGCGGTGCCGAGATCACGATAGACAAAGCCCTGTCGGTAAAGCTCGATGACGAGGGTGTTGGTCGCTCCAATCGGCCCGCCCTGCGTCATCAGCCAGATGAGATCGAAACGTCGCAGAGACCAGATGGTGACGAAGAGTGTCAGCATCAGCACGGTCGGCTGGATGGTGGGCCGGGTTGCCGTCTTGAAAATGTTCAGGCGGTCTGCGCCGTCGATGACGGCCGCCTCTTTCAGTTCCTGCGGCACACCTTGAAGTGCTGCAAGAATGACGACCGATGAGAACGGAAAGATTTGCCACACGGTGGTCAGGAGAATGGCTGGCAAAGCAAGGCCTGGATTATCCAGCCAGTTTTCGCTGCCCAATGGGAGGCCGAAAGCAGTCAGGATGCGGTTGAAGATGCCGTATTGGGAATTGAAAATCCAGGTGAAGATAAGGGCGACTGCCACCGAAGGCGCTGCCCAGGGAATGGTGACAAGCGCGCGGGCGACACCGCGCCCGAAAAACGGAGAATCGAGAAGCAGCGCCGATCCGAGGCCGACGCCGATAGCGAAGATCACGCAGGCCAGCGTATAGATCGCCGTAACCCACAAGACTTTCCACAGTTCACCGTCTTCAATCAGGAAGGCATAGTTCTCCACGCCGACGAACGGATTGATATCCGGTGTCAACAGGTCCGTCGCGGTAAAGCTCATGTAGAGCTGCTGTACCAGCGGATAGAACTGAAATAGCAGAAGATAGATGCCGACAGGGGCGGCGAAGAGATATGGCGTCCACGGGTGCCCGTCTAGCCGTGCTCGAACGTGTCGGGCGCGTTCCATGATTGACCTCAAACTGAAAGCGGGTGGTTATGCGGAGGCCCGTGTCGAGCCTCCGCTGTTGTGTCACCGAAGAACGCGGCGCTCGACCAGAGTTTGCGCGCGGTCCATCGCTTCTTTCGGGTCTGCATCTTCGAGAAGGACTTTCAGCACCTGTTCCAGGACGATCTGCTGAATTTCAGGCGTTTTGCTCTCGTGTCCCATGACGAGTTGCGGAAGCGCGTTCTGCATCTGCCCCTCGTAGACTTTAAGCCAGGGTTGCTTGGCTTGTTCTTCGGCGGACATATCAAGCTTGGTGCCGACGCCGGTTCCCATGGCGGCCTGAAGGGCTTTCTGGTTTTCAGGCGAATAGACCCATTTGATAAATGATCCGGCCGCATCCTTGTGCTTGGTGTTGGCATTGACGACAAGCGCCGTCATGATGAGACCCTGGGCCTTGTCAGGAAACGGCGAAGGGGCAGCGGCAAAGGGCAGCTGTGGCGCGTTCTGGTGGAAAATGGCTGCCACGCCGCCATTGTCGACGTTCATGGCAATCTTGCCTTCCCAGAACATGCGGCGGTAGGTTGCTGCATCCGCACCCTTTGGCGTTACGCCTGCATCGTAAACCTTCTTATAGGCTTCCACACCCTTGATGACCTCTGGGCTATTGAGCGTCAGCTTGCCATCCTTGTCGCTCCAGCGCCCGCCAAAGCCGAAGACATAATTGCACAAATCCTGCCAGAAACCTGCGCGCTCGGCCATCGTGGCACGGTAGGCATAGCCGAAGGTACCGTCCTTCGTCTTTTCCTTGGCGGCAGCCAGGAAGCTATCGAAGTCCTTCGGCGGCTCAGGCAGGATATCCTTGTTGTAAAGCAGGGCATAACCCGTGGTATCGAAGAGCAGACCGTAACGGACGTCCTTCACCTTCATGAAGCGGTCGGGCCCCAGGAATTCATAGTCCTTGTCGTTGATCAGGTCGTTGAGTGGCAGCAGGCGACCGGACGGGACCGCAGCAAAAAAATCGGTCTGGTCAAAACGAACGAGATCCGGGCCTCCACCGCCACCCATCTGGGTGAAGACGGTGTTGGCCAGGCTGGAGAAGGGAATCGCAATTGCTTCGACTTCGACCTTATCCTGGCTTTCGTTGAATTTCTGAAGCCATGCCTTTACGCGGTCACCACGTCCGGCCTCGGCAAAGACGGCTGCTGCGAAAGTGATCTTGTCCTTTGCGAATGCTGTGGCGCCCCAAGGGACCAGAGCAGCCACTATCGTGGCTGCCATCAGTGATTTCATAGCTTTTTTCATTCTTGCTCCTCCCTGAGCGTTGCAGCGACACCTCCCCAGCGTCACCATCAGTTAGAATTTCGTGATATTTCAGCGTCGAAGATGCAGTGAGACGCCGCGCAATTGGCTTTATCGCGCGGTATTTCCTGCGCTTCAGATATTGAAAATCGGCTCGATGCTGCAGTCCAGAAGCCGGGGGTCCATCCCTACCTCCATCTCGTCGAACATCGAATCCACGAAGCCGATCAGTGCGTCGGTTGCTGATATCGCGGTGTCGAGATGTCTGTTGGCGACGGCATTGAGCACCGACAGATGGCAGTCGACGGTCTGTGAAAGATCTGCTTTCCCAAGCGTCAATGTGTGGTGGATAAACCCGATGCGACGATAAATCGTGTGTAATGGCCGCAGCGTATGCTCAAGGAAAGGCTCGTTCGCGGCAGAAAGCAGGATCTGATCTATCCGGCGGTCCAGGAGGTTGAATTCGGTCAGGGTGATCTTGTCGCGGCGCTCGCGCAGCGCGCGTTCTATATGCAGCATCTGATTGCGATGGGAGAGACTGGCGCGTTCGATTGCCAGACGCACGACAAACCGCTCCATGTCGCGGCGCAATTGCAGAAGCAGCCGCTCCCGCGCCAGATCGATCGGGGCAACCCGCAGGCCGTGTCGCGGCAAAACGATGAGAAGTGTATCTGCGGCAAGCCTGCTGACGGCATTGTGGACAGGTGTGCGGCCAAGGCCCGTCACATCCTGCAGTTCCTGAAGGGTCAACTGGCGGCCGGGTTTCAGCTCGCAATTGATGAGGAGTTCTTCGATCCGTTCATAGGCGAGATCAAAGAAATTCACCCGGTTTGCCCGCTGCGGTTTCTGGCCGTCAGTTACGAGTTCGGGCTTGGTTTGCTTGCGTGCCATCTCCGGTCTCCTCCCACTGCGATCCAGAAAGCCAGCGTCACACCCCTATAAAACATGTTGTGAAATTTCACAAGGGCTAGTTTTCGCTTGGCTTGGGGCACAAAATCGATGTCTGCGCGGAAAGGGATATCCGCGCTGTGAGGTGTCCCGTTACCTATGAGCATGGAATGATACTCACGCCAGGGCAAAGCCCAGATTGACGACGATTTCGAAGTTAACAATGAAGTTCTGAAAAGTCTTGACGGGAATAATAAATCCATTAATCTGGATATATGGAAAAAGAAAACGCTATTTCGATACTCGCAGCCTTGGCTCAAAACACGCGGCTTGAGACATTCAGATTGCTCGTGAGCCACGAGCCTGATGGCGTGCCGGCTGGAGAGTTGGCGCGTCTGCTCGATGTTCCGCAGAACACGATGTCTGCCCATCTGGCAACACTCTCTCGTGCCGGCTTGGTCAGAAGCGAGCGTCAGAGCCGATCAATCATCTACCGGGCCGACCTCGACTCTTTGCGCGACTTGACGCTGTTCCTGCTGAAAGACTGCTGTGGCGGATCGACCGAGCTTTGCGCGCCGCTGATTGCAGAACTGACGCCATGCTGCGCACCGCAGGCGAAGCCATGTTGAGCGCGATCACGCTCCGCCGAGTGTCCGGTGACGACGCCCGTCTCTACAAGGCGCTCGATAGCGCTGCCGCGTGCTGATGTGTCAGCTGCGGTGCGTGCAGCCCACTAGATGTCGTCAATTTGTAATTGTAGGCGACCATGATGACGATGAACATGACACCAACCTCATTACGGACCACACCCATGACTGACAAAATTTATAACGTACTGTTTCTCTGCACGGGCAATTCCGCCCGCTCTATTCTAGCCGAATCCATTCTCAACAAGGAAGGTGCGGGCAGGTTTAAAGCTTACTCTGCTGGAAGCCAGCCGAAGGGCGAAGTCAATCCCCATGCGCTGAAGGAACTGAATGCGCTCGGCTATGAATCGCAGGGCTTCTCGTCAAAGAGCTGGGATGTTTTCGCGGAGCCTGGCAGCCCGGAGATGGATTTCATCTTCACCGTCTGTGATAGCGCAGCCGGTGAAGCCTGCCCGGTATGGATCGGCCATCCGATGACCGCCCACTGGGGCGTCGAGGATCCGGCGGCTGTGGTTGGGACTGAGGTCGAAATTCAGCGCGCTTTCGCTCAAGCTGCACGGTTTCTGAAAAACCGGATCACCGCCTTCATCAATTTGCCCATCGCCTCGCTTGACCGCCTGGCCCTCGAACAGCACGTTCGCCAGATCGGCTCGCTTGAAGGCGCATCGGTCAAGTCCGCAAAGGCCGAGTGAAATGTCCACATTCGAACGATATCTGACGATCTGGGTGTTTCTCTGCATCGCAGTTGGAGTAGCCCTTGGTCATCTGATGCCCGGCTTTTTCCAGATGGTTGGGGCTGCGGAGATTGCCAAGGTCAATATTCCCGTCGCAATACTGATCTGGTTGATGATCATTCCCATGCTGTTGAAAATTGATTTTCGGTCGCTGGGGCAGGTCGGGTCCTATTGGCGCGGGATCGGGGTTACGCTTTTCATAAACTGGGCGATCAAGCCGTTCTCAATGGCGCTTCTCGGATGGCTGTTTATCGGGTGGTTGTTCCGCCCCTATCTCCCGCAAGATCAGATCGATTCCTACATCGCAGGGCTGATTATCCTGGCTGCGGCACCATGCACCGCCATGGTTTTCGTCTGGAGCAATCTAACCCGTGGTGAACCGCTGTTTACCCTGTCGCAGGTGGCACTCAACGATGCCATCATGGTCGTCGCCTTTGCGCCGGTCGTCGGTTTGCTGCTCGGGCTTTCCGCAATCACGGTGCCATGGGCAACACTGGCGCTCTCTGTCGGTCTCTACATCGTCGTGCCGGTTGTGATCGCGCAGCTTTTAAGAAAACGGCTGACCGCGGACGGAAGCAGTCGCGCACTGGACAGCCTCTTGGCAAAGCTGCAGCCCATGTCGCTTGTTGCCCTGCTGGCAACGCTGGTTCTTCTCTTCGCATTTCAGGGCGAACAGATCATTTCCCAGCCGACCATCATCGCCCTGCTGGCTGTACCGATCCTTATTCAGGTCTATCTCAATTCCGGGCTCGCATATCTGTTGAACAGAATGGCGGGCGAGAGGCATTGCGTCGCCGGGCCATCCGCCCTGATCGGCGCCAGCAACTTCTTCGAACTGGCCGTTGCCGCGGCAATCAGCCTGTTCGGCTTCCAGTCCGGTGCGGCCCTGGCGACGGTCGTCGGCGTCCTGATTGAAGTTCCGGTGATGCTGTCTGTCGTCTGGATCGTGAACCGCTCGAAGGATTGGTACGAAGCATCGCCTGCTGTCTCGAAACGAGCAGCAGCTACCGAAAGGACATGAATATGAACGTCACCATCTACCACAACCCGGCCTGCGGGACGTCTCGCAATACGCTTGCCTTGGTCAAAGCGGCCGGGATTGAGCCAACCGTCATCGAATATCTCCACAATCCGCCATCGCAAGAGCAACTTGCGAAGATGATTTCGGATGCGGGGCTGAGCGTGCGCGCGGCAATTCGTGAAAAGGGCACCCCCTACGGCGAACTTGGTCTCGACAATCCGGACTTGACCGATGATGAGTTGCTGGCGGCGATGATCGCGACACCGATCCTGATCAACAGGCCATTCGTCGTCACCCCGCTCGGCACCAGGCTTGCCCGGCCCTCGGAAGTTGTGCTCGACATCCTTCCTGCTGATGCCTTCAAAGGGCCTTTCACCAAGGAAGATGGAGAGCAGGTTCTCGGTCAGGAAGGAAAGCGTATTGTCTGAAACATTCCCAGCGCTTCTGGAAAGCTCCCTTCAGCCGATTGAGCCCGCGATGCTGCAACCGGCATTTTCGACGCATAAGCCCAGAATATTGATCCTCTATGGATCTCTCCGCGAAGTTTCCTACAGCCGCCTGCTGGCTTTCGAGGTTCGTCGCCTGCTTGAGCGGTTTGGATGCGAGGTGCGGCTTTTTGATCCGGCCGGATTGCCGCTTCCAGACGAGGCACCTGCCAGCCACGCAAAGGTACAGGAGCTTCGCGCGCTCTCGGAATGGTCGGAAGGGCAGGTCTGGATCAGTCCTGAACGCCATGGTGCAATGACCGGCATCATGAAGTCTCAGATCGACTGGATACCCCTGGCAATCGGTTCCGTGCGCCCGACACAGGGCAAGACGCTGGCTGTGATGGAGGTCTCCGGCGGAAGTCAGTCCTTCAATGCCGTCAATCAGATGCGCATTCTCGGTCGCTGGATGCGGATGATTACCATCCCCAACCAGTCATCTGTCGCCAAGGCGTTTCAGGAATTCGATGCGGACGGACGGATGAAGCCTTCGTCCTTTTATGATCGCGTCGTCGATGTCTGCGAGGAGCTTGTCAAGTTCACCATCCTCACCCGCGATGTTTCGACCTATCTGACCGATCGCTACAGCGAGCGGAAGGAAAAAGCGGCTGAGTTGGAAGAACGGGTGTCTCTCAGGTCCATCTGACCTTGCCTGATGAACGGCGGTTTTCAAATCTCGCATAAAAAAAACCCGGCGATGGTATCGCCGGGTTTTCAGTGTCAGAGGTTCTGTCAGTTCATTTGATGAATGTCACGATCCTTCGTTTCCGGCAGGAACAGAAGCCCGATGACGAGTGTAATGCCTGCGAAAATGATCGGGTACCACAGGCCGTAATAGATATCTCCCTTGGCCGCACTCATGGCGAATGCGGTTGCGGGCAGGAGACCACCGAACCAGCCGTTACCGATGTGGTAGGGCAGGGACATGCCGGAGTAGCGGATGCGGGTCGGGAAGAGTTCGACCAGAAGCGCTGCGATCGGGCCGTAGACCATGGTCACGTAGATGACGAGAACGGTCAGCACGGCAATGATGACCACCCAGTTCACGGCTGCCGGATCGGCAACCATGGTGAAGGTACCGCCGCCAGCAACGCTGTAGACAGGCATTTCAGTGACGCCGTTGACCTCTGCCGCAGTCAAGAGCTTATCGGCCACAAGCTTGTCTGCCGGAACCGTCTTTGCCGGTGTTGCACGCACTGCGTCGGCATTGAGGCCAAGTTCGGGGTTCGCGGCAATGAAAGCATCGAGCTTGGCAGCCGGAACCTGTGCGGCACCGCGCACCAGCGGATAACCGCTGTCATGGAGCGCGATGTTGATCTGCTTCTGGAAAGCGCGGTCATTGGCAGCAGCGTTGGCACCTGCGGCAATGGCGTCATAGCTGGCGATGGTCTGCTCACCGATCTTGACCGTTGCCGGTTGACCCGCAGGCCCCTCCACAACGTCATAGGGCACGGAGTTTCTTGTCAGGAATGCGGTGGCAATATCGCAAGATGTGGTGAATTTTGCCGTGCCGGTTGGATTGAACTGGAATCGGCAGTCGCCAGGCGCGGCGGTGACGGTCGCACGGACCGAAGCCTGGGCCTGCGCAAGGGCCGGGTTACCTGCCCATGTCAGTGCCTTGAACAGCGGGAAGTAGGTCAGCATGGCCAGAACAAGACCCGCCATGATGATGGGTTTGCGTCCGACCTTGTCGGAAAGCCATCCGAACAACACGAAGAAGCCGGTGCCTAGAAGCAGGGCGCATGCCACCATGATATTGGCGGACTGGCCATCGACCTTCAGAATGCTCTGCAGGAAGAACAGCGCATAGAACTGCCCCGTGTACCAGACGACCGCCTGACCGACGACTGCGCCCAGAAGTGCGATGATGGCGATCTTCGCATTCTTCCATTGGCCGAAAGCCTCGCTCAGAGGAGCCTTGGATGTCTTGCCTTCCTCCTTCATTTTCTTGAAGGCAGGGGATTCATTCATCTTCAGACGGATCCAGACGGAAACGCCGAGCAGGATGACGGAAAGCAGGAACGGAATGCGCCAGCCCCAGTCGGCGAAGGCTTCACGACCGACAGCAAATTGCACACCGAGAATGACGACGAGGGACAGGAACAGGCCGAGTGTCGCTGTCGTCTGGATCCATGATGTATAATAGCCACGGCGGCCATTGGGGGCGTGCTCGGCAACATAGGTCGCCGCGCCGCCATATTCACCGCCCAGCGCAAGCCCTTGCAGCATACGCAGCAGGATGAGGATGATGGGAGCGGCAATGCCGATCTGGGCAGCGCCCGGCAGAATGCCCACCACGAAAGTGGAAAAGCCCATGATCAGGATTGTGATGAGAAAGGTGTATTTGCGTCCGACGATGTCGCCCAGGCGGCCAAACACCAATGCGCCAAACGGACGCACGAGGAAGCCAGCGGCGAATGCCAGAAGCGCGAAGATGTTGCGCGTTGTTTCCGGATACTGGCTGAAAAAGTTCGCGCCAATATAGATCGCCAGCGATCCATAAAGGTAGAAGTCATACCACTCGAACACTGTTCCAAGAGAAGAGGCAAAGATTACCTTCTTCTCTTCACCCGTCATCGGACGGGCTTTTTCCGCAGTTGCGGTCGCTATGTTTGCCATTGTCTGTCCTCCACAGAATGTCAATCGACGCATCACCTGCAGCCACGCTCTCCTCCAGGCTGCCCTTGCGGTGTGATGCACCTGACAACAGAGTGACAGATAATTAGCAAAAGGAAGAGCAATGCTTTCGGCTTATGACTTTAGTCTAAGGAAGGGGTTTGAAAATGCTGATGGCTGGAACGGCTTTGGCAGCGTGAAGACGGTTTTGCCCTTTGATTGCGCTTGACAGATAGTCGAAACACCATAATAGGTTTGCCTCGAAAAGGAGCGCGATCTTGATCAGACATGTCCGAGACATGGTTGTCATGCACAATCCGGCAGGGTCTGCCGGTGGCGAATCGCGCTTTTTCTATTCCATCCGAATTACGGCCAAAACGACGATTAAAACCGTCTGACGTCTCTGGCCCGCCGCTCTCTCCCCGGTTTGGTCGGGGAAGAAGGAAGCCGCAGTTATGCGGGTTCCCCTCACCAAAAAGAGGAGAGGCAGAAAGAGAGCTTTATCATGGGTTTCAAAGTTGCAATCGCAGGCGCTACCGGCAATGTCGGTCGTGAAATGCTCAATATTCTCGCCGAGCGCGGGTTTCCGGCAGACGAAGTCGTTCCTTTGGCTTCGGCTCGTAGCCAGGGTACCGAAGTCTCCTACGGAGATCGTACGCTGAAGGTATCCAACCTGGAAAACTACGATTTTTCCGACACGGATATCTGCCTGATGTCGGCCGGTGGCGATGTATCCAAGAAGTGGTCGCCAAAGATCGGCGCGCAAGGTTGCGTCGTGATCGATAACTCCTCAGCCTGGCGCTATGATCAGGACGTTCCGCTGATCGTGCCTGAAGTCAACCCCGATGCGGTTGAGGGCTTCAGCAAGCGCAATATCATTGCAAACCCTAATTGCTCCACGGCACAGCTTGTTGTTGCCTTGAAGCCTCTGCATGACTTTGCCAAGATCAAGCGCGTCGTCATCTCCACCTATCAGTCCGTTTCCGGTGCCGGCAAGGAAGGCATGGATGAGCTGTTCTCGCAGACCCGTGCGGTCTTCGTTGCTGACCCAATAGAAGCGAAGAAGTTCACCAAGCGCATCGCCTTCAACGTCATTCCCCACATCGACGTCTTCATGGAAGACGGTTACACGAAGGAAGAGTGGAAGGTTCTGGCCGAAACCAAGAAGATGCTCGACCCGAAGATCAAGGTCACCTGCACCGCCGTGCGCGTTCCCGTCTTCATCGGTCACTCGGAATCGGTCAATATTGAATTCGAAAGCGAAATCACGGCCGATCAGGCTCGCGATATCCTGCGCGAAGCCCCCGGCTGCCTTGTTATCGACAAGCATGAAAATGGCGGATACATCACGCCGGTCGAATGCGCCGGTGAAGATGCTACCTATATTTCGCGTATTCGAGAGGATGCGACTGTTGAGAATGGTCTCAACATCTGGGTGGTTTCCGACAACCTGCGCAAGGGCGCTGCCCTGAACGCAATCCAGATTGCTGAGCTTCTCGTCAACCGGGGTCTTATCAAGCCGCGCAAGGCTGCTGCCTGATACGGTTTTTTAACATCTATTAACTATAACCCGTCCACTCAGCTGCTGTAATGGGCGGGTTTTCCGATGTGTCTGCATCACGGGCAGTTTATTTGCCGGTTATGACTTAGCTAGGCAATTTGAAAATCCAAGCATTCTCTGCGGTGTGGCGACAGGTCTGGGTATAATCCCAAAATATTGAAGGCAAATTCTCATGCGGGCAATGAAAGCTTTTTCCGTTGGCGTAGTATTGGCGACGGCGCTTGCGGCCTCACCGGTTCTGGCGGCGCAATGCGGCAATACATCAGCAGGCTTCAACGCCTGGGTCGGTGCGTTCAAACAGGAAGCTGCAGGGCGCGGCGTCAGCCCCTCCGTTCTCGACAAGGCTTTCTCGAATGTAACCTATAATCAGGCGACCATTCGGGCCGATCGTGGTCAGCACAGTTTCAAGCTCTCATTTGAGCAATTCATGCAAAAGCGCGGCGGTCAGGCGATCATCAGCCGTGGCAAGACAATGAAGAAGAACAACGCTTCGCTCTTTGCCAATATCGAACGCGCTTATGGTGTTCCTGCCGGCCCGCTTCTGGCAATCTGGGGCATGGAAACCGGCTTTGGCGGCTTCATGGGCAACCAGCATACGCTGTCTGCCGTCGCGACTCTGTCTTATGATTGCCGTCGTTCCGACTACTTTACCGAACAGCTCTATGCTGCCCTGAAGCTTGTCGGTAGCGGTAATCTCAGCACAACGGCAAAGGGTGCTGCCCATGGTGAAATCGGCCAGACCCAGTTCCTGCCGCTCAACGTGGTTCGTTATGGCGTCGATTTCGATCGCGACGGTCGTATAGACCTCGTCGGCTCACGTGCAGATGCATTGGCATCGACCGCAAACTTCCTCGTCGGTCACGGCTGGCAGCGCGGTGCGGGATATCAGCAAGGACAGGCAAACTTTGCGGCAATCCAGGGATGGAATGCAGCAAGTGTCTATCAACAGTCGATCGCCTTTATTGGCAAGGCAATCGACGGCCAATAGGTCAGCCGTCGATCGCTTTCAGAGTTCAGAAATCCGGGCGGCGAAAGTCGCCCGTTTTGCTGTCCATCACCCACAATTCGCCGGTCGAGATATCGAACCATGCGCCGTGCAGTTTTACCTTGCCGGCTGTCTCCTGCGCTTTCACAAAGGGAAAGCCGCGCAGGTTCTTGACCGAGTTGCGGATCGAGACGCGCTCCAGCGCAGTCTGGCGTTCGGACGCCGTCATTACATCGTTGCTCTGGATCTGCTCGGCGGACGATTTGACCAGATTCATCCACTTGCCGATGAAGTCACCGGGCGACAGGGGCTCGAGGTTGGGATCGAGTGCGGCCTGAATACCGCCGCAACGTCCATGACCCATAACAACGATATCTTTGACCTTCAGGACCTGAACGGCATATTCGATGGCGGCTGAGGTTGCGTGATACTGGCCATCCGGTTCAAAGGGCGGCACCATGTTGGCGACGTTTCTGACGACAAACAATTCGCCAGGGCCGCAGTCGAAAATGGTTTCCGGTGCTGATCTGGAGTCACAACAAGCAATGATGAGCGTTTGCGGCTTCTGCCCGGTGTCGGCAAGAACGCGGTATCTTTCTCGTTCATCGATATAACGGCCGCTCATGAAGTTCTTGTAGCCGTTGAGCAGGTAGTCTGGAAAATCTTTCATGATATCGCAGTACCATCGTCTTGGGGCCAGCCTCACCATCGAAGCCAGCGCGTTGAAACCCGTTTTTCGCTCCGCTATTTGCGCTTGCTTCGTGAAGGATGCAAGAGATGACGCATCTGAACCATTGCCATTGGTGTGGAAAGGCTGGATGCGTCGGTTTCCAGTGTCAGTTCGTTGACGCCGCGCTTCATCGTTCTGGCCAGAACTTCGAAGACGCTGGCTGTGGCCAGTTGCAGCGCTTTTTCATCACTGCAACCCTGAAGAAGGCGTGCGAGAAAAAGCGAGGCGAGAAGATCTCCCAGCCCATTGGGCACGTTCTCGATAGCGCGATGCTCGGCCAACAGGGCATGGCTTCCGCTCAGGAACAGGTTACCGATGCCGCCACTCATCATCGGAACGGACGATGTAACGAGCATCTTCGCAGGGCCAAGCGCCAGCGCCGCATCCATGATATCAGTGTTGGTTTCAAGCTCGGCGCCACTCATCCAGGCAAGCTCGTAGCGGTTGGGTGTCGCAACGGCTGCCAGTGGCAACAGTTCATCGCGAATGGCCTGTGCCGTTTCGGCGGGCACGTAAAGGCCGCCCTTGTCGCCCATGACGGGATCGCACAGATAGAGCAGGTCGGGGTTGCGTTCCTTCATTTCCCGAATGAGCTTTGCGACCGAGCGGACCTGTTCTGCGCTGCCGAAATAACCGGTCAGGATAGCGCGGACTTCTCCAGACCAACGGGATTGGGCAAGCTCCTGCATTGCCCTGTCGAAATCGCCATTGTCGAAGCGCAGGCGCGTTGACGGGCCGTGGCCGGGATGCCAGGGCAGGACAATCGTGGGAACGGCCCAGACCGGAAAACCGAGCGTCTCCAGCCCGAATACAGCGGCCCGGTTGCCAACGGAGCCACGCATGACGTGGCTTGA
The DNA here is from genome assembly GCF_001423445.1 of Rhizobium sp. Leaf311. Classification (NCBI taxonomy): domain Bacteria; kingdom Pseudomonadati; phylum Pseudomonadota; class Alphaproteobacteria; order Hyphomicrobiales; family Rhizobiaceae; genus Rhizobium; species Rhizobium sp. Leaf311. Next base: position 39,740 of record NZ_LMNZ01000021.1, on the reverse strand, counting down.
AATGACGATTACGGAGCCGTTGGTATTATCCTGCATGGCACACTCTTCGACTGGTCAGACGATGCTGCCTCAAGCAGCATCTTTTCCTGGCTCCTCATGGCACATCGGCTTTCAGCTTTCCACCAATAAGTAAGCGCGCCGGGGGCTACCTTGCTATGCGCTCCAATGCCTTCAAAACTGTCCGCTCCGACAGATTGAGGTAAAGCTCCATCTGGGACGCTGCTTCAACGACCTCGCCCTTTTCGACGAGCTCAAGAATTTGCGCATTCATGTCCACAAAGGGGGAGTGAAGCTGCTCTGGATCTTTCAGAAGTCCAAAGCTCAAGCGAAGTTCTGCCGCCACGCGTGCGTAGAAATCGCTCAATCGGCTGCTGTCGGAAAGATCGACCACGGCTGCATGAAACTTCATGTTGGCGCTGCCAACTTCGCGCCAGTCAGCCAGATCATGCTGTTTTCTGGCGTGCTCCACCGCCCCACGCATGACTGCTACCGCCGGGTGCTTGGGCCATGCCTGGCGCAGGGCACCGCATTCCAGCATTCGTCTGACGCGGTAAATATCGATGATGGAGTCAGTGCTGGGGACGGAAACGAAGACGCCGCGATTGGCTTCGTGTCGCAAAAGCCCGTCTTTGGTAAGAAGCCGGAACGCTTCACGCAGGGAATTGCGCGAAATATCCAGTCTTTCGCTGAAAGCCGCTTCTGAGAGCCGCTGCCCCGGCGCAAGTGCACCCGTGATCAGGAGGTCGCGAATATCTTTCGCCACACGATCCGCAAGCGGCAAAGGTTCGGTCATGGGTTTCTCTTCATCTGGCAATATCTGGCTTGAGGAAACGGAAAATCGGCTGTCTCCTGTGGGTTGCAATACCATAAATAATAGGCATGGCACGTAAAAATCCTGCTTATTTTCAACGCATTCGTCCCAAATATTGCTCAAAATGAAAGAACGATAAAATTTAATTGTTCAACAATATTGACAATTTTGTAGATGCGGACAAGATTTCAACCAATGCACCGCGAGGGGCGGTTGCAATAAGGAGAAAATCCATGGAGCAAACAAAAATTGCCCAGACTGTCGAGTTCGCCCGGTCAAGACGCGCGTCTCTCACAGCTGCCATCTTCCTGATGGCAACATCGGCCATCGGGCCTGGCTTTATCACGCAAACGGCTACCTTTACTGCCAAACTCGGTTCGGCCTTCGCCTTTGCAATCCTCGCCTCGATTGTCATCGATTTCGTGGTGCAGCTGAATATCTGGCGCATCGTCACCTTGACCCGCATGAGAGCGTCCGACATCGCCAACGCGGCGATCCCTGGCTCTGGCTATGTTCTCGCCGTTCTCGTCATCGTCGGCGGCCTGTTCTTCAACATCGGCAATATCGGCGGGTCCGGGCTTGGGCTGAACGCGATGCTCGGCCTTGATCCCAAGTGGGGCGGCGCGCTGAGCGCCCTTCTGGCCATCGGCATCTTCCTTTCCAAGCGCGCTGGCATGGCTGTCGACCGGTTCATCATCTTTGCCGGCGTTCTGATGATCGTGCTGACCATCTACGTTGCTTTTGCATCTGGTCCACCGGTTGGAGATGCGCTGTTCCAGACATTTCTCCCATCCACGATCGACTTCGCGACGATCACCACCATCGTCGGCGGGACCGTCGGTGGCTACATTACCTATTCCGGTGCCCATAGATTGCTCGACAAGGGAATGGTCGGCGTTGAAAATCTCGGTTCTGTAAACCGGGCAGCTCTGACAGGCATAGCGGTGACCGGCGTCATGCGTTACGTGCTGTTTCTCGCCATCCTCGGCGTTGTCGCAAGCGGCGTTGTCATCGACGTCTCGGGCAAGGGCGCAAACCCTGCGGCGCAGGCCTTCCAGGTTGCGGCTGGCGATATAGGTCTGAGAATATTCGGCGTCGTTCTCTGGGCTGCTGCCATCACATCCGTCATCGGTGCCGCTTATACCTCGGTGTCTTTCATCACCATCTTCAACAAGAATATCACCGAACGCGGCCGCAACATCGCCACCGTCATCTTCATCGCAGTATCGCTCTTCTTCTATATGGTCATCACCACGCCACCGGCTCAGATGCTTGTATTCGTTGGCGGACTCAACGGTCTCATCCTTCCAATCGGTCTGTCCATCTTCATTTATGCGGCCTGGGCGCGATCCGATCTGATGGAAGGCTATCGTTATCCCCGTTGGCTTCTTGTGCTTGGCGTTATCGCCTGCGCGCTCACGTGGTACATGGGCTACAAATCCATCGGTCCAATCTTCGCACTCTTGACGGCGTAAGGAGAAAAACATGGCCTCCATTGATCTGAACAGCGACCTTGGTGAAAGCTACGGTGCCTGGAGCATGGGTGACGATGGCGCAATGCTTTCCGTCGTTTCCAGCGCCAACATCGCCTGCGGATTTCACGCGGGTGACCCGGCGGGCATCTATCGCACCGTCAAGGCCGCCGTCGCCAATGGCGTGGTCATTGGAGCCCATGTTTCCTATCCGGATCGCGTCGGTTTTGGCCGGCGCGACATGGACGTCACCACGGATGAGTTGATCGCCGATGTGATTTACCAGATCGGTGCGCTGAAAGGCATCGCTTCGGCCGCAGGTGCGTCTGTCCGGTATGTCAAACCCCACGGCGCCCTTTACAACCGCATCGCCAATGACGCGAAGCAGGGCCAGGCCGTCATCGATGCGATCAAGGCCATCGATTCCTCTCTGGTTCTGATGGGGCTGGCCAACGCGCCCATTCTGGATCTGGCCCGCAGGTCCGGATTGTCGGTGGTGTCGGAAGCGTTTGCCGATCGTGCCTACACACCGCAGGGACAGCTGGTGTCCCGGCGAGAAGAGGGTGCCGTCCTGCATGATGCGGATGCGATTGCCGCGCGCATGGTTCAGCTTGCGCGTGAGGGAACACTGGAAGCCATCGACGGAAGCATCATCAAAATCGATGCGCAGTCCATCTGTGTTCATGGCGACAGCCCCGGTGCCGTCGCTATCGCAAAGCAGATCCGTCAGCGGTTCGAAGCTGAAGCCATCGCAATCCGTTCGTTTGCCGTTACGCAACAGGGAGTGTGAGGCATGAACCCAACATCCTTTCTGAGCCACACCGATGCATCTGCCGCACGCGACGCAAGGCAAAGCTATCGCGATGGCCTGGTTGCGCCGACCTCAGGCATCGCGCCCGGTTTTACCCAGGCGAACATGATTGTCCTGCCACGAGACTGGGCTTTCGATTTTCTGCTTTATGCGCAGCGCAATCCAAAGCCATGCCCGGTGCTGGACGTGTCCGATCCCGGTGTGCCGACGACCTTGCTTGCGCCGGGTGCAGATCTTCGCACCGATCTGCCTCTCTACAGAATCTGGAGAGATGGCAAGATGGTCGAGGAAACCGCTGACGCGACGGCTGCCTGGGCCGAGCGCGACGATCTCGTGGCATTCCTCATCGGTTGCAGCTTCACCTTCGAAACGCCGATGGTGGAGGCAGGTATCGAAATCCGCCACATGACGGATAAGCGCAATGTGCCGATGTATCTGACGAACCAGCCGTGCCGTCCGGCCGGTCGGTTACAGGGCAACATGGTCGTCTCCATGCGTCCCATCCAGGCGTCGCGGGTTGCGGATGCGGCAACGATCTCAGGACGGTTCCCTGCGGTTCACGGTTCTCCTGTCCACATTGGCTCGCCCGAGGAAATCGGGATTGCCGATCTGGCCAAACCGGATTTCGGAGATGCCGTGCGCATAGAGCCGGGTGAAGTCCCAGTGTTCTGGGCCTGCGGTGTCACGCCTCAGGCTGCGGTCATGGCATCCGGCGTTCCCTTCGCAATCACCCATTCGCCGGGACATATGTTCATCACTGACATCCCGGATTCGGCCTATCATGCGTGAGGACAGAATGCGCTTTCTCCCCGCAAGCCTCACAACCATTCTGGTAGAGCTTGCCGATCTCGATCAGACGCTTGCCCTGTTCGCATCTCTGGAAGCAAATCCCATCAAGGGCATTGAGGAGACGGTGCCGGCTGCCCGTACCTTGATGATCCGCTTCAGGCCGGCCGATATCAGCGCTGAAGATCTGGCTTGTGAAATCGCAACACGTGATCTGTCTGCCAAGATCGTGCCGTCGGACAAGCTGGTTGAAATTCCGGTTCGTTACGATGGCGAGGATCTCGCCGACGTTGCCGAACTGACGGGTCTGAGTGTCGAAGAGGTCATTCGTCGCCACACGGAGAGTGAGTTTACGGTCGCATTCTGTGGCTTCGCTCCCGGCTTCGGATATCTCGTCGGTGGCGATCCAGCCCTGCATGTGCCGCGCCGTCAAAGCCCGCGCACCCGTATTCCGGCCGGATCTGTTGCTCTCGCGGGTGCTTTCAGCGGCGTTTATCCACAAAACAGCCCCGGCGGTTGGCAGATACTGGGCACCACGCCTTTGAAAATGTGGGACATTGGACGGGACCCTGGCGCTATCTTGCAGCCCGGCTATCGCGTGCGGTTTTCCGACATGGAGACGTCCGGCAAAGAGGTCGAAGCGGCTGAGACCCCATCAATGGGCGCCGATGTCCGCTCGACCTCCAATTCCGCCCGCTTTGAAGTTCTGACAGCACCGATCCCGGCCATTTTTCAGGATCTGGGACGCTTCGGGCAGACCGGTCAGGGTGTGTCCGCGTCGGGGGCTCTCGACCGCTCCTCGTTCCACGCTGCCAATCGCATTGTCGGCAATCCCGTCAACACGGCCTGTCTGGAACTGACACTGGGCGGCTTTTCCTTCAAGAGCACGACTCGCGCCGTGATCGGCGTGGCAGGCGCGCCATGCGTCATCACGGTAGAAGGCGCATCCTGCAGCTTTGAGACTGGAACATACACTCCGATATCCCTCGAACCAGGCGATGTGGTCAAATTCGGAAATCCGGCTAAGGGTATGCGGAGCTATCTCGCAGTTCGCGGCGGCTTTGATGTCGCGCCGGTCTTGGGAAGCGCTGCGACGGATACTCTTGCCGTCGTCGGGCCTGAGGCTATCGTAGCGGGATCCGTGCTGGAGCTGCGCAATGACAAGAGCGGGCTTTCCTCCGTTTCAATCCATGAGCTCCCGGCATTCGATTTGCCCAGCTCTGGTGACACTGTGACACTCGACATTGTCTACGGTCCCCGGACGGACTGGTTCACGCAAAAAGGTGTCGAAACACTGACGAACCAGCTTTGGCAGGTCACACCCCAGTCGAGCCGCGTGGGCATTCGGCTGGCGGGTGATGAGCCACTGGAGCGCAGGGACAGTGCAGAACTCCCAAGCGAAGGCACCGCGACCGGCGCGATCCAGATTCCCCATAGCGGGCAGCCAGTTCTTTTCCTCGCGGACCATCCGCTGACTGGTGGATATCCCGTCGTGGGCGCTGTTGCCGAGTATCATCTTGATCTCGCGGGCCAGATACCCATCAACGCCAAGATACAGTTTCGCCCGCTTGGGCCCTTCGCAGAGATTGCTGCGACCAGGAAAACAAAAATATCGGGAGAGCAGCCATGAAGAAAGTACTGATTGCCAATCGCGGTGAGATTGCGGTGCGCATCATCCGCGCCTGTCGCGATTATGGTATCGGATCCGTGGCGGTCTACGCCGACCCCGATCAGGATGCCGTCTTCGTTCGGCTCGCCGATGAGGCCTATGCGCTGGAAGGCGTTAGACCCGCAGACACCTATCTGAACATCGAAAAGCTGATTGCCATTGCCCGCCGCTCCGGTGCCGACGCGGTTCACCCCGGCTATGGCTTTTTGTCGGAGCGGGCTGAATTCGCTCAGGCCGTCATCGATGCAGGACTGATATGGATCGGCCCTGATCCTGAGGTGATCAGGATATTGGGTGACAAGGTCGAGGCACGCCGCATTGCAACCAGTGTCGGCGCCCCGCTTGTCGCAGGCAGCGACGGTCCGGTTGCGACCGCAGCCGAGGTCGTCGCATTCGCAGAGCAACACGGCCTGCCGGTTGCCATCAAGGCCGCACATGGCGGTGGCGGACGTGGCATCAAGGTTGCCTGGAAACTTGATGAGATTGCCGATCTCTACGATTCCGCCGTTCGTGAAGCGACGGCAGCCTTCGGGCGCGGCGAATGCTTCCTGGAGCGGTTTCTGGATCGCCCACGTCACATCGAAGCGCAGGTCATAGCCGACAAGCATGGCAATGTGGTCGTGCTTGGAACCCGCGATTGTTCACTGCAGCGCCGCAACCAGAAACTGATCGAAGAGGCGCCCGCGCCGTTCTTGAGCGTCGAGCAGCGACAGAAGATCCACGAAGCTGCGAAGGCAATATGCACCGCAGCCAAATATTCAGGCGCCGGAACGGTCGAGTTCCTGCTGGGAGTAGATGGCACCATTTCCTTCCTGGAGGTCAATACACGTCTTCAGGTGGAGCATCCTGTCACGGAAGAAACGACGGGCATCGATCTTGTCATCGAGCAGTTCCGCGTCGCAGAGGGCCATGCATTGCGCGTGACCGAGACCCCGGAGCCCCGTGGTCACTCGATGGAATTTCGTATCAATGCCGAAGATCCCGGTCGTGGCTTCCTGCCGACACCGGGCGCGATCTCGCTCTTCGAGCCCCCGTCTGGACCCGGCATCCGGCTCGACAGCGGCGTGGTCACGGGGTCGATCATTCCCGGTGTTTTCGACTCGCTCATGGCGAAACTCATCGTGACCGGAGCGGACCGTGAGCAGGTTTTGCGCCGCGCTCGCCGTGCGCTGAAGGAATTCAAGATCGAAGGCATCGCCACTGTTCTTCCCTTTCATCGTGCCGCAATCGACTCTCCCGATTTTACGGCTGAGGACGGCTTCAAGGTTCATACGCGCTGGATCGAGACCGATTTTGCCGACATCCCGGAAGCAATGGAGCGGCCCACTCCGGTTGACGATGCCACGATGATCCGCACATGGCTGGAAATCGATGGCAAACGGACAAGTGTCGGCCTGCCCCACCTTCTGCTGGCTGGACTAGGCGGGGTTGGGACAGATCGGCCTGCGGCTCCGACGTCTTCGACATCAAAGGAAGACGGCATCATGGCCCCGGTTTCAGGCACCTTGCAATCATTCAAGGTGGCCGATGGCGACGAGGTGTCGCAAGGCGATCTCGTCGCGGTGATGGAAGCCATGAAGATGGAAACGCAACTCATCGCGCCGAAATCCGGCACGGTGCGGTTACGGGTAAAAGAAGGTGATTACCTTCAGTCCGGTGACGTGGTTGTCATCTTTGAATGACCGCGCTTGGCTGATCGGCAGGAGGCGAATTGACGCTTCCTGTCGATCCTGGCCAAGCTTCCATTTTGCCCCATAGCTGCCCTAATGTGCTGATGTAGTCGGTGATACGCACTGTATCGTAACGAGACCGGACAGCATTTTGGATACCAGGGTTACGGCATTCGGCCAGAGCATTCGGTCGCCAGATAAAGCGGTACCGGACGATGTGGACGACATCCACCACCGGACATTTGAATATTTCTGGCTCGGTAGCCATCCGGTATCTGGACTGGTGCGCGACCGTCTGAGAGCCGACGGGACGCCGATCAACGAGATCGCCTCCATTTCCGGCACCGGTTTCGGCTTTCTGGCTATCATCGTCGGTGCCGAGAGAGGTTGGATCACACGTGACCAGGCTTTGGAACGTGTGACGACAATGGTCCACAGCTTGCGAAAGGCGAAGCGATTCCACGGTGCCTTTGCGCATTTCGTGGATGCGGTTACCAGCAAGGTCATTCCATTCGGTCCGAAGGACGATGGCGGTGATCTGGTGGAAACAGCACTTCTGTTGCAGGGGCTGATCTGCGCCCGCGAGTATTTCTCCGGGCTGACGCTGGCCGAAACCAGGTTCCGCAACCTCGCCCACGATCTTGTAACCGCGGTGGAATGGGACTGGTACACACAAGGGTCGGATGGTCCATTGTGGTGGCATTGGAGCCCGAAATACCGATGGTGCTTCGATATTGCCATCAGCGGCTGGAACGAGGCGCTGGTTTGCTACATCCTCGCAGCAGGTTCGCAGAACCATTCCATCAATGCCATCAACTATCATCAAGGTTGGGCGCGCTCAGGGGCAATGGTCAACGGTAACAGCTATATGGGCACAGTCCTGCCTCTGGGCGAGCCATTTGGTGGCCCGCTGTTTCTCTCGCAATATTCCTTCTGCGGACTGGACCCGAGGGGCCTGTCAGACCGCTATTGTCACTATCAGGAGCAGGTGGAAGCGCATACGCGCATCAATCACGATTATTGCCTGTCGAAATTTCCCGGGCAGGATTTCTGGGGCATGACAGCCAGCGATGGCCCGAACGGATATCGCGTTCATTCGCCTGTCAACGATGACGGTGTTATTGCACCCACCGCTGCCCTATCTGCTTTTCCGGTGATGCCCGACGAGGCAATCCGGGCAATACGGGCATTTGCTGATTATCAGGTTGGCAAGCTCATCGGTCGCTATGGCTTTGTGGATGCCTTTGCGCCCGGGTCGAACTGGATTGCAGACACGCATCTGGCCATAGATCAGGGGCCTATCGTAGCGATGATGGAAAATTATCGCTCCGGTATTCTATGGAGGCTGTTCATGAACGCGCCGGAAGTCCGCCGGGGTCTGGACCACCTTGGCTTCCGGCACGAGACCAGAGAGAACTAACTCCGAGCGCTATCCTCTTAATCCCGAGGCATTCCTGCCGGGCGAGACATTCGTCTTTGCGCGCCGATGCGGAATGGGGCATTCATCGCACCGTAGCCATTATATTGGCCCCGCCGTTCCACGATTTCGAAGAAGAAGCCTTCGCCAAAGGTCTGGCTGTAAATCTGGAAATATTCGCCATTCTCATCGCGATCATACAGAATGCTCGATGCGCGCAGCGCATCTGACAATTCCGGTTCCAGTCCGAAACGGGCTTCAAGATCATCGTAATAGTTTCGCGAAATCGGCAAAGGCTGAAAACCGCAGGCATGAAGCTGCTTTGCGGTCGCAAAAATATCATCGGTGGAGAAAGCAATATGCTGGATGCTGGTGCCGAAGCCCTCAGCCAGGAACTTGCCGGCAAAGGTCTTGCGGTTGTCTGCGCCGTTCATGGTCAGGCGGAAATCAGGCTTGGGAAGGCTTTCTATTGCCTGGCTGCGGACAAGCCCGCCTGGCTCCACCACATCGACCATGGATGTCCGCCGCATCGAAAATATCGACGTATAGAACAACAGCCATGTCAGCATTTCGTCATAGCGCGTCGTCTGGGCGAGATGGTCTATTCTGGTCAAACCGGCATCGGCGCGGCTGGAACCTTCGACGGGCACGAATTCCTTTTCCCAGATGTCTGAAAGGGCCGGAGAGCCGTCAAGAAAGTAGATGACGCCGTTTCCGACACCCTGAATGGCCGGGATAGACGCCTCGCCGCTTTTTCTAGGTTCAAGAAATGTGGTCGCGCCAAGGGCCGCAGCACGCTCCAAGGCTGCAGCCGCGTCTTTGACGCCAAGCCCGAAAGCATAGGCATTCGTGCCGTGGACCGAATAGGAAGCGCCCGCGAAACTGTCTCCAGTGCTGTCGGTATTGATGACGATGCGGATATCGCCCTGTGTGTACAAATCGACTTCGCGGTTGCAGTGGCGTGCGGCCTTGCTGAAACCGAGCGAGCCCAGCAATGTTTCCAGCTGCTCCTTTTCCGATGGTCCGGTGGTAAACTCGACAAATTCGACGCCCGAAGTTTCCACGGGGTCTGGCATGTGCGGCGCCGCAATACGGATATCCGGCTCCAGTCGGCCCACCTTGTCCATGAGGTTGATCAGGGACCGATGGCCATCTTCTGCCAGAAGACGGGCCGAGCCGCCGCGGAACTGGTCGTTGAAAATCTCCAGCGAAAGCGGTCCACAATAGCCCGTCGCTGCAACGGCCCGCATGAACTCCACCACGGGTAGATCGCCTTCACCCGGCATGTTGCGGAAGTGACGGCTCCAATAAAGAAGATCCATGTCGAAGAGAGGGGCATCGGCTAGCTGGACGATGAAAATCTTGTCGCCGGGAATGGAGCGGATCGAGTTGGGATCGATCTTGCGCGAAAGCGTGTGGAAACTGTCCAGGATAATGCCGACATTGGCGTGATCTGCACGACGCACCACTTCCCACGCATCGCGGTGGTCGCTGATATGCCGACCCCATGCCAGCGCCTCATAGCCGACACGCAGTCCGTGGCGCGCAGCACGCTCGCCGAGCTCATGAAAATCATTTGCGGCCCTGTCGATTCCGCCAAGCGAAATCGGCGAGACGTTGGAGCAGATCAGCATCAGATCTGTGCCGAGCTCGCCCATAATGTCGAATTTGCGCTCTGCTCTTTCGAAAGCCCGCTGCCGATGCTGGTCGGGCATTCCTTCGAAATCTCGGAATGGCTGAAACAATGTTATTTCCAGCCCGTGGTCACGAACCATGGCGCGGACCTCGCGCGGTGAGGCGTCGTAGGTCAGGAAATCATTCTCGAAGATTTCGACACCGGCAAAGCCCGCCTTGGCGATTGCGGCCAGCTTTTCGGGGAATTCTCCGCTGATGGAAACTGTTGCGATGGAAGTCCGCATCGGCAGCTTTTGCTTCTCCGTGCCAGAGGTGACCATATTGCCTTCCTTTCCGGTGTTATGTACTAATTAGTTAATAATACGGGTTCGGTTTGGGATGGGCTGACCGCTAATGGGTGGAACAATGACGAAAGCCGCAACTTTGAGCAGGCCAACCGCAACGCGGCAGGCCAAGCGCGACCCTGAGGGCGTCAGGCGCGACATTCTTTCGGTGGCGATGGAAGAGTTTTCCCAGAACGGCCTTTCGGGTGCGCGTATCGATGAAATCGCTGCGCGGACCCGCACGTCCAAACGCATGATCTACTATTACTACGGCGACAAGGAAGGCCTGTATCAGCAGGTGCTTGAAGAGGCCTATGCGAAGGTGCGCGGCGGCGAAAGCGATCTTGAGCTTGACGATATGGAGCCACGGGCTGCGCTTGAAAAGCTCTGTCGTTTCACCTTCGACCATCACCGGCGCAACCCGGCATTCATTCGCATGGTGATGATCGAAAACGTCCATCACGGCAGACATATGCAGGCGTCCGAAACCATCCGTCAGCTGAACCGACCCGCAATCGAAGCGCTGGAGGGCGTTCTCGCCAGAGGTCAGAAAAAGGGCGTCTTTCGCGCTGGCATCGAAGCGCTGGAACTGCACTGGCAGATCAGCGCCCTTTCCTTTTTCAATGTCTCGAATTCCGCTACCTTTTCCTTCATTTTCGGGGAAAAGCTGTTTACCGATGAGGGGCAGGAGGCCTTGTCGCGGCATGTTGCCGACATGGTCCTGCGCTACGTGCTTCGTGTCGACCACATGGAAGCCATCGGAACAGGCGATTAGGGCCTTACCCGCAGACAAGTTCAAACGGAGCTTTGGCTGCGGTGCTGCGTGTCTCATCCCACGGCCTCGGCTTCACACAATTCCTTGAAATGCGCTGCCATCCGGTCAGAATCGGGCTCCCGCTCGGCAAATAGCCGGAACGCTCCAACCGCCTGGAACACGGCCATTCCACCGCCGGGCAGGGTCTTGCAGCCCTTCGCTTCCGCTGCTGCCAAGAGCGCTGTCACCAGCGGCATATAAACGATATCAGCGACCCAGTGGCGGCTTTCGAGAAGCTCTTCCGCAACGGGAATTCCCGGATGCGCTGGCATCCCCACCGGTGTGGCGTGGATCAAGCCATCGGCATGGGGAAGCGACTGCCCGGGCGCTTCGACCGTAAAGGCGCGTTTGCTCCCGAAACGCTCGTTGAGCTGTTCTGCCAGCTGTCGGGCACGCTCCTTGTCCTGATCGAAGATATCGAGATGCCTGATATCGAGCTTCAACGCCGCGTGTGCGACCGCAACCCCGGCGCCGCCCGCGCCGATTAGAAGAGCCCGGTCGCGTTTCGCATTGGGCAAGCCCCGCTTGAAGCTCTCGAAAAAGCCGTACCAATCCGTGTTGTGACCGGTGCGCTTTCCATCGCGAAAGACGACGGTGTTGACCGCGCCGAGCATACGGGCATCGTCCGACAAAGCGTCGAGGTGGGAAATGACGCGTTGTTTGAAAGGGTGGGTGATGTTCAAGCCTGCAAAGCCGCGCGCCTGCGCTTCATCCAGCAGCTGGGGCAGGGCGCTTTCCGCCAGATTTCGGGCGTGGATGTCCATCAGCTCATAGGAATAGTCGATCCCGTGCGCCTTGCCCTCGCGCATATGCATGGGCGGGGTCTTGGAAAGCTGGATGTCGGCACCAATCAGCCCGACTTTCAGGGATGGTCTGTCTGTCATGGAATGCATACTCGTCGATTGATGTGGTGACCCAGCCCGCATCTGGCGCTGTTGTCCGTCGTCTCGTCAGTGATGGGCGAGAATTTCGCCAAGGAACGTGCGTGTCCGCTGATGTTTGGGATCACGGAAAAACTCTTCAGGCGGGGCTTCCTCGATGATCTCGCCGGAGGCCATGAACACCACGCGGTCTGCAACCTGACGGGCAAAGCCCATTTCGTGTGTCACGCAGATCATGGTCATGCCATCTCGGGCAAGTCCGATCATCGTGTCCAGCACTTCCTTGACCATTTCCGGATCCAGCGCCGATGTGGGCTCGTCAAACAGCATGGCTTTAGGCTCCATGCACAATGCCCGGGCAATTGCCGCACGTTGCTGCTGGCCGCCCGACAACTGGGCCGGATATTTTTCCGCCTGATCGAGAATGCGAACGCGTTCGAGATATTTGCGAGCGATTGTCTCGGCCTCGGCTTTGGAAAGACCTTTTGCCCGCATCGGTGCCAAAGTGCAGTTTTCGAGAATTGTCTTGTGCGGGAACAGATTGAAGTTCTGAAACACCATGCCGACTTCGCGCCGGACGGTATCGATTGCGGCGGCAGAACTCGTCAGCTTCGTTCCCTCGACGGTGATCGTGCCGCCCTGGGTATCTTCGAGATGATTGATGCAGCGGATCAGTGTTGATTTGCCCGAGCCGGACGGCCCGCAAAGGACGATTTTCTCGCCTTTGCGAACCGAAAGGTTGATGTTCTTCAGGGCATGAAAGGCTCCATACCACTTCTCCACCCCTTCAAGGGCAATCAGCGGAACCTGCGCGGCGGTATCTTGCGGCATGGTAACCTCCTTCATTACTTGGCTGTGAACGGGATCTCAGGCAGGGATGCCGGGAAGCTTGGAACGTCGCGCTTCATCCACTTGGTGTAGATCTTTGCGAGTTCTCCATCGCCCTTGATCTTGGTCAGGAAGGCGTTGATCGTTTCGTTCCAGTCCTTCTCGCCCGGACGCGTGCCTGCGCCGTTGTAAAGGGTCGTCAGATCGAACTTCGATTCGTACTTGCCTGCTGCGGCTGCATTCAGGCGGTCGCCGTAGAACTGATTGCCGCCAACAACTTCGACCTGGCCGGAAATGAGAGCCTGAATGTTGGCTGCGTCATCATCGAAGCGCAGAATATTGGCCTTCGTGCCTGCACCGGCAGTAATTGCCGTGTCCATCGCGCTCGACTTCGGCACGCCGACAGCGACACCGGAAAGGTCGTCAAAGCCAGCGATCTTCTTGTCCTTCGGCCCATAGACGGACAGGACGTTGCCGGCATATGGCTGCGAGAACTGGATCGTCTTCGCACGCTCGGCGGTCATGCCCATGGTGGCGAAGAGAACGTCGACCTTGCCGGTCATCAGCGCTGGAATGCGGTTGGCAACGGCCAGCGGCACGAACTCAGCCTTCACGCCGAGGTATTCGGCAAAAGCCTTGCCAATGTCGGCATCGAGGCCGTCTTGAACGCCGCTCGAATTGACGAAGCCCCAAGGCGAGTTATCGCCCTGAATACCGATGACCACTTTGCCCTTGGCCTTTGCCTCATCGACCGTGCCTGCAAAGGCATCCACCGGTGCGATAAATGGCAATGCGACCGTTGCAGCGGCCAATGCAAGAATGGCGCGGCGGTTTAGTTTTACACTCTTGGATTTCATCTTTTGCTCCTCCTAACAAAGCTGATGACGGATACTATCGCGATGCAGTCTGCAGTCGCTTTTCGACGCTGGCGCCCCAAAGAGAAAGCGGCCAGCAAATCAGGAAGTAGATCAGGCCAACGATGGCAAAAACCGTCAGAGGCTTGAAGGTCTGGTTGGAAACGATCTGTCCGGCGCGGGACAGTTCAACAAAGCCGACAATGGCGGCCAGCGACGTGCCCTTGATGAGCTGGACCATGAAGCCGATTGTCGCCGGGAGCGATATCTTGAAAGCCTGCGGCAGGACGACGTCCTTCATGCGGGACACGTAGTGAAGCCCAAGCGCCTTGGCGGCCTCGGTCTGGCCCTTTGACACCGCCTGGATGCCACCACGCCAGATTTCACCCAGAAAGGCACTGGCATGAAGCGTAAATGCAATGGCAACCGCGATCCATGCGTCGATGTCGAGGCCAACCAGCCCAACGCCGTAATATACGACAAAAAGCTGCATGAGGAGCGGCGTGCCCTGAAACACCGCGATATAACCGGCGGTGATACGCTGCCCGATGGGGCTTTCCGCAGTTCTGGCAAGCGCCACGCACAGGCCGAAGATGCCGCCGCCGATAAAGCCGATAACCGTCAGTGCAAGGGTCCACTTCAGGCCCTGCATGAGGAAGAACAATTCGTTGGGACCGATAGGCGTCATTGTTTCCCCCTCACTTGACCGGATAGCTGAAAGACAGGCGAGAAATCACCGAGAAAACGCCCATCATCAGGGAGGAAATGACGAGGTAGAGCAGCGTGATCGAGAAGTAGACCTCAAAGGACCGGAAGGTTTCCGCCTCGATCCTCTGGGCAACCGACGTCAACTCATATGCGGCAATGGATGTGCAGACAGAGGTCGTCAGCGTCAGCATGATGAACTGGCTGGTCAAGGAAGGGTAGACGGCGCGCAGGGCTGGCTTGAGGATGATGTGGCGGAAGATCTGCGCACGTCGCAGTCCCAGCGCAAGACCTGCCTCGACCTGACCTTTGGGAATTGCATCCACACCGCCGCGAATGATCTCGATGGCATAGGCGCCGCCGTTTAAGGCAAGCGCGACGACGGCAGTGGTTGTCGGATTCAGCCGCAGGCCCAGTTGGGGAAGCGCAAAGAAGATGAAAAAGATCTGGACCAGAAACGGTGTGTTGCGGATGAGTTCGACAAAGCCGATGACGAGCGCTCGCAGAGGCTTGAAACGCGAACCGCGCGCGACGACACCGAGAACGCCGATGATCATCGCGAAGAACATGCCGGCCAGTGCCAGCCCGATCGTTGCAAGGCACGCAAGCAGTAACTCGGGCAGGCGGTCATAGACAGCCGAAAAATCAAGCGTGTAAGACATTCATCCTCCCTTTTCGGCCAGAGCTATTCTCTGCTCTTTCCTCACAGCCGCCACCGCCTTTTACCGTGGTGGATGTCAAACTGCACGTCCACGCCTCCCGCGCTGACGGCTGTAACATTATTGTTTGTACCAGTTAGTTCATTTGTGTCAAGCGACGTCGAAACGGATTGCGTTGATCTCGAAAACTGACCTTGAAAGTCTGTAGAAATGCCGCGCCAAGCCCTGTGGATTTCTGCTGTCCTATACTCAAATCGGCGCCTCGCAGAACGCCAGTTGCGGGACACTGTACTATCTGCGGCACTTTTTTCCGCTCAGATCGTTCCCTGATCCGTTGAGCTCACGCCTTCGTATCTCATCGAAACGTCAGAGAGTCCCGCCATGTCCCGTTGCCGCAATCTCATCTTCATTCTGGGCGATCAGTTATCCCTTGAGATTTCGTCGCTGGAGGGCGCTGACCCCGCCAACGACGTGGTTCTCATGTGCGAGGTGGCAGAGGAAACGACCTATGTTCGCCACCATCGCAAGAAGATAATCCTTATCCTCTCGGCAATGCGGCATTTTGCAGAAGAGCTTTCTGCCAAAGGGTTCGAGGTCCGCTATATCAGGCTTGATGATGATGAAAACACCGGCTCTTTCACTGGAGAACTGAAGAGGGCGGTTGGCAGCCTCAACCCGGAACATATCGTTGTGACCGAGCCGGGGGAATGGCGCGTGTTGCACGCCATGCAAAACTGGGAAGAGCAGATGGGCCGGTCCGTGGATATCAGGACCGATCGCAGGTTCATTGCCTCCCATGAAGACTTTCGGCAATGGGCCGAAGGGCGCAAACAGATGACGATGGAGTTTTTCTATCGCGAAATGCGCCGCAAGACCGGTCTCCTGATGGAAGGCGATCAGCCGGTTTCCGGGCGATGGAACTATGACAGCGAAAACCGGGCCCCTGCAAAGACCGACTTGTTCCGCCCGCGTCATCCAACCTTCGCACCGGATGAAACGACACGCTCCGTCATGGAACTGGTCGATGCGCGCTTTCCCGACCATATGGGCAAGGCCAAGGGATTTTCGTTTGCGGTGACGCGCAAAGATGCCGAAAAGGCAGCGGACGCGTTCATTGTCGACTTTCTGCCGCGGTTTGGAGAAACGCAGGATGCGATGGTGAGAGACGATCCGAACCTCAACCACTCGCTCATTTCCTTTTACATCAATATCGGCTTTCTCGATCCGCTGGCCGTATGTCAGGCGGCAGAAAGGGCCTATCTGCAGGGGGATGCCCCCATCAATGCCGTGGAGGGCTTCATCCGCCAGATCATTGGCTGGCGGGAATACATCCGGGGTGTCTACTGGATATTCATGCCCGACTATGCGCGAAAAAATTTTCTGGATGCCAGCCGGCCGCTTCCGGACTTCTACTGGAGCGGAAAAACCGACATGGCTTGCCTGGCAACGGTCATCCGTGAAACCATCGACAACGCCTACGCCCACCATATTCAAAGGTTGATGATCACAGGCAATTTCGCTTTGCTTGCCGGGCTTGATCCCCATTCCGTCCACGAATGGTATCTGGAAGTCTATGCTGATGCCTATGAGTGGGTGGAGCTGCCCAATGTGATCGGCATGAGCCAGTTTGCCGATGGCGGCCTTCTCGGATCGAAACCTTATGCCGCCAGCGGCGCCTATATTTCCCGAATGTCTGATTACTGCGAAAACTGTCGCTATGACGTTCACCGCAAGACCGGCGAGGGGGCATGTCCGTTCAATGCGCTCTATTGGGATTTTCTGGACAGAAATGCCGAAAAGCTATCTGGCAATCGAAGGCTGGCCCAGCCTTACGCGACATGGCGGCGGATGAGCGATACAAAACGCGAGGATTACAGGCAGAGCGCCCGCCTGTTCCTGCAGAAGCTCGATAAAGGAGAGCCGGTCTAGACGGGTGGCGCTCTTCTTTATGTTTTCCTTATGTGCCTTACCTTTATTCCCAATCGAACCCTGACGCGGTCCGGACGTAAGCTTGCCTCCTCATCATAGGAGAAACACATGTCCGACATTGTCTTCATTCTCACTGGCAGTTGCGTGCTGATTGGCTTTGCCCTTTACGCCCGCGCGCTAAGCTCATTGTGAGGACGGCATGATCGAAGCTTTGCTTGCGCTGGCCGTGGCCGGCGCTCTTGTCGTCTATCTCGTCGTGACGCTGTTGCGTCCCGAGCGCTTCTGACCTTCGGGGAGAATTTCCATGACCATTATCGGGTGGCTGCAGATCAGCCTCCTCTTCCTCGCCGTGCTCTGCGTCGTCAAACCGCTGGGCCTTTATATGGCGAAGGTGTTTTCGGGCGAAAGGACCTTTCTTTCTCCTGTTCTCGTGCCGATTGAGCGCGGCATCTACCGTGCCTGTGGTACCAGCATGGACAAGGAGCAGGGCTGGCTGGCCTATACGCTTTCCATGCTGGCCTTTTCGCTGGCGAGCTTCCTCTTCCTCTACGGGATTTTGCGGCTGCAGGCCTATCTGCCTTTCAATCCGCAGGATTTTGTCGGTGTTCCGCCTGATCTCGCATTCAACACTGCCGTCAGCTTTGTCACCAACACGAACTGGCAGAACTATGCTGGCGAAGCGACGATGAGTCATTTCAGCCAGATGGTCGGCCTGACTGTCCAGAACTTCCTGTCGGGGGCGGTTGGTATTGCCATGGCAATGGCGTTCACGCGCGCCTTCATGCGTTCCCAGGCGACGACACTTGGCAATTTCTGGGTGGATATGACCAGGGCGACGCTTTACGTGCTTGTGCCGTTGGCACTCGTCATCGCACTGGTCTTTGTCTGGACCGGCGTGCCTCAAACGCTCGACGCCAGCGTGACGGCAACGACCCTTGAAGGTGCCCAGCAGGTCATCTCGCTTGGACCGGTTGCCAGCCAGGAAGCTATCAAGCAGCTGGGAACGAATGGCGGCGGCTTCTTCAATGCCAATGCGGCCCATCCCTTTGAAAATCCGACCGCATTTTCGAACTACATCAACATTTTCGCAATGTTGTGCGTGTCTTCTGCGCTGGTTTACACCTTTGGCCAGATGGTCGGTAATCGCCGCCAGGGCTGGGTGCTGCTGTCGGCAATGGCCATCCTGCTCATCGCCGGTGTTGCAACGATCTACTGGGCGGAAGCGTCCGGCAACTCCATCGTCACCGCGCTTGGCGTTGATGCCCTGCAGGGCAACATGGAGGGCAAGGAACTGCGCTTCGGCCAGGCCATGACCGCGCTCTATGCCGCCGTTACCACCGGCCTTTCGAATGGTGGTGTAAACGGTATGCACGGCTCCTTTACGGGACTAGGCGGCTTGGTGCCGATGTTTCTGATCCAGCTCGGAGAAATCCTTCCCGGTGGCGTCGGTTCAGGCCTCTATGGGATGCTTGTCTTTGCTCTTCTGGCGGTCTTCGTTGCTGGCCTGATGGTTGGCAGGACCCCGGAGTTTCTGGGCAAGAAGATTGAGGGACGGGAAATGAAATGCGCCATGCTGGCCGTTCTCATTCTGCCTTTGACCATCCTCGGATTTTCAGCGGTCTCGGCCATGTTGCCATCTGCCGTTGCCAGTATCGGTACGGCTGGTCCTCATGGTCTCTCGGAAATCCTCTATGCCTTTACGTCTGCCGCCGGCAATAATGGTTCGGCCTTCGGTGGCCTTTCGGGCAATACCAGCTGGTACAACACGACGCTTGGGCTCGCCATGTTGCTCGGACGGTTCGCCTACGCCATCCCGGTCATGGCTATCGCCGGTTCGCTTGCCGCAAAGGTCCGCGTTCCTGCCTCCACCGGCACCTTCCCAACAGATGGTCCGCTCTTTGTCGGACTTCTGGTCGGTATCATCCTCATCCTGGGCGGGCTTCAATATTTCCCGGCTCTGGCACTTGGGCCCATCGTCGAACATTTCGCCATGCTGGCCGGTCAGACCTTCTAAAGGAAAACAATAAATGTCACAAAAGCCGGAAAAACCTGGTCTTTTTGATCCAGCCATCATCTTGCCCGCCATCAAGCAGGCATTTGTCAAGCTCGATCCCCGACAACTCATACGAACACCCGTCATCTTCGTGACGGAAGTGGTGGCCGCTATGGTGACCGTCATTTTTGTTCGAGACGCCCTGGCAGGCAACGGCGCGGCTGGCTTCTCTGGCCAGATTGCCGCCTGGTTGTGGTTCACGGTCCTGTTTGCCACCTTCGCAGAAGCGGTGGCGGAAGGACGTGGCCGCGCACAGGCGGAAAGCCTCAAACGCAGCCGCTCCGATCTTACCGCGCGTCGCATTGGCGCCAACGGCACCATCGAGACGGTTCCCGCCACCATGCTCGCGCTGGGCGACGTGGTGGTGGTGGAAGCGGGAGAGCTCATTCCCGGAGATGGAGAGGTCATCGAAGGCGTTGCCTCCGTCAATGAAAGCGCCATCACCGGCGAGTCCGCCCCCGTGATCCGCGAGTCCGGCGGCGACCGCTCTGCCGTGACGGGGGGAACGCAGGTTCTCTCCGACCAGCTGAAGATCCGCATCACCACACCGCAGGGCGCAAGTTTTGTGGATCGAATGATTGCGCTCATCGAAGGGGCAGAACGGCAGAAGACACCGAATGAAATTGCCCTGTCCATCCTGCTTTCCGGCCTTACCCTTGTGTTCCTGATCGTCGTCCTGACTATCTGGGGTCTGGCAGGCTACTCCGGCACCGTCCTTTCGGTCACGGTTCTTGCGGCGCTGCTCGTTACGCTCATTCCTACGACCATTGGTGGGCTGCTTTCTGCAATCGGCATAGCCGGGATGGACCGCCTTGTCCGCTTCAACGTCATTGCCACATCGGGGCGTGCGGTCGAAGCCGCGGGCGATGTCGATACACTTCTTCTGGACAAGACAGGCACGATCACCTTCGGCAACCGAATGGCGGCAGACTTCATTGCCGCCCCTGGTGTAACGCAGCATCAACTTGCCGAGGCAGCACTTCTTGCCAGCCTGTCGGATGAAACGCCGGAGGGGCGTTCCATTGCGGCACTTGCGACCGGAGAATTTGGCCTTTCCACTCCAAAGGCCGTTGTCGACAGCACGATTGCGTTCAGTGCACAGACCCGTCTTTCAGGCGTCGATATGGGGTCTCATCAGTTGCGAAAGGGTGCCATTGATGCCGTCCTGAAATTTACCGGACTGACGGACAAGGATGCTCCGCGTGAATTTATGCAGGCGGTGGACAGCGTCGCACGGTCTGGCGGCACGCCGCTTGGCGTGGCGGATGGGAAACGTCTGCTCGGCGTCATTCATCTCAAAGACGTCGTCAAACCTGACATCAAGGAGCGTTTCGCAGCGCTTCGTGCCATGGGCATTCGTACTGTCATGGTGACGGGTGACAACCCGGTCACGGCCGCGGCCATCGCTTCTGAAGCCGGTGTCGACGATTTTCTCGCCGAAGCCACGCCTGAAGACAAGCTCGCTTATATCCGACGCGAGCAGCAGGGCGGCCGTCTGATCGCCATGTGTGGAGATGGCACAAATGATGCGCCCGCTTTGGCGCAGGCGGATGTGGGTGTTGCGATGCAGAGCGGAACCCAGGCGGCGCGAGAAGCCGCAAACATGGTCGATCTCGATTCCAGCCCGACCAAGCTCATCGAGATTGTTGAAATCGGCAAGCAGTTGCTGATGACACGCGGATCTTTGACGACATTCTCCATCGCCAATGACGTTGCAAAATACTTTGCGATCATCCCGGCTCTGTTCGTAACGACCTATCCTGCACTCACCGCCTTTAACATCATGGGGCTTTCCACGCCGCAATCGGCCATCCTGTCGGCGGTCATCTTCAATGCGCTCATCATTATCGCACTCATACCCCTCGCCCTGAAGGGTATAGCCTACCGGCCATCCAGTGCTGCTGCACTCTTGCGCCGTAACCTGCTGATCTATGGTTTCGGGGGGCTTTTGCTGCCTTTCGCCGGGATCAAGCTTGTCGATATGGCCGTTACGGCCCTGCATCTGGTGTAAATCATGTTGAAACTTGTCAGACCCGCCTTTGTCATTCTCGTTCTTCTGACGCTCGTCACCGGTGTTGCCTATCCGCTTGCGGTCACCGGCATCGCGCAGGTGCTCATGCCGCAACAGGCCAATGGCAGCGTCATCAGGCGCGGCGATGCGGTCATAGGCTCCGACCTCATCGGCCAGAATTTCACGTCACCGCGTTATTTCTGGTCTCGTCCGTCCGCGACGTCGCCCGATCCCTATAATGCATCGGCTTCATCCGGCTCGAACCTGGGCACAACATCGGCCAAGCTGCGCGATCGCGTTGCGGGTGATGTCGAGCGGTTGAAATCCACCGGCATTACGGGCTCCATCCCCGCAGATGCCGTGACGACATCCGGTTCTGGTCTTGATCCGCACATCTCGCCGGAATTTGCCCTGGCGCAGGTCGATCGCATAGCGGCTGCGCGGCAACTCCCTGTCGAGCAGGTCAGGGCTCTGCTTGACAAAACTATCGAGGGTGCGGCCTTCGGAATTGTCGGGCAACCGCGCGTGAATGTGCTAGAACTCAACCTTGCGCTGGATGCGCTCAAGAGCTGATATTGTATGCCGACGAACGAGCCTTACGGGACCAACCGTCCTGACCCTGACGCATTGCTTGCCCTGGCGGATAAAGACCGCCGGGGCAAGCTGACGATTTTTCTTGGCGCTGCGCCGGGCGTCGGCAAGACCTATGCGATGCTCAACCGCGCCCAGAGATTGGCGGCAGACGGGTTTGAAATCGTGGTGGGGCTGACGGAGACCCATGGGCGCAGTGAAACCTCGGCTCTGCTGGCTGGTCTGGAAGTGCTGCCTCGTGTGCAGGTGGCGTATTACGGCAAGGACTTGCAGGAATTCGATCTCGATGCTGCTCTGGCGAGAAAGCCGGGCACGATCATCGTGGATGAGCTGGCCCATTCCAACCCCGAAGGATTTCGCCATCCCAAAAGATATCAGGACATAGAGGAACTGATAGAAGCGGGAATAGACGTATGGACCGCGCTCAATATCCAGCATCTTGAAAGCCTTTCCGATCTGGTTGCGCAGATCACCGGCGTGAATGTGCGCGAGAGAGTTCCCGATACCGTCTTGAAGAAGGCGGATGAGGTCGTGCTTGTGGATTTGCCGCCCGCCGAGCTCATTACGCGACTGCAGGAGGGCAAGGTCTATCTTCCGGCAAGCGCCAAACGCGCCGCAGACCGGTTTTTTCGCCTGGGCAACCTGACCGCGTTGCGCGAGCTGGCCCTGCGGCGCACCGCAGACCGGGTTGATGACCAGATGATCGATTATCTGCGTCAGAACGCAATTGAGGGACCGTGGGCGACGTCGGAAAGGCTTCTCGTCTGTATCGGCTCCGACATCCTGTCGGAGAAGGTGGTTCGGGTAGCCAGCCGCCTGGCATCCGGGCTGAATGCGCCGTGGCTGGTCGTCAGTATTGCGCATTCAGACCGTGAAACGCTTGATGATGACGAGCTTCGCCGCATCGATGACACCTTCCGGCTTGCCGAAAAACTGGGAGCGGAGACACGGCGCATAACCGGCAGCAACTTCGTGACGGAAATCCTGAAACTTGCCAGACGGGAGCACGCCACGCAGATCGTGATCGGCTCTCACTGTCGCTCATGGTTTCGAAACCCTTTGCGCAGCAGCCTTGCCGATGCGTTGACGCGGGAAATGAGCGGCATAGGGCTTCACCTCGTCACTGCCGATGAAAAATCGGGCCGTCAGGCGTCTACGAGGAGAGCCTGGCCAAAACTTCCCACTCTTGCAAAGCCACTTGGCATTGCCTTTCTATGCGTCTTGCCGGCCGCCTTGATCGGCGCGCTGATAGACCGCATCGTCTACCTGCCGAATATATCACTGCTGTTTCTGATTGCTGTCCTGGCCGCTGCGACCTATGCCGGTTTTGCTGCCGCCCTCATGGCGGCCATGCTGTCCGCCTTGGCATACAACTTCTTTTTCATACCCCCGCTTTACACATTCACCATCGCCTCGCCGCATGAGGTGTTTGCGCTCTGCATCTTTGTCGTGGCGGCCATTCTGGCCGGTAGTCTCGGATCACGCATCCGCGAACAGGCAAAGACCGCCCGCGCTCGCGCCGCCGCCATGCAGGCGCTGTACGACTTTGCCCGTAAGCTTTCCGGCACCGCCGATGTCGATGAGGTGCTTTGGGCTTCCGTCAGCCAGCTTCATGCCGGCATTAACAGAAACATCGTCTTTCTGCGGGCAAGTGGCGATACGTTGGAGACAGCTGCAGCCTGGCCGCCCGATACGGAGCTTGGCATTGCCGAGATCGCGGCCGCACGCTGGGCCAATACCAGAAACGAACCCGCCGGCGCTGGCACCGGAACGCTGCCAAATTGCCGCTTCCAGTTTCGACCCCTGACCAGCCCGCATGGCGTGGTCGGTGTCTGCGGATACGAGGTGGGCAACGAGGCGCTGGATTCAAACGCCGAGCGCATGTTCTCCGCAATCATAGACCAGACTGCCACCGCGATTGACCGCGCACGCCTGTCTTCCGAAAGCGCCAAGCAGGCAGTGAGGCTGGAAAGCGAGCGTTACAGGGAGGCACTTTTATCCTCCATTTCGCATGATCTGCGCACTCCGCTTGCCACGATCACCGGTGCCGTGACGAGCCTGCGGGAGCTTGGCGAGAAGATGACGCCCGAAAGCCGCGACGATCTTCTGCAGTCCATAGAGGAGGAAGGCGCGCGTCTCAGCCGTTTTGTCGCAAACCTCCTCGACATGACACGGATTTCGACCGGAACGCTGAAAGCCAAGCGCGACTGGGTCGATGTGGGCGATGTGGTCCGCTCTGCCGTGGCGCGGGCGCGCAGGTATTTTCCAGCCCAGCCCTTCGAAACGGGCATTGCAGCAGACCTGCCGCTGTTGCGTGGTGACAGCGTGCTCTTGGAGCAGGTCCTGTTCAACCTTCTGGACAACGCCGCCAAATACGGCGGCGGCGATGCCGTCAATGTCTACGCCCGCTGTGATGGCAAGGAGGTGGTCCTCTCGGTAACGGACCTTGGCAAGGGTATTCCGGCCGGTGAGCTTGATCGAATTTTCGAGAAATTCTACCGCCGCTCCAAGACGGATGGACGCTCTCCCGGCACCGGCCTTGGTCTTTCCATTGCCCGTGGCTTCGTTGAAGCCCTTGGAGGGCGCATCCATGCCGAAAGCCCGGCTGTGAGGAAGAGAGGCACTCGTATTGTCATGCGTTTCCCGGTAGAGGAAAGAGACCGAACGCAAGGACTGACATGACGCTTGCCCGTATTCTCGTTGTTGATGATGAGCCGCAGATCCGCCGTTTCCTAAGGCCGGCGCTGGCCGCTGCAGGCTATGATGTCATCGAGGCGGAGAACGGCGCCGATGCCCTCAAGGCCGTTGCAACGGCAGCGCCCGATGCGGTCATTCTCGATCTGGGGCTTCCCGATATGGATGGCAAGGACGTTATCGCCAGCCTCCGCGGCTGGTCTACCATCCCCATCATCATCCTGTCCGCACGGGACAGGGAGGCAGAGAAGATTGCCGCGCTCGATCTGGGGGCGGATGATTATATCGAAAAGCCTTTTGGCATAGGCGAACTTACCGCCCGTATCAGAACGGCAATGCGCCACCGCGTGGATGCCAGCAAGGCTCCATCGCTGGTCAATGCGGATGGTTTGCTGATCGATGTGGTTCAGCGCATCGTGTCGCGGAACGGTCAGTCCATTCGCCTGACGCCGAAGGAATACGACCTCCTCGCCCTGCTTTCACATCATGCTGGCCGTGTGGTCACACATCGAACCCTTTTGACGTCCGTGTGGGGGCCTGCCCATGAAGAGGATCTGCATTATTTGCGTGTCTTCATTGGTCAGCTGCGCCAGAAAATCGAAAAAGATCCGGCGCAGCCAAAAATCGTTCAGACAGAGCCAGGCGTTGGCTATCGGCTGGTCGGTGATTGAGCTTTGTTGAAGAAATGGCCGCTCGCGGCGGCCAATTTCCCGTTTTGTCTATTTTTTCGCGTGCTCAGACGGAATGACCGGAAAGAGAAGATGGGAGTCGTAGCGCTCTCCCGTGCGGATCCGGTGCCTGCCGCGATTGCGTGTAGGCAGATCCAGAATGGCCCCTGGCAGCGTTCCGTGAGCATGGGGCCCAACGGGGTGCCCCGCTATTTCAACAACGAGCCGCTCGCCAGCATGGATGACCATCGATGTCGGCCACAGCGAAAGCTCGATTGGTACGCATTCTCCAGGGATCAGTCGATCCTCGTTTCTGTGGGTGATCAGCGGCTCCGATGGCGTTGACCGCTCTGGATC
The DNA here is from genome assembly GCF_001423445.1 of Rhizobium sp. Leaf311. Lineage (NCBI taxonomy): Bacteria > Pseudomonadati > Pseudomonadota > Alphaproteobacteria > Hyphomicrobiales > Rhizobiaceae > Rhizobium > Rhizobium sp. Leaf311. Next base: position 14,102 of record NZ_LMNZ01000021.1, on the reverse strand, counting down.
GATGGCGCGCTGCGAAACCCTCAGGCGACCAAGCGGGCCGGTGTAGCTGAGGGTGCCAGGCAGCTTGCCATCCTGTTCAAGCGATTTCACGAAACCCCGCGCCTGTGGGCCAACCAGCGTGATGTGATGCAGGCGCTTCCCATCGGCCGATTCCTTGTAAAGGGCGGCAAAAAGGTCCATGTCATCGGCATCCGCTGCCTCGATCCATAGGTGGAGATTGAGGTAGCCGGTGATTTCGGTTTCCTCTTCGAAGACCTTCGAGAACCTGACGCATTGTGTCAGATCGTCACCGGCATATTCCGCCACCGATGGGGATGTAAGAGGTTCGTTCGAAAGTCCGAAGGACTGCGCATCGAGATAGAGCTTGCGCCATTCCTGGCGTTCCAGCGGCCAGGACGTTTCGGGCCGATTGACCTGATCTTCGCCGCCGGGATCGAGAATGGACAGCCGTACCTTTGGTGTTTCATCCCAGTCATTGTCGATGTTCTTGAGATAGCGGTCAAAGAACTTCCGGAGATCCGCCGTGCTGCCCGCATCGGCCAGATCGAGCCATTCCTGATTGTTGTGGACGCGCAACCATTTGTGCTCCGAGGCCACGCCACGGAATGCTTCCAGCGTTCCGCGCGGATGGATCGCACTTGTGAAACTTGCCACGACATAGGCGGGTACGGTGATCGCCTTCAGGTCGGGACGCTTGTCCTCCCAATAGGCATTGTAGAGCGGATAGCGCTGCGCCATCTTCGTCAAGGCTTCGCGATTGTTGCGGCCAAAGATGAAGGCGGCAATGTCCCTGTCGTGGAATTTCGTATCCAGAATACCGCCACGCATGACGACGTCGCGATAGCTGTCGTTCAGGCCTTCCCAAGGTGCAATGGCGGCAAGATGCGGTGGCTGCAAGGCGGCGGTTGCCCACTGGATCATGCCGAGCTGGGAATTTCCGGCCATGCCAACCTTGCCGTTGGACCAGTCGCGCTGTCCGAGCCACTCGATGACATCATAGACGTTGCGTCCTGAAGCCGTGCCCATGAAGACTTCATCGCCGCCGGAATTCGACGTGCCGGCGGCATCCACGACAGCCACGGCATAGCCGGCATCGCACCAGATCGCAGGGTCTGGTGCCTCGAAGGACTGAAGACCGGACAGCGTGCTCTGTGGAACGCCGAACTTGGTCGCATTGAAATTCAGATTCCACCAACCGCCGCGCTTGCAATAGGGCGTATAGGCCAGAATGATGGGCACATTTTTTTCGTTGGAAGGACGGAAAATATCACCGTAGAGGATGGTTCCGTCTCGCAGCGGGATCGCAACATCCTGTTCGAACGTGATGTCACAGGTCAAGGCCAGTGCGCCTTCGACATGGACATAGCCCTTCTTGAACTCGACTGTTCTGGTGTCGACAGCAGGAACGGGCGGCTCCGATGCCGACAAGGGAGTCGTCGGATCGAAAATGACATCAACACCGAGGGCTTCGATAAATTTTTCCATGGCAAATAGTTCCTCCCTACCGGTCTAAAAACGAGGATGGGGCCCGGAACTTCCAGACTTCACGCCGACGTCAAGGCATACAGATGTCTGCCAAATGCCGCGGTGTCATCGCCGACTGGCCTCTCTTCCCGACCGGAAATTGGCACGGTAATCTCCATTTGCGAAATCGATTGTTTGGATAGTTGATATTCGTTTCATGGATATGTGGCCGGTGCGATGACCGCTTAAGTTTGCCAATATATGACGGCGTTTTGTCATGCTGGTCAGACCGCATGCCAGACGCCTTTCACCTGCACGGGATTGGAGATTTCAGTATCGATTGCTTTGACGGGTGCTGCCGAATTTTTACATATCGTATTTCGACGCTGGCGGGCGGACTTCAGTTCATGCGTTCGGCTTCATCCAGAATGATGCTGCGGACCCACTCGGCGGCAAGGTCGCCATTGTGTACGGGCGACCACTGTATGACTTCCGTAAAGGAGGGCAGTGGCATTGGCAGGTCCATCACGCGTACGGGCATGGTCTTGGCAACCTCATCCGCAAGGCGTTTGCACATTGTTCCGACCCGATTTGTCCCTACCAGCAGATGAGGGACCATCGCAAAACTCTGAACCGCAACTTCGACACGGCGCTTTACCCCGTGTTCAAGCATCAGCCAGTCCTCGATGGAGGGTTTGTGTGACCGGCCGAACTGACTGGCGACGTGCCCCATCGACATATATTGGGCGAATGTCAGGGATTCTCCGACAATACTATTTCCCTCCCAGATGACCGCGACCAGCCGATCTTCAAAAAGCCTTGCCTGGGGGAAAGCTTCAGACAGGAAGATATTCGGGAAAATCAGGAAGTCGACCTCACCCCGACGGATCAGTTCGTCAGGCTTGTCATCAAATGGAACCAGATCAAATGTGATGTTGGGTGCCGCGCTGGCAATCTGTGCCATGGCGGAAGAAAACAACACGAGCATGGCGTAGTCTGACAAGGCAACACGAAAACATCGCCGTGACGTGGACGGATCGAAGGCGTCCCGCTTGGCAAGCATCGCCTTGATCTGCAGGAGCGCATCGCGGGTGGGACCGGCAAGGCTCTCGGCAACAGGGGTAGGCACCATGCCGCGCGCCTGTATTCTGAAAAGATCGTCACCGAAATAGGACCGCAGGCGTGCCAGCGCGGCACTCATTGCGGGCTGGCTCAGATTGAGCTTGTTCGCCGCTGCCGTCAGGTTGCGCTCCGTAAGAAGCTCGTCAAGCGCAACCAGAAGATTGAGATCAAGACCCTGAAATCGCATCTCCGTTTCCTCCCGGGATATCCACGCCCATCACATCCATATTGCGGATAGTACGCATTTAAACAATCGATTTTTTAAATAGTGCGCAATGTGCTTAGCTACCCCTAGCCGACACTGGAGGGTGTCCAACAGGGAGGAAACAAATGGCCTTTAGTCCTTAAACACGAAGTTTCGCGGCACCTGCTTGGCTTGACGTTCAGGGGAGCATATCGGCGGTGATACATCCTGGCCGACCATGACTCGTTGGCGAACTTCCAGCCTGTTTGGCAGGCACCAAAATCGAATTTTCAGTCCACTAAATCTGCGAGCAACTCGTCACGCCATTTCGATGGCCTGCGGTTGCTTCGCCATGACCTTTTTTCAGGGAAGACCATGAACAACCAAGCCGACAGCAATCCGATCGCAACCAGGACTTTCAGCACCCGTCCGCCGCTTCGTTCATTTGTCGACGGCAAGATGCGTGTCGATAAGAATGTGGCGATTGAGGTCGAAGATGGCCGGATCGTTATGGCGGACGTGTACCGGCCTGATACGACGCAGCAATATCCCGCAGTCATGTGCTTTACCCCCTACGGCAAGGACATTCACTTCGAAACGAAAGAGCCAGCCGTTTACGCGCGCATTTCGATGAAGAATGAGTACGCGGTCTATGAGGCTCCCGATATTCTGCGATGGGTCGCGGATGACTATGCTGTCGTCATCGTAGACGCCTGCGGGCTTGGTGCCTCGCCGGGCGTAGCCGACGTCTGGTCACCGCGCGATATCGAGGATTACGCCGCCGCAATCGAAGCCATCGCCGTGCAGCCCTGGTGTACCGGTCGAGTCGGTCTAAACGGAATTTCCTACCTCTCGGCAACGCAAATCGCAGTGGCAACGCACAAGCCACCGCACCTCACCTGCATGATCCCCTGGGAAGTAGGCGGCGACAATTATGAAATGACCTATCAGGAAGGCATGTTCAACACCTTCTTCGTCAACTCCTGGTTTGACGCGTGGATCGTGCCCAACCAGCATGGCTATGGAACGCTGCCGCCGCAGGAGCTGGAACGTATGCGTGAGAACTGGCCCGCAAAGGCCATAGCTCACCCCTTCTTCGATGAGTTCTGGGCGGCACGTACACCCGATCTTTCTGTCATCGACGTTCCGTTCCTGACTGCTGCGAACTGGACAGGTTCGCTGCTGTCGCTTCAGCAGCATTTCGATCTGTTTTGCCAGTCCGCCTCGAAGCACAAATGGCTGCGGGCCCATATCGGCGGCCACATTGAGCCCTACTACAGCGAAGAGGGATATGCCGCGCAAAAGAAGTTCATGGATTTCTGGTTGAAGGACATTCAGAACGGCATGATGGAAACATCGCCGCTGACGCTTTGCGTGCGCAGACCCGGTGCCATCGAGTGGATGGAAGCCAAGGAATGGCCGCTTCCGCAGACGCAGTGGGTGAAATGGGAACTGGACGCCGAGGCCATGAGCTTGAGCAGCGATCCGGTACAGGGGTCGGCCACTGCCGATCTTCTCGCAGTCCCGATTGAGCCGCCGCGGCTTGAAAAGCCGGCTGAAGATGACAGCGAACACCATGCGGTTCACATGAATGAATCGGTGATGCAAGCCTATATCAAGGATGGCCTGAGCCGCCCGTTGCAGCAATCCTGGAACGCGGTGTTCACGTCCAAACCGCTGGAAGACGATTTGCGGCTGATCGGCCCGGTGACGGTGCACCTGACGGTCGCCGCGTCTGAAGGTGACGCGGACCTGTTTGTCTGCCTGCGCGACATCGCACCTGACGGCACGGAAGTCGTCTATGACGGGTTGGACAATCCCGAGACGCCCCTTGGTCTGGGTTGGGGACGTCTGTCCCGTCGTGAGCTTGACCCCGATCGAATGATCGACGGTTCTCACCGTCCGGTCCACTGGCGCGATTGCGAAAAGGCACCTGCACCCGGAGAAACGGTCAGCATCGACATTGCAGTGGGACCGACGAGCGCGGTGTTTGAAAAGGGGCACCGCCTCATCATCGAGGTGTCGACGCGCGACGTCTTCCGCTCATTCCCCTTCTTCCATGTCACGCCGGAGCATCAGCGGATCGGCGGGGAGGTGAAGATCAAGACCGGGAAAGGCATAAGCTGGGTAGAACTGCCGGTCTGCCCATAACGGCCGGATGATGCCAGCCCACCGTTGGAGGCGGTGGGCTTTTTAAAAACGGGAGGAGGAAACATGTCAAATCGCAAGGGTCTGCGCGGTATCGCCGCGCTTTACGTCGGCCACATGGCCGGGACGATCGATCTGGCGGCATTGCCGCTCTGGATCGGAGTACTGATGGCGCATTATGGGCTTGCACCAGAGCAGGCGGGCCTGACGGTGACGCTTTTCCTTGGCGGTATCGTGGTTATGAGCACCATTCTGGCGCCGAGGTTCGATCGCCTGTCGCCCCGCTGGATCGCATTTGCGGGTTTCTGTGCCGCAGCGCTTTGTTTTTCATGGGCCTGGGGTCTTCCCGTGGCTCCATCAAGCTTCGGCAAGCTTCTTGCCATCCACGGCATAGCGGGACTTTGCGTCGGCTCCGCCCTGTCCATGGTCCATGGCAGTATTGGACGCACGGAAAACCCGCATCGCCATTTCGGGCTTGCAAATGTCATGGTGGGAGTTCTCGCGGTTCTGATGTTCGCATTCCTCCCCGGTGAGATCGCAGCTTATGGCGGGCAGGTCGTCTTCATGGCTTTCGTCGTCATCATGGCGATTGGCGCGGGCGCTATCGCGCTGTTTTTCCCCGAGCAGATCATACGAGGACAGGATGCTGCAGATGAGGCTGGAGTTGAAGCCAAATCCGGCGCTGGCCGTGTCCCGCTCATTGCCTATCTGACGATAGCGGCTGTCGTTTGCCTGATGCTCAATCAGTCCATGGTCTTTGCATTCATCGAACGCATAGCAGCGACGCGCGGCTTTGACGCGAGCCAGGTCCAGATACTTCTCGTTCTGCTCGGTTTCATCAATCTCATGCCGGGAGTGTTGGCAGTCCTGCTGCAAAGGCGCTTACCCGCGCTGGCGGTCGGCATCGCTGGCGCACTCACCCAGGCGGCTCTGGCGCTGACATTGACTAACGCCACTATTTTCAACGCTTTCGCTGCGCCAACGCTATTTTACGCATCGATTGTTCTGTTTACCCACACCTTCCTTTTCGGTGTGCTGTCCCGGCTTGATCCTTCAGGCCGGGCCGTCGCTGCGACACCTGCCATGATGATGACGGGCGCTGCACTCGGCCCGGCGCTGGGCGGCGCCATTGTCGCCATCATTGGCTTTGAAGGTCTCGGTTGGGCGACTTTCTGCTTTTCCGCCATCGCAGCTGCTTTGCTCATGGCGGTCAAGCGCAACCTATCCCACAGAAAACATCTGGTCGCCACGCGTCCTGCGCATTCAAGCTAAGTCGCGGAAAGGCAGTGCGAGGCGGTTTCAGCCCTCCTTGCGCAAAACCCATTCTGCGGCCGCGTCGAGTGTCTTGAACTCGGTCATCGATCGCGAGGCGATGGAAGGGACGGCATCTCTGGCCATTGCGGAAAGATCACCGCCGGGCAGAAGTTCAAGCAGTGTTGTGCAGCCCACTTCCTTGAGGCTTTCCATACAGCCACGCCAGTCGATGCATGTCTCCAGTTGGGCGGAAAGCCGCTGGATGGCGACTTCGCGAGAGCGAACGGTTCCGCCATCGATACCGGCCAAGACCGGCGCGGTCGGGCTTTTGAAATCCGTCGCTTCCAGTGCCTTTGCAAAGGCAGCGACGGCCGAATGCATCAAGGGCGTATGGGAAGCGATACGCACGGGAAGAGGTGTGACATGCGCGCCGCGTTGTTCGGCATCCCTTGCCGCGCCCGCGATATTGTCCAGAGGTCCAGCGACGACAAAGCGGTCCTCGCCGTTGCGAATTGCGATATGAACGGCGTTGCTGCTGCATATCGGCGACACACTCGTTTCCCGGAGGCCACGAATGGCGATCATGCCGGAAGGTGTCGGGCAAGCCGCGTCCATCAGAGATGCCCTCAGGCTTGCCAGGTGGATCAGGTCCCTCGCGCTGATCGACCCGGCGCATCCATATGCTGCCAGCTCACCGATACTGTAGCCGGCGAAGTAATCGGGCGCGGGAAGGGCGCGTCTGACAATCCGGAACGCCGCCAGTTCCACAGCGCAGATGACCGGTTGTGCAATGGCGTTCTCGTGCAGGCGCCCCTGCCTCACCACCTCGAAAATCGAGCTGCCCATCACCTCCTGAAATGCCACGAAAACATCGGTTGCCTCTGGCGCGTCGCGCAGGCGATCGATCATCTCCGGAGCCTGTGCGCTCTGACCGGGGCATAGAATGCCGAGCGTCATTCGCCTGCCCTCACATCATGAAGGAAAATAGCGCATGAAAGAAGATCAGCCGCTCCTCCCGGTGAGATGCGGCGTTGAGAGAACGCCCGATGCAGCTCTGCGGCGCGGTCTATGGAGCCAGAGGCGAAGACGCCGCCGTCGGACAAAAATTCGCGGGCCTGCTGGTGCACGTAATCGAGGCCTTCACGTCCAGCCCGATGCAGGATGTTCGTGTCGTTCAGCACGGACATGAGCGCAAAGAATGTTTGCAACGCTGACAAATCGCGGTCGCCTGACTGCTTCAACGCATTGTCATATGTCGGTACGGCCACATGCCTCAGAACCGGGTATCCCAACGCCGCCTGCTCTCTGGCTCCGGGGCCACCATGACGGGCAATCGCACGTGAGCCATTTGAGTCTACTGGCATGTCCGCCATTAGATCCTTGCCCCATAGCGTGGCGACGGTCATGCAGATTGCATCGGTATCAAGCGGCAAGCGGTTGGCTATATGATATCCAGCCGAGGCGGAAAGCAGTCCGAGATTGAAAATTGCTCCCCGGTGCGTGTTGATACCCGCCGTGGCCGTCAACATACGTCTTTCGGCATCCATGCCCAGTTGCTTGAGGGTGATGAACCGGCTTTCAAACCCGCCTGCGGCAGCAATCTGGACGAAGTAGGTCCTGAGCGAAAACAGGCTGCGCATGAAGGTGGCCATGCTCATATCGTCATGAGCACCGTTGTCGACCGGGCTGACGAGGCCCGGTTTAGGATAAAGCGACAGCTCGGTGTAGAGCGAACGGATCGCCATTCTGCCGAGTACCCGGCTGCTATCCCGCCGGACAATGCGCGGTTGCTCCGCAACTGGGTGAAGCACCGTGGTCATCCGGCACTCCTTGCAACGGACATGAGCGAAGAATATTCGACCAGTCTCGGCCCACCATGCTGTTTGACAAGGATCTGGTTGGGCCGCGCAGCGTATTCCCGCAGATTGACGCCCGAACCGTCTGTCAGCAGCAACTCCCCATCCAGTCGCGGCTTTCCAGCGATGTCGAGAAGCGACTGAACGGCTTCAAGGTAGCTGTCGGGAGTAGAGGTGGAAACGAGCAGATCGAGGTCAGAGCCAGCATGCAAATGGTTTTCGCCGGAAAGATGTGTCCATGCCAAGGACCCAAAGACGGAGAGACTGAGCCCGTACCGCACTGCTGTCTTCAATACCAACCGAATGGTGTCCTGCCATTCATCCGGCGCACTGGTGGCGGCATCTTCGAGCGCGACAGGAGGCAAAACGCGATTGATGGCCTCTAGGGCCACGCAAAGTCCAAGTCTGCGTTTTTCTGGTGTCGAAAGGCCGAGACGAATTGTCGTCTCGCCGTCTCCTGCGGCGGAGGAAGCCACGATCAGGGGACGACCCGCATCAACCCAGTCCGGAAGCAGTTCGCCCGCTGCGATACCGCAAGGAGAGAGGATCGCGTGGTCACGCCATGAGGATTTGAGCGTGACGAAGCGGTGCCTTTCAGGCCGCATCATGCCGCACCCGATGAGAAACAGAACGTGCCAGTGTCCGTCCCTTGCGTTCTTCTCCGTAGTTGCGACGGGTATCGCTGCCGGGATCCTGGCTCTCTTCCAGCGCCTTAACCAATGCACTGGCGAGATCGCCATCCCAGGTTTCACGCACTGCACCCATGGCGACGTAATTGGCAACGCCCGGAGCAAACACCGCGCTGTCCTTTGACAATTCCTCCAGCCGCTCGACGGGAATTTTCGTCACACGCGACATGGCGGGCAGGTTCATTACCCTTACCTCGGCTTCCGGCAGCGCATAGCAGGCGTCGGCCAAAAGGCTGGACGACAGGAACCCGGCGCTGACGGCTTCTCCATAGACGAGGCCGATAATTTTATGGCCCCGACGTCTCGCCACATCGATACATTTGGCAAGATGGGCTATATATCCGTTCAGGCCCAGAAGCTCGTCACGGCGGCTCATTTTCTGACCGGCCGTATCCACCAGAAGCAGGATCGGGCTGCCCGGACGCTCCTTCATGATGCGAATGACCTCAGACGCCATGCGCATGGCCAGATCGATGCCGATATGCGCCTTTTCGCGCGTGCCGATGACCGATACCGGTTGTGAACCGGCCTTTGCGGTCCCCGCGAAGAAGAGACCCTCTGAGGAAATGTCATGGCCTTGCGGAAACAGGCGGTCGAACAAAACTTCCGGCGTCATCATGCGCTTCTCCTTCCATCGATGGCCTGGTGGAATTCCTCCGTTGTCATCAGGGGAATCCTGTCCACATCGGCAATATCCAGTGCCGACCAGATATCGCTAGCATCCTGCACGTCGCCAAAACGGGCAAGACGCGCAGAGAGTGCAGCGTGTTCCGCTTCAATGCCATCGAGATCGAGAGGTTTTGCCGTGCCGAGAAGGCCAATCGCTGCGTTTCTGAACGCATCCATGTCATCAGAGACAAGGCCTGCGGTTTCGCCAAGGATATAGCGATGCTTGCCGCCAACCGTGCGCCAGACGAGAGCCTTGTCGGATGCATCGAATTCCTCCACGCCCATGGTGGTTTCGATGACTTCAGGCCCGGATAGGCCAAGCCGTCCCTCTTCCGACATGACGATGGACGAGCAAAGCCGCGATGCGATGCCCATGCCGCCAAAGACGCCGTAGCGTCCGCCATCTAGAACGATGACGGGAATACCGGCGGCGCGCAGATTGAGAATGGCGCGCATGATTTCGGAAACGGCGATCAATCCCGCATTGGCCTCATGCAGCCGCACGCCGCCGGATTCCAGCAGCAGCAGAACCGCACTCGGCTTTTCGTCCAGTCCGCGCTCCAGAAGCCCGGTGATCTTGGCGCCATGCACCTCGCCCACCGCGCCGCCCATGAAGGCACCTTCCTGCGCGGCGATGAGGACGGGCTTGCTGTCCAGCAGTCCCTTGCCGACGGCCACGCCATCATCGAAGGCGGCTGGTGAGCCGAGGACCCGCAAATGCGGGCTTGTCATGCGGTCCTGCGGAGGAAGGAGTTCGATGAAACTGCCTGTATCCAGCAGACCGTCGATACGCTCACGCGCGGTTGCCTCGTACCAGCTTCTGCTCATGATGTCGCCTCGCTGCTTTTGCCCGAATAAGCCTGAAGGGCCTGATCCAGCCGCAGTGCCACGACGGCGGGCGTTGCGCCTGCATCGTTGATCGACACTTTCACGTCGCCGATCTTCCAGCGGTCGAACACGTCAGACAGCACCGCCTGCCAGATGGCACCGAAGCCCACCGCTGCCGTTTCCACCTCGACGCGGCATTTGCCGGAGAGGTCGCAGGCCTCGACCAGAACCTCGAGATTGCCGGAGCCGAGAACGCCCGAAAGGATCGGTTTGTTTCGCGCCGCCAGAACGCTGCCGCCGCCAAATTCATATTCCAGTCTTTCCATCGTCCAACCTCACCAGTTCCGGAACCGGGCAGGGGGGCGGTAAAGGCCACCCGATGCACGTACGAGATCTTTCATCGATTTGGCTGCCAGGAGATCGCGGCTTGCCAGCGACACATCGACGCCCAGATCGACTGGCCGTTTGATGATGCCACGGTCCCGCAGATTTTCCACCATGCGCTTGTCGCGACCAAGACCGACAGCCGTATAGCCCGCAACACCACGAATGGCCTGCTCCCGCTCCTCTGCCGTGCGGCACAGAAGCAGATTGGCAATGCCCTCTTCGGTGAGAATATGGGTTACATCGTCGCCATAGATCATGACCGGCGGCAGGTCGAGACCAGCGGATTCGGCCAGTTTCCACGCGTCGAGCTTTTCCACGAAGGCCGGTGCCATATGTTCGCGGAAAGTCTCCACCATCTGGACGACGAGCTTGCGGCCGCGTGGCATAGTGCCAGTCGCGGCCTCTTCGCCTGCTTTCAGCCATGCTTTCGAGCCATGCCTGCGCCCTCTGGCATCCGATCCCATATTCGGCGCGCCACCAAATCCGGCAATACGGCCAAGCGTTGCCGTGGAACTGTTGCCATCGAGATCGATCTGGAGGGTGGAGCCAATGAACATGTCGCAGGCGTAAAGTCCCGCCGTCTGGCTCAGCGCCCGGTTGGACCGCATCGAGCCATCGCGTCCGGTAAAGAACACGTCCGAGCGGGCGCGGATATAATCCTCCATGCCCAGTTCCGACCCGAAAGAATGCACGCTCTGGACAAAGCCCGCCTCGATGGCGGGAATGAGCGCCGGATGCGGATTGAGCGCCCAGTGGGTGGCGATCTTGCCCTTGAGGCCGAGACTTTCGGCGTAGGTTGGCAGGATGAGCTCGATTGCTGCGGTATCGAAACCGATGCCGTGGTTGAGGCGCGTCACTCCATATTCGGCATAGATGCCCTTGATGGCCATCATGGCCATCAACACCTGAATTTCCGAAATCTGGGCGGGATCGCGGGTAAAGAGCGGCTCGATGTAGTGCGGCTTGGGGCTTTGCACGACGAAGTCGACCCAGTCGGTGGGAATGTCGACGCGCGGCAGCACGTCAACGATCTCGTTGACCTGGGCGATCACGATGCCCTGTCGGAACGCTGTGGATTCGACGATAACAGGCGTGTCTTCAGTGTTGCCGCCGGTATAGAGGTTGCCGGCTCTATCCGCTGCCTGGGCGCAAACGAGGCTTACGCGCGGAGTAAGATCGGTAAAGTACCGACCGAACAGTTCGAGATAGGTATGGATCGCGCCGATACGGAGCTGACCGGCGCTCAAGAGCCTTGCAAGACGCGCCGCCTGCGGTCCCGAAAAGGAAAAATCCAGCTTGGATGCAATGCCCTTCTCGAACACGTCGAGGTGTTCCGGCAGCGCCAGAACCGATTGGACAATGTGCAGATCGTGAACCACTTGCGGATTCACATTTGCCAGAGCCTTTGCCAGGAAATCGGCCTGTTTCTGGTTGTTGCCTTCGATGCACAGCCGATCGCCCGGTTCAATCACGGCCTCCATGAGAGCAATGATCGCATCTGCTTTGACCACCTTGCCGTTTGAGAGCGGTGAAGCCCGTTCCAATCGGCTCGCGCGGTTTGTCGCAAGTTTAGTCCACATGAATGCGCCTCCACAGCATTTGCGCCCATATGTATTCCGGAGATCAAATTTTATCAACGTATAAATTCATTATTGCCTATTCGCGTTTTTTGCGCATACATACCCCAATGGGTTGTGCGGGGACGCCGCACGGATGGCGAACGGCAAGAGGGTGCCGCTTCCACTCCGACCCTCTGGCTTTCGGGAGGAGCTGTCATGTCATCAGAAGTCATTACTATACTCGGGCTCGTCGTCATGTTTATCGTGGCGACTGCCCTGCCGATCAACATGGGCGCGCTGGGTTTTGCCCTCTCGTTCATCATCGGCACGCTCGTCGTCGGCATGAGCGTCAAGCAGATTTTCGAAGGTTTTCCAGGTGACCTTTTCGTCACGCTTGTCGGTATCACCTATCTTTTCGCCATCGCGCAGAATAACGGCACGGTCGACTGGCTGGTTCGGGCCTGCGTGCGCGCCGTCAAAGGACGCATATCGGCCATTCCGTGGGTCATGTTCTTCGTCTCGGCGCTTTTGACTGCAATTGGTGCTGTCAGCCCGGCGGCTGTTGCCATCATCGCCCCGATTGCCCTGCGCTTTTCGGCAAAATATGGCATCAATCCGCTTCTCATGGGCATCATGGTCATCCATGGTGCACAGGGCGGTGGCTTCTCTCCCATCAGCATTTATGGCGGCATCACCAATCAGGTTGTTCAGCGCGCTGGCCTGCCGGGTGACGAAACCGTTCTCTTCCTCGCCAGCCTCGGCTTTAACCTGCTGATTGCCATCGGCGCAGCCATGGTTCTGGGGAGGAAATCGAAAGCGGCTGCTGGCGCGAACGGTTCCGGCGACGTCTTCACACCGGGCGTATCCGTGGATGTGCGCGGCAGTGGCGGCCATATGGCGATCGACCCGCGCCAGCGTGAATCGGAAATGACTGAAGTCACGACCAGCGGCAAGCTCGATCTGGAGCAGGCGCTGACATTGACCGGTCTTGCCGCCTTGGCCATTCTGTCTCTGGCATTCAGCCTCAATGTCGGTCTTGTTGCCATGTGCGTCGCCGTCATCCTGGCACTGGTTTGCCCACGGGGGCAGAAGGGCGCCGTCGACAAGATTGCATGGTCAACCGTGCTTTTGATCGCGGGTGTCATCACCTACATCTCGGTACTGGAGAAATCCGGCGCCATCACCTATGTCGGCAACTCCGTGTCCGCACTGGCCATGCCGCTCGTTGCTGCCCTTCTCTTGTGCTATATCGGCGGCATCGTCTCGGCCTTCGCCTCCTCGGTCGGCGTTATGGGGGCTATGATCCCGCTCGCGGTTCCCATGCTCATGCAGGGTGAAATCGGCACGCCGGGCATGATTGCGGCACTCGCCATTTCCGCCACCATCGTTGACGTTTCGCCCTTCTCGACCAACGGCGCTCTGGTTGTTGCCAATGCGCAGAATGTCGATCAGACGAAGTTCTTCAAGACGCTGCTTTACTACAGCGCATTTGTCGTCGCCGCGGGCCCGCTTCTCGCATGGCTCGTCTTCGTGGCTCCCGGCTGGCTTTGATGCCAGCCCGGATCGCACCCCTCAGTCAACGTCAACAGTAAAGCTGGATGCACATGTCCCAGAAACTCTATCCGGTCCTGAAGTCCGCGAGACA